>JANMBO010000085.1:0-4276 GCA_031360425.1 Chitinophagaceae bacterium | reverse complement strand
GGGAGCACAGCATCAAGGGAGTTTTTGCCAACCGGAGTAATCCGGGAGGAGCTAATGACAACCTGATAACCGTACGGGTTACGTGATGCTGAAGAGCCGTATGAGTCGAGAGGTTCACGTACGGTTCTGCGAGAGGGTAAGTGCTGCTAATCTTGGTAGCCCTTGCTCTACTCGACTCTAGTTTAATTTTTTTTTTAATTGAATAAGGAGTGGATCGCCTAACAATCAACCATTGAGTTCTTTAGTCCAGCGCTCCTGTCTGTCGGTAGACGTGGTCTCTTCTATCCGGCTCGAGATCGTCCACACATGTCCTTCCGGATCTATGATTCTCCCAGTTCTGTCACCCCAGAACTGGTCTTTTGTCGGAAGCAGTATTCTCGCACCGGCAGCCACTGCTTTTTCGATTGTCGAGTCCACATCTTCTACATAGACATAAATGATTACAGGCGAACTTCCATCCGCTTGAGGTGAACGGCTTGAGAGAGTTGGCCATTCACCTTCGATCATGATCATCACTCCGTTAATCCTCAAAGCAGCATGAGCCACTTTGCTGTCTGGCCCGGGTCTGCGCACCAGCTCTAAGGCATCAAAAGTGGTTATACAAAAATCTATTTCAGCGGAAACATTGCGACACACCAACATTGGCATCACTGCTGAAACGCCATCGGGTATAGGTTTTACTTTGGTCATAATCGGGATAATTAAATATATGTAAGATTCTCATTTTTTTTGAAATTCCAAAAGGGAAATTATGCCTAACGATGTGGCTTTGCGTCAGGCAGGGGTGATAGTAGTAGTCCCGCCCGGTACAAAAGCCTATTAAAAATACTGAATACAATTTATAACAAAATGCCGATTAATAAACGTCCCGCCCAGGCAGAATTTGAATAGCGATATGTAGCTGAGTTTTTTCCAGTCGCACCGCTTGCGCAAAACTCAATCCTATGTTAGTTGCAGGCTTATCCGATCCGTCAGATATAAGAATCTTGCATTTCGACCGTCTCTAATTAATGAGCCCTACCTAAACAGTTCAGAAGTCAAACTCTTTTGCAGTGTGGCTTCTGAATTCGTTTATTGAACTGTTTATTTTGTTACAATTAATATATCATAAATATTTATCTCCTGATTTAATTCATGGTTAGGCATTTCTTTTTAACTTACGATAAAATAAACCAACTTTGGTGATTTTATCATTTAAATATGATATTCTTTAAGACTATTTTACTTTATGGAAAAAGCTAATAGCAAGTTGCAAATTGAAAGACTACTTTTTTTTAGTGATGCAGTAATTGCTATCGCAATGACATTGCTTATTATTGAAATTAAGGCGCCGCATATTCCTGACCATTCCACTGTTGAAGTTCAAAAAAGTTTACTTGATTTAATACCGAAATTTGTTTCATTTTTTATAAGTTTTTTTGTTATTGCAATTTACTGGAAAGCACATCACCACTTATTTGGTTTTGTAACGAGATATACAGACAAACTAATCTGGATAAATATATTATTTCTGCTTACAATAATAATAATGCCTTTTTCATCAGCCTTCTACAGTGAAAACTTTAGTCTGAATATTCCTTATGCATTTTATTGCTTTAATATTTTCAGTACAGGATTATTAAATTGCTGGTTAATCCGATATATTTCTTCAAAAAATGAGAATATCTCTACCGTATCTGGTAATAGTGATTGGCGTAAATACCATACTTTGAGAAGTCTTGTTGCCCCGATGGTATTTTTTTTATCAATACTGCTTTCTTTTTATTCAACAAGTATTTCTAGGCTAAGTTTTATTATCATTTTCCCCTTAATTTTCTCCTTAAATCGTCATTATAAGAAGCTAAATAAAATATCAAATAATTCAAGTCAATAAAATTTAGTCATTCTGTTTGACTTTTCTAAAAATAGCGATGCGTCGGGTGGCAAAGTTATGTATACTTGAATATTTGTACAATGCCCCATGCAACAAAAAAGGCGTATAGAGAAGAGTAGTCTAAAATAATTTTAGCTACAAAATATTTCTTAACAATATTAAACTCTAAACGCCATGACTAAAGTTACAGCAAGTTTTGAAAGTCAAAAAGTGCCTGTTGGTATAGACATACACAAACGCAGTTGGAATGCTGCCGTTTACCTGAATGAACAATTTATCCGCAACATTCTTCAGCCACCCGCACCGCAGGCATTACATCATTACCTGGAGCAAAATTACCCCCGGCAAATTATGTTTGTGCTTATGAGTGCGGCAAGTTTGGTTACTGGATGCAGCGGGAGTTCAAACAATTGGGCATAGAAATGCCTGGTAGTAAATCCGGCCGATATACCCAATACACATAAAGATGAAGAGTATAAAACCGACCGCCGTGACGCAAGAGGAATAGGTCAGGCATTAAGTAGTGGACAGTTGAGAAGTATTTATGTTCTTTTTGAAGAACAGGAAGCCGACCGGCACTTGGTCCGGCAACGAAAAAAAATATGGAGAGACCTGGTGCGTTGCAAAAACCGCATCAAAGATTTTTTAGATTATAAAGGAATAGAAGTACCGGAACAATATGATAATGCGAACTGGAGCCGGAATTTCGTTACCTGGTTAAGTAAACTGGAATTTGAATAAAGCAGAAACCGGGTAACATTAGATTATCAGCTCAAAGAAATGGATTTGTTGCGTAAAGAATTGCTAAGTGTGAGTAATGCGATCCGGAAACTGATGCGCAGTAAAAAATATAATAAGCTGTATTATTTATTAAGAACGGTAACAGGGATTGGCCCGTTAACAGCGGCCTCCTTAATAACGGAGATAGGCGAAATGAAGCGGTTCAAAAATTTTTATCATCTCAATAGTTTTATCGGGTTGATGCCGATGGAGCACAGCAGTGGCGAACGGGAGCTGAAAGGAAGAATAACAGTAAGAAAACATCGTCAGTTAAGAAGCGATCTGGTAGAATGCGCCTGGACGGCCAAACGAACTGATCCTGCGCTGGCAATTTATTACAGTGAGCAAATAAAAAGGGGAAAGAATGGTAAAGCGGCGATAGTGAAAGTGGCAAGAAAGCTATTAAGCCGTATCCGTTATTTATGGCTGAATGGTGGGCCTTACCAACCGGCGGTGGTGAAATAAAAGAAGTAAACAAAACAAAATATAAAACGGTTCATTACCTGAATGAATTAAATACAGCAACCAGACTACAAAACATGGGTTGTCATCGTGATATAAGGTTATCTATTCGTCAATACCTCCCAATTCTTTCGGCAAATTCTTTCTCTGGTAATCCGGTCTTAAATTCAAATTTAGCTGTCTTTGTAAAATTTAGATCCTTAGCGAACCACGGAACGCCCTGGCTGCGTAATAAGATTCTGCACCGTTGTGATATACAAAGACATTGCCGTAACGGAAATCAGCAAAGATGGCACCACCTAGTTTTCTAATATCATAAGGTGTTTTCACCCAGCTGGATGTTTTCGTATCAAAATTTCCAAGTTTCTGCAATTCTCGATATTGTTCTTCTGTTAAAAGTTCAATGCCCATGCCAGCTGCCATCTCAGTAGCGCTATTTTCCGGTTTATGTTCTTTCCTTGACTCCAGTGCTTCATGGTCGTAACAAACACTTCTGCGGCCTTTAGGACTTTCTGTTGAACAATCATAGAAAATGTACTCGCCAGTCTTTTTATCATGACCAACAACATCCGGTTCACCGCCAGTTGTTTCCATTTCATTGAGTGACCACAGTTTTTCAGTATTAGCTTCTAGCTTTGCTTGTACTTTAGCCCATTCAAGACCTTTATGGCGGTCCAAGTTTTTCTCAAAACGGACTTTCAATACTCTGAGTAGTTCTTCACGTTGTTCTGGAGACAACTTCTTTTTATTTTTCATTGTCATAATGTGATATTTTGATTTGCTTACAATGTCTTGCAATTGGTTATGTGCCATGTCTGGCTGAGCGGTCATTATTTGTTAACGATCAGGTATTGCTGCAGGTTGGGAATTAGTATTCCGTCTGCCCACAACCGCCGCTGATTGAAAAACTGCTGATGAAATTAAGAACAAAAACTGATAGTTATTCGTCTGCCGGAACTGAAGTTGGGATTTGCAAAAAGTTGATGTTACAATGTCAAGCCCAACTTGCATAAAACCCAATGTGCTTGTTGCACAACTAAGATACTCACAGGATGTGAATAAAGCCGTAAATAGAATAGTTTTTGTGGTGAATGAATTATGCAAGGCAAAAAACATTTATCCGAAAAATTGTTCCTTAGTTTTCAACTAAGTGATAGAATA
>JANMBO010000081.1:0-24878 GCA_031360425.1 Chitinophagaceae bacterium | reverse complement strand
ATCGCGAGTTTACCGCCATGCAACCCAATAGCATCACCTCCCCCTTTTATCCAATCCATATTCCGGGCAAGCATGAAGCCAGCCGTTACCAGCAAAGCAAATCCCATACTCAAGCGGATATTTTTTTCTGAAAATTGTGCTACCATACCCGCTCCAAGCACAGCACCGCCTGCAGCAGACAAAAGCATCAATATTAACGTAAGCGGTTCTACCTCTATAACGGTAATAAAAATCAATGCCTGAATTAAAACAGGAAGTGTATTGGCAACATTAAGTGTTCCGGGAAGCAGTTTATCTTCTGTTTGCTTAGTGAATTTTAGCAAAGCCGTTTGTGGCGCGAATGCGCCGATGCCAAGAACATCAAAAAAATTCACCACGAAACCGATGAGTGAAGTTTTCAACCAACTGCTCTCTTCCAGGTTGTTCTTATGTTTAATAAAATCTCTTATTAAAACAATACTGAACCAAATAGTAAGAACCACCAGTGAAATCCATATTATGTTTATCATCTCATTATACTAATTAGGTATTGAAAGAAAAAAGCATGGTCTACTATTTCCGGGATTTACCCCAGTTCTGCCAACGCAGCATTTCACTTCCTGATCTTGTGCAAGACAATTAAAAATCTTTTGCCGGATCACCTACTTCGATTCTTCGAATGTCCAGTTTGCAAGCAGAACGGTTCGCGGGTCAAGAGTCACTTTTGCCGGTTTCGTTTCGACAGGCAAAACGACCTTTACAGACCTGGAATTAAATAGGTGTGTTGAGATTACCGGTTGCTGTTCTCCCACTTTGAATATTCCTATTTCAATAGGAAAATCAAATAAGAATTCCATAGCCTGGGTTTGCATAAGAGTAACAATTACTTGTTTCTTTTGTTTGTTATATTTCCAGGAACCCGCAAGAACAATGTTTCCTCCCTGGTAAAGCCATTGATTAAAAAAAATATTCAGATCCAATCCAGCAAACTTTTCCATAGCGTGCCTGAAATCACTGGTAGTTGCATGGCCATTCATATAGCTCTTGTAATAAGCGCGGATGCCTTCCTTAAATGCCTGGTCGCCAATTAAATTCCTGAGCATGTGCAGCACCCAGGCACCCTTTTGATAAGTTAGTACATTGGTGACCGGTCCTTTTTCCGGTGAACGGTCATCAATTATTTTATAGGTAGAGTCTTTTTTGAAATAATCGTAAGTCGCTTTTTTCGCGGCCTGTAACTGGCTTTCTAATTCTTCTTTCCCGTATGCCTGTTCAATAAACAACATGGTAAAATAAGTGGCGAACCCTTCACTCAGCCACGCGTCATCCCAGGTAGATTCTGTTACGGCATTACCAAACCATTGATGAGCTAATTCATGAATCACTACATTTCGAAGACGAACATCACGTTTACCATTAACCAGTTCTTCCCCATAAAAGATAGCGGAGGAAGTCTCCATTCCTCCCTGCACACTGGGCGATTGCACGTTGGCGATTTTTTCATACTCATAGGGCCCCACATAATCGGAGAAAAAAGCAACTACCTGTTTGGTGGGTTCCGCGAAGTCGTAAAAACCGGCATCCCGATCCTTTCCGTAAACCCAAGTTTGAATAGATTTCCCATCAAACGAATCAACATACTGCACAGCAAATTCTGCTACACCCAAAACATAAAGCCAGGAAGAAACCGGAATGGATTGTTTCCAGTGAGTAAGTTTAGTTGTTGAATCCAGGTTGGTTTCTTCCAATAGTAACCCGTTTGTAATTACCTGGTAATGAGCCGGTGCCTTTACTATAAATTCGCTGGTTGCTTTTTCATAGGGATGATCAACGGTGGGAAGCCAATGACGGGCCCGGTTGGGCCAGTTCTCATTAAAGAAGCTGCGGTCGCCGTATTTAGTCCGGCCGATCCGCAACCCGTCCGCGGGAATACCGTGATAGTGAATAATAATTTTTGTCTCATTATTGCCGGTGGATGCCTTTGAAAAAAATATCCAAAGCTCATTGTTTGCATGGGTATAGTTTAGTTTTCTATCATTCTCATAAACGGATTCTATGATCATCCCCTTCCCTTTCAGTGCATCGGTTTGATTGACGAAATCAAGTCGCAATTTATCCAGCCCTTCTTTTTTAAATAATAGGGTGATGGTAGTAACACCCCTGATTTCATTGGTATCATCTGAAAGCAGGAGTTCAAATTTATAATGAAGGATATCGATATGTAAATTTTTGGGGTAATTGTCGGCGAGCGCCGTATTCGTTTCCGAATAGAAAACCGAAATAAGGAATAGCAGGTTTTTAAGACAACACTTCATAAAATCTAATTGAATATTCGAAAATTCACCCTTATCAAATATAAAATGGATTACGTACAAAAATGGAGGAAAGGAATCTTATTTTTGATGATATTTTTTCAATAATGTACTCGTATCGGCCTTACATTCGCTAATGATCTTTTAATTCTTCTAAATACATAAGCGATGCTGCCAAAGCTCTACTTATTACTATTCATCCTTTTCACGCAAGCGATGAACTTATTATCCCAGCAGCCTGCGTCTCCCCTGGAAGCATCTTTTGAAAAGTTTAAAAAGATGAAAGAAGAGAGCAGGTATAAACTTGACTGGATTTCACTGGGCCCTACGGTTAATTCGGCCCGCGCAGATGTAGTACAGGTAGATCCTTCTCACCCAGGCACAATGTATGCAGGTTTTGGTTCAGGCGGAATTTGGAAAACTATTAATAATGGTGTCTCCTGGTCCTGCATCTTTGAGGAGCAGTCTGCTCCTGGCATTGGAGATATGGAACTCGCTCCTTCTAATCCTTCTATCATTTACGTTGGTACCGGTGAAAATCTAAAGAAACCGAGAAACTTCACGTTGCCCGGCACCGGTATGTACCGGTCCGATGATGCTGGTAAAACCTGGAAAAATATTGGGCTGGAAGATTCCTGGTCAATCGCTGAAATCGCTATTCATCCAAAAGATCCCAATATTGTGCTGGTTGCAGTATTAGGTCATTTGTGGACGAAGAATAGAAATCGCGGCCTGTACAGAACAACAGATGGAGGAAAATCGTGGGAGCAGGTTTTGCATAAAAATGATAGTACCGGTGCAAACGATATTGTTATTGCCCCATCCAACCCTCAAATAATGTATACGTCGCTGTGGGAAGTTTATCCCGGAATAAGCGGTAAAAACAGTGCTGTTTATAAAAGTATTAATGGCGGGAAAACATGGACCGCGGCCAATAATGGCTTGCCTGCCGGCGCTCGTGTTGGGAGAATTGGCCTGGCTGTATCTTATTCAAATCCTTCCAAAGTATACGCGCTGATTGATAACCTGAACAACTCAAGAGATAATGCCGCGGAACTTTATAAATCCACGGACGGTGGATTGAGCTGGACCAAAACACATAAAGGTCCCTTTAAAATATTCCCCGGTATTGGATGGTATTTTACTGATGTTTATGTCAATCCCCAAAATGATGAAGAAGTTTATTGCCTGGGGGTTCGACTGGCTCTTAGCTCCGATGGAGGAAAATCGTTTGAATTTATTGGAGGTAAGGTAACTCACATGACGCAGAGTCTTGCCCAGGGACTTCATCTCGATCAATGTGAATTGTGGATCAATCCGCAAAATCCTCAACACCTGGCCTTGGGTAATGATGGGGGTTTTTATACGAGTTACGACAAAGGATTATCATGGGTTCATTATAACAATATACCCGTTGGAGAATTTTATGATATCACTATTGATCGGTCAAGTTACACGATCTACGGTGGCACACAGGATAATGCTACGGTGTATGGACCCCCAAACCAAATCAACAGCAACTTTCCGGATCCATGGAAATATCTTTGGATCGATCCGTGGGACGGAGGCGACGGTTGTGTAACACAAGTTGATCCGGAAGATAACTCCACCATTTATTACAGCACGCAACACGGCAATGCTATCCGGTTCAACAAAAACCAGGATACTATTGTCAACATCATGCCTAAACTACCCGGGGAAATTAAGGACAGTCTTATATTCAATTATATGACTCCTTATTTTATTTCCCCGCATCAAAGCAAGACACTTTATCACGGTGGTAATTTCGTTTTCAAAAGTATCGATAGAGGCAATACCTGGAAGGTAATAAGCCCAAACCTTTCCCTTTCATCGGTAAGAGAAAAGAAATCTTTTGCCCTGGGAGCGTTGGTAGAATCAAAGATGGAAAAAGGATTGCTTTATGCGGGTACGGATAAGGGCTCCTGCTGGGTTTCTAAAAACGATGGAATTAATTGGGAAGAGGTTTCATCAGGTTTGGCCAATAATTATATCCGGAGCATTTGCCCTTCCCGTTTTGTAAAGGAGCGGGTATATCTTGCCATGACAGGAATAAACCATGACGACCTTCATCATTATTTATACGTTTCGGAAGACTATGGAAAAAATTGGAATAGTATTTCTGACGGATTGCCGGATGAACCGGTGAATGTAATATTGGAGGATCCCTCCAATGAAAACATACTATATGCCGGGGGATTACGGGGAGTATTTATATCCATCAATCGCGGAAAGAATTGGTCTTACCTTGGAAACCGGATGCCAGCAGCCGCTATTGCGGATATTGAAATTCATGAACCAACGATGGACCTTATTGCCGCTACCCATGGAAGAGGGATATATAAAATCAATCTCCTACCCATTCAACAAATGGTAAAGGAGAATCGTCCCAACGACAAAGACTGGATGTTTAAAATACCGGTGGCCAAAAGACCCTGGTTTAATTCCTTTGGAGGAGAACCTGATTACCGAACAATGGAGCAACTACCTGTTTCCTTTTGGCTCAACAAGTCAAAATCAATATTGCTCTCGCTCAGAGATACGGCCAACAAAGAAATCTGGGAAAAAACAGTGGAGGGGGTAGAGGGTTTTAACGAGTATCGTTGGGATTTGGTAACGCGCAATTCAAAGAGTGATTATCCTTATTTTATACACTACGAAACATTTGTAAAAGCGGGAACCTATACGTTACGATTGTCGGTAGAAAATACTTCGCTTGAACAACCTGTTATTGTTATCAACCGGGAATCTCCTTACAAGAAATAAAATAGAATAGTTCGATGTTCATTTCCCGCATGGATACAGGAATTTATTTTGTTTTGCGAGGGTACTTTTCGCAAACAAAGAAACCCTACCTCTGTTTCAACCAGCCCGTAATACTCATCCTGCTTCGATTGGCCTTTGTTACTTCATGTTCCATTTCATCACTTTTAAAAAAAACGGCTGTTTGGGAATGAGGCAGAATTTTCTGAACGGTTTCATCCTGGTAAACTAATAATTGACCACCGTCTTCCTCCAGCCAGTTTTCATTTAAATAATTTATAAGTGAAAATTTCCTGTTGCTGTCGTTCTTAAACTGGTCCCTGTGCCGCTTATAAAAGTCGCCCGCTTCGTATAAGGCATAATGAAATTCATAATCGTTAATGCCGGTATAACAGGTGCTGTTCAGGTGCTCAATAAATTCTTCCACCAATAATAAAAAATCCTGTTCGTATCTGTTACTATGCTTTTTATCCAGCCAATAGATTTTATCCCCTCTCCATTTTTGATGAGCATCCTTCACGGCTTCGTTGCCAATTCCGGCTACAGACATTAATTCATCCTGTTGCAATTGGAGGATATTTTGCTGCAGGCCGTTCGACAACGCTTTGCTTAAGAAGCCGGCATCAATACCCACTTTATTGTCCAGGTAACTATCAATTAGTGTATCGAATGGATTATTCATTGAGTTAGTTAAACGGAGTAAGGTAGTTCTTTTCCCTCCCTTTGTGTTTTAACCCGGTCTCACCCTCATTTTTGAGAGATTATGCCGCTTAGGAAAACTAGACAACGACTCCTGTCAGAAAATAGAAAAGCGGCGCATACAGGCTGTTGATTGCTTATGAAGGGTGATAATGCCCATTTCGAATACCGCTTCTTTTACTTTAAGAAGTATAAAAGAAATTACCAGGTAAGAAAAAAATCAACTCTTAATTCTTACCTGCATGGCATAGTTATAAGTATCCAGGGGAGTGACTATAATATTCCGCTTATTGACAAAATGTAAATAGCTCTGTAATTTTTCTTTTGTAAATCGCTGCGACCAGAATCTTTCTTTGGTCGCGGTAAAAGAATCTTTTGCATCCGTAATAATGGTCATTCCCATTTTCCTGTAGGATTCTTCTTGTTTTTTCCGGGTGGCTTCATTATCAATATAGCAGGCTCCAATCAATACTTCGCCACCGGGGTTTAACAGTTTATACGCATTGGAAAAAATAGTTTCGAATTTTTCATTTTTAGATAGGTCCAGCCTTTCGCCAGATCTTCCATAGGTTTCGAAGGGGAAATCGGCCGGGTAGAAATTACCAGCGGTAAACCAGGTAGTAATTACCATGTCATATTTCTTTTCCCACTTATTTAATTGTGACGCATCAAAATGATAGGCGAAAGCCCTATCCTGGATATTATATTCGGCTATCGTTTTGTTGGAAAGATCGACACAGGCTTCAGCATTATCGAGCCCATCATATAAATTTATCATCTCCCATATTTCCTTTATGCCACACAAATGCTGGGGAATGCGGGCGTTTCCAATTCCAATATCCAAAATAGATATTGGCGCTTTTTTCCGGCCCGACAATTCAGTGATTACTTTCTTCAATTCGATAAATTCGGCCCATTGCGCCTGAATCAGCGGTTCGCTGACATAACTCAGGTCGAATGATTTTTCAACGGTGTCTTTATTATCATACATTTCCATAAAACAATAAGTTTATGAGGCGTCACGAAATCTTCCTTCCTTTGCCAGCTGTCTCTTTTCAGCCAATATAACAAATGTATCAAATGCATAGGAAGGCCTATCAATAATTTCTTTTACCCCGAAACCTGTGGCTTCCAGTAACAGGATGATTTCTTTCTTATAAGAAGCCCGCAGGGTAGAATGGTCTTCTCCTATTTTTAAAAGTTGACCGCCTGTATCTACTTCATAATAAAAAGACGCCCAGTCAAACATTCCGGATTGTTGGTGGTTTGCAGCCCAAAAACTTTCACGGCGATATTTTTTATTATTGAAATCAGCTGTATGAACAATTTTCTTTTCGGGCCTGATAAGAGGAATAAATTTAGACGCATCAATGCAATCAAAACAAATTATTCCGGCTGTATTCAAAATTTTATAAATGCAGGAGAAGGTATCCTGCACATCGTTATCGGTAATTAAGTAGCTGATGGTTCTGCCGGTAATAATAGCGGAATCAACATTTTTTTTAAGATGAAAATTTCTCATGTCGCCCTGAATGAATTGGGAGCCTGGATTATTCCTTTTTGCTATAGTCAGCATATTATCGCTTTGGTCAAGACCGGTATATTCAATTTCCTTTTGTATAAACCGGTTGGCCAGGTTACCAGTTCCGCAGCCAATTTCGACTACACTTTTACATTGGTACTTTTTTAGCAGGTTAAAATAGAACTCAAACTCCTCCCCGTAATTAATAAAGCCCTGGTACATGGCTTCATAAATTTTTGAAAGACTTGTGTACAGGTTGCTCATTCCATCTTTTGATAGCAAAATTAAAAAATATTAAATGGTAAGAACGTCCACCATCCAATAAGAAAGGGTTGATTTCCTTTGAAGAAATCAACCCCCATTATCTTGTTAACTTATTTGTTAGAACTTAAATAATAAGGAAGCCTGGAAAATAGTTCCCAATTGGCTGAACTGAGAACCGTTATACGCTAAAATCCGGTAACGACCACTGAATTCCAAAAATCCTTCCAGCAAATTTTTTGCTGCTGCATCATTTAAAACAGACTGGCCGGCGGAGTTCAGGGCTTTTAATTCCCATTTCGGCAATACATTAAAAATATTGTTTACCGTAAAAGAGAAATTGATTTTATCGGTAAAATCATATCCCAGGTTCAGGTCTGTAACAACGGCTGGTTTAAATTCCTGCTTAATGTTTTCCATATCACCACCGCCATTATCAAGGTCCTGGAACGCTGTTTTTCCAAATAGTGTATTATTCAGGTTAGCACTGAATTTTTTGATATGATAATCAAACCCAAGTACTACTTTGTATTTTGGCCTGCCTTCTTCTAATAAAGACCTGATCTGTGTACTAACAATGGTGGAGCCGGCCGATTTAATAGCAGCTGGATCATTAGGCGCACCTACCACTTTATTTCTTAAAGTAAAGTTTCCGGCCAGGTTAGCTCCCAGTTTACCCGCACCCAATGCAATATTCCTGTAACTGGCAACAAAATCAAGGCCCTGGGTTTCCGTTTTAATACCATTGATGAAAAATTGAACACTTGCCAAATCAAAATTACCGGCCCCAACGCTATTCCCTTTAAGAATTCGTCCCAGTTCAGTAACGGGATTGGCGAGTTTTCTATCATCCGTTGTAATAGAAGAACTATACACAATTCGCTCTTTGATCGTGATGCTGTAATAATCGAGGGTAAAGCTGAAATTTTTAGTTGGACTTACGCCTATCCCTACCGTATAGTTATTCGATTTTTCCGGCTTCAGCAGCGGAATGCCCAAAGCGAAAGCCTGTTTACTCCTGTTATTAAATAAGCCAGAAAGCACAATGGTTCCCCCGGCAAAAGAGGCCTGGGTAGATTGCGCATAAATCTGGTGCAGCGTAGGTGCCCGGAAGCCCGTAGAAGCGGAAGCCCTGATTACAAATTTGTCCTCGGCCACTTTATAGCGGGAAGATACTTTCCAAACGAATGCGTTTCCAAAATCACTATATTTTTCAGCACGTATTGTTCCATTGAGCAGGAAGTCTTTGGTAACATCCAAACTTGCATCAAAATAGGCTCCGAAATTAAACCGGCTGTTGGAAGAGGCATTTTCGGCCCGAATACCGGGAAAGGAATTAGAACCTTCGCCGGAATAAGAAGCGGTGTCGCCGGCAATAATTACATAGGTTTCTTTTCTTATTTCCGAACCAAATCCAATAGCAAAATTATCAGTAACGGATTTAGAAACATCATAGTTGCCCACCACATTGGTGAAGCGGAAACCTCCGGGTTTGAAAGCCGTAGGACTGGCTGCTCCTAAAGTTCGGTTCACTGTGTTGTTTACGGAATATAATTGCTGATTACCTCCCACGGTAAAACTTGCATCATGCTTCCATCCATCCTTTTCATTTTTTACGCCAACAGTTGCATTATAGTCTATAAGGTCACCTTCAAAAGTGGGCTCGTACCCAATGTATCCTTCATACAATGAATTACTTCCTCCCGTATAGTTGGGGGCACCCGGTTTGCGTGTGTGCAGTAATCCCGCATCGGTTCTCCAATAAGGTGTTCTGTAATTGGCATTACTAATGGCTTTCTTAACAACATATGCGCCATTGCTGTAAAACTGCCCGTATTCACCAACATCAATACCCAGGTTATAATTAAACTTAGCGGCGGTTATTTCGCCTGTTCCGTTATGGTTATTGCCAGTAGGATAGATTTTGAGAAAATCAACAATGGCTTTATTTCCGGGGTCAGTCAATGGTTTGGATGGATCGCCGAAAGTTGCTATCTCGGTAGTCAGATCAATGATACCGGAACGAATTGCATTCTCCTGTTGACTGAAATCAACGGTGTAATTGAGAAATCCTTTACCGCCCAAATTGCTTCCACTATTGAACGCCACTCCATAAGTACCTCCGTCGCCCTTGCTCGTAATTCCCGCGTTAAGCGTTAAGGAACTATATAGAAATTTATCTTTCAGTATCACGTTCATTACGCCCGCAATGGCATCCGAACCATACTGAGCGGAAGCGCCGTCCCGTAGAATCTCTACCCGCTTAATGGCATCAGTAGGAATGGCCGACAAATCGGCCCCGGTTTCCCCTCTTCCGGGAGCAAACTGTACATATAATAATGAACTCAGGTTCTTTCTTTTTCCATTTATTAAAACAAGGGTTCGACTGGGTCCCAAATTCCTGATCTCATAAGGATCCAGCAGGGTGGTTGCATCGTTAACTGGTGTATTAATAGTATTGAAGGAAGGAACCCGGTATTGTAACGCTTTATCAAAGGTTGTTTGACCGGTCGTTTTTAAACTGGCAACATCTATATTGTCGACCGGTAATGGAGTAACGGCCGATGACCGGGGGAAGGACCTTCTGCCTGTTAAGACTATTTCTTCCAGGCTGGTGGTGGCCCTTGCGAGCAGAATTTCAAGATTTGATTTGTTATCAACTGAAACCGTTTGAGTTTCGTACCCCACAAAGGAAACAATCAACTTACCGTTACCCGGGACATTCAGTGAAAAGTTACCGTTTGCATCTGAAGAAGTTCCCCGGTTACTCCCCGATACCCTTACAGATACCCCGGCAAGGGCAGTTTGATTGGCAGCATCCTTCACCGTACCCGTAACAGTATTCTGGGCAAACAGAAGAACGGGTAGAACAAGTGCCGCTAAAAATAAAATTGGTGTTTTGAATTGCTTTTGCATAGCAGTTTGGTTTTATTAAAAAAGATTCTGTTAAGGAGAAAACGTTCGTCAAGTAAACCTCCTGTCGTTATAGCCATAACCTAATTGTTGCAAAATAAGCTATGTTGACTAAAATCCAAGAAAAAGCGATTATTTACAGGGTATAATAATAATGCCGGCTTAATCGCAGTCACTAAAATCAACAGAAACTATGTGACAATCTCAAGATAATTGAACAGACTTCATTGATCACATTTATTAATATTGTTCGATCATTTTTCAGGCAGCTCATTTACCTTCCAGCTTCCCAAGCTTTATGGTTTGTAGTCTGACAATTTAAATTCGATCCCGAAGGTCAGGATAAAATTATTTGAAATGAAAAATTCTTTGGTGAAAGCCATTTAAAAAAAAAGCAAAACAAAAAATCGCGATACCTGTACGCTTGGTTAATTAGGAATAATCGCAGCTAAATAAGCATAAGTTCTTACATTTAGAAGTAGATTAAAAAAAATTATATGAGTATCGCTAAAACCTTACTGTCCGAACTAAAACAGGAATCTGCCAACACCCGGAAATTATTAGCGCTTGTTCCTTTTGATAAAGCAGCGTACAGGCCCCATGAAAAATCTATGACGCTAAAACAACTGGCAAGCCATGTAGCTGAAATTAATGGCTGGTGGAAAGAATGCCTGGTGCAGGATGAACTGGATTTTGCTAAAGATTCAGGAGCAAGAAAAGAATATCACTCCACCGAAGATATAGTAGCCTGGCACGATGAACTGATCGGCAAGGCGGAAAGGATATTGAACGATACGGCCGATGAAGAATTTACCAAACCGTGGACTATGAGAAATGGCAATCAAATATATTTTACCCTTCCAAAAGCGGAAGTGGTACGCAGCTGGTGTTTAAACCATTTATACCATCACCGGGGACAACTAACCGTATACCTTCGGTTACTTAATGTCCCCTTGCCGGGTATGTACGGACCTACGGCTGATGATCCAGGCATGTAATTTCCTTAATCATTCCCCAAACATGTAGAGAACAATGGTTCATTTCTTCTCAATAAGCACGACCTGCAGTACCTGTTTACTGGTAAAACCTGATTATTATCAACTCTAAGATTGATATAAGTAATCCCGCTAATTTTTCATCCGGCGTAATTTGTACCACTTTTAAAATCAAATCTATTATATGGCAAGAGATAAAAAAGCCGCCAAATACGTCTATTATTTTGGCGGAGGGAAAGCGGACGGTAACGAATCAATGAAAAATTTATTAGGGGGTAAAGGAGCGAACCTGGCTGAAATGGCCGGTCACCCGAAACTCCGCTTACCGGTTCCGCCCGGGTTTACTATTACCACCGAAGTGTGTACCTATCATTATAAGAATAAAAAGAAATATCCTTCAGGCGTGGATGCACAGGTTCAAAAGGCATTGACGGCCGTCGAAAAAGAGATAGGAAAAAAATTTGGTGATGCCAGCAATCCCCTGTTAGTATCTGTTCGATCGGGAGCCAGGCGATCCATGCCGGGTATGATGGAAACGGTATTGGACATTGGACTCAATGACAAAACCATTCAGGGTGTTATTGCCCATTCAGGGGATGAACGCTTTGCTTATGATGCGTATCGCCGGTTGATCATGATGTATGCCGATGTGGTAATGGAAAAGGGAGGCGGTATTGAACCCAAAGGAGGCAAAGGAATTAGAAAAGTATTAGACGAAAAATTAGAAAAAATAAAACATCAGCAGGGATACAAATATGATACGGACATTACGGCAAGCGAATTGAAAGCGTTGGTAAAAGAGTTCAAAGCTACCGTATTGAAAGTATTGGGTCAGGCATTCCCCGACGATCCCTATGAACAACTCTGGGGAAGTATTGGCGCCGTTTTCACCAGCTGGAGTGGAAAACGCGCTGTTGAATATCGCCGTATTGAAAAGATTCCCGACGAGTGGGGAACCGCGGTCAATGTGCAGGCAATGGTTTTCGGCAATATGGGAGACACCAGTGCTACGGGAGTTGGTTTTACCCGAAACCCGGGTAATGGCGAAAATCAATTTTATGGTGAATACTTATTAAACGCACAGGGAGAAGATGTGGTAGCCGGCATTCGCACACCCGCACCTGTAAACGAATATTCCAAAAACGACCAGAGCAAGCACTTGCCCACCCTGGAAAAAACTATGCCAGCATTATACAAAGAGTTATTTGACTATCAACGAAAGCTGGAAAGACATTACAAAGACATGCAGGATATTGAGTTTACCATTGAAAAAGGTAAACTCTATATGTTGCAATGCCGGGTAGGAAAACGAAATGGTATTGCGGCAGTGAAAATGGCCAGCGATATGTATGATGAAAAACTAATTGATGCTAAAACGGCCATCATGCGCGTAGGCCCCAATCAATTAGTAGAATTATTACTGCCCATGCTCGATCCCAATGTGCAAAAGGTAACCAAACCCATTGCTAAAGGACTGCCGGCAGGTCCGGGGGGCGCAAAAGGACGGGTTGTTTTCTCCTCCAATGATGCGGTAGAGTGGGCCAGCAAAGGAGAGAAAGTTATTTTAGTGAGGGAAGAAACGTCGCCGGAAGATGTAGATGGTATGCATAAATCACAGGCTATTCTTACCACCAAGGGTGGTATGACTTCCCATGCGGCACTGGTAGCAAGAGGCTGGGGTAAATGTTGCATTGTAGGATGTTCGGATATTGAAATTCACAGCGAAACCAAATCGTTTAAAGCGAATGATGGAACTTTTATTAAAGAGGGAGATTGGCTGAGTTTAGACGGCACCAAGGGCCTGGTTTATTTAGGAAGTATGGCCTTAGTGGCTATTGACCTCGAAAAAAACCAGGCGTATAAAAAACTGATGAAACTGGTCAATAAGAAAAGGATCATGAATGTGCGTGCCAACGCCGAAACCCCTGAAGATGCAGCACAGGCATTAAAATTTGGAGCGGAAGGGATTGGCTTGTTTCGTACCGAACATATGTTTTACGGTGAGGGAAGTGAACAACCATTGTTTTTGTTGCGCAAGATGATCATGAGTAAAACAGAGGAAGAAAGACGCACCGCGTTGAACGACTTGTATGTTTTTGTGAAGAAAGATATTAAAGACACGATGGAAGTAATGAATGGTTACCCGGTTACTATTCGCCTGCTCGACCCGCCGCTGCATGAATTTGTACCTCATGATACTGCCAAATTGCATGAATTGAGCAGGGAATTGCATATCAGTATGAGTATGCTGCGCCGCCGGGTATTGGCCTTACACGAAAACAATCCGATGCTTGGTCACCGCGGTGTACGCCTGGGTGTTAGCTATCCGGAGATTACCGAAATGCAGGTTAGAGCTATTTTGGAGGCAACGGCCGAATTAATAAAATCTGGTAAAAAAGCATTTCCTGAAATCATGGTTCCCGTTACCTGCACCGTAAACGAATTGATACATCAAAAAGTCATTGTCGACCGGGTATATAAAGAAGTATGCGAAAGCATGAAGATGAGAACCATTCCTTATCTCTATGGCACCATGATTGAAATACCGAGAGCGGCTTTAAAGGCAGATTCTATGGCTGAAGTAGCGGACTTCTTCAGCTTTGGTACGAACGACCTCACTCAAATGAGTTTTGGATTTAGCCGCGATGATATTGGAGGTTTTTTACCAAAATATATGGACCTGAAAGTATTGAATGAAGATCCATTTCAAACAATCGACCAGTTTGGCGTTGGCGAATTAGTTCGCATCGGCATTGAACGCGGAAGAAAAACAAAGCCTAAATTAAAAGTGGGTATTTGCGGGGAACATGGAGGAGATGCGCAAAGCGTTAAGTTTTTCCACCGGATGGGAATGAACTATGTTAGTTGCTCCCCTTTCCGGGTGCCCATTGCCTTATTGGCTGCCGCGCAAGCTGCTATTGAGTTTGGTAAAGTAAAATAATTTTTGATATACGATCATTAAGAAAATCCAACTCACCCCTCTCCTTTTGGAGAGGGGTTTCTTTTAATGGATCGGACAATAATGATAATCGATTCTTAATGTACACTTCGTTGCAGTCGATGATAAATAAATCGTTTCACCAGTTCTGCGCAAAATAAATACAGAATCACCAGGCCGATAATTACAAAAAGAACATCCAACGGAAGTTTTTCAAAACCGATCAGTTCGGCAAAACCTGTATACGGTAACAGCCATCCAATGCCCAGGCAAACTAACACACTGGCCACCAAATATTTTCTGGGCTTACTTTGAACAAAAGGAATCTGGTTGGTACGAATGATGAACACTACCAGGATTTGGGTGGCTAATGATTCCATAAACCATCCCGTGCGGAATTGCGCTTCGGATACATGAAAATATTTGTAAAGCGTATAAAAAGTGGCGAAATCAAAAACAGAACTGGTAAGACCAAAAATGAGCATATAATGATAGATCATCTTCAGGTTCCATTGTTGTGGTTTCAGGGTATAACTTTCATCCACATTATCCGTTGGAATGGTAATCTGCGAAGTATCGTACAAAAAATTATTGATAAGTATTTGAGCCGGCAGCATGGGAAGAAAGGGTAGAAAAAGGGTAGCGGCCGCCACGGAAAACATATTACCGAAGTTGGAACTCAATCCCATCAAAATGTACTTCATCGTATTGCCAAAGGTTTTTCTTCCTTCCAGGATACCTTCTTTAAGTACTAACAAATCTTTTTCCGTTAATATGATATCAGCTGCATCTTTAGCCACATCGGTACCACTGCTGACGGATATCCCCACATCCGCCGTCATTAAGGATGGAGCATCGTTTATGCCATCACCCATATACCCCACCGCATGATGAAATTTTTTCAATGCAATGATGATTCTGTTCTTCTGATCGGGAGAAAAGCGGGAGAAGATGGTAGTATTTAATACTCTTTTTTGCAGGGCATCATCCGTTAGATGTTCCAGTTCATATCCCTGCATAATACCTTTAATAGGAAGTCCGATCTCCTTGCAGATTTTTTGAGTCACCAGGTGGTTATCACCGGTGATTATTTTCACTTCTACTCCAATTTTTGCCAGTTCCGCGATCGTTTCGTCGGCATCCTGTTTGGGCGGATCGAGAAACGCCACAAATCCCTTCAGTTGTAATTGGTCTTCGTCTTCCTTGGAGAATTTCGGCTTACTGCTCACTTCTTTTGAAGCAATCGCCAGAACGCGGAATCCATCGTTGCTTAATAATTCATATAGGTCATTAGCTTGTTTGATCAATGCCGGGTCGGTGATACAGGCTTTCAGAATTTCTTCCGGCGCTCCTTTACAGATAAGCGTTGTTATCCCATCCTTTTCCACCACCACACTCATTCTTTTTCGGTAAAAATCAAAGGGCACTTCATTTGCCTTACGATACGAGGTAACATCAGGCTGTTTATGCTGGAGTATTGCATCATCGAGTGGATTTTTAATACCCGTTTGAAAATAGCTGTTGAGGTACGTAAACAAAAACAGTTCTTCCGATACCGCCCCCTTCACGTCTACATATTTAATGAGTTTGATTTTATCTTCGGTGAGGGTTCCTGTTTTATCGGTGCACAATACTTCCATACTGCCAAAATTGGGAATAGCCGTCAGCCTCTTCACTACCACGCCTTTCTTTGCCATTCGCAAGGAACCTTTGGCCATGGTAACGGACATCACCATGGGCAACAGTTCAGGTGTTAGTCCAACGGCTACCGCCAGGCTGAACATAAAAGACTCCAGCAGGTTATGTTTATAAATAGCGTTAACAAGAAAGATAAACAGTACCAATATGATCGTTACTCTCATAATGAGAAAACCAAATGAACGTATGCCTTTACTAAAATCGGTTTCTTCTTCACGGAGAACGAGTGTTTGCGCGATCTTTCCAAACTCCGTAAGCTTTCCCGTTTTAATCACTACCACTTTGGCACTACCCGTGGTGACGCTGGAGCCCATGAAAGCAATATTATCGAGGGAAGTAAGATCGGCACCCGCATCCTTAATAGCATCACTATACTTTTCACAAGGGAACGATTCGCCGGTAAGGGAAGATTGGTTAACAAAAAAGTCACTGGACAGGATTACCCGGCAGTCGGCCGGAACAATTTTTCCCGCACTCAATAAGACAATATCGCCATAACAAAGCTGTTCAGGCAATATTTCCTTTTCTACCGAATTTCTCAGCACGGTTACCTTATTTTTCACCGTTTGTTTGAGGCGCTCCGCGGCATTTTTTGCCCCTCGTTCCTGAAAATAATCGATAGCAACACTAATGATCACCATAATAAAAATGATGGAAGCATTAATCGGCTCGCCGAGAGAAATTGAAACGACAGAGGCCACTAACAGGATAATCACCAGGGGGCTTCTAAAATGCAGGAGCAATTCAACAATCGCACTGGCTCTTTTATTTGTTTCGATCTCGTTTAAACCAAATTGCTGTAATCGCTGCCGCACTATTTCATCAGTTAGGCCTTTTTCGGCATTCGTATCAAATGATTGAATGATCTCCTCAGCATTCATCTTGCTGGTCTCTTCCGGTAAATAGGTTATGCTTAAAGACATAGAACGAGATTAGGGATGCTATATAATGTCTCCGGCTGCAGTTATAAAAATAGGTAAGAAAGAATGAAAGAGAATTCTTTTTTGAACTTGTCTGTACCAGGAAGGTAATTTCGGAAAGGCTCCCTCAGAGGATTTTATCTGCCTTATAAATATTTCGACTGCCGATCTGTGAAAGGATATCCCGCCGAACAAGGCAGTAAGGTCAACCAAAATCTACTGGCCCTGGTTCCCCTTCTTTTGTGATCTCCTACATACTAATCTTTCAATAATTATTGAAATCTTTAAACAATTCCATTTCGCGAGCTGTTTATTTACAAACGGGTGTTCAACTATTAACAGGAAAGGAATACCAAAATAATTTAAGGATCCGGCATTCTCTACCTCATATTTGAAAATAATACGGGTATTTATAAATATGGAATAAACTGGCCTTATTTATTGAATTTATTTTCTACATTTAATAAAATTGTCTTTTGAGAGTCCTAACTTTATTTTTATGAAGGCATACCAGGTAAAATTTCATGAAATGCTGATTAAAGAATCGGCGGCGGATGAACAGCTGCTGGTAGAGTCGTACACCAAATTATTTGATGAACTACTCAATATTCGAAATATAATTGATTCGGAAATTTATGAGATGCTTAATCTGAGCAACTATAGTATTAGCTCAAGACCTTTTATCATTGAGCCCTTATTAAGAAAAAAGGTTCTTCCCGCCTTTCATTTTCTTATAGGCAAGAATTGAAGAACCATTTCAGGCCAACCTCACTTATCCGGTTAATTTAAAAACATCATCGCTATACAGCAAAAATAAAAATTGTTTTTCCTCAACCGGAAAAAAGAAAATACTTTTTTCAAGAAGTTCGTACTCCACCAATTATTAAAACACGTACACAAACTGCCGAATAAACCGAACATCCAATTATCTCGCTACCTTTATCATCCAAAATGTAATTATGAAATACAGAAACCTTGGATCGACCGGAGAAAAATTATCCGCTATCGGATTGGGATGTATGGGGATGAGTTTTGCGTACGGTCCGCGCAATGATGAAGAGTCGCTGGCCACCTTACATAAAGCGCTGGAACTGGGAATTAATTTCTGGGATACGGCCGATATGTATGGTGTTGGGCACAATGAGGAATTGATTTCAAAAGTATTGGTTCCTAATCGTAACAAAATTTTTATCGCCACCAAATTCGGTTTCCGTTTAAAGGACAATATAGCATCGCTTCCTCCCGGAACACCTACCTCCTACTTTGATGGTTCGCCAGCCCATTGTAAGACAGCGGTTGAAAAAAGCCTGAAGCGGTTAAAGATTGATACCATCGATTTATATTATGCGCACCGCATTGATCCCAATATACCGGTAGAGGAAATGGTAGGTGCCATGGCCGATTTGGTAAAGGAAGGGAAAGTAAAATACCTGGGCCTGTCGGAAGCCTCTGCCCAATCGATCCGTAAAGCACATGCCGTGTACCCTATTGCCGCACTGCAAAGTGAGTACTCGTTATTGACGAGAGAGGTAGAAACAGAAATACTTCCCACCATTCGTGAACTCGGGATCACATTTGTCCCATACAGTCCACTGGCTAGGGGATTAATCACCAATACTGTAAATGATATGGATAAATTGGCGGCAGATGATTTTCGCCGAACGCTGCCCCGGTTTAAGGACGAGCATATGCAAAATAATAATAAGCTAGTCAAAGAATTTGCGTCTTTGGCTCTTGAAAAAGGTTGTACCCCTTCGCAATTGGCCCTCGCCTGGGTACTCGCTCAAGGTGAAGATATCATCCCTATACCCGGAACCAAACAAAGGAAATATTTAACGGAGAATGCGGCAGCTGTCGACATCCTCCTAAATAAAACCGATATTGAAAGCATTGAAGTGCTGGTAAAAAAATATCCCAATATCGGTCAACGCTATAGCGATGGAGCGCTGAAGCTTGTCAATCATTAATGATAGCTCTTTGTTATTCATTTGAGTTTAATGAATAGAACGAACGGAAAAGTTCATAAAACCTTCCATTAAAATTTATGATCGGTTTTGATGGTAAAAGATGACCAAAATAATGATCGTTTTCAATTACCGAATAGTAATAACTCCATTCATTGACAGGGAATGAACACTGCAATAATAAACCATGTTATCGGGCGCATCCATGGGAACCGTAAATGAAACGACCCCGGACGTAATGCCATTGTTGATAACACCTACCGTATACCCCGGGCCTCCTACGGTAAGAGCGATAAAGAATGGATGTCCCGGGGAGTTTATTGCAAATTGATAGGTTAATCCCCGATACAATACTAATCCAGGATTAGAATTGCTGCCACTGTTATAATCTCCCGGCTGGTCGATAAACCAGGAAGAAAATCCATTATTTATCACCGCGAACTGTCTTACTACCGGTTTCGGAGAGGAAGGCGCATTACTCCACGTAAGGTTACCACTTCCATCATTTAATAGAAATTGATTGGTACTCCCCTGAATCGAAGGGAAGAAGTAAGGAACATTATTAATCCGGATGATATTTCCATTGGCATTAATGCGAAACTGCGAAGTACTACCTACCGAAAGTTTTTCCAGGGGGTTGTCTGTCCCGATGCCCACATTTTGCCCATGGATATGCATTATTGAAAAGACAATCAGCAAAGTAATAACGATTTTCCTCATAACGATCTATTTAGGTTGGTTAATAAAAGAAGCCATGTCCTATTAAATATCGTTCCCGGCAATAATCGGTTGCCAGTGAGAAAAAAAAAGCAGGGAAATTGCTGGCATAAGACCAGGAAAATCACCCTGCAAAAACGTCCTGTTAGACTTAGTTAATACTTAATGGATACCTATTTGTTTTTAGTAGTGGATACCGAATTTTCATAAGGGCCTTTAAAAGAAGTAATATCGATTGGAAAATGGCGACTGTTTGTTTGCGTACGGGTGAAAAGTTCTTTTAGCCAAAGAGCCGATTGTTCCAGCGATTTTCCGTCACTGGCATCAAAATCGTTTAAGACGAGTCCGTTGGCTTCTTTCATCATAGCCTGCGGATCGTCGAGGTAATAATACAACTTGGCCAGGTTATAATAACTGGCGTAACGCAATTTACGGTCTGTTTTTTTTGAACTCGTATAGTTCTTTTTGATACTTTCAAAATACTTAATCACTGGTTGTAATTTTTCTCTTACTCCATCCAGTGGCTTATTGGCACTGATGGAGAACATCACTTCCTGTAGATCCTGGAACGCTTTTCGGTGTGCCATGTATTCCGGATGCTTTCGGCTATCAAGTATCCACATAAAATCCGTGATATTTCTCTCTCCAAAACCAAAATTATGCGTGGCTTGTTCACTCAGGTAATCCATAGCCCGGTTTACACTGTTTTTATACAATTGCCCGGTAATGGTAAGGGCATTCATCATAAAATAACCTTCTGCTAATTGCCGGATAGGAAATTCCGGGCTTCGGTATACCTGCTTACTCCCCCTGTCGGCCAAAACAAAATTTATGATATTCGCACCTTTATAATCTATTACCTCGGCATTAGCGGCCATGGTATATACTACTTCCTGGGAGTAATAACTACGGCGGCTTATTTCTTTTCCCGTTTTATCATTTTTGATTTCTACCCGTTCTTTCACGCCGAATGATTCGGGTAACAGATCCTCCAATTTCACCTTAAACGTAATGTGCCCATCCTGGTTCAGCATTTTCCAGCCTTCTAGAAATACTGATTTCTCCGGGGTCAACTCCTTTAGGTAACCCTGCATCAATTTAGTTCCTTCCACAGAAACATTATAAGTTCGGTACGTACTGTCCAGCTTTACTAAAGGGAGGTCCCTTAACTGGGAACTAAAAGTAAATCGGTCAAGATCAACCTTTTGTGCCATTGCGACTAGGGGCAATAGGAATATGAATAGAAAAATTTTGTTTTTCACGGACCTGGATTTGGTGTACTATTTAACGATAAAAGAGAATAAATAGTACACCCCCAATGACTATAGAATTAAATCATTTTGTTCATTTTCTAATGCTATCAACAATAATAACAGGAAGGCCAGTGCCGGTAAAGCCACAGCGAAATATTTCATTGCTGAGGTGGTATTCAATTGCGACGTTCAGTTGGTTTTGCTTAAATGAAATATCTAGTTGATTGGGATGATAGAAAACCGAATCGATCTGGATAACCCAGTCGTCGCCATCCGCCTCAACGGGTCCGGACCAGTGTATAGTTGCATTAGAACGGATCAGCTCTTCAACCGGATAGCAATCCTCGCAGGAGTAATCCTTTTGGCAGGAAAAAAAATAATAACGCAATTACAAAAAGCACGACCCTCATAACATGTATTTATCCAATGACCATCATCGCGGAAAGATCGTTGCACAGTAAGAGTTAACAAAATTCTAAGCGGAGGATCGCTTGAACGCTTTTTCATAAACAGCAATCCAGTCTTTCACGCTTACTTTCTTTACTAATTCACCGATTAGTTTATAGGGAATATGTTCCGGCTTCTTAAAACGAATGCAACTTTTTCCCATATCCAACCTGGCCTTACTGTGTTTCGGGTATTCTTGTGTAAACCATTTGAGCAAATCGGGGCTCGCATAAATTCCCATATGATAAAACGCGATGAAATTTTTTTGGGAAGCTATATTAGCAAAGGGTAATGGATGTTTGGGGTTGCAATGATACCCGCCGGGATAAATATCGTGCGGCACCACATACCCCAGCATTCCATAACCCATTACTTCTTTAAACCCTTTAGGAAGATTTTTTAAGACCGTATTTCGTAATTGGGTTACCGCTTCCTTTCGGTCGGCAGGAAGTTCTTTAAGGTATTGTTCCGGAGTAGTTGCTTTAGAGGTCATACCCTGATTTTTAATTAAAAATAAAACAATTTTCCTGGTTACCGGCAAAGGGCTTTTACATACGCTGTACAATTTGTATATTTACCGTACAAAAATTTATGCTGTATGTCGTTGCTCAACCAACAAAACAAAAAAGACAAAAAGAAAGGAAATAAAAAGAATGCTGATTCAAACAACCAGGGTTCTAAATATATTCAAAAAGCTAAGTCTACCGCTGGTTTTGTGGCCAAGCAGGCAAATACCGGATCCCAGCGGGGAAGCTAATTCCTATTAATAAATAGATGGGAATGTTTGGTTTTTTATCCCAAAAAAACTCAAAATCCCGGATCGACAGCTTTACCGGAAGGCTGGATGTCATCCAGTTCCGGAGGATATAGGTAGCTTCCTTCGACATTTCTTTTTTCATTTTCAAATAAGAAAAGATTGTTTACCCTCTATTATTCTGCGTGGAGAGTAATACCTTTTCTATTCTATCGTAGTTCTCCAACTCATAAAATTGTTACCACAATTCCACGCTCCACACTCTTGAAAAAATACCGGTAGGTGGCAAGCGGTTGATTCCTTCTTTATGAATCAGCTGTTGGTCACTGTCTATACTATCAGCAATTCCGCACCAGGGTTCTATGCAAACAAAGTCGGCATTCCTGGCGGCCCAAATTCCGAGGTAAGGGAAATCGGTAAAATCAAACTTCCATCCGTGATTGGTAACGTCAGATTTTAAGTTAACATAAGAGGACGAAAAGTTCTTTAACACAATGGCATCTTCAAAAAACAGCTCTTTCGCCAATGGCAATTTTTTTGTATTCTGCAAAAAGGGCAATGGTTCACTTTTTATTAATCCCCCAATGGAAATCGGCCATCGTGCAGCCGTTTCAACGTTCTCAAATTCGAGGTAATAGTCTGTATAGTGGGTGCCGGCAGAAAGGGGAATCGCAAACGCGGGGTGACCACCCACCGAAAAATACATTTCTTCCTTTCCTTTATTGGTAATAGAATAACTGACGGATAATTGATTATGACGAATTGAATAATGGATTCTGAATTCAAAAGAAAATGGATAATTCTTTTTGTTCTCGGGAGAATTGATGAGCAAAAAAACAACCCGATCGGTTTCTTTCAGTTCTTCTGTAAATTCTGAATCACGGGCAAAACCATGCCTTGCCATTTCGTAGGCAGTATTGTTGAAATAGTAAACATTTTCCTTCAGCGATCCCACTATTGGAAACAATACCGGTGAATGCTTTCCCCAAAATGCCGGATCACCCTTCCACATATATTCTAATTGATGTTTTTTATGAAAAAGACTAACTAACTCCGCCCCTTTATGCCGGATAGTTACTTTCAATTCTGCATTCTCAATAACAGTCATAGGTGAGATTTGATGCAATATAAAAACAAGTCGGACAGCATGAGTATCCGGGTACTGGAAATAGTTTTTCAATTAAGTGTTTTCTCTCCTGAACCTGGTCTCCCCTCCTCATGCCTTCTCTTCCACTCACCCAATTGTATTACCTTTAGAATAAATAGATTTATCGCCTACAGGTAAATCAGTACTTTTGAAATATGCGCCAAGTAATAGAGATAATAGGCAGCAGCCTAAGCCTTACCTGGCAGGAGTTCCGCTCTCACAAAGTGCGTACCCTGCTTTCTTTGTCGGGAGTGGCTTTTGGTATCTTTTGTATTATTGGCGTTTTGGCTGCGGTTGATAGCCTGGAGTATGCCGTACAAAAAGATATCAAGGCCCTTGGCACCAATACAGTCTATATCGACAAATGGGAATATTCCGAAGGTGGCAACGATTACCCATGGTGGAAATATGTTAAACGACCCAGCCCCAAACACGAGGAAATGGTATTGCTAAAACAAAAAGTACCGAGTGCCCTGAACGTGGCAATGAATATAAACATAGGCAGTACCAATGTAGAAATTGAAGACAATGTTGTTTCGGGGGTGAACTATTATGGTATTACGGAAGAGTTTATCAATATTCAACCGGTAGAAACGTATATGGGTCGTTACCTTTTGCAAACCGATTTTGACCGGGGCGCCAATTCACTGGTGATGGGCTATATAGTGGCTGAAAATCTTTTTGGAAAACCGGAGAAAGCTGTTGGACAGGAGGTCACCATGAAAAATGGAAAGAAAGGAATTGTAGTGGGGCTAATTAAAAAGCAGGGAAAGAGTATTATTGGAGGCTGGGAATATGACAATAGCATATTAATGCCATACGGGTTTTTAAAAACGATGGAAAGAGAGCAAAATGCCAACCCGGTAATTATGGTCCAGGGAAAAGAAACGGTTCCGATGGCCCAGTTAAAAGACGAATTAGAAGGAGCCATGCGATCGATCCGGAAATTAAAACCAACCCAGGAAAACAATTTTGCCTTAAATGATATTGATGCATTCAGCGAATTTGCCAGTAAGATTTTCGATGGCATAAATAAAGGAGGTTGGGCCATTGCGGCGTTATCTCTTATTGTAGGAATGTTTGGGGTAGCAAATATTATGTTTGTTACGGTAAGAGAACGCACTTCTCAAATAGGTTTGAAAAAAGCGATTGGCGCCAAAAAAAGAATGATACTCACTGAATTTCTTCTAGAATCCGCTTTCTTATGTATTATGGGTGGCTTACTTGGTTTGGCGGGCGTATATCTTATTACGATTTTGTCAACGGCTGTATTTGGTTTTACCATTTTCGTTTCTCCTAATATATTAGTCCTGGCCATTTCCATCTGTGTTATCGTAGGAGTACTTGCCGGAATCATTCCTGCGTCCATAGCGGCCAATATGGATCCGGTAGTAGCTATAAGAAGTAACTAGGTGCGGGTAAAGGTTGAAAAGTTGATAGGATACTCTGTTTATCTTTGTAGACTGCCTTATAATCAACCAATCAACCAATCAACCAATCAACCAATCAACCAATCAACCAATCAACCAATCAACCAATCAACCAATCAACCAATCAACCAATCAACCAATCAACTAC
>JANMBO010000018.1:0-53724 GCA_031360425.1 Chitinophagaceae bacterium | reverse complement strand
CGCATGAACCCGTCTACCTGAAATGTCGTATAGTGATTACCCGGAGCTAACTCTAGTTTGTACTGTAGACTTCGGTCAATTCTTAAAGAGAATTCAGTTTTAGTACCATGCGTAATCATAGGTATTTCATTTGATATTCCTTTATATATAAAATGATATGCAATGAACAGTGAATAAAGAATAGAAATTCCTAAAGTTATTCTTCTTAATTTTTTTTTTGTAAGTACGGACAAATAAAAAATAAGAATGCATAAAAATTCAATGATTAGAAAAACTTTGGTTGATGTGAAAAGAAATATGAATGGTTCAATATGTTGTAAATAATAGATTAAAAAGTAGATTATGAATTGTAGAAAACTTGAAAAAGGGTAAATAAACATTAGTCTGAGTCCAATATGCCTTTTTCTCAAAAGAAAGCCAATAACAGAAGCTAGAAGAGCGCAAGCTGCTTCTATCAGATTTGTGTAGAAAAGCGACGAACTTTCTTCTAGGAGTTCTTTCATTATTAACTTCGACATTGTTGTTTGTTTGGAAAAAATACAAAAAATATGATACTTTAAGCCTAAGAAAAATCCCACAAAAAATAAGAAAAACACCATCTCCATTAAACCCGCCTTTTAAATGTTTTTAGTAGCTTTATTTTATGGGTTTTGAACAGCCCTTTTGCGAAAGAAGCTCTTTGAAGATAGTCTTTTTCACATGGTTATGCATATAGGCCTATTTACTTTCGGTTATCGTTTGGCCAAATGAAACGGGGATGCCGAAAACCGGGTGTTGAACAGAGTAGGCAGTATATAAATAGTATAGCCATGAAAAAAATTCTTTTCTTTTTATTATTTCTTGGAATCGCCAATTCTTTTTTTTATTGCTCTAAAAAGGCAGGAGATTCTCCAAAGTCAGGATTAATTCAAAAAACGCCTGCTGATAATAATATTGGGCGTTTGAAAGCTGATGATGGAGGATTAGGATCTGTGACCTGCAACTGTTCGCCCGGATTTTCCAAATGCGAGGCAGACTGTTTATTTAGTTCTTGCTGCATTTGTTGGGATCCAAAAAAAGAAACTGGTGCTTGCGGCTGTTATTTCGGTATTGCAAAATGTCAAACTGGGCCTATTGGAGCAAGTTCAGTCAATGCAGACCCACATTCCATTAAGATTTACCACCACAGGCTTCAAGTCTATTTTGAATTTTTAAAACAGATTCCATCGGACCTATCTCCATTACAGGAATCATTTAAAATGCTATTAAAATATAGTGTTCCTGATACCAGATCAAAAAACGAGGAGGTGGTGATGGCAAATGAAAGAAATTACGATGATTTTTATAGAACGTATACAGACTATATCAACTCCCTTACAGAAAACGACAAAAAACTAATAGTAGAATACATAAATAGGGCTAAAGAAAGAGAGTGAATAATTCTTGAATTAAATTAAAACTTATGTCATACACCATCCCGATTCGATTCATTTCCTTTTTATTTGTGGGTATATTGCCTTTATTAGTTAGCAGTCAGTCTGTTCTCAAAGGAAAGATAAAATGGAACCCTAAGTGGGAAAATAAAATTTACATAAGCCCACTGAATGATTTCGAATTCGACCCCAAAACGACCGATTCTATAATAATCAACCGGGATGGTAGTTTTTCTTATCAGCTTCCTAAAAAAAATGCAAACGTACTTCTATTCCGCTTACAGATTCCTCCCAGGAGCGGCAGAAGTAATAGCATAATTGAAGGGCCTGCAGAGAATACGCTCTACCTTTATTTGCCAGCTAAAGGAGCCACCCAACTTCTTGCTGATGCAGACAGTTTTTATTATACAGCACATATACTACCTGGCGGAATAAATAATAAGTTGCTACAATACCGTGAGTATAAAAAACCTTTTCGTAATATGCAATTAAAGGTTCAAAAGAAAATAGCTGCTTTCCCCGATTCTGCGGAACAATACAAGACCGAGATATACGATGAATGGATGAGGGAAATTGAATTTTTTAAAAGCCGGGTTAAAAAGGAAATTATACGTTCAGAGGATCCGGCGATGATACTGCTGGGTCTTTACAATTATTACATGGCAAATTTGGGCCGTTACGACTCTCCTTTTTTTAGCCAGACTATCAACCGGATCAAAGACCAACAGATGCCCCTTGTAAAAAAGTTAAAGGAAGATTTAAAGGTAGTTAGCAGTAACCGAATAGGAATCGTATTCCCGGGGTTATTAATGGAAGACGAATCGGGAAATAAAAAAAGCATCAGGGATTTTAAAGGAAAATATATAATAATAGACTTCTGGACATCCTGGTGCACTCCATGCAGACTTTCTATTCGTTCCCATTTACCTAAGCTGTACAATGAAATAAAGCAAAAGAATATTGTTTTGCTGGGAATAAGCGCTGATGAAAATCAAACATTATGGAAAAAAGCGCTCCAAATGGATAAGCCCGGTTGGCCGCAATTACATGATGGTGGACATAATGCTTCCTGTCATGAATATTTCCAGATTGCAGCTTATCCAACTTTGCTGGTGCTAAACGAGAACTATGAAATAATTTTTGAAACCAGTGCTGATTTCGAGTTAGAATCATACCTTAAAAAACTCATTAAGGATTGAGTGTTACTACCAAAACCAAATCTACCTTAATGTCAATTTTCATGGTTTATGAACCTAATTTGGATTTTACTACTCGCATTTTCCCTTGGAATAAAATCTAAATTCTACCCCTCACTTTTCCTTATAGACATTGCATCCAATTTAATCATGGAGCGGTTCAGGCAATAATCTCATGCAGCCAACAAAGGGAATCCAATTATTAAAGGGAAGGCATTAGCGTGACATATAGTAATTGTGTTGATGGCTATTTTGGTTATTAAATACCAGGGGGATTTTATTCTGTCTCTAATTGGAAAAGGTAAGTAATTTGAAAAGGGTACTTCAGGTATTAAATTCAGCTACCGTTAAAAAAACATAATCCCCCGTTGTTTTTCCCATTTCTTCTTTTCAACAACGTTATACTTTTATTCCATCATCGCTTTTTTTGGAGGTTAAGCGTTAAGCAAGCGGCGGGATGACTGTTTCCCGCTGCTTTTTTATTTTTGCACGGGCATGAAAAAGCCTGCCTTTGACGTTGCCGGATCTCATTAAGTAAACCTAGAAATGCAATCATCTGCTCCACCAAAAAAATGCTAAACCAACTGCTAAACCCTCACGGATTGCTTTCGCTACTTCGCTGTGGTCCTAACCCAAAAGCAGGCACACTATCGTATGTATAAGAACTTCATTAAGAGGATAAGGTTTTCAGGGGACTGGATTACAGTTCAAAGGTTAAAGGATCGATAATTCGATTTCTGCGGGTAAGACAGGCCATTTAGGGATAAAAGCCAGGGTAGTTTTCACAGGACTTGATCAACTACTGCGTGCAGGCTATTTTTGGCTGATTTGCTTCATCAGAGGGCGGATATTGGAAAGGAAAAAGAAAGTTGATTGACATTGGACTTTGCCGGTTTCATAGAATATTAGAATTCTTTCTGGACGGTAATTAAAGGACATTGGATGGTTGAGGTTGCTAATCCTCGTCAATCAACTTCAATACAAATTTAATTATACCTTCCGGGGCTACCTATAGCACAATTGCCCTTTTTTAAATCTTCAGTATTTACCGCCCGGTTCGTAGTTAGCTCCAAAAGGGCATGGTAGAATTGCTAACCGGGTTTCGTAAATGCCCGGTTTAAAATAGGTAGACAGTATATTCCGAAATAGTATAATTTCGTAGTTATCCTATGGTATTTATCACGAAAATTTATCATTTTTAACGAGGTATTTAAAAAACCCTGGTACAAACGAAAATACAACCCGTATGAAAAAACCCGAAACAGACAGACCTATTAAAGTAGCCATAGCCGATGATCATGCGCTTTTCCGCGCGGGCGTCAAGACCGCGCTGGCTGTAAAGAAAGACGTTGAGTTGATCGCTGAAGCGGATAATGGTATGCAACTGCTAAATTTGTTGAAGCACATCGAGCCCGATGTTATTCTGCTGGATATACAAATGCCGATTATGGATGGCATTCAAACCCTGCCCGAAATCAAAAAGCTGCGGCCCGATGCCAAAGTGATCATCCTGTCGATGCATAACGATCACTCCATGATCAGTAAACTAATGGAAATAGGAGCGAACTCCTATCTAACCAAAAATTCTGATTCCGAAACAATTTACCAGGCTATTAAAACCTGTTACGAGCAGGAGTTCTTTTTCAATGAGCTTACGAATAAAGCCCTGCTTACCGGCATTCGTACCAAGCGCCACGATGTAGTAGGGTCGCAGGACGTTAATCTCAGTGATAAAGAAACCCGCGTGCTTAAACTGATGTGCGAAGAAAAAACCACCAAAGAAATTGCAGATATTGTGGATATAAGTCCGCGCACCGTTGAAGCTATCCGCGATAAACTAAAAACTAAAACGGGCGCCAAAAGCATGGCCGGCCTGGTTATGTATGCGGTTAAAACAGGCATCATTGATCAGCATCAATAACATCGATTATCCCCTTTCATTTTATTAAGCCCTGGTCATTCAGGGCTTTTTTTTGTTCGCAGTTTACCAGAACTTCACCAGATGACATTGTTTATTAATTATAATGGCAAACTGGTGGAAGAAACAACACCTGTGGTAAGTGCCGGCAACAGGGGGCTTCGTTTTGGGGATGGGTTGTTTGAAACCATTAAAATGCTGGAGGGAGAAATCAAATTATTTGACTTCCATATGGACCGGATGTTTGCGGGGTTAACGCTCCTGCATTTCGAAATACCTGTTCATTTCACCAAAGACATATTAAAAGAGGAAGTGACTAAACTTTGCCGCAAGAACCAAGTGGAGAAGGCCGCTCGGATAAGATTGAATATTTTTCGGGGCAATGGCGGTTTGTTCGATCCCGAAAACCTGAAACCCAATTTTCTCATCGAAGCATCGCCTTTACCCGATAATTACCTCCGGTTAAATGAAAATGGATTATTGGTTGGAGTTTATCCTGATGCCTTAAAAAGTTGTGATATACTGGCCAATTATAAAACAAATAATTACCTGCCGTATGTAATGGCTGCCTTTTATGCAAAGCATCATCGGTTGAATGATTGCTTTGTGTTAAACCAACATTATCGTATTTGTGATACTACCATTGCCAATGTTTTTTGGGTGAAAGAGGATGTCATTTTTACGACACCATTAAGTGAAGGTTGCGTAGCGGGCGTGATGCGCAGGAACTTGTTGGAAAAGATGCCAAAGGCAGGATATATATTGAAGGAAGAAATTCTTTCCGACGCTAACCTGGAAAATGCCGGGGAAATCTTTTTAACTAATGCGGCTTACGGTTTACGGTGGGTAAGACAATTTAAAAGCACAAATTATTCCAATTTGCTTACTCAAAAGATTTATAAAGAATTTCTGCAACCAAAGGATAGATAATCGTGTTTAATCGTTAGAAATATTTTAGTATGAGTCAACCTGTCAATATATTCTGGTTCCGTCGTGATCTTCGGCTGGAGGATAATGCGGGGCTATATCATGCCTTGCAAAGTAACAACCCGGTACAACCCGTTTTTATCTTCGACCGGAATATTCTTGATAAACTAGACGATAAGAGTGACAGGCGAGTTGAATATATTCATGCTGCTCTAAGGGAGATCCAGGAGCAATTAGTGAAAAAAGGCAGTACGCTCAGGGTATATTATGATACGGCAGATAGAGCCTGGAAGAAAATATTATCTGATTATGAAGTAGATAAAGTATTCACGAATCACGACTATGAGCCCTACGCAAAGGATAGAGATACTGCTATTGAAAAATTACTCATTCAGCACAAAGCTAGTTTGCATACGTATAAGGACCAGGTGATTTTTGAAAAGAACGAGGTAATGAAGGATGATGGAACTCCGTATACCATATTTACTCCGTATAGCCGAAAATGGAAATCTGTTTTGAATGAGAGGCACATCAATCTGTTTTTTACCCAAAGATATTTAAAAAATTTAAGTCAGCAACCGGTTGAACCTATTCCTTCATTGCAATCGATTGGATTCAGGGAGCTGGATAAACCTTTTCCTTCCAAACAACTGAAGGAAGACGTGGTAAAGAAATATTCGGCACAACGAGACTTTCCGGCCATTGAAGGAACTACCAGGATGGGTGTTCATCTTCGATTTGGCACCGTAAGTATTCGCCAGCTGGCGCAATCTGCCTTGGCTTTGAATGAAACCTACCTAAATGAACTGATATGGCGCGATTTTTATCATATGATCCTCTGGCATTTTCCAAGGGTGGGGTTGGGAAAATCGTTTAAACCGGAATATGATTTTATAGCCTGGCGCAATAATGAAGATGATTTTGAAAAATGGTGCATGGGCCAAACCGGGTATCCAATCGTAGATGCGGGTATGCGGGAATTGAATGCGACCGGCTACATGCATAACAGGGTTCGTATGATTGTGGCTTCTTTCCTGACTAAACACTTGCTTATTGACTGGAGATGGGGGGAAGCCTATTTTGCCTCGAAACTGCTTGACTTTGACCTGGCCGCTAACAATGGTGGCTGGCAATGGGCAGCTGGTTGTGGATGTGATGCTGCACCTTACTTCAGGATATTCAATCCGTACCTGCAAACACAGAAGTTTGACAAGGATTTGAAATATATCCGGCATTGGGTACCCGAATTGGAAGAATTCAGTTACCCAAAACCTGTAGTTGAACACGATGTTGCCAGGAATAGATGCCTGGAGGTTTATGGAAAAAGCCTGAAAAAATAATACAATAGAATTTACTTTTTTTTCTTATAAATGTTCACCCTGGCTTAACCAGAAATCAGAAAAAATAACTTCTGCCTCCACTCCCTTTGAACCTTGGATTTACAAAATTATTTAGTTTGGAACCAAAGCGGTAATTTATCCCAAACCCGGATTGAAAGGAATAACTGGTTTCCAATTGCCGGAGCCTTGTCAACACTTCCTGTTCAGTGGCGCCTGATTTAGGAATATATACCTGGTCATGTACTAATGCACTGAAAGAATAAATAAAAAAAGAAAGGCTGCCAGTGATACGTACGTCTACCTGGATATTCGCACTAAGATTATTCAATTGCCAGTCATGAAAGAAGTTGCTATAAGAAATTCCGGCATTTAAGGTGCCCCATTTCTTATTTAAACTGAGTGTTCCTTCCAATAAATGTCCGTATAGCCTTTCCCTGAGCTTATTATATATAGTGGTATCATAATAGCGGTTGAATCGGGTAACGATGCCGTAGCTAATGGTAAAAAATTTATTGTTTACTTCCTTGTAAGGGAAAATATTATACTCAAATGCGGTTCTAACATAGAGCTGTCTCTTGTAATTGGAAAAAGTATTGTTATTATATATTACTTCATAGCCTGCACTCCAATGGGTGTTGATGCTTTTTACCAGGTAATGCATAATACCATAATCGCTGTTTGTAACAACCAATTTTTCACTTGCAGTATCATTGGTAAATGTGTAGGTAGTTTTATTTTCGCTTCCAAACACACTGAAATTTACTTTCAAGGCTTCTGTAATGCGGTTTACCGTGAAATTTCCACTGTACCGGTTACTTTTATATATTTTGTCCGCACTTAGATTACCATTCGCACTTATGTTAAAAACCCAATAGTTCCAGGTGTCTTTTCTTTTGGAAGAATCTGATCTTTTATCGTATGCTCCATCCTGTTTCATACCTATGGTAAGTCCTGCAGTTAAACCGGTTTTTGAAATCAACGGGATCAGGCCAATCTTCAATTGTTTTATCAGTGCTTCCCGGGCTTCTACCTGCGTTGCATTTGCAGCAATAGTAAATAGGAGAGTATCTGTGAAATAGGTAAATCGGTTTTGACCATAGAAAATCATTTGGTATTGGTTGTTTCCGCTTCCGGTGTTTTGAGAAGTAATCAATACATGTACATCAGCTGCCAATCTGTCTTCCAAAAAATCAACAATATTGATTTCCGTTCTTATATAATTCATATCGCACCAGGTGTTGCTGCAATCAATAAATATCTTGAGTCGTTCCGGTTGCGTATAGGTGTTTTGAGTTGAAGCGGCAGTACCCAATAACAAAGAAAGGAAAAGAATGAAAAAGTGAATGGCTTTGCTCATGATGAGTAAGGTTTGGTAATAAATACTTTTCCTTTATAGCCATAGGAATTGAATAATAAATTTCAAATAATAATACTACCAGGAAAAGGATAATTCGCTTATCAGCGTTTTGAGCTTCAAAAAGCAATTATGGTTCCTGTTGGGTGGTTTTCATTCCTAAAATTACCATAGTTATCCGGGTAAATAGCCGATTATTTTATATAAGGAAAAGCTCAAGGAAGAAGCGGACTTGTTTTTCTTTTGGTTGCAGGCTTACATAAGTATTGTATAATACCTCTATCGCTCTTTTACCCTCTGTTCCCAGGTCCAGTGAAAAATTATTAACGTAGAGCTGAATATGCTGCCGCATTACTTCTTCACTCATTTCTTGTGCGTTTTTCTTTACATAATCTGTAAGGTGCGAATAGTTTTTAAACGCATATTCAATACTTAGTCTGATGAGCCGGTCGGTCTTTTTTAGAATTTCTTTATCGATCGATCTCTTTGCAATAATACCACCCAAAGGGATAGGTAAACCGGTACGCTGTTCCCAGTACTCGCCCAGGTCCATAGCCTTTTTCAATCCTTTTGCCTGGTAAGTAAATCGGTTTTCGTGGATGATTACCCCGAAATCAACCTCGTTATTCAAAACAGCGTCCTCAATGGAAGAAAATACCATGAATTTTTTATTGCTGGCATTCGGATAGGCCAAAGAAAAAAGCATGTGGGCGGTGGTGTTGTTACCAGGTATCGCAACTTTCCCGTTTTCGATTCTTAATTCTTCATTGTTTATTTCTCTTTTAGAAATCACTAAGGGCCCCACTCCCTTTCCCAGTGCGCCACCACTGTTTAAGACTATATAATTATCCAACACCAGCGGGAATACTCCATAACTGATTTTCGAAATATCCAGCTTGCCCTGCAAAGCCCATTCATTAAGTGTTTGTACATCCTCTAACAGTACCTCAAATTCCAAACCTGCTAAATCGATTTTATGATTCACCAATGCGTCAAAGATAAAGGTGTCGTTGGGACATGGAGAAAATCCAAGGGTGAGCTTCATGGTAATTGCTGTAAGAAGGTGATCAGTGTTTTATTCAATTGGGTAATGGCTTCTTCCATTTTCCAGTGGCTTTTGTTTCTTTCTCCGACATAATTGGAAACAGTACGCAATTGTATAAAGGGAATTTTTTGTTGAAGGCATACAAAATGCAATGCAGCTCCTTCCATCGATTCTATATCGGCCTTATACTTTTCTTTTAGTTGCGCAATTCTTTTTTCATCAGTGGTAATTTCATTTACGGTTACTCCGACGCCAAAAGGCAAGCCTGTCTTTTTCCAAAGTTGACAGGTAGGGTTAACCAATTTTTTATTGGTAAACGGTTCGCTATTTCCATTGGCAAGGTTTAAGTCATAAATATCTTTGAATATACCATCTTCGATAACGCCGCTGTCGCCCAACACTTCCTCACTTACCAAAACAGTACTGCCGGGTGGAAAGGCTTCGGAAAAACTACCTGCAATACCTGCCTGGATTATGAGATCGGGCCTATCATTCATTATACGAAAAGTTAGTTCATAGGAACTTGATAATAATCCAACCCCGCTTATTAACAGGTCCAGTGTTTGGTCTTTTATGGTAAAACCATTGCTGTTCAGGTAATCAATCGTGGGGGCAATTTCGCGCCCGGTGGCAGCCATAATCAATATTGACATAATGCAAATATCTGAATTCGGGTGCAGATGCCTGCAGTGGCCGGCTATTAGTTTGATAATCCACTATAGTCTAAAATGCACTAATTTCACATACGAATGAACTTTTCCGGAACTAATCTGTTTACTTATAGGTGCTCCATTATAAAGCTTTGTATGACCGGCACACTTCCGGTAAAACGAGATAGCGATTTGTTCTGGAAGATTCAGTTAAATTATTTTAGTTCAAGCTGGATGTTGTTAGGTATCCGACGCGATTGAACTTTTCCCTTAGTTAACTTGTAATTACAGCGGTATGAATAATAGGGTAGCAGTTTACAGGAAGGAGCATTTTAATGCAGCTCACCGCTTATATAATCCCGAATGGGATGAAGCGACCAATTATACCGTATTTGGTAAGTGCGCCAATCCCAATTATCACGGTCATAATTACGACCTGGTGGTCAGAGTTACCGGGGTAGTTAATAAGGATACTGGCTATGTAATGGATATGAAGGAATTGAGCGATATAATCAAGGATAATGTGCTGGATGAATTTGATCATAAGAACCTCAATATGGACGTATCTTTTTTTAGAGAATTAATCCCAACGGCGGAAAATATCTGCATGGTAATTCATCAAATATTATCTGCGAAAATTGATCCAAAATTTGACATACAGGTAAGGCTGTTTGAAACAGAAAGGAATTTTGTGGAATACCCAGTTTAAAAGGCAGAATAAGATATAGAAAATGAAAAATTAAGAAGGAGTGCAAATACCTTTTATTCTTCTTGCCGATAATGGTCGGGAGAAGGGAGGAAAAAAGTATCAATAATAGAAATAATATTATTACATCATCATGGCTTACAAAAAAACTGAACAGTACGAAGATAAAATTACGAGTGGCCTAACAGAAAATTACCGGCAGGCACTCAGTTTGTTAGGAGAAAATCCGGACCGGGAAGGGTTGCTGAAAACTCCTGAACGGGTAGCCAAAGCAATGCAATACCTCACGCAGGGATATCATATGGATGCAAAGGCCATTTTGAATTCGGCTAAATTTCATGAACAGGTTAGTGAAATGATAATTGTAAAGGATATTGAGTTGTACAGTATGTGCGAGCATCATATGCTTCCATTTTTTGGCAAAGCACATATTGCCTATATACCTAATGGATATATCACCGGGCTTAGCAAGTTGGCACGGGTAGTGGATGTATATGCAAGGCGATTACAGGTACAGGAACGAATGACTACACAAATACTCGACGCGATAAAAGATACTCTGAACCCTATAGGAGTGGCCGTGGTTATCGAAGCTTCTCATCTTTGTATGATGATGCGGGGGGTGCAAAAGCAGAATTCGGTTACTACCACCTCCGCTTTCTTTGGGGAATTTCAGAAAAACAGCACCCGGAGTGAATTTTTAAAGCTGATCGGTGCCAATTTGCATTAAGAATCAAGCGATGGAGAAACGGATATACCCAGATGTCATAAAGATTTTGTTAGTTAAAGTCTTTGTGGCATTTTTGTTTATCTAAACCGTCGTAGAATATGAAGCATGCATACGTGTTCCCGGGACAAGGGTCCCAATACCCTGGCATGGGAAAAGAACATTATGAGAACAATGCTTTTGCCAAAAAATTATTTGAACAAGCTAATGATATACTGGGCTTCCGAATTTCTGACATTATGTTTACCGGAAGTGAAGAGGATTTGAGGCAAACCAATGTTACGCAGCCGGCTGTTTTTCTACATTCCGTAATTGCCTATAAAAGTATTGAGGCGGCTAAACCCGATATGGTGGCTGGTCATTCACTGGGGGAATTTTCAGCCCTGGTGGCAAACGGAACGTTGAGTTTTGAAGATGGATTACAATTGGTATCTATCCGTGCGCGCGCAATGCAGAAAGCGTGTGAGATGAATCCTTCCACCATGGCTGCGATCCTGGCATTAGCCGATGAAAAAGTAGAATCGATTTGCGAAGAAGTACAGAAAGAAACCGGTGAAATAGTAGTGCCTGCAAATTACAACTGCCCGGGGCAGTTAGTAATTAGTGGTTCCTTGAAGGGAATAGAAATCGCCTGTGAGCGAATGAAAGCGGCGGGAGCAAAGCGGGCATTGGTTTTACCCGTAGGAGGAGCTTTTCACTCTCCGCTAATGGATCCGGCTAAAGAAGAATTAAAAGCAGCTATCGAAAAAACAACTTTTCATCAGCCTACCGCCCATGTTTACCAGAATGTAGTGGCGAGAGCGGTTTATGACCGGGAAGAAATACAGCAAAATCTCATCGATCAATTGACCAGCGCGGTAAAATGGACTCAAAGCGTTCATTCTATGATTAAAGATGGAGCTACTAATTTTACCGAAGTGGGACCTGGAAAAGTATTGCAGGGGCTTATACTTAAGATAGATAAAAAGATGCAGGCGGAAAGTATTAGCTAAAAGGAAATTTGTTGTTCATGCAAAAGCTGAATTTACCTGGAGCATTCTTTCTGCCTTCCTGAATAAAGCACCCCATCATGGATAAAAAATTATTAATCAATGGGGCCGCTGCAAAGGCTTCTAGTTTTCCTTTTAATAAACAGAGGGATCAAATCCGGGCCTATTGCTCAGGAAGTATTCCCTTTATCATTTATCCAGGCGTTCTGGTAGCCTGATGGAAGTTGAACCGTAGATCCGCTTCCATCACTATAGTTATCAACACCCCGCATATAATCAATGAAATTCTGGTTTAGTTTATCGTTTGATTTTTGGGCATTCTGGTATTGGGCATCAATATTAGCCAGCATCTGGTCCTTAGTGGCACTGATTATTTTGCTTATTTGCCCGGCCAGGTAAATCTGCTGGTAGTACTGGTTTTGTAATAATTGCACCACCTGCACAAACCGATTGAAAAATGCCTTGGTAACCCGGAAAGAACATCTCGCAGTTAAAGACACTTTTTTGCAGTCTTCTAATTGCCCTTTTTGCGATGAAACAGAAAACAGATCAGTTAGATTCCAACCGACACGCTTTGAAAATACAACCCCCTGGACACTACGGTGTTTACTAAGTATTGACCATAATATTCTTCTTCAAAAGTTTGACCTTTTTTTTCATACTCCCCTTTAATCATTCCCCTTTCTGAATGTACATCTCCCTGGATACTTCCCTGGTTTATACCTGGCGGATCAATTCCGGGAATCATTTTTTCTTCAATAATCCGGACTTTTATACCCGGCCGAACCAACGGAATAATTTTTTTCAATCCCTTCAATACTGAACCCGGAGGGGGCATTCCCTGGTTACGCATTGGACCGGTTGTCCATACTAATCTAAAATCCGGATAGTTTTCAATTGTTGATAATCCATCTCAACTTTTATAAGTTACCGCATATCTGATTGGTGCATTTGGATCGGTTGTCAGCCAATATAAGCTGTCATCAGACACCCATCCTTCCGGTAATACATAACTCAGGCTACCTGGCCCGTTCCTTTGTAATCTATCACGTCTTGTTTTATGAATTTTACAACATCAGCTTTGATCATTTGCTCTTTTGTTGTTTCTTGAGTGGAAGGCTGGGTGTTTGAACCGCAGGATGCCCCGAGCAGAATCAATGCGCCACTCAATATAGTATAGGGCTTCATCGATAATTTTTTAGGTGAAAGAAATATAACAATAGTGAATGTTAATTGATCATTTAAGATAAACGAAATAGCTCAACTACTATTTTTTTGCTATCAGAATTTCAATGGATATTTTCTGGTGCTGCTAGTTCTGAAATTAATTTTAACAGAAGTTGGTGCATTAACTCACCTTATATAAGATACTGGACGGTGCCTTACTGAAGAGCGATCGGGTGGGAGACCCTTTTATTGATATACCGTTCTTCCTGTAGCAGGGTTTCAATGGAATTTACACTGACCTAATTCATCGCTTTATTTATAATCAGGTTATCCATTGAGTATAAATAATACCGATTTTCGATTAAAAATTAATGGTACAGTTAGTCCACTCCGAATCGAACCTGGCATTATACCTTTTATAGAAATTTATCGCAGGCTCGTTCCAACTCAGTACCTGCCACATTATTCCGCTGAATTTTTTTTCTTTCGCTTCTTCAATTAATTTGTCCATCAATAATTTTCCAATACCTTTTCCCCGGGCTTCCTGGGTTACCAATAAGTCTTCGAGGTACATCCGTTGGCCTTTCCAGGTACTGTACCGGATATAATAGAGAGCAAAACCCTGTATCATACCCGCTTGTTCAGCTACGAAGCCCCACCAAACAGGCATTTCGCCAAAGCCACTTTGCTGGAAATGTTCCAGTGTAACAGTTACTTCGTTGGGGGCTTTTTCGTAGTCCGCCAGTTCTTGTATCAATTCAAGTAATCTTGAACAATCTTCTTTTGCGGCTTTTCTAATGTTAATATCCATCGGTGGTTTCTAGGTATTTGTTGGGTGTTCTGAAGTGACAAAATTTTCGTCCGCTTCTTAGATATAAAGCCCTCTTTACATTTATAATTTTATATTTTTCATTCTTCATTTTCTCACTCCCGGTCCTTTCACAAATCTCCCTGGTTTAGCCCCCGTGTGTTCTCCGTTTTTAAGCACCTGTGCGCCATTAATAAAAACATCAATCATACCATCGGCATATTGATGAGGCTTTTCAAATGTGGCGTTGTCTTTCACTTTTGCGGGATCAAAAACGACGATGTCGGCATAATTGCCCACTCTTAATTCTCCCCGTTGGGTGATTTTCAAATTGATTGCGGGAAGTTTGGAAAGTTTACGAATGGCTTCCTGCAGACTGATTAGTTTTTCGTCTCGGCAATACTTACCCAATAGCCTGGCAAAGTTTCCATAGGCGCGGGGGTGCGCATTTGACTTCAGGAATATTCCTTCATTGGTATAAGAACCCTCATCACTCCCAAAACTAACCCAGGGCAAAGCAATTTGTTTTTTTACATTTTCCTCATTCATTAAAAAATAGGCACACTCGACCCGGGTGCTGTCGTGAATGATCAGGTCCATGGCTGTTTCTTCCGGCGATGTGCCACATAGTTTTGCTATTTGCCCCAGCGTCTTTCCTATATATTTTTTCAGGCTATCTTGCTTAAATCCTAACAACAGGATATTTTCAGGTGTTCCTACTGAATAAAAGAAATTTTCCCATTTATCCGTCTTGGTATCCATTTCTTTTTTGATTTGTTTACGGATAGCCGGATTCTGCAATCGTTCTCTAAGTTTACCGAAACCGCCGTCCTGCAGCGTAGGAGGCATGGTGGCTGTTAAACCGGTAGCACCCGCTATATAATTATACATATCGGCCGTGATCTGCAACCCTTCTCTGCGGGCCCGTTCTACTCTTCTGATGGCGCTGTCCATTTTATACCAGTTATCTTTTCCAGCGGCTTTCAGGTGAAATATTTCTGCCGGTATATTTGCCTGTTGTGAAATGCTGATCAGTTCTTCAATGGCTTCGAGAAATTTGTCTCCTTCACTACGCATGTGACTACTATACGCACCTCCATAACGGGCGGCTTCTTTAGAAAGGGCGATTAATTCATCTGTCTTCGCAAAAAAATCGGGCGGGTAAATAAGGGCATTGGTAACACCCATCGCTCCTTCTTCCATCGCCTGCTTTACCAGCATTTTCATACTGTCTAGTTGGGAAGCTGTTGGGTCCTTGTTATCCTCTCCTATAATATATTGACGGATGGTTCCGGTTCCCACATAAGAAGCAATATTGCAGGAGATACCTTTATTCTCCAGATAACGCATGTATTCTCCCAATGTATTCCACTCCACCTTAAATTTAATATCTCCCTGCCCTTCCTGCATTTGTTTTTTCATACCGGGGTTTAGGGGAGCCATGCTGCTTTCCGTAAATATTTCAGTGGTCACTCCCTGCCGGATATCACCCTGTGATCTTCCATCTACAATCAGCGAAACTTCTGAATGGCCCATCATATTAATGAATCCCGGAGCTACTGCCATTCCATTGGCATCCGTTTCGTTCCTGCCTTTTGCTTTTTTCAGATCTCCGATAAAAGCAATGGTATCTGCATTAATGCCAATATCTCCTTTATACGGATCGCCGCCATTTCCATCATAGATCATACCATTGAGGATGATGGTATCGTATTGTTCCTGTTGGGAGCAGGAAAGAACCATCAACCATGTTAAAAGAAAGAATGAAATTTTTCTCATGTAGTTTTTTTACCATTCCGAAAATTAATAATTATTCAGGTGTTAGTGCCAATAGGAATATTAGCAAATGTGCAGATCCAAGCACTCTCCCATTGCATAAAAATAATTATGATTTATTTATTAAGAAACTGGTGAGGCAAAGAAATTCGCACACCTGCCTGTTTACAAAAATGTCATCGCATTCGCACATTCGTACATCCGCAAATTTGCCCATCCGCACATTATTTTTTCTTCGCCTTAAACGTTCCATTGGGTTGTATAAAACTCATCCCCGATGTTTCGCCTTTTTCATTCACATCAAACTTCACACTATATCCTTTCATTACTTTTAAATTGAATTCATCTTTTTTGGTGGGCACCAATTCATAATCGGGTTGGCCGGGTACCAAAACCATTAAAGTGGATTCCCCGCGGATATACACTTTGACCGTGACGGCACCCAATTCATAATCGCCCAGATATTTTTCCAGGTCCTTCTTCTCCACGTTAAAAGCCGGGGGTAATTTTTCAAACACAATTTCTTTAACAGCCGGTTCCATTTTTACTTCCAGTGAAGTGATCTCGCCCTTTGTATTGGTATTGAAAAGTACCTTGGTGGCATCTTTGTTTTCTTTCCTTTCCTCCGTAGATAGGATCCGGAATACATCAAAATGATAATGTTGCAGGTAAGATTGGGTTCTCTTGCCGGCATCATTGTAATCCACCCAGGTAGTATCATTTTCCCGAAATATTTTTACTATTCCATATCCTTTGTTCTCATACAAACCAATATACCCGTTGGCTTCATGCAATGGCTTTGTATTGGGTTTACGGTTCAGGCTGTCTGAATTAGGTTGCAATTTGGCAGCTTCATTACCTTTCTTTGCTGCATCCAGTTGCTGTTTGCTCCAGTTTCGGTAAGGCAATTTCAACATTCGGTCGGCAATAAAATTACGGATGCTGGTAGATACTCCTCCCTGGCTGGATACGACAAATATGCCAATACTATCAGAGGGATAGAATCCGGTAGTAGTAATGAAACCGTCGATCCCGCCGCCATGTTCAATACGCATATGACCGCGGTACGAAGAGATCATCCACCCAAATCCATAGTTAGCTAAATATAGGTCTGGGTTTTCTTTAGTGGGTGCACCGCCTCCCATACTCATTTGCGAAGAGGTTGCCTGCGATGCATAACCAGCGGGTATAATTTCTTTTCCATTGAACTTACCTCCGTTAACCCAGGTGAGGAGCCAGTTGGCCATATCCTGCGAGCAACTGTTGATGGAACCGGCCGGACCAATTGCATCTATATTGCGGTATGGTATTGGGTCAATGGTTGAATCATCCTTTACAGAATAAGCCAGCGACCGATCGCCTGATTTTTCCATATCAATGACAGACAAATTAGTACTGTTCATTCCGAGCGGTTTGAGAATTTTTTCACGTATATTTTCCTCCCAGCTTTTGCCTGTTAATTTTTCAACCACCAGTCCTTGGGCCAGGAACATGAAATTATTGTATTGCCATTTTTCCCGGAGCTCAGCACTTGGCTCCTGGTACTCTATGCGTGAAAGCAGTTCATTACGACTGGCAGTAGATCCATACCAGGAATAATCATGGCGTGGTAGGCCGGTTCGGTGGCACATCATATCCCGCAACGTAACATGGTTATTTAAATGTTCACTATAAAATTTGAGTTCAGGTAAATAATTGCGAACGGGTTTATCAAAATCAACCTTGCCATCTTTTTCCAGCAAACCTAACAAGGAAGCGGTAAAAGCTTTGGTACAGGAACCAATGGCAAATAAAGTGGTGGCCGTAACAGGTAATTTCTTTTCATAGTCACGATAGCCAAATCCCCCGGTATATACTACTTTATTTTTTTCTACTACGGCAATACTAACACCAGCCGAATGCCAGTCTTTCAACACCTTGTTTACAAAGGTGTCCAGTCCTTTTAACCTGGGATCGGCCGGCGGTTGAGCCTGCAGTATTATTATTGAAAGAAGAAAACCAATAAAAGAGGCTGTAAGTTTTTTCATATAGCAGTTTTGAAAATTTAATCTGTCGATTGATTTACTTTCCGAATAATTTTATTTTGATAATATTAAATTCGCTGGTTTATCCATCCATAAAAAAGCTTTTCAATTTAAATCAATGCCTGATCCAGATCAGCCAGAATATCCTGCACATTTTCCATCCCAATACTTATTCTGATCAATCCATCAGTAATTCCATATTGCTCCCGTTGTTCTTTTGGAACACCATAATGTGTCATCGAGGCCGGATGGCAAAGTAAGGTATCGCAGGTACCCAGGGAAACGGTACGGGTACATAATTTTAATTTGTTCATCATATTAATACCTGCCTGCAATCCTCCTTTCAGTTCTATACTCATCATGGCACCTGGATGGCGCATCTGTTTCATAGCTACATAATGATCGGGATGCGAAGCAAGTCCGTTATAATTTACTTTACCAATAGCGGGATGACTTTCTAAAAAATTTGCTACCTCCATTGCGTTATGGCAATGCCTTTCCATCCGTACTTCCAGTGTTTTCATTCCATTGATCAGTAAAAAAGCGTCGAAGGGATTTCCATTCCCGCCGAGTAATCGATGTACTTTGGTGGCATGCCCGCTCATAAAGTCTATATCCCTTCCCAATAGAATACCGCCAATGGCCGTACCGTGCCCGTTTAAAAATTTGGTGGTGGAATGCACAACAAAATCTACTCCATAGTTGAATGGTTGCTGAAGGTAGGGGGTAGCGAATGTATTATCGCAGGCTATTATCTTGTTATATTTCTTGGCAAGTTTCGTCAACTCTTCTATATCCACGCATTGAATGGTGGGGTTGGCAGGTGTTTCAATGTACAGCATTTTTATGCCCGAATCTTTCTTAAGTGCATCTTCGGCTTTATTCAAGTCGCGCAGGTCGGCAATAATTCCTTCCATACCCAACGGAGGAAGTACCCGATCTATCCATTCCTGCGTACCACCGTACAGGGAATAATGTGATAAGACCTTATCTCCAGTTTTTAAGGTAGCTATTAATAAGGAACTGATTGCCGCCATACCTGAAGCATGTAAAATTCCTTTTACCTGTTGATCGGTACCAAAAGTTTCCATTGCTGCGATTTTTTCCTCCGCTTCGGTCATTGAAGGGTTACCCCACCGGCTATAGATATACCCTTTTTCCAGCCCGCTGAAACGACGCATACCTTGTTCCGCATCATCAAAAACATAAGTGGAGGAGGCATAAATGGGTGTCAAGTGTGCATACATAGGATCTTTAATATGACCGCCATGTATAGCTGTTGTACTGAAACCAGATGACAAATTTTTTTTGAGCATGGATGGTTGAGTTAAGATGAGTTTAGACGTTATATTATTTTTAGATATGTGATGAAGAAAAAAATACCGGCTACCCCTTGCAAATTTGAATCACAAATTATTACTTTGCGGTGATTTAAAATTCATTAAACCTAAAAAGAAAGACCATGAAAAAAATTTCTTTAAGTATTCTTGCATTTATCGTTCTGGCTGCCACAGCATCTGCACAGGTAAAATTCGGTGGAAAAGCTGGTATTAACATCGCCAAACTTTCCGGAAAATCAGAAAGTCAAACACAAAACTTAGACTCAAAAATTGGGCTGCATATTGGCGGATTAGTGGAGATTCCGGTAACGGAAAGTTTTTCAGTAATGCCGGAGTTGAATTTTGATCAATTGGGAGGAAAGGACAAAGTAAGTACGTTTGAAACGAAATTAATGTTGAATTATCTTTCTATTCCAGTGCTGGCCAAATATAATATTGGCGGCCTGGGTATCTATGCTGGTCCTCAATTGGGCCTTTTGCTTAGCGCCAAAGCCAAAGTTGACAGCCAGGAAGAAGATGTAAAGGGCCAATTCAAGTCTACGGATTTCAGTGCTGTATTGGGTGCCGAGTATAATTTATCGTATGGAATCTTTGTTTCAGCCAGGTACAACCTCGGGTTGTCAAAAATTACTGACCCATCAACCGATTCTGATTATGCCCGCAACCGCGCTATTACCATTGGCGTTGGAATTAAGTTTGGAGGTTCTTCCGGGACTGCCCAAAAATAATATTTAAGATAATTAATTAAAAAACCCTGTTCAAACCCGGACAGGGTTTTTTAATTTTATGAATTGCCTTTATTTTTGATCAAAATGTTACATGAAAGAATTGTTGGGTCAATATGCTACTTATAACACCTGGGCCAATCAGCGATTGATTGAATGTATCCAATTGCTGCCAGAAGAGACGGCTTTGAAAGAAATACCCAGCAGTTTTAAAACCTTGCAGGCAACTTTATTGCATATGTGGGATGCGGAAAGCATCTGGTGGCAGCGCATGAAACTGCAGGAAGGCATAGTGGCTCCCAGCGTCCATTTTAAAGGGACAACCCGGGATGTAATAACCGCCTTATTGCACCAGAACAAATTATGGGAAAATTGGATTGGTAACGCTTCTCCCGCCGCGCTCGATCATGTATTCATGTATTATAATGCAAAGAGCGAAGGGTTTAAAATGCCGATTCATCAAATGCTGGTGCATGTATTTAATCATGGTACCTATCATCGCGGACAGTTAGTAAATATGTTGCGACAATTGGGGGTACAGAAAATTCCACAAACAGACTTTGCCGTATGGACGAGAAATAAGAAATAAAGTGGGCTTAAGCGGTCAGCTTCATGAGAGAGCTTTCGTATCCCTAATCCAATATCCAGTATACCACATCTCGTATCCCGCATCCCATATCATGCATCTTTAACAGCATTTAATATATCAATGACCATTCCTCTTTCACTTTTCTCTATTGACTTTTCACCATTGACTATTCACTTTTCTCATTGCACCAGGAACTTACTAAACACCCATCCTTCAACATCATTTAATCCATTCACTTTTTGCATCACTTCCACAAAGCTCCAGTTACCTTCTCTTTTTAGCACTTGTACTTTAGTGCCCGCAGGTAATGGCTCGCTAACAGCGGCAAACTGGGTACCGGCACCGGATCGGATGTTTACCTGCGCACTGGTTAAATACATATTAATAACATTTTCTTTGCGACCTATCGCTTTAGACCGGAAGCTGCTCATGGGAAAGGCTGGTCCGGGATCGCTTTTTCTGAAGGGAGCAATATCTTCATGACCCACGATATCTGAAAGAGAATAAGTTTTTACTAATAAAGCAGCAATTTCTATAGAAACTTCCAATTGGATATCGGTATATGCGTGCCAGGCCGTTTCAGCCTGGTCATTTTTGTGTTTGGCAATCACCACTTCGTTATCGGGCACCACTTTTTTATCAACCGAGCACACCCAATGACTTCCGGTTTTTTGTAAACGACCCGCATTAACCAGTTCAATACCGATGGAATATTTATTCATACCCACCAATCCGCTCCACTGGCTTTCCCCCGCGTGCCACGTGATTGAATTGAATGATGCGAACTGTGTGATGGTTCCATCTCTTCCCACCAGTAAATGCGCCGACGCTTTGGCTTGTTTACTGGCGAACCAGCTGATAGCCGATTGAGCGGTGGTAGCAGCTGTATAGTGCATCACCAGGTATTTTGGAAATCCTGCACCAAATGCACCACTCTTATTGGGAGTGGCAACAAAATTAACCGGCTTTCCATCGTTGCCGTATAGCAGATGTTTAACAATCTTCATAAGAAAAATTTATGGTTATTAAGAATGAAACAGTAAGAGGACTGGAAACTGTTTTAGAGGGCAGGATCGCATAATCGTTTGCGCAAGCTACTTCCATAAAGTTAAGAAGACAATACCACTTTGCGGGGGTGATTGTTTAGTCGGGAGTTCTTATTTACGAGTCGGAAAATTGGTGTCGGAGAGCGGGGTCAGAAGCCAAATATAATCACAAGCTGCGTCAATAGAAACTGTGAGTTCTGGAAGTTGGATCAGTAGTCATTTTTTTAATTTGATGCCATAGAATATAGAAAAGTGAATTCGGCAGTATTGTTTTAAATTTAAGGAAGATTAACGCAGTTGCCAATAATCAGGGTTGATGAAGAAATTTTTAAAGATGAAAAAATTGTTTTGTTTCATAGCATTTGTTTCAAAAAAAACTATCTTCAGCATAACTCTTATTGTTGCTTTTTCTCCAAATATTATAGCGCAGGAAGTGATAGCCAGGGTCTTTACTGCCAAGGATGGATTGCCTTCTACTTATATATTCAGTACTTACCAGGATAAATTGGGGTACTTATGGATAGGCTCACCAAATGGGCTTAGCCGGTTTGACGGTAACCAATTTACTTCTTACGGGTTATCGGACGGGCTGCCGGATACCAGAACTATTTGTGAATACATGGATATCCGGTTACGATTTTGGGTGGGCACAGCCAGAGGAATAGTTGAATTTAAAGGGAATAGATTTATCAGCTATCCGCTTTCAGATTCACAATACATACACTGGGTTTTTCAAATTCTGGAAACAAAGGAAGGCCGGATTTGGGCTTTGACGGATGTGGGCGTATATCAATTTGATTTAAATAAGTGGAATAAGATACCATTATATCCTGGGTATGAAAATCATCCATGCAGGACAATCATTGAAACCGAGGATGGTTTATATATTAATTATGGAAACCTGCTGGTGTTGAAAAAACCAGACAGTACCTTCAAAATTATTGGAAGTCTCAAAATGGCTGGCTTTTATTATAATCAATTATCCTTTTCAAGTGGGAATATTTTTCTTTCGACATTGGATGGCATGCATGAAATTATCAATCAACAATTAGTCAGGGTAGGAGGAGCACTGAGAAAATTTAAAGGTATTTATACTTATTTCAGGGATAGCAAAAAAAGATTCTGGGTAGCAAACGATAAAATAGGTCTGCAGTTAATGGTGCCAGGGGATACTACCCATCTTGCAGAAATTTATAAATCCTCAGCGGATATGGTTGTCCAGCAAATGTCAGAAGATAACCAGGGAAATATTTGGGTGTCATGCGGAACCGGGCTTATGAAAATATCTGAAATGGGGTTTAAAGTATTTGATCTTCCTCCTATTGTTGGCAAAAGCATTCTGTATAATGTTTTACAACCTCCCTACGGCCCGCTCCTTATCAATAACGGAAGCCTGACCATGCGTACGGTTGAAAATGCGGTATTCAGCGATATCAAATTGCGAAGGAATCCCTCAATTCTCAATAATCAATTGATTATTGACAATTATGCCTTTGATAATAAAGGCCGCAATTGGTATGGTTTAAGAGGGTTTACTTTAGTTGTGCAGGATGGGAATAAAGTATATGAACAAGGTAAGAAACTGGCCCATTTAGGGGATGAAGTATTTGATGTACTATATGATGTATATAGAAAGAAAATAATAATAGCCGTGAGAACGCAGAAATATCCTTGCCAGTATAAGGATACTTCCTATAGCCCTTTTGGGGTAACTACTGATTTAGATATAAAGGGGACCATAAGGCGTTTGAATCAAAGCGCAAACGGAACACTCCTGTTTGCAACAGACAGAGGATTAATTTACTCCATAGATAAAAACAATAACTGTAAACTCCAGTTAAATGAATTTAATACAGAAGGAACAGTGAGCAAGTTCTGTAATGACCCTGCCGGCGATATCTGGATAATTTATAGCGGGAGGGGATTGCGCCGATATTCCTGGCAGAATGATTCATTGATTTATAAAGAACAGCTTACCAAAGCCAATGGACTATCCAGTAACAATGTAAGTTCTTTATGTTTTGACAACAAGAATGACCTATGGGCATGTGACAATTCATCTGTTACTATTTTTACAAAGAAGAATGATTTCTCCCATACCCAGGGCTATCGGATAGCTCGTTTCTTCACTGCGGAAGACCTTCAAGTGTCAGGTATTGTTGACACCCGACTAATTAAAGACAATAGCGGAAATATATGGTACTTCTCCAGTAAGCATTTAATATGTTTTTATCCTGAAAAAATAACTTATGACTCGCCAGCGCCAACCGTAGCAATTGAAAATTTAGAACTCAATCTTCAGCAAACCAACTGGGCCGATTATGCTGATTCTTTATCAGGTATTTTCCAAATCCCATACAACCTTCAGCTTTCTCATAATAACAATACCATTCGCATTTATTTTAAGGGAATTTCCATTTCGGGTACTTATGGAATAAGGTACTCTTACCAACTTGAAGGGTTAGATAATAGGTGGAGTGTTCCATCGGCCAATGATCTTGTTTCATTTGTGAAGCTACCAGCCGGGAAATATATATTCAAAATAAAAGCGCAATTGCCTAGCACTGACTGGAGCGAACCGGTGGTATTTTCATTTGAGATTAAACGAGCATTCTGGCAAACCTGGTGGTTTTACCTGTTTGTGGGGATAGCTTTATCATCCGGCATATATATATTATTTCGCTTCCGGGTAAGGCAAAAACTAGACTTATTAGAAATACGCAACCGCGTTAGCCAGGACCTGCATGATGAAATTGGTGCATCATTGAGTGGCATTAACCTGCTTAGCCAGATAGCATCTGAAAAGTTACAAAATAATAAACTGGAAGAAGCATCTGAATATTTGATAAAAGTTAAAAACTATTCGCAGGATGTTATTGAAAAGCTGGGTGATATGGTATGGATATTCAACCCACAAAATGACAGTATTGAAAAATTGCTGCAGCGTTTAAGATCTTTTTCCATTTCAATAGCTGAATCAAAGAATATGAAAATTCATTTTGTGATTGATAAAGAGAGTGAAACATTAAATTTAGCCATCCGGCAGCGAAAGGCGATTTATCTGGTAAGTAAGGAAGCTTTCAATAATATATTCAAATATTCTGCCTGCAGTAATATTTATTACAATCTCAGTGTCAAAGGGACTAAATGGGTACTTCGGATTAAAGATGATGGCAATGGGTTTAATATAACGGAGAATAAGAATGGAAACGGCCTGAAAAATATGCAGGCAAGAGCAGATGAAATCGGCGCAGCATTCGAAATTCAATCCCAGGCAGGTGCCGGAACCACTATAATATTAAAGCTGTAAATATACCTCATTTGGGGGGGGCAAAACGGGCATATATCAACCTACATTTGTATGGTGATCGAAAACAGGGAAATACGAGTAGCCATTTTTGAAGATAATCCGATTATGATGGATGCTTATCGGTCAATCTTAAACGGTTCGCCCGGCTATTCCTGTACCGGCAGCTTTAGCAGTTGTAATAACTGGAAGCATGATATACAAAAAAGTAATCCTGGTGTAGTACTAATGGATATTGAAATGAGTGGAATGAATGGAATAGAAGCAACAAAGCTTATTAAAAAGGTATTCCCTGACATCAGAATATTGGTGCAAACTGTTTTTGAAGACGATTCAAAAATATTTGAAGCGCTGTGTGCGGGAGCCAACGGCTATATTTTAAAAAATACTTCGCCTGTAAAAATGCTGGAGGCGATTACTGATGTACAAAATGGGGGAGTAGCTTTTAATCCTACTGTCGCTGCTAAAGTAGCGAGACTTTTTCAACAATTCATTGCGCCCTCTGCTACAATAAACAATTATCAACTCACCGACAGGGAAAAAGAAATTCTTCATCTCCTTACCGAAGGCATACCCATGCCACGTATTGCCGAAAGAATATTTCTTGGTTATGAAACAGTAAGAGGATACGTAAAAAGCATTTATCACAAATTACATGTGGCTTCGGCTACAGAAGCGGTGGCCAAAGCCTTGAAAGAAAAATTGGTGTAATTTTTAACCCGCCATTTCCTAAAGGAATCCTTTTTTCTAATTTTCAAACTTTTATTAATGATTTATTAAATACCCTCATTTGGGGGATTGTCCGGAATTATATCAACGGGTAGGTTTGTTTGGTCATTTTATCATTAACTATGTTTGTCAACCACCAGGCATCAAACCTTAACTTATGAGTAAGAATATACAACGGGCAGTTTTTATATTCGCATTCATATCTTTTTTCAACATTGCCTGTCAGAAAGAAATTAAACAATTTCCTGCTCAAGATGATGTCGCTTCGGCTAATAAAAGTGGGGAGCATGGTCATTTAAAACAAACCAAAAACTATTCATCTGAAGTGGCTTTTAAATGGATTGATATGCAGTTGCACGTGTTCCGCACAAATGCTACTCCCATCGGAGGCTTACCTCCCGCCCGTATTTTTGTTTACAGCGCTATTGCATTATACGAATCCGTAGTTCCGGGCATGCCTTCTTATAAAACCTTATCGGGACAGTTAACCAATATGCCGGAAATGCCGGAAACTCAGCATGGCTATGCTTATCATTGGCCAACCTGTGGCAATGCTTCCTTTGCTGCTATGACCCGAAACTTTTTTCCTAATACTTCTGTAGCTAATAAAGCATCTATAGATTCGCTGGAGAATGCACTGAACGCTGCTTATAGTAACGAAGTGAATAATGCGGAGTTTCTACGCTCCCAAGTTTTTGGTAAAGCCATTGCCCAGTTAATTTTCGATTGGTCAAAAACAGATGGAGCAGCTAATGCAAATGCACCCTATACACCTCCTGTTGGTACAGGACTTTGGGCCCCCACACCTCCCGCATTTGCACCTGCCACTCTCCCTTATTGGGGGAACAACCGGTTGATGGTAGCTGGCAGTTTAGATGGGAGTGCACAACCACTTCCGCCAGCTTATTCTACAGATCCAAATTCGGCGTATTATCAGATGGTGAAAGAGGTATATGACATTTCTCAATCACTCACGCCAGAACAAATTGCTATTGGTTTATATTACCGGGATAATCCGGGATATGGAGGCGGACATTATATTTCTATTTTAAGACAGGTATTAGGGCAGGAACAGCCCAGGCTGGATTTTACCGCGGAGGCTATTGCCAAAATGGGTATTGCATTATTTGATGCAGGCATTGGATGTTGGAAGGCCAAATATCAAAATAATCAGGAACGTCCGATAAAATATATTAGAGAAACTTTAGGTCATCCGTTATGGAACCCCTTATTTGGTACTCCTCCATTCCCTGATTTTCCATCTGGTCACTCTACTATTGCAGGAGTCTTTGAAGCAACAGCTACCGCATTGTTTGGAGCCAATTATCATTTTACAAATCATACTTATGATTATATTGGCATGGCGCCCCGCTCATTCAATTCCTTTAGTGACCTGGCAAAAGAAATAGGGGAATCCCGTGTTTATGCAGGTATACATTATACATATTCCTGTGAAGCGGCAAGAGAGATGGGAAAGAAAATTGGACAGAATATTCTGAATAATTTGCATTTTAAGAAAGAAGATGACCACCATGACCATGATCATCATAATGACCATGATAACGATTAGAGCCTATGAGCAAAAGAGCGGCCTTTTATTTCCGGGCTGCTTTTCTATTGTCTTACCTACGAATTTATATTATATATATAACCGAAAAAGGAAATATTTGTTTTTATTTAATAATTTAAACTTTTGTTTATGAAAAAGAAAATTCTTTATTCAATTCTGATTATTATGTCTTTTTCAATTCTTATTTTTTCGTGCCAGAAGGAATATGGGAAAGAATCTAAACTGCCAACGGAAGAAAAAACTTTATCCGGGGATCATGAAGGTAATCACGCTTATCCTCCTTATGATTTAAACGTGGTTCTTCGCGGACTAGGCAACCAATCGGGAGAAAATGAAGAGGAGGATCAAGAGGAGTCTGGAGACGACGACAACGCGTCAGGATTCCTTAAATTCCGCCAGGATCCGGATCCGGCAAAAATTATTACGCTGGACATTAAAGTTCATAAGCTTTTACCCAATCATGAGTACCTTTTGCAGCGCGCGGTAGATCCAATTAATGTAGTGGATGGTAATTGTAACAGTACCACTTGGCTCACTTTAGGGAAAGGGCTGGTACCGCAATCCATTTTTACTGATTCCCATGGCAAGGGTAAGGAAGCATTGTGGAGGGACATAACAGCGGTTCCTACAGGCGCATCATTCGACATTCATTTTCAGGTGGTGGATAAACTCAGCAATGCTGTTGTACTTACTAGTGATTGCTATCAATACCAGGTGAGGTAAGGTTAACATTTAATTGAATAGAAATGACCCGGTGGGCATCAGTTACCTCGCCGGGTCGTTCATTTGTTATCAACTCTAAATTGAATCAAAGATTATTTTGAATGGTTGGGAATGCAAATAGGCAGCAAAACCTAATACTCCCACTTCACTAACGTAGCGCCCCACGTGAACCCACCACCGAAGGCGGCAAGTACTATCTTATCTCCTTTATTCAATTCTTTTTTCCATTCCCATAAACAAAGAGGGATAGTGGCAGCGGTGGTATTTCCATAGCGCTGGATATTCAACATTACTTTATCCTGGCTTAATCCCATTCGATTGGCCGTAGCATCTATAATTCTCTTATTAGCCTGGTGGGGCACTAACCAGGCAATATCATCCCCGGTGAGGTTATTTCGATCCATCAGTTCGGCCGCTACATCGGCCATTCCTTTAACCGCAAACTTGAAAACAGATTGGCCCTCCTGGTAAGCAAAATGTTCTTTGTTGGTAACTGTTTCTATACTGGCGGGTCTTAATGATCCGCCCGCTTTCATATTTAAAAATTCTCCTCCGCTTCCGTCTGTTCTTAAGATGCTATCCAAAACACCATATCCATCATGATTAGGCTCGAGCAGCACGGCACCCGCTCCATCACCAAATAATACACAAGTGTTACGATCGCTGTAATCGATGATGGAACTCATTTTATCGGCCCCGGCCACTACCACTTTTTTGTACCGTCCACTTTCAATTAAGGATGCTCCGGTGGTTAATGCAAATAAAAAACCAGAACAGGCAGCCAATAAATCAAAACCCCAGGCATTTTTAGCGCCTAGCTTATGACAGGCTAAATTAGCCGTAGAGGGAAACATCATATCGGGCGTTACGGTGGCTACAATAAGACAATCAATTTCTGTTGCGTTAATACCTCTCTTGCTTAATAATTCCTGCACAGCGGGTACCACCATATCGGAAGTGGCGAGCCCCGGCGTTTTTAATATCCTTCGTTCTTCGATTCCGGTGCGGGTTCTGATCCATTCATCGTTGGTATCTACCATCTTTTCCAGGTCAGCGTTGGTTAATTTATCGTTGGGGACATAACCACCCACAGCAGTAATAGCGGCCGTAATTTTTGAAGTCATCTTTTGATTCTTTAATTATTAGCGGAAGTAAAAATAAAGGAATTATTTTTTAGTGAATGATCGCTATATGGGCAGATAGGTTCGCACCTTCACTCATTTGCCAATTAGTTTTCCCTATTTTCGCACTCTATGATCGCTTTTGTTCGAGGAAATTTTATTCATAAATCGCCCGCATTGGTACTGGTTGATGTAAACGGAGTCGGGTATGAACTGCACATTAGTTTAAATACTTATTCCAGTATTCAGGCATTGGAAAAGGGTCAATTGCATACTTATTTGCAGATAAAAGAGGATGCACAAACCCTCTATGGCTTTTTCGACGTACAGGAGAAAGAACTCTTTATACAACTCATCAGTATATCCGGAGTGGGTGCAGCAACGGCTAGAATGATGCTGTCTTCGTTGAAGCCCGAAGAGATTGTTAGAGCTATTATCCAGGGTAATGCCCGGCTCCTGGAAAGTATCAAAGGCATCGGGAAAAAATCGGCCGAACGGATCATTCTGGAACTAAAAGACAAAATGTCCAAGACCTCATACCAAACAAATATTTCTCCATTGATAAACAATACGTTGGAGCAAGATGCGTTAAATGCCCTGATGGCCCTCGGCATAGCCAGACCGACCGGAGAACAGGCGGTACAACGGGTATTAAAAGCAGAGCCGGCACTGAGCCAGGTAGAGGACATCATAAAAAAAGCGCTAAAAACCATCTAAGCCTATTGTAAAGGATTTCTACCTAACTAATTCTTGGGAAAAGATTGTCGCTCAAAGCTGACATTTTAGTATTAAAATCAGTTGTGCTTGCAGCTGTATGTATAGTTGCCTTTTATTCATCAAAGGCTGCTGAGAAACCCCTGCGCGATACTGTTCCTGCAGAAGATACCCTTAAATTTCCTATTCACGACCGCTATGGCGATCACTTTTCTAACCCAGGACGCAATTCTTTCGATCTGAAAAACCCGGTGAATATCCGCGATTCCATTGTGTACGATCCTACCACCAGGCAATATTTCATTATTGAAAAAGTAGGCAACAAGTATTACCGAAAACCTACCTACCTCACATTCGAAGAGTTTATGGCTATCCAGGCCCGTAAGCAGGAAATGGAATATTTTAAAAAACGCTCCAATATTCTCAATAGCCTCAACCGAAAAATGGTGCGGCCAAAGATGAATGTTTACAATAACCTCTTCAATCGCATTTTTGGTGCGGGGCCCGATGGAATTCCGAAAGTGGAAATTCGTCCGCAGGGAGATGTGAACCTAATAGCCGGATACCAGGGGCAAAATATTAAGAATCCTGCCCTTCCAGAAAGAGCCCGCCGAAATGGTGGTTTTGATTTTGATATGAACGCCAACCTGAGCGTGATTGGCAACATCGGCGATAAATTAAAACTGCCAATTAATTATAATACCCTCGCCAATTTTAATTTCGAAAATCAACTGAAATTGGATTATGCCGGTACAAAAGACGAAATATTAAAAAGATTAGAGGCTGGTAATATATCATTTGCTTCAAAAGGAACACTTATTCCAGGCGCTCAACAGTTGTTTGGGGTAAAAACCCAATTGCAGTTTGGTAAATTATTTGTTACCGCCGCATTAGCCAACCAGCAATCGCAGCGGCAAACACTGGGCTTACAAGGCGGCGCTACCAATACCTATTTCGAATTTAAAGCAAATGATTACGAGGAGAACCGGCACTTTTTATTGGCTCAATACTTCCGCAATAATTACAACAATGCCATGAAGGATTTACCGAAGGTAAATTCCCAGGTTCAAATCCTTCGCATTGAGGTTTGGATTACCAATCGCAACGGCGCTACTACGGAAACGAGAGATGTAGTTGGTTTGATGGACCTGGGTGAAAACAAACCATACAACCCTTCCGTCATTTCGCAGTCTGGTCAACCATTACCCTTTAACGATGCCAATAATTTATACCGAAACATCATTAACGATCCGAACAGCCGGAACTCATCTCAAATCACCAATAAGTTATCGTCTCTTGGATTACGGCCTGTGCAGGATTTTGAAAAAACATTCGCCCGTAAATTGTTAATGAATGTTGACTATTCGTTCAATCAGCAAATCGGCTTTATTTCCCTGAATCAACCCTTGCAGCCCGATGAAGTTCTAGGAGTGGCATTTCAGTATACGTACAATGGAAGAGTTTTCCAGGTAGGAGAATTTTCGCAGGATGTGGCTCCGGATACAACCGCTTCCACCAATATCACGGGCCAGCAAAAAGTGCTCTTCCTTAAATTATTGAAAGCTACCTCCCAACGAACCAATCTTCCTATCTGGGACCTGATGATGAAGAATGTGTATTCGCTGAAAACAAAAGATGGTGGTATCTTATCAACCATTCAGCCCGGAGATTTCAAATTGAATGTATTGTATGAACAACCCAGCCTCGGCCAAAAAAGATATTTGCCCGAAGGGGATAAAACAGGTACACCGCTTATTACCTTATTAAACCTCGACCGGCTCAATTCCAGAAATGATCCGTTACCGGACGGGGTGTTTGATTATTTAGAAGGCTTTACCGTTATTTCGCAACAGGCTCGCATTATCTTTCCATATCTCGAACCATTTGGAAGAGATCTGGATTCGGTGGCATTTAAAAACAGCACACAGGCTATCCGGGATAAATATGTTTACTACCCGCTTTATGACACTATTAAAGAAATAGCCAAAACCTTCGCTAATCTCGACCGGTATATAATCAGCGGCTATGCCAAGGGGCAATCCACTTCCGAAATTTCATTAGGTGCATTTAATGTACCCCCCGGTTCTGTTTCGGTATTGTCTGGCGGGCAGGTACTGGTAGAGAATGTGGATTACACGATCGATTATAATTTAGGTACGGTGCGCATATTGAACCAGGCCATAATAACTTCTGGTGTTCCGGTAAGTGTAAAGTTTGAAAACAATGCTGGTTTCGGTATTCAATCGCGCAACTTCATGGGGTTGCGTCTCGATTATATGGCCTTGACAACCGCCAAAAAATCGTTGAGTATCGGAGGTTCGATAGTCCGATTGGGTGAAAGACCGTTCTTTACCAAAACAAATTATAATGAAGATCCGATTCGTAATATCATGTTTGGGCTAGATTTTAATTACCGCACCGAATCGCAGCGGTTAACGCGTTGGTTAGACAAGCTTCCTTTTTACAGTACGAATGAAATGAGCACTATTACCGCTTATGGGGAAGCTGCCATATTGAAGCCCGGTCATCCACCGCAAATTGGGAAGGGAAGCAATGGATTAATATTCATTGATGATTTTGAAGGTAGCCGCAACTCAATCGACCTGCGGTTCCCGTTAGTTGGCTGGGGATTATCGAGTACACCACAAGGGAACGGGTTATTTGCGGAAGCCGGATACCGCGACTCACTCGAGTATGGATTTAATCGCGCCAAAATAGCCTGGTATAATATTGAACCCGTTTTACAGGACAAACGAAATGCTAATAATCCGGTTAAGAACTACGAAGATTTTTCCGATCCCCGTATCCGACCCGTAAACGTCACCCAAATCTATCCAAACCGAACGCCTGATTTCGGACAAGCGCAGTTGGTGACATTTGATTTAGCCTTTTATCCAACGGATATTGGTCCTTATAATTTTGATTCTCGTCCCAGCAGCGTAACAGCTAATGGTAAATTACAAAATCCCAAAACCCGCTGGGGCGGTATTATGCGGGGTATTGACCAGGTAGATTTTGAAACGGGGAACGTAGAATTCATTGAGTTTTGGGTGCAGGATCCTTTCTTAAAAAATCAGGCGAGTAGCGGCGGCCAATTATATTTCAATTTGGGAAATATTTCGGAAGATGTGCTGCGTGATGGAAAACGATTTTTCGAAAATGGTATCAGCGGGCTTAATACAAAAGCTACCGAAGATTCTTCCGGTAAGTGGGGTAAGGCCCCGGCCAACCCCATACAGGTTACCCAGGCATTTAGTAACGATCCGGCCGATCGGGAATTGCAAGATGCCGGCTTTGATGGATTAATCAATGATGCGGAAACACGTAAGTTCCAGCAATACCTGAATGACCTTCGTACTAATTTTGGAGCCAACTCAGCTATTTACCAAAATGCTGTCTCGGATCCTTCCCGTGATGATTTTAAGAATTACCGGGATGGATCGTATGACCAATCACAAACAAAAATTCTGGGCCGTTATAAGAACATTAATAATCCACAGGGAAATTCACCGGTTGCTACAGCGGGCCAGCAATTCGTAAATGCCTTTACGCTTTATCCCGACCAGGAAGAATTCAACCGTGATAATACCCTGAACGAATTGGAAGAATACTTTCAGTATCGGATAGAAATGCATCCTTCCGCAGATCCCCTAATGCAGGTAGGAAATAATTTTATTACGGATAAAAGGGAATTTACGCCCAACGGAGGCCTTCCGGAAAGGTGGTATCTCTTCCGGGTACCAATAGCCCAGTATGAAAAAAAGATAGGCAATATTCCCGATTTTAAATCCATTCGCTTTATGCGGATGTTCTTGCATGGGTTTGAAGATTCCGTTATTATGCGCTTTGCCAAATTAGAACTGGTGCGAAATACCTGGCGCCGGTTCAATTACCAACTCGATACCACGGGTGTATATGATTTAATTCCGGCAAACAGTGCCACTTCCTTCAACCAATTAGCTGTAAATATAGAGGAGAACAGCAGTAGAAAGCCAGTCATTTATAAAACACCTCCCGGTGTAGTGCGGCAACAACAACTCAGTAATAATAATGTAAACGTGCTATTGAACGAACAATCGCTGAGTATGCAGGTCTGTCATTTATTTGAGGGGCAATCAAGAGGGGTATTTAAGACGTTGAATCTTGATTTGCGGCAATTCAGTCGTATCCAAATGTATTGGCATGCGGAGTCTGTAAATTCCAGTACTGATATAAAGGATAATGAATTATATGCGGTGATGCGTTTGGGCAATGATCTCATAAATAACTATTACGAGGTACGTATTCCTTTAAAGATGACGCCCTGGGGAACAACTGATCCCGGAGCGATTTGGCCCACTGTCAACGAAATAGATATTCCCCTTGACCAGCTTACGAAATTAAAAGTAACGCGGAACAATAGTGGAAACGTATTGCAGTATTTCAGGCAAAAAGATGCAGATGGTAGAGAGTTTGCTATATTGGGTAATCCTAACCTGGGTGAATTACGTGTATTCTTTTTAGGAGTGGAAAACAGGAAAAGAGAGGAAATATGTACTGAAATTTGGGTAAATGAATTACGGCTGAGTGGGCTGGATGAAAAAGCCGGTTGGGCCGCTTTAGGAAGAGTTGATTTTAAATTGGCCGACCTGGGTTCCTTATATATTTCCGGAAGCGCGCACAGCACCGGTTTTGGAACTATAGAACAAAGAGTAAACGAACGTTCAAGGGATAATTACACACAGTTCGATGCAGCAACCAACCTGGAACTGGGAAAACTGCTTCCTAAAAAATCCGGTTTATCCATTCCCGTATATGCAAGTATACAACGAACGGTTTCTACTCCTCAATACGATCCATATGACCTGGACATTAGCCTCAAAGATAAAATAAGTGGTGCCGCATCTGGTAAAAAGGATTCCATACGTGAGGACGCGATAGATGTAAAAACTATCAAGACGCTTAACTTCACGAATGTAAAAAAGAATAATACCAGTGGTAAAAAACAACAGTTATGGAGCGTGGAGAACGTTGATGTCAGTTATTCCTATTATAAAGAAGAACAACACAATCCTTTAATTGAAAGTAATCAATTGACCCGCCATCGGGCCGGTGTGGGATATAATTATTCCGCTTCTCCCAAATACTGGGAGCCCATGAAGAAAATCTTAAAATCGAAATCGCCCTGGTTTGCCCTGGTGAAAGATTTTAATGTTAACCCGGTTCCTTCCTTGCTTGGTTTCAGAGCGGATGTACAGCGACAGTTTGGTTCTTTCCGGCCCAGAAATGTAGGCGGTCCTAAAGGAGGTTTGCCCGAAACCTATGATAAATATTTTACGTTTGATCGGGTTTATAATCTTCGCTGGGATCTTACTAAATCCATCAACATAGATTATTCTTCTACCAATAAAGCCTGGATTGACGAAGATTCCGGCCGGCTCGGTAAAAATGAACGAAGGAAGGTTTGGGATAATCTCTGGAAAGGAGGAAGAACAATATCTTTTCAGCAGAATGCTTCTGCTTCTTATACCTTTCCAACGAGTAAAATTCCTTTGTTAGACTGGACCACAGTTCGGGTAAGTTACAATGCTACGTTTAGCTGGTTAGGGGCTTCTTTGATAGCACGTAGTTTAGGAAATACATTAGGTAATACCCAACAGAAAAATCTTACCGGGGAATTGGATTTCACCAAACTGTATAGTAAGTCGAGGTTCCTGAGGGCATTGGAAGATGATGCGCCCCCGCCGCCGCCAGCCGCCAATCAAACGGATACAACTGCTGGTAAAAAGAAAAAGGTAAAGCGCGATAAAACACAACCATTAGAACTAAGTCCCGGAGTAAAATTTGTGGGTCGAATTTTCACTGCTATGAAGCGGATCAGCGTTAATTATTCAGAAAATGCGGCGACTACTGTTTATGGTTATACCGATAGTACCAGGCAACTGGGTATGAATTTTAAATCCAATGCGCCCGGGCTTGGATTTGTATTTGGCGAACAGCCAGATACTTCTTTTATAAACCGGTTGGGAAAAAGAGGATTACTGTCGGCCGATCCTAATTTCAACTTTCTTAACCGGCAGGATTATAACCAAAAACTTGGAATGAATGCCCAGCTGATTCCGGTACGCGATCTTACCGTTGATATCAACCTGGATAAAACATTTGGTAAAACATATTCCGAATTATATAAAGACACTCTGGGATTCAGTGGAAATTTTAACCGCCTGAACCCTTATGCAGGTGGTAGTTTCAGCATTAGTTATATATCCTATAAAACTCTTTTTGAAAAAATTCCCAGCAACGAGGTTTCGCAAACATTTAAAACTTTCGAAGCAAACAGGTTGATAATTTCGAAAAGACTGGGTACAAAAAATTCTTTTTATTCAGGCACGCAGGGCGCCGATGGATATTATAAAGGGTATGGCAAATATGCCCAGGATGTTTTGTTGCCTGCCTTCATAGCCGCCTATACTGGTAAAGATCCTAACACGGTAGCCTTAGTAGAGCAATCAAATCCCCGCACCCGCAGTAATCCGTTTAAAGGATATTTACCCAGACCCAACTGGCGTGTTACGTATAATGGCCTAACACGAATTAAAGGGTTAGAAAAAATATTTACCAGTTTTACTTTATCGCATGCGTATAACAGTACGCTTAGCATGAACAGCTATAACTCATCCCTGCTTTTCCAGGACCCATTACGGGTAGGTTACCCAGGTTTTATTGATACACTGACCGGCAACTTTATTCCGTTTTTCCTGGTACCTAATATTACAATCACCGAACAATTTGCTCCGCTGATTGATGTGGATATGCAGTTTACTAACCAGCTAACGGCAAGGTTCGAATATAAAAAGTCAAGAACACTCTCTTTAAGCCTGATCGATTTTCAGCTAAGCGAAAACCGTTCAACTGAATTTACCATCGGGGCCGGATGGCGTAAGCGCGGAGTATTCTCTTTTCTTAAATGGAAAGGCAAACCGTTAGACAATGATGCGGCCTTCCGGCTCGACTTCAGCGTGCGCGATGATGCTACAGCCAATAGCCGGCTCGATCAAAATACTTCCCTGCCCACCGCGGGACAAAAAGTAGTATTCATAAATCCATCTATTGATTATGTAATCAGCAACCGGGTTAATATTAAACTTTATTTCGAGCAAAGAAGAGTGGAACCCAAAATTTCAACGGCACCTCCCATTACCAATACGAGAGCAGGAGTGCAGATACGAATATCTTTAGCGCAATAGTTCTTAGTTTGTAGTTCGTGGATTATGGTTCTTTCAATACGGGTTTTCCTGGTAAAGGCAAAAGTCTTTTTTGAGACGGGATGATTATTTGTTTCAATAAGAAACCTAATTACAAGAGAAATGCGACCTGGAAATCAAGAATGAATTTTACATAAAAAGTAATTAGAAGACTACAATTAGATCATCTGGGTAAGGCAACGACTCAATAAATAATATGGACTATTAAACTGAGGGAAAACCTCAAACCACAAACTCCTCCTCTTAGGGCTGGGTTTTTTTCAATAACAGCACATACCCGCATAATTTCTTTTTATTCTTATTAACCTGTACGGGTTTTATCATGTGGTATTCTGTGAACCTGGGGATATAAGGATAACTGATGATATTTCCATCTATGGAGCCCCATTGATTTCTTTTATATATCACTTGTTTCTCGCTCCAGTCGTACATACGCACTTCATACAATCTCGATTCCGGGTCACCTATAAAAATAAACTGGTATAAAGTGCCCTGGGTCATGGGAAGGATGATGGGCATTTCATATTCACTTTCCATTGTCATGGAAGCCTCTCGTAATACACTAAATCCCTGTGAGGAGAATATTTTTTTAAGACTGTCTATTGATTGCTGATAAGGATTGCCATCACAGCTTTGCTGCTTGATCAAATCATTTTGGGCCAATAAACGATTGGAGAATAATACAGGTAAACTGTAAAGAAGGATTTTGCACAGGACCTTGCTCATAATCTCTACGGTGTTTTTTAGGGGATATTCCGGATCACTTTTTCGTCTCACTAATATAGTCAATAGATCCCAAAATGCAAACCAGTGTTCTCACAAATAATATTGTGTTATAAGTATTGATATGTAGTAGGTTATGAATTTTTATGTAAATAAAAAGAGTTTGCTTGCGCCGTACAGGTTAGAATAAGATCATTTATACACACGTGCGGCGGTAAACTGCTGCAATAATATACTACCCCGGCCACATCTTCCGCGCTCAAGGGTTGATATCCTTCATACACTTTCGATGCCTGTAACTTATCACCTTTAAAACGTACCAAAGAAAATTCAGTATCGGCTGCCCCGGGATGAATGGCGGTTACTTTTATCTTATGACGCAACAAATCGATTCGCATAGCTTGCGATAATGCGTTTACGGCAAACTTGGAAGCGCAATAGGTGTTGCCTTTTTCATATACTTCTTTGCCGGCAGTCGATCCGATATTAATAATGTGACCTCCTGTGCCACGTTCAATCATAAAAGGCAATAGCGCTTTGGTAACATATAATAACCCTTTCACATTAGTGTCAATCATGGTATCCCAATCGTCCAGCGATGCTTCTTCAAAATAATCTCTCCCCGCCGCCAAGCCAGCATTATTAATAAGTATACTCACCTGTTTCCATTGATCGGATAAACCATTGATGGTATCCGTTACTTCCTTCCTGTTTTGTATATCGAAGCAAAGAGGTAAAACGGCTGTATTATAGTGACTGCAAAGTTCCTGCTGAAGATCAACTAATCGATCCCTGCGCCGGCCGGCAATAATCAGGTCGTAACCATGTGAAGCGAATTTAACAGCTATTGCTTTTCCAAACCCGGACGTTGCTCCGGTAATAAAAACTATTGATGCCATGGGTAGTTCTTTTTGCTGTTGCAATCTACAGCAAATGACAGAATGAAGGATGCAAGGTGTTGTAATTACCGGATAAGTACGGCCGTTCCCTGGCGGATAATTATTTTGCCGGTATAATCCCTTCCTTTTACCTGCCAAACATAAGTGCCGTTGTTTTGGAGTTTACCGGCTACCATGCCGTCCCAACCTTTGCCGGTCTGCGACGTTTGAAATAGCAATTGTCCCCAGCGATTAAACACACGAAAATATTCGAGGCTGGCTATGCCCACTGGTATGGGTCGCAATACCCTGTTTCTTCCGGTTGGTGCAAAGGCATTAGGCACAAAAATATCAGGAACGGTTTTAAACACTTTAATGTTGATGGTGTCAAGCGCAAAACATCCTTCCGTGGAATAGGCTCTTAGAATATATCTGAAATTATCAGGTAGCATAGCCACCGGATTTTGAACAAAGGCATTGTTTAAATAAGTAGCCGGGCTCCATTGATATAATTCAGCCCCTGTTCCCCGTAATTGGAGCGGTTGGCCCGTTACCACCGAAGTATCATTTCCTGCAAAGCCAAAAATTTGTGGCTGAACAGATACCTGAACTTTTGAAATACCCGGTTTAGGACAGCCCAATGTATCAAATACAGAAAGAGTATAAACAGTGGTTGATGGAGGGTAGGCAAAAGTGGTTAACGAGATGGCGTTGCTCAGGGAAGAAGCAGGAGACCAGGTAAATCGGCTTCCGGTAATAATGGCGTGCAACGTTGCTGTATCTTCAAAGCAAACAATAGTATCATTTCCCGCGAATGAATACGGATAAGGAACCGTTCGTATCAATACATTGTCCACCGCACTGCATTTTCCAATACGGGAAACTAACCGGTAGGGAGTTGTTCCTTTGGGAAATACCAATGGATTTTTCTGAGTGGGATTAATGATAGTAGCAGCCGGACTCCAAGTAAATTGTAATCCATCGGTAATGGGTCTTAGCATAATGGTATCGTTAAGACAAATTGTACTGTCGGGTCCGGCATCCAGGCTTACAAAATCTACTACCCGTACTTTTACAAAATCGGAATTGGTACATCCATTATCATTCATATCTACTTTGTAAACAGTAGTTGTTTTAGGGTATACCAGCGGGGTAGGGGTTCCGGGATCAATAATATTATATTGGGGAAACCACGAATAAGTGCCGGGGCCGTTTACTTTTAATTGCAAGGTATCAAGACTACAAATTAATGTATCGCGGAAGGCAAGGTTTACAATTGGTTTTTCACGTACGTCCAGCAATTTAAAAACAGTATCAATGCATCCTTTGCTGGTGGATACAATTAAGGCAACTGATTTTTGCCCGGAGGTTTTGTATTTCCAGCTTGCTATGCTGGTATTGGCGGTATCATCCGCGGTAAATTCGTCGCCCAGGAACCATCGCCAGCTGTTAACCACGCCATATCTGGCTTTACTGGTATCAGTAAATGTATAGGGAATTTGTACACAAGCTCCGGTAATAGTAAAGCCAGCGAAAAAACCTGGAAAAATCCTTACACTCGATTCAGTTGAATCAGAGCATTGTTCGCCGGGATTGATGACCAGTTTAATTTTATAAATTCCGGAATCAGCATACATATATACCGGTGTGGGTGCATTGGATGTATCTGAGTTAATAGCAGGTACGCCAAAGTCCCAATGATAAGTGTGAACCAATGAAGAAGGAGGCAATTCGTTTTGGAAGGTAAAGGAAAAATTGTCGCAATTGGTATAGTTGGGATTTAGCACGGCTGCTGCCAGATCACATTGTTGATCCACTTTTATATTAAAATCCTTTCGATGATCGCTGATAATAGTTTTGTTTCTCCATTCACGTACGCAAACACTGATCACATAATCGCCTCCACCGGGTGCAACCCCTGAAATTTTGCCTGTTATTCCATTAATAGTGACACCTGAACCTAAGGGCATTGAACCGGAAAACCCGGCAGCATAAGTTACAAAACCAATTTGTGAAGGTGGAACAGGATTGATAAGACCACCTCCACCTCCCTGCAAAGCGGTGTAGGCGTCGCAAAATTCGTACGAGAGCGAATCACCCTCCGGGTCCTCCGCACTGAAGTCGAGTGTAAATGGACGATATTGGCAAATTAGAACGGTATCTTTAATCGCAAAGGCTGGACTTGAATTTCGTTGGGTTCCCAATACATCAGGACCACCCATTCGGCAGGTATAAGAAGAACCAATATTAGCATTGGGAGAAAGGTTAATTAATCCATTAATGCGGCAGCATCGTTGAAAAACTAAACTATACCCTCCCGGTTCGATAGGTAAATCAATAATGCGTTTATAAATGCGCAGGCGGTAACATACAGCCGAAGGGCTCGATATACAGGGGTTGGGAGAAGTAAGATTGATAAAATCATCTTGCACAAGAGGAAAAATAAAAGGAGATCCAGGAATGGTTGTTTCATTAATACTTCTAAAGATTCCAATATTAGCTTCAGGATCTAATTGTTGACCTGATGCATTGCATTCCAGAAAAAGACGCAGCATTATTTCATATCGTTGTGTTCCAGCTGCAGCTCCTGGCCCAAGATCAATATAACTGATTTCACCTCCTTTTATATGCCTTGCATATATACAAAGAGTTGCCGGGCCAAGCAGCATAAATATAAAAAACAGCCTTTTCATACGCAGTATAGTAAGATACGAACAATCGACGGGAAGGGTTGTGATGAAAGGGTCTTCTTTTCCCGGGTTCTGAAATTAATAAACTGCCACGGCTAATGAAAGACAAGCTTTTACCGATTTTAATAAAAAAGAAGAAGAAAAATAAGAAAAAATATTAACGGATCAATACGGCTGTACCTCTTCTTATAATTGTTTTTCCGGTGAAGTCAGTTCCCTTCACCATCCATACATAGGTTCCATTATCTTGTGGTTTGCCCCCCAGGGTTCCATCCCATCCTTTGCTGCTGTCGGTACTTTGGTATACCAATTGTCCCCATCGGTTGAAAATTCTAAAATATTCAATCCTGGTGATTCCTACGGGTATGGGACGCAGTACCCTGTTCTTGCCATTCGGGGCAAAAGCATTCGGAACAAAAATATCAGGATTTGTTTTAAAAACTTTTATGTTGATCGTATCCTGGGCAGAACAACCTTCGGGGGTATATGCTCTTAATATATAACTAAAGTTATCACTTAACGAAGCGACAGGATTTTGGATATTCGGATTGTTTAAGTAAGTAGGAGGACTCCATTGAAAGAGTTCTGCTCCCGTGCCCCGCAACTGTAAAGGTTGACCTAAGACAACCGCCGTATCATTACCTGCAAAAGCCAATACTTTATCGCGAACTGTTACTTTCACTACCGAAATACCCGGTTTAGGACAACCAAGCGTATCGTACACACTGAGGGAATATACGGTGGTTCTTAATGGAAAGGCAACAGGTGATAAGGTGTTGCCGCTATTCAATGTGTTAAGCGGGCTCCAGGTATAACGGATTCCAACAGCGGTTGCTCGTAAAGTAGCCGTATCCTCATAGCAGATGGTCGTATCAGGTCCCGCATTGGAAAGGGGATAAGGCACCGTTCGAATGGTAATAATATCGTCTTTAAAACATTTTCCAATAGCGGCTCTTACATTGTAGGTAATAGTATTGGAAGGATGGGTGAATGGGTTTTTTACCGTTGTATTACTAAGATAAGTAGGAGGGGTCCATTGATACTTCAAACCGTCGCTCTGCGGCTTTATCTGGATGGTATCGGTAGCACAGATGGTAGTATCGTTTCCGGCGAACAGGGAAACAAAATCAACCACTCTTACTCTTATTGAATCGTTATTTATACAACCATTTTCATTAAGCGTTACGTTATACCAGGTAGTTTGTTTTGGAAATACCAGCGGGGTGGAAGTAGCAGTATTAATTATGTTGTAATTAGGCCCCCAGGAAAACAAACCATTTCCATTCGCCTGTAATTGAAGGGTATCGATACTGCAGATTAATGTGTCTTTAAAAGGAAGTGTTATAGGTGGCTTATCCCTTACCTCTACTAATTTTGAAACCGTATCAATACAGCCTTTGGTGCTTTCCACAATGAGCTGAACAGTTTTGAATCCAATAGTAGCATATTTCCAGGAAGGTGTTTTTAATCGGGAAGTATCAGCCGTGCTTGTTTCATCGCCAAAATTCCATCTCCATTTCCCTGCGAAACCATAGCGTGATGAAGTGGTATCGATGAATTGCAGAGGCAGTAATACACAGGTGCCCAGCACCGTAAAACCAGGATAAAAGCCCGGGAATACTTTGGCTTTGGTGGTGGAAGAATCTACACATTGACCAGCCAAAATCACCTTTAGTTTAACTGTGTAAACGCCCGTGTCGGCATATTGATGGCTAACTTTTCCTTCCGGATCCAATGTAGTATCAGTCTTGCTGTTATCTCCATATTGCCAGATGTATTGCGAACCTGCCGGATTGATTGATTCATTTTTGAAGGTTACTAAAAAATCATCACAATATGAATAATCAGGTTTTAATAGCGCTTTTAAAGGAATGCAATTGGATACGGCTACGTGAATATCTTTGCGATGAATATTTATAAGAACACCTTTTCGGTATTCATAAGCGCAAGCGCTGATAACATATTGGCCGGTGATTCCGGGAGCAATTCCTGTAATCAATCCGGTGGTGGGATTAATGGTTGAAGAAGCACCCAAAGGGGAGTTTCCATTGAATGGAGACCGGTAGCTCAATTCCGGATAAGGTGGCGGGGCGGCGTTAGTGGGATTGGGAGTAGTTTGATTAGCCCCTTTGAAACCACTGCATAATTGGTAGGAAAGGGAATCATCTGCATCACTTTGCTCCGCGGCGAAACTGAAAGTAAAACTGCTGTTGGCGCAAATTGCAGCTGCATCATTCGTAACAAATACAGGACCGTTATTTTTGAAAGCATCGGGGTACACGACAGTGCCCGGTATTTCACAAATATAAGTGGCCCCGGAAGCATTACTGGGTGAAACCAGGTTTATGATATTATCAATGCGGCAGCAACGCTGGTAGGCAACCACATATCCACTGGTCGAATTGGGAAGCGTAACAGCAATAGAAAATTTTCGGACACGATAACAAACATCAGTTGGCGGATTACCAATGCAAGGATTGGAAGCTGGATCGAATTGAATAAATTGTTCACTGGTCATGGGTGCGCTAACGGCGCTACCGTATTGAGCATTGTTGTTGGACTTATCAAAAAAAGTAAGCGGAATTGTTGTTTCTAATTGCCCCGGACTACTGGCTTTGCAATCAATATAAAGTTTCAATGTTATCTGGTAGCGCGAGGTATTCGCCGATCCGCCTTCTCCTAAGTAGGTATAGTAGATTTCTCCTCCTTTTATATGTTCAGCCATAACGGAGGGTATAATTACGAATAGTAGAATAAGTATGAATAGGATATTCTTCATCAGTTCTCAACTATAACGCTGGTACGGGTCTTACAATTTCAATCTCGGTTAAAAACTTTTGCAGGAACTTATTGGCTTTTTCAGTTTCTTCCAGCATGCCCATATGACCTGATTTTTCCAATAACTGAATATAGGCCACACGGGGAAGATGGCTTTGTGAAAGGTTGTCATCCAACGGAATAGCCGAATCATGTTTGCCCATAATGATCAATATTGGCCCTTCAAATTCCTTTAATTGTTTGGTCCGGTCTGGTCGCTGCATCATTGCTTCATAATACTGTACGAGCGCTTCGGCAGAAAAGTTGGTGTATCGATGAATCAGTTCCCTTACTATAAGCGGGTTTTCCTGTTTGAACCCTTCAGAAAAGAGCTTGGGAATCAATTGTTCGATGAACTTAGGAGCTCCCTGTTGTTGAATAAAACCAATGCTTTTTCGGCGGGCTTCTTTTTTTTCCTCGTTATCGGGGTATGCTGAAGAATGAAATAGCCCGAAAGCTTTGAGCAACTGCGGATATTTTTCAGCAACTGCGAGAGTAATGTATCCACCCATACTATGACCAATTACTACCGTAGAAGTAATGGATTCTCCTTGCAGAATAGCGTAAATACTTTCGGCAAGTATTTCCATTGTACAGGAGGTATTCAGTAATGGTGAATCTCCACTTCCGGGCAGATCGGGAACAATCAATTGAAAACTGTGTTTTAGTGCTTCCACCTGCTTATCCCAGATGGTTCCATCTTCTCCAAATCCATGTATCAACACTACGGTTGGTCCGTTGCCAATAACCCGGTAATGAATTTCTTTATTTTGAAAGAGTATTATTTTATTCATTCCACGAAGGTAGCACTTGCCTATTTACTTCGTTGCCAGGCCCGGAAAAGAATAAGGACTAAAAGCGGAGCTATCGCTGTATTTAATTGTTGTGGTATTAACCAACAGGCAGCGGCTGTTCCTGCTGCAAGCAAAACCACTATTTTGAAATAGGAACGAATCCATTTTTTTTTCTTTAACATAACCACTGCCACTGGCAGGTGGGTAGGTAGCGCCCATAACAGGTTAAAATTATTTCGGCAAACATCATCTATGCGAATGATCCATAGCGTCACCAGCAATACCCCTAAAAAGCCCAGGGTAAGAAAAAAAAGTATATCAAATCCATCGAGCATATTTTTGATAACAGCATTTTTAACAAATGAAAGTACCAGGATAAGAAGAGCGAATATTGAAAATATCATGAAAGGAGTAAGGCCACTACTGCTTCCTTTGGATTGAACCGGCACGTTAAGAATAGTGTTTGTTCCGGCTACTATTGGATGACCATTTATATCCGCATTTTCAAAACCTTTCATTAAGTAATCGGGCAAAAACATCGATTGTTCTGTAGATACTTTTTTGTCGAGATTGCTGCCTAACAAAATGTCAATCCCCAGTTTGCTCCATGGTTGATTATTCTTATCTAAATAACCATGAATAAGATTCCGGAAGGAAGGAGGAGGAGAGGACAGGAATGCCTTGAATGAAATGAGCCCACCGGAGTTTTTTACGATCATGTCTTTTGCTCTTGTGGTGCAGTTGTCGGTACTGAAATAATATTCATAGAACCTGTTTTCACTTTGCGCATTTAGGCGGAGTGCATTAAATAATTGGGTTCTATTATCACAACTTAATGAAAGGGTTTGTTCGATAACAGCACGACCCTGTAATCGGTATTCTTCTACAAAGTCGGAAAAAGGATACGCAGAAAGGGCGTAGATCATTAGTCCCCGGGTAAACTTTGCATAAAAATCAGGATCAGAATCGTCAAAAGTTCCATAATTAAACACCATATCCATCCTGCCGGTGCTGTCGGTAACCCGAATGGCCGTATGTCCCCAGGTGGAGTACAATTCTTCCCCTGAACTGCAGGTTAAAAGGCTGATGCGGAGCGGACAAGAATCTGGTTGGGAGAAAGTAAATAGCGAACAGGGAATAGTGAAAAATAAAGTGCTTATGAATTTGATCATTCTCATTTATCGAATGGTGAGTGATAAGGATAGAAATATAGAATATAGAATGCAAAAAGGAGTCGCACCATTTTAAATATAGAGGCTATCTGCTATAGTTCGGAGCTTCCCTGGTAATCTCGATATCGTGTGCGTGGCTTTCTTTCATACCCGCGTTGGTAATCCGCACAAATTGTGCCTGCTGTAAAGCGGGAATATCTTTCGCTCCGCAATAACCCATACCAGCGCGCAAGCCGCCCGTAAATTGATAAACAATCTCACTGAGGCTTCCTTTAAAAGCAACTCTTCCTTCAATGCCTTCAGGAACGAACTTTTTAATATCATCCTCCACATCCTGGAAATACCTATCGGCACTGCCCTGGTTCATGGCACCAATTGAACCCATGCCGCGGTACTGTTTAAATTTTCTGCCTTCGTAAATTATGGTTTCGCCCGGGCTTTCTTCGGTACCGGCAAAAATACTACCCATCATTGCCACATTCGCCCCCGCGGCTAATGCTTTTACCAGGTCGCCGGTATAGCGAATGCCTCCATCAGCGATCAATGGAATATTCATTTTATGCAATACAGAAGCAGCTTCCATAATGGCAGTAATCTGCGGCACTCCGGCGCCAGCCACTATTCTTGTAGTGCAAATAGAACCGGGACCTATTCCTACTTTTACGGCATCAGCACCGGCTTCGGCTAACGCTTTGGCACCCGCGGCCGTACCAATATTACCGGCAATTACCTGCAGGTTTTTAAAATTCTTTTTTAAATTTTTTAGCGCTTCAATAACTCCTTTGCTATGACCATGGGCACTATCCAGTGTTACTACATCTACTCCAATTTGTTCCAGGGCCGATGCCCGGTCCAATAATTCCCTCGTAATTCCTAAAGCCGCACCTACTAACAGCCGGCTAAAATTATCCTTTACTGCATTGGGATTCGATTGAAGTTTTTGGATATCGCGGTATGTAATTAACCCTACCAGTGTACCATCCTTCTTAATAAAAGGCAGCTTTTCAATCTTATACTGGCTGAGAATTTTTTGTGCTTTTTTGAGATCGGTTCCCGCAGGCGCTGTAATTAAATTCTCTTTGGTCATTACTTCGCTGACCGGTTTGGTTGGATTGGTTTCAAACCGAAGATCGCGGTTGGTAAGAATGCCGACGAGTTTGTTATTATTATCTACAATGGGAATTCCGCCAATCTTGTTTTCTTTCATCAAGTGTAATGCATCTCCAATGGTTGCTTCCCTGCGCAGGGTGATAGGATCAGTTATCAATCCGCTTTCACTTCTTTTCACTTTCCGAACTTGCTCAACCTGTTTTTCAATACTCATATTTTTATGGAGGATACCGATACCTCCTTCGCGAGCCAGCGCAATGGCCAGGTTGGCTTCTGTAACCGTATCCATCGCGGCTGATAACAAGGGAACATTTAATGTAATGCTGCGGGTAAGTTGGGTAGTGATCGATACCTCACGGGGGAGGACCTGCGAGTAGGCAGGTACTAATAAGATATCATCGAACGTGAGGCCTTCACCAAAAAATTTATTTGAATTGTGGGATTTGGTTTGCGGAGCGTTAATTATTCTTGCCATGTGCAAAGATAGGGCGACGGGTAAATATCGTCCAAATGAATTTTATTTGATTCCCTGTAATGACCTACGGACAAAGATTTGGACGAATTACCTCTTCAAATTAACCGGTACATTTTACCAGGCAGGCATTGAATAACCAATTGTAATTCGAGTGTAAGAATGGCCGATGCCACCGAACTGCTGCTTAAACCACTCCGCAGATTCAGTTCATCAATATGCGTTTGTTCTTTTTCACGGAGTATATCTGTAATAATCTTTTCATCGGGGCTCAATTGAATGAAAAGCTCTTTTTGTTTTTTTGATGTTGTTTTTTTATTCTCTTCCCAGCCCATTGCCTGTATCAGTTGATCGGCATCCGTCAGTAATATAGCTTTGTTATTTTTGATAAGAAAATTACAGCCGATACTTTTGCTATCACTAACTTTTCCAGGGAAGGCAAAAACATCTTTATTATATCCATTTCCTAATTCAGCCGTTACCATGCTGCCTCCTTTGTTGCCCGATTCAATTATAATTATTGCATCGCTCATTCCAGCCACAATCCGATTCCGCGTGGGGAAATTATGCTTGTCGGGTTTGGTGGCGCTTCTAAATTCAGTAAGCAATCCACCATCCTGTTTAATAATCTCTTTTGCCAGCGTGGAATGTTGAAAGGGATATATATTGTCGAGTCCATGGGCTAATACGCCAACGGTCGGCAATTTATTTTTTAATGCGGTTTTATGAGCAATGGCATCTATGCCAAAGGCGAGGCCACTTACTATTAACACCTGTTGCGTTACCAGGTTATTAACCAGGCTTTCGGTAAGGTGCCTTCCATATTCTGTATTGCTGCGGGTGCCAATTATTGCTACAATTTTTGATGAATTTAAAGGAGCATTACCGCGGTAGTAAAGCATAGTAGGAGGATCATAGCAATTCAGCAATCGTTGGGGGTATTCTTGGTCGGTAAGAAATAACGGCCGTATCTTATATTTCTCAATAAAAATAATTTCTTTCTCTGCTTGATGGAATGCAGTAAACGCTTTAATACTTTTTGCCCTTATTGTTCCAATACCTTCTATTTTTTCCAACTGCTGCCCTTTGGCACAAAAAATGGCTTCAGCAGATCCCAATCGCTCTACTAATAATCTAGCCTGTACACAACCTATTTGCGGAATAAGAGTAAGTGCCACCTGGTATAATAAATCATTGGTCACCTTAAGAAATCGAAAGAGTCTATAGTAAAAAAAATTCTACATTTAGAGTAAAGCTGCCTGCTAACACCCGCAAGAGTTTAATTGATAATGTTTGATAATTGCCCCTCCGTTCTATAACCTACTCAATTTATTTTACGTAAATCTTCGGAAGTTAAAATAGGTAAGTTAAGCAATGCCATTATCCAGGATCCTGATCTGTCTTTCAGTTAAAAATATCCCGCATCCCGCATTCCGCATCAATATCCTTTTACTTGCATTTCGCTAAGGTAAAAGGATGCACCTTTTTGTTTTAGGATGTTTTTCGTAAAAATCAAGAGTTTATCACCTTTACTTCCGTTCTCCGGTTCTGGGATCGACCCTCTTCGGTAGTATTGGGGGCAATCGGTTGTGAGGCACCATATCCTTTATAACTGAGTCGGTTTGGATTAATACCTTTTGCAGTGAGGTATTTTACCACGGCCTGGGCACGATCGTCAGAAAGCTTAAGGTTATCTTCAGTTTTTCCTACGTTATCTGTATGTCCGCTGATTTGTATTTTAAGCGTGGGATTATCTTTCAGCAAGTGAACCAGGTTATCCAGCTCTGGGGTGGATTCTGGTTTTATTTCATACATTTTTGTATCGAAGAAAATATTTTTCAGCACAATCATTGCATTTACTTCGAGCGGTTGCAATGGAATATCAATATTATAAGTAGAGTCTGGATCTTTCTGGCTTAATGGAAAGTTTTCGGAATAGAACAAATAACCTCGCCTGTTTACATTAAAAGCATAATCTCTACCTACCGGCAAAGTAATAAGATAATTGCCCGTTTCATCGGTTTGCACTTTGCTCAATATTTCTTTCGTGGTAAGATCAGTTAACTCTACGGCTGAGGGCAATCCCCTGGTTGTTTTTTTATCAAACACTTTTCCTTTTATCCACAATGTTTTTGCCGGACGAATATCGCTGCGAAGTTCAAATGTATAAAGATCGAGTCCGCCATGGCTATCGCTGCGATCACTCGCATAATAGGCTGTTTTACCATCTGCGGCTACAATTAAACTGCCTTCGTTTTCGATGGTATTAATAGGGTAACCCAGGTTTACGGGCTTGCTCCATGTTCCTTTGGGTCCTTTCTTAACTAAAAAGAGGTCGTCTCCACCGTAACCAAGGTGGCCATTTGAAGTAAAATACAAGGTTTGATTATCGGCATGCATAAACGGGCAGCTTTCATCACCCGCCGTGTTTACAACCGGGCCCAGGTTCTCCGGTTCACTGAAGCGGCCATTGGGTAATCGACGGCTAACGTATATATCACTACCCCCATATCCATCGGCTCGTCGACTGGCAAAGTAGAGATCTCGTTTATCGGGCGATAAAGAAGGAGCCGATTCCCAGCCTTCGGTATTAACTGTATTACCCAGGTTTTCAGGAGTGCTCCATCCTTCGCTTGTTAAATAAGAAATATACAAATCGCAACTGCCTAACCCATCCGGCAAATTACATCCTGTGAAAATAAGCAATTGTCCATCCTGCGAAATATTCTGCGCTCCTTCGTTTAATGATGTATTAATATTTCCGGGAAGTCCTTTCGATTTGCTCCAGGAATTATTGATAAGAGAGGATTCATAAAAATCTTCGTTGAAATTGTTTACCCGCCTGGTGTATACAAATTCCTTTCCATCCAGCGTGATGGTGGGATAATATTCAGACACATTTGAATTAATGCTATCGCCCATATTTTTTGGAGCGAAAAGATAATTCCCCAATGGTTTTTCTTTTGCGTAATCAATGGCAAACTGGTAGCTCCTTTTCCGGTAGGTTGCCGCCTTTACACTTTGTTCATTTAAATTGGTGATGGTAAGAAAATCATTTAATGCGGTGATCGCCTTTTCAAACTCACCTTTGCCGGCAATATTAATAGAGTATGGGAGATTGTAATCTTTGAAGTAAAGCGTATCAATGACTCTGGCATTTTCATAAAAGAAAATGGCGGAATCGTATTTCTTGATTTCGCCATACATGCCGGCAATGGAAAGATAGGCATCAGCGAATTTGGGATCAATCTTTATAGCTTCCTTCAATAGGCGGATACCCTCTGAAAAATTATCATCCCTCGCTTTTTCAATAGCCTGCTCGTAAAGCACTGAAGCTTTTTTGTTCACCTTGTCGGGGTTGTATTGAGCCAACCCTGTTTCAATAACACTTAAAAGCAATAAAATGGTAAACAATCGAATCATCATTTCAAACTTAATTAATAATAATCGGCTCTATTACAGACGCTTGCTACACTCCAAAAGAATGCTGGGATTTGTAAAACGAATGTTATTATCGTTTTATGCAAGCGCTACGGCACATTTATGTACTTATGTAGCTGTAGGGAGAGTTCCCATTGGGGATTTTCTTTTATATAATTGACGATCAGTGGCGTTACTTCCTGTTGATTATCCCATTCGGGCTGCAAATAGAGTTTACAGGACGGGTTTACCAGTGCCGCGTATTTCTCTGCCCAGGCAAAATCACTCTTATTAAATACAACTACTTTGAGTTCATTGGCCAAAGGAAGTATTTCCGGAAGAGGGGCTTTGAATTTTTTGGGCGATAAACAGATCCAATCCCAGGAACCGCTTAATGGATGAGCGCCCGATGTTTCGATATGCGTTTTAAAACCTGCGTTTTGCAAAGCATGCGTTAATGCATCTAAATTATGCATCAGCGGTTCACCGCCGGTAATAACAACTATTTCGGCGGGTGTTTGCTGAACTTTCCACTTCAAACTGCTAACCTCCCACTTTTCAAACTTTGTTCCGTCCCAACTTTCTTTCACATCACACCATACACAACCTACATCGCAACCACCCAGGCGAATAAAATAGGCTGCTCTGCCCTGATGATAACCCTCTCCCTGCAATGTATAAAAATCTTCCATCACCGGAAGACTCTTATCGATATGAAAAGTATTAGCTACCATTAAACAAAGTTCGTTATTCATCTTCATTCGTGTTAATTAGCGTCCATGCACGCTTTATAAGTATTCTTCATTAATGCGGCAATAGTCATGGGACCTACGCCACCGGGTACTGGGGTAATAAATGAACAGAGAGGGGCTACCTCGCTGAACAGAACATCTCCTTTAAGGGAATATCCTCTTTTCTTGCTGGGGTCTTCTACCCGGGTAATACCTACATCAATAACTACAGCTCCTTGTTTTACCATGTCGGCTGTTACGAATTCTGGTCGACCGAGAGCCGCCACGATAATATCAGCACTTCGGCAAATCTCTTTCAGGTTTTGGGTATTCGAATGACAAATAGTAACTGTACAATTGCCGGGGTTGCTGTTTGCGCTAAGCAGGATGCTCATTGGTCGGCCAACAATATTACTGCGCCCGATAACCACCGCATGTTTTCCTTTTGTTTCTATTTTATAATGTTCAAGCATTAGCATTACGCCATGGGGAGTGGCGGGGATAAATGTGGGCAGGCCCTGAACCATTTTGCCAACGCTTACCGGATGAAACCCATCAACATCTTTCGACACATCAATGGTATTGATAATCTTTTCATCGGAAATATGTTTAGGAAGCGGTAGTTGAACCAAAATGCCATCCACATCCGGGTCATTATTTAACGCTTCAATAATACCAAGCAGCTTATATTCACTTATGGTTTCTTCCAGCCGAATCAAAGATGATTTAAAACCAATTTCCTCGCAAGTCTTTACCTTACTGGCTACATAAGTTTCGCTGGCACCATTAGTGCCCACCAGAACCGCCGCCAAATGCGGAATTTTTTTGCCCTCCGTTATTAATTGTGCTACCTTTATTTTCAATTCGTCCTTGGTAGCCTGCGACACCAGGTTGCCATCTAAAATTTGCATGGCGCAAAGGTATGCTTAACACCTATTGCGCCCCAAAGAGAGCCGGTGATTTTTGCACTATTTTTTTAAATGGGCAAAATCTTTTAACACCCGTTAAAACAAATCACCGGTTGAAAAAATTATTAATTTACAGCTTATTGTTAGCCCAATTTGCCCGGTCGCAATCGGCCCATCATTTTTCCCATTCGGGTTATATTGGCTCGGGAGCCTATAGCAAAAAATTTATAGATGGATTTTCTTTTATTTCAAACCCCGCGGCCCTCAGCCAAACAACCTTATTAAGTGCCGGGTTATTTACAGAAAAGAAGTTCTTGCTTAAGGAGCTGAATGTCTATACCATCGCAATAGCCATTCCCACTTCTGTGGGAGGTTTTGGCATACTCACGAGGTATAATGGTTTTAATGATTATAATGAAACACAACTGGGCCTTGGGTACGCAAAAAATTTAGGACATGTTGATTTAGGTATTCAGTTTAATTATACTGCCATCAGAATTGCAGGTTATGGAACAAACAGCGTTGTTCAGGCAGACGCTGGTATGGTTTGGCATGTAATGGAAAAGTTGCATACAGGAGTTCACCTAATGAATGTAGTAGCGGGTAAGTTATCCGGCAATGCAAACGAAAAGCCTGCACTCATTTTTAAAATGGGTTTAGGATACGAAGTTTCCGATGCAGTATTTATAAGTTCAGAAATCTGCAAGGAAGAAGATAAGATAGTTACTGTAATCGCATTATTACAATATACGTTAGCCGGTAAATTTTATCTGAAGGGTGGTATTTCAACGGCTACTTCTTCTCCGTGGTTAGGTGCCGGGTTGCGGTGGAAGATGATCAGGATCGATATTACCTCCGGCTA
>JANMBO010000108.1:0-72137 GCA_031360425.1 Chitinophagaceae bacterium | reverse complement strand
TGTATAATGCCCTGCCACTCGAAAGCGTAATTGCCATTACCGACCTTATGAAAGATTTTGCAAACCGAAAAGGATAATATTCATGGCTTCTGTTATACCATTTAAAGCGCTGCGCCCGGCGGTTGAATCTGCCCGGCAGGTAGCATCCCGTCCGTATGATGTATTAAACTCCAAAGAAGCAATGGATGAAGCGGCCGGGAATGCCCATTCCTTTCTTCACATCACTAAGTCTGAAATTGATCTTCCTGATAATATTGATACTCACTCGCAGGAAGTATATGACAAAGCAAAACAGAATCTTAATGACTTTATCAGCAAAGGAGTGCTGTTCAGGGAAGCCAGTCCTAGCTATTACATCTACCAGCTAGTAATGAATGGCAAGAGCCAAACAGGACTTGTTTGTGTAAGTTCCCTAGCAGATTATGAAAAAGGAATTATCAAAAAGCATGAATTTACCCGACCAGAAAAAGAACTGGATCGAATCAATCATATTAAGACTACCGGAGCTCAAACGGGAAATGTTTTTTTAGCTTATCGTAATGTTGGAGCCATTGATGCGCTGATTGAACTATGGAAAAAATCGCACGACCCGGTTTATGATTTTAAAGCCGATGATGGAATTTATCATACCGTTTGGGTAGTAAATGACAATGATGTTATCAATAGCCTTACAACACTTTTCGCAACCAAAGTACCACACACCTATATCGCGGATGGCCACCATCGCGCTGCTTCTGCTGCCAAAGTAAGAAAAGGGCTGGGTAAAAAAGCCACTGAAAGTGCCGGATATTTTTTAACTACTTTATTCCCTGCCGACCAATTACATATCCTGGATTATAATCGCCTCGTAAAAGATCTGAATGGAGAAGAAGCGGAAACACTGATTAGCTATCTGCATGATGATTTTGACGTAACAATGATTGGTAACGAAGAGTATAAGCCGGAGAGGCTGCACGATTTTGGAATGTATTTAAACAAAAAATGGTATAAACTTACCGCGAGAGAAGACAGCTATACTGATGACCCGATTGGGGTGCTGGATCTAACTATTTTATCTCAAAACGTATTGGCCAAAATGCTGGGCATAAAAGATCAGCGTACAGATAAACGAATCGATTTTGTAGGAGGTATTCGTGGGTTAGGTGAATTAGAGAAAAGAGTAAACAGCGGAGAAATGGCCGTAGCATTCAGTTTGTACCCGGTTTCTATTCAACAATTATTTGCAATTGCCGACAGTGGGGAGGTTATGCCACCGAAAAGCACCTGGTTTGAACCCAAATTGAGAGATGGACTATTAACGCACTTGATTTATGAATAGGGCAAAAGAAATAAAGAACGAAGAATTAAAAATGAAAAAATGGTAGCCAGACCACCGTATTTTTTCAGGACCAATGCAATCAAAACGTTTCAAACTACCACGGTCTTTATCTATTACGGTGGACCTATTTCCTCATTCTTATTTTAACATTTTTCATTCTTTATTTCCCTCGACAATCCCTTTATCTTTGACGGGTATGAAAAAGATCATTTTTTCTATAGGAATAGTATTCTTGCTTGCCTTTCCGGCCAGCGCCCAGGAACAGGATCCAAAAAAGCTGCATGAATCAGCCAAAACATTCATCCGCCAGGGCGATTATTCGAATGCTGTTTTAGTACTGAACCGCCTCTTGAAGAATGATGCTAATAACCTGGAACTCCTGAAAGACCTTGCCTTTGCGTATTACCTGAACAAAGATTATGCGAGAGCATTGGAAACAGCCAAGCCTTTTGAAGAGAGGAAAGATTCGGATGTACAGGCGTACCAAATACTGGCCCTCATCTATAAAGCACTTGAAGAAAGAAAAGACTGCGAAAAATTATACAGGGTCGCACTGAAAAAATTTCCTGCCAGCGGCGTATTGTATAATGAGTATGGCGAAATGTTATGGACCAAAAAAGAATTTGCGGAAGCAGCGAAACTCTGGGAAAAGGGAATTGAAATGGATCCCAACAATTCCGGTAATTATTACAATGCCGCGAAGTTTTATTACTTATCAGCCGATAAAACCTGGGGACTTATTTATGGAGAAATATTTATCAATATAGAGAGCTACTCACTGCGCACTGTTGAAATTAAGAGCCTTTTATTGGAAGGATATAAGAAACTGTTTACCGGCAACGACTTTTTAAAATATCAAAATACCAAAAACGAATTTGTTAGCGCCTTCCTGGGTTTAATGCAAAAGCATAGTGCCGTGGTAGCAGAAGGCGTTACACCGGAAACTCTAACTACGCTTCGGGCCCGTTTTATACTGGATTGGTACGATAAGTATGCTGCCCGCTTTCCATTCCGGCTATTTGAGCACCACAACCAGTTATTAAAAATGGGATTTTTTGACGCATACAATCAATGGGTATTCGGAGCAGCCGGGAATTTACCTGCTTACCAGCAATGGACCAGTATGCACACAGATGTAAACAATGAGTTTATCCGTCTGCAAAAAAACAGGGTTTTCAAAGTACCTCCGGGGCAGTACTACCAAACCTCCACGAGCAAATAAGCTAACTCCGCTATATTGATATGATAAGTTCCTGAGCATTTCGCTCTATTGCTGCCTTGCTTCCTTTCTTTCGGACTTTCGGACCTGTCTGCAGACAAACAGGCTTCCCGACTATTTTATTTGTATTTATTTCATTAATTTGAATGTCCAACGGCTCCTGATTCTTAACCCGTAAACGATTGCCGGCAATGAATGAACCTAAACGTCTATTTGATTGTATCGAACAACAATTATCGGGTACTCCTTTACCTGATATGCTGGCAGCAAAAGAAAACGGTCAGTGGAAAAAATACAGTACCCAGCAAGTGAAGGATTTGGTGAATAAATTAAGCGCTGGTTTATTGAGCAAGGGCATTGGGCCAAATGATATGACAGTAGAGGGTCGTGATAAAGTGGCTATTCTTTGCAGAAACCGCCCGGAATGGATTTTGCTTGACCTGGCTGTGCAACAGATTGGTGCTATTCTTACTCCTATTTATCCAACCATTAATGTAAATGAACTGGAATTTGTATTGAATGATGCCCAGGTAAAGATGGTGTTTGTAAATGATGAAGATCTGTATTTAAAAGTCCTGAGTATTAAAGAACGGGTTCCCAGTCTCAAAGAAATATATTCTTTTGAACATACGCCTAATGCCCAGCACTGGAAAGAAATACTTAATAGCAGCACGGAAGAATTACTGGCGCAGGTTAAAACAATTTCCGCTAAGATCAGATATGAAGATGTGGCCACCATCATTTACACCTCTGGGACCACGGGTAAACCCAAAGGAGTTATGTTATCGCATCGTAATATTCTCAGTAATGTATTAGCCAGTATAAAATGCTTTCCACCGGGCGACAATCTTCGGGCACTCAGTTTTCTTCCGCTCAATCATATTTTTGAGCGAATGGTAACTTATTTATATTTATTCAGGGGCACTTCTATTTATTATGCCGAAAGCCTGGATAGTATCGGAGATAATTTAAGAGAAGTGAAACCCGATTTATTTACCACAGTACCCCGCCTGCTGGAAAAAGTGTACGACCGCATAATGCAAAAGGGAGCTGAACTGAGTGGAATTAAAAGAAAATTATTCTTCTGGGCCCATAGCCTGGCCGAAAAGTTTGAGATTAATACCAACCAGGGACTTTGGTACAATGTACAGTTAGACCTGGCCAACAAGCTTATTTTCAGTAAATGGAGAGAAGGGTTGGGGGGTAATATAAAATGCATAGTAACCGGTGGCGCTGCCTGCCAGGTTCGGTTGATCCGGATTTTTACCGCCGGTAATATTCCGATAATGGAAGGGTATGGCTTAACAGAAACATCACCGGTTATGTGTGTAAACCGGTATGATGTAACAGGAAGAAAGTTTGGAACGGTAGGGCCAGCTATTGAAGGAATAGAAATAAAAATTGCGGAAGACGGAGAGATACTTTGCAAAGGTCCCAATGTGATGATGGGTTATTATAAACGGCCCGATCTTACCGCTGAGGTAATTAAAGATGGCTGGCTACTAACGGGAGATATAGGTACTATGGCAGATAATACGTTTCTCAAAATTACTGACCGTAAAAAAGAATTGTTCAAGACCAGTGGTGGAAAATATGTGGCCCCGCTTCCTATTGAAAGCAAGCTGAAAGAATCGCCCTTTATAGAACAGATCATGGTGGTAGGTGCTGATGAAAAGTTTGTAGGCGCTTTAATTATTCCTTCTTTTCCGAACCTGCGCGGCTGGTGCAGAAATAATAATATACCTGATGCAAAGCCGGAAGAACTTATCAAAAATGAAAAAGTATTAACCCTCTACCTTGAGCTGGTCGAAAGCTTCAATAAATTCTTCAACCACGTAGAGCAGGTTAAGAAATTTGAACTCTTGCCTAATGAATGGAGCGTGGAAACAGGGGAAATGACTCCCAAGCTTTCCTTGAAAAGAAAGGTGGTTATGGAAAAATACAAAGAGGCTATTGCCCGAATTTATTCCTAGCAATGTACTATTATCAAAAGCATCCTACCCCAGGATTCCTCCCTTTACCTGGTTACCCACCAATTAAAGGTCCTTGTAATTTTCATTATTTCCTAGTCTTGATTTTGCCTCCGCATCCCAGGCACTTTATTAAATAATCATAATGCTTTAATAAATGAATATCCCTTTTCATACTATTGACTGGTCCGATATTCCAAAAACAATTCATCCCGGAGCAACAGGAAATGCCAGTTGGCAAACTCTGCAATTACCCGGGTTGCGCATAAGGCTGGTTGAATATTCTCCCGGTTATTTAGCCGATCACTGGTGCCAGAAAGGACATATTGTACATTGCCTGGAAGGAGAATTGCTGAGTGAAATGGAAACGGGAGAACAATTTGTATTAACTACCGGAATGACTTATTTAGTTTCGGATGGTTTAAGTTCGCACCGTTCTGTAACAAAAGAAATGGTAAAGCTATTAATTGTGGATGGAGACTTTTTGAAGCAAACCCATTTGTAGCAATAAGGCAATTGATTTACTTAATAATGATGAGGCTGATTATTCTTCCTCCCCATCTCTCTATTTTTCTTTCTTATATTTGCCTCCCTATTATTTAGGCGGTCCCGTAGTTCAATGGATAGAATAGAAGTTTCCTAAACTTTTGATACAGGTTCGATTCCTGTCGGGACTACTTTGAAATGTGGGACTAAACTCTAGGTATCCCGCACATTCGGGATCCTGGCTACTTTACCAGGCGGGTCTAAAGTTTTGATACCCCACAGGTGCTTGCGGGTTCGGGACTACAAATGCCCGAATCGGAGTGATAATCACCGATAAGTTTGATTTTCGCTTTTTCTGTTAAGAACTTACCTCCTTAATCCCTCCGGGAAGTTCGATTTGCCGGGATCTTTTCGCATATGAAGCAAAAGGCTGACTGAATCCGGTTTCCTACTTAAATCCCCAACCCAACCGGTGTAAACTATTTGAAAATCGTAATGATCTATTTGAACTTCGTTATAAAAACCTGGCTGAATAAAGTTCTTTTGCATCTTGAAATTAAAACACAATTAAAACGATGAAAAAGTATACAGGTCTAATGCTTTTTGCGCTATTAATGCTGTCTCATTTCTCTTTTTCGCAAAAGAAGGATAGTGCAAAAAGTATCAGTCATTTTTCAGGTTCAATCAGTATTACCAATAACGGAATTTCAATTGTACCCTCTTTTTCTTTAGGTAAACCTGCGGCTATATTCAGCCTGTCGGTGGGAAAAAACAGGTATAGCTTTGAACCCGACCTTCGATTCTCATTGGGGGGAAAGCCCTGGTCTTTTCTTTTCTGGGGCAGGTACAAATTAGTAACAACTGATAAGTTTAAGATGAATACAGGGGCGCATCTTGGGCTGAATTTTAAAACATCTGATATACCAATAAACGGAGATTCAAGTGAAACAACAGTTACCAGACGCTATTTAGCCGGCGAGCTCTCTCCTAATTATTTTCTCTCAAAAAATTTCAGTGTTGGTTTATATTACTTGTATTCACATGGTCTTGATGCAGGCACCATAGGGAACACACACTTCATTACCTTTAATTTAAATTATTCGAATATCAAAATCACGGATCAGTTTTTCCTCAACATAAATCCGCAATTTTACTATTTAAAGCTGGATGCACAAGATGGTATTTATTTTACTTCTTCACTTACGGTAGCAAAGAAAAATTTTCCACTCGCTGTTTCAGCCATCATCAACAAAGAAATTAAATCAAATATTTCAGGAAGTAAGGACTTTCTCTGGAATGTAAGCCTGGTTTACACTTTCAATAAAAAATATGTCAAACTATAACAGGTGATATGAAATCAGTAAGTTTGTGGGAGATGAGAAAGATTGAAACTATAGAAGAATTCTATACACGGAAATTCGGGGGGATGCCTGCGGATATCCGCAAAGAAATCGGGCATTTCAATGTGTTTAAGTTAGATCCTTTTGTGGGCAGTAATGCCAAGCCTGTTCCTTATGGCCGAAGAGATTATTTTAAGATCATGCTGGTAATAGGTACTTACCGGATGCACTTTGCTGATGAAGTTGTTGAAATACAAAAACAGGCATTGGTATTCTCTAATCCGCAGATACCTTATAGTTGTGAATACACCGATAGAATTATAAGTGGCTTTTTTTGTTTGTTTACACCGGAGTTTTTTCATCAATTCGGAAACCTGGATCAGTATACTGTTTTTCAACCGGGCGGTACGCATGCATTTGAGTTGACAGATGAACAGGTGACCAAGGTAACCGAAATATATAAAAGCATGTTTGATGAAATTGGTTCCGATTATATGCACAAATACGATGTGCTCCACAATCTTTTTTTTGAACTGTTGCACTTTGCTATGAAGTTGCCTTCGGCAAAATTTCAAAAGCCACGCATAAATGCATCACAGCGAATTTCCAATTTGTTTTTCGAACTACTGGAACGCCAGTTCCCCATTGATGAGAATCACAAGGAATTGACTCTTCGTTCTGCATCCAATTTCGCGCAGCAATTGAATGTGCATGTAAATCATTTGAACCGTGCAGTAAAAGAAACTACGGAGAAAACCACTTCACAAATTATTGCAGATCGCATTTTGCGGGAATCAAAAATCCTGTTGAAGCATAGTGCGTGGAATGTATCTGAAATTGCCTACGCATTGGGTTTTACCGAAGTAACCCATTTCAACAACTTCTTCAAAAAACATATAGAACTAAGCCCGCTGAAATTCAGGAATGTTTGAATTTCGTAAATTCTTATTTCCTTTTTGTTATTTCCTGCTGTTTCGCCTGCTTAGCTTTGCTCCATATTTTAAAACGAATTATAATGAGCACAAAAATTCCAAAGCGAAAATTGGGAAAAAGCGGCCTGGAAGTTTCAGCTATCGGTCTCGGTTGTATGGGAATGAGCTTTGGCTATGGACCTGCCGCAGACAAGAAAGAAATGATTGAGCTGATACATAAAGCAGTGGAACAGGGTATTACCTTTTTCGATACGGCAGAAGTATACGGCCCTTTCACCAATGAAGAACTGGTGGGTGAAGCACTGGTGCCTTTTAAGGGGCAGGTGGTAATCGCTACAAAGTTTGGTTTCAATTTTCAGGATGGAAAACAAGCAGGTTTGAATAGTCGGCCTGAACATATCAGACAAGTTGCTGAAGCTTCACTTAAAAGACTTAATGTAGATGCTATTGACTTATTTTACCAGCACCGTGTTGATCCGGATCTGCCTATTGAAGAGGTTGCTGGTGCTGTAAAAGATTTAATTCAGGAAGGAAAAGTAAAATACTTTGGTCTGTCAGAAGCGGGTGTAGAAACAATTCGACGGGCACATGCCGTGCAACCCATTACAGCCGTTCAAAGTGAATACTCTATATGGACCCGTAAATACGAAGAGGATGTATTGCCCACCCTGGAAGAATTGGGTATTGGTTTCGTTGCTTTTAGTCCGCTAGGAAAAGGTTTCCTGGCAGGTAAGATTGATGAAAACGCAACATTTGCTGAAGGCGATATCCGCAATGTACTTCCCCGCTATACACAAGAGGCACGTAAAGCTAACCAGGCATTAATTGATTTACTGAGTACGATCGCAGCAAAAAAGAATGCCACTGCAGCGCAAATTGCTATTGCGTGGGTATTGGCACAAAAGCCATGGATTGTTCCTATACCGGGAACCACCAAACTGCATCGATTAACAGAAAACAATGGCGCTGCTTTCATTGAACTGACAGCTGATGATCTGCGGGAAATTGAAACAGCCTCTTCACAAATAAAAATAACAGGCAGCCGGTATACTGAACAAATGGAGCGGATGACCGGACTATAATGGTAAACAATAATATCAAAGCTCATTGTTTTATTGAAATCACCTGATATTAATTAACATAACAACACCCACTCCAATCATACATCCCATTCAAATGTCATTATAAGATTAAGATCTTTCAGATATTGGCAGGTTTTAATAAATTGAAATTATTTCGAGAGTACCCTGTCCGGTTTAGCATCTGCTGTTCGTCATAACTATATCAACTAACAGGAAAGTCATTGAAAGAAAATTTTTGCTTATTTCACTACAATTAAAATTTAAGTTATGAATACTCAGGAAGTGGCTAGTCGCTTAGTGGAACTTTGCCGTACCGGGCAAATCCAGCAGGCCCAAACAGAATTATACGGTGAAAACATGGTTAGTATTGAACCAGCAGGGGCACCCGTTGAAAAAGCAGTAGGACTTAAAGCCGTTATTGAAAAAGGAAAACAATTTGCCAGTATGATTGAAGAACGCCATGGTGGCTCCGTTACCGACCCGATCGTTACCGGAAAGTATTTCAGTATGGGCATGGTACTCGATGCCACTATGAAAGGCCGGGGCAGAGTGTTACTGGAAGAAATTTGCGTTTACAAAGTGGAAAATGGAAAAATTGTTTTTGAAGAATTTTTTTATTGAGCAGCTTGTTTCTTGTTCTTTAAAATGGAGAATAACCAACCTGTGAAAGCCAGGTTGGTTATTCAATTTAAATTGAGATTCGATTTTTATTTATCAATATTTATAACCCTTGCTGGAAATTATTCAACTTCATATCTACCCTTCGGTTACGCGCTAATTCTGCAGCTGAATTTCCTTTGGCTAACGGACGGGTGGCTCCGAATCCTTCCGCTTTCAACTGGAACGGAGAAACTCCTTTCGACTCCAGGTATATTTTCACACTATAGGCCCGGGCATACGATAATTTCATATGATTATCCGGGTTTCCATCACTACTGGTATGTCCTTCAATGGATAAGTTCAGTTCTGGATTTTTCTTTAATATTTTTACGACTTCATTAAGTACTTTTTTGGAGACAGGTAACAGCAATACACTTTTATATTTAAACTGAATCCGCCGGGCTGCCATATCCACCTTTTTAATAATCGCTTTCTTAATCTCCGGGCATCCATGATTGGATGATACGCCTTTCTTTTTAGGACATTTATCTTCTTCATCATTAACACCATCATTATCTGAATCCGGAATCGGGCAACCTTTATATTTTGAGGATCCTGCCATAGCCGGGCATTTATCTTCTTCATCATTAACTCCGTCATTGTCTGTATCCGGAATTGGACAACCATTGTATTTTTTAACTCCCGCTGTTTCAGGACATGAATCCTCCTCATCATTTATTCCATCTTTATCCGTATCTGGAACAGGGCATCCTTTGTACTTCAATAATCCTGCAATATTCGGACATTGATCGTCCTTGTCGGCCACACTATCTCCATCCGCATCCGGGCAACCTAACATAGCCAGCGTACCCACTTTATCGGGACAGGCATCTATCTTATCCGGAACTCCATCAAGGTCCTGATCTTTAATCTTTGGCTCTTTCCCGGGCTTAGTATCTTTCTTTTTTTGTTTCCTAGCTACCCCTCTTGTAATGTAATATCCAAGAGAAGCATTTATGGTCTGGTGCTTATAAACCCCTTGTATTGTGGAAGGCTTGTAAAAATCTTTAAACCCCTGGCTGTAATGACCAGATATTATCAATCGGCCAAATTCAAAACCGAACAGGCCGTTTAATCCATAATCCATATTATTGTACTGAACCGTTGAGGTACTTATTTTTAAATCGGTATTCTCAAAGGTCTGTACAGAACCATTTTTATTGTGAAATTCTCTGCGTTCCCTGCCACTAAATAAATAGGCCGCATAGGGGCCGCCTCCAAACATAATCTTGGCTTTCCTTCCTAAGTTTAGCTTCAATACGATATTTAATGGAAATTCAAAATAGTTCAGGTATTGAACTCCGTTAACATGAGACAAATTTCCTGTTGCGGTATCGAATTTGGCAGATAGATTTCTTCCCTTGTTGGAATAAAACATACCCGACTGCAAATAGAATATTGAGCTGGGTGAAAAATGGATATCGGTCAACACCCCTGCGCGCCAACCCTGTCTGTTACTGAATTGATAGGAAATGGTATCCCATCCCGGACTGTAATTGCCGGGCACCGATGCAAGCTGCGGGCCTCCCGAAATAGCTATTCGTAATTGAGCGTTTGTATTCAACAAACCTACGATCAGGCATATGAATACAATAGAAGCCTGCTTCATGGATTTTGGATTTAGGTTTTACAGGATATATCTGATCAATAACGATTCAACTGCTAAAATATTTTTGAATTCATTATTACAATCTCAATTAGCAAGGATTATGGATTGCGGACCCACCAAAAGTTCAGGAATCACAGCAAAACCTGTCTTTTTTAGGAATCTAAGCGGCAACTATTAATCAGGCAATCAGTTGGCTCGACTATACGGTCTTCTGCTCCAGCCAATTGCTCCATTAATCTTCCCTATAATGCAAAGCCGGTCTCAACCGTCCAAAATACCTTAATATTGTGGCCGATTTTGTTTTAGACCCGAACACTGAGTTATAAAAAATTATTGAATGAAATTTTACAATCTTCTTATACGGTACCGGCTGGCACTGGGTTTTATACTGATAGGTATTGGAATCATCACCAATATATTTGCGAGTTTCTGGCCCGCCTTTCCAGCCTATTTTATAGGCCTTATTTTAATAGCAGGGCATTTCTTTATCGGCCCTTTGCGGTTGATACAAGAGCATCTCGAAACGGGTAATATGGAAGGGGCCGAAAAAGTATTGAATTCAATAAAATATCCTACCCTGCTTTATAAACCGGTCCGCTCCGCCTATTATACAGTGAAAGGACAGCTGGCCATGATGAAACAGGATTATGACGGAGCCGAAAAAATGATGCAAAAAGGGCTGGACCTTGGATCACCTATGAAGGAAGTAAAAGGGGCCAGTCTGCTGCAAATGGGGATGATATCGATGCAGCGTGGCAATTTAAAACAAGCCGAAAGTTATATCCGCCAGTCGATCCGGGAAGGATTGCCCGATAAAGATAATGAGGCCGCCGCCTACCTGCAGATGTGTAATATTATGATGAATAAAAGAGAGTTTCGTGCCGCCAAAGAATTCTTCCGTAAGAGTAAAGCATTGAAACCAACCAACCCCGAAATAATTAAGCAGATTAAAGAAGTTGAAAAGTATATTACGCGTATTCCAGGATAAGGGAGATAATTTCAACCCATAAACTCCGAAAATATTTTTACTTCAGAGAATGGAGAGCCCAGGGTCAGTGCTAGTAACTCACCAGCGAAAACTCCTTTCCTCATGGTCTCTGCGGTAAAATCTTCCCAAACAACTCCTCCACTTTCTTATGCCGGTAATCAAAAATTTTATTTAGCTGTTTCTTTACGTATAACGTGTTCATAACATCGCCTATCCACCAGCCGGGTATTTTATAATGAACAATATCCGTCATTTCAACTCCGCCTGCTACTTCCTTAAAATGATGCTGGTGGTGCCACATGCTATAGGGCCCGAAACGTTGTTCGTCTACAAAAAATTCCTGTGGTTGCACATGAGTAATTTCCGTCATCCAATACATCGGAATATTCAGCAAAGGCTTTACGGTATATTCGATCACCTGCCCCGGATACATTTTAGTACCCTGGTATTTTGAAATAATACGAAAGTCCATGTTCGGAGGAGTTATGACCTGTAAATTAGAGGGGCTCGAAAAGAAATCCCACGCCTCTTCCAGCCTAACCGGTATCAACTGCACTGTTTTAAATGAATGAACGGCCATAATAATCTTATTGATAGTTCGCTATTATAACCAATCTATCCCCAATAAGTTTACAATCCGTGATCATTTTTTATTTGCGTAATGCAATTATCCAATGTGTTGGATATCTTCACTATTAAAGCAGGTAAATTTTCCAGGTTGGTTTTGGACTTCCCTCCAGCTTCTACCGCCCGTATGTCATCTTTCAATGAAGTAATACCCATGGAATCGATGGTCGATTTCATTTTATGCGCATGTTTCCCTACCATTTCCCAGTTTTCCTGTTTCAACGTGTCCTGCAGGTCTTTTAAATTCTGGGGCATAGTATCAATAAACAATTGCACCATATTCTTAATAAAACCCTGGTCTCCTCCCGAAATAGTTTCGATCATGCTGAGATCATATAATTTATCATTTGCTTCCATGGTAATTATTTTGTGTTAAGTTCTCCGGCTTGAATCATACGATAAATGGTAGACTTGCCGACATCCAGTTTCTTAGCTACCAGTAAAACATCTTTATTATACTTATCCAGAAAATGCTGAATGATCTGCGTTTCATATTCTTTCAATGTTTTTTCATAACTCATCAGGTTATTTAAGGAGGTCCCAGTATTCACCGAAATATGTCCCGGCATAATAGTATCGCCGTCACTCATGACTACCGATAGCTCCATTACTGATCGCAATTCCCGCACATTACCGGGAAACGGATAACTCAGTAATTTCTGCTGCGCTTCGGGCGATAGTACTTTTTTTTCCGATCCATTATCCTTGCAGAAACCGTCCACAAAATATTTGGCTAATACAATAATGTCGCTGCCTCTTTCACGAAGCGGTGGCAGGTGTATGGGTAATCCCATCAATCGATAATAAAGGTCTTCGCGAAATGTTTTATTCTGCACTTCTTCCGGAAGATTACGATGCGTAGCTACAATGATGCGAACATTTATGGGCACTACTTCATTCCCGCCTATTCGAATAATCTCTCTCTCCTGTAACACCCGTAAAAGTTTTGCCTGGAGGTTGATATCCAGCTCGCCAATTTCATCTAAGAATAACGTACCATTCGATGCTTCTTCAAATTTTCCAATACGGCGGGTAGCGGCACCAGTAAATGCGCCTTTTTCATGACCGAATAATTCACTTTCAATCAGGTCGCGGGGGATAGCGGCAACGTTCACCGCAACAAAAGGTTTATTATGCCGGTCCGAATTATAATGAATGGCTTTAGCCACCATTTCTTTTCCTGTACCCGTTTCACCCGCTATCGAAACAGTAATATTACTTTTGGATGCTTTCTCGATCAGGGCAAAAACTTTTTCAATCGGTTCGCTTTTGCCTATCAGAAATTTAGAAAAATCATATTTCTTACCTACCTGCTCTTTCAGGTGTTCCACCTGTTTCTTTAACCCGTTGATCTCATTCAGATGCATCAGCGAGTTCCAGATACGGTCCTTGGTATCATCGTCTTTTACTATATAATCAAACGCGCCATTCTTAAGCAGGTCGATGGCCGTACCGACGTCTTCCTGTCCTGAAATAATAATGACCTGTATAGTTGGATGCATCTCTTTAATACGCTTCAATACTTCACTACCATCCATATCGGGCATTGAATAATCAAGCGTTACTACATCGGGTTGCTCATGGAGGCGGCTGAAGAAATCCTTCGAATTCTCAAACCGCTTAACTTCAAAATCAGGGTTAAGCGAAAGATAATGCTGGAGTATAGATCCATACATAACATCATCTTCCAATATAAAAATCTTCAGGTTGTTAATATTCTTCATGGAGATTGGATTCGCTCTCCCTATAACGCAGTTTTTTATTATTTATTCCCAAAAAAAGAATTTTTCCCTTCCTTAAACATTTCTTTTTGATTTTTCTTTAAGATATTAATTATCAGGGTGTATGTATTTCCCCTTAACGGAATTACCAGAGCCTTCACCTTCCTATTCAGCCAGAATCATACTAACGCTGAGTGAATTCCTATCTTTGATTCATGAGCTATAACCGGGAAAAACTGACGCAAAAATTCTTGCAGGAATACGAAAAGTTGAATGCACAACAAAGGAAAGCGGTAGATACTATCGAAGGGCCAGTAATGGTGATTGCCGGACCAGGCACCGGCAAAACCCAGATACTCGCCAGCCGAATCGGAAAAATATTATTGGATACCGATGCCGCCCCTGAAAATATTCTTTGCCTTACTTATACCGATGCCGGAGTAGTAGCCATGCGCAAGCGGTTACTGCAATTTATCGGCCCCGATGCGTACAAGGTACACCTCTATACCTTTCACGCATTTTGCAACGAAGTGATCCAGGAAAATCTTTCCTTATTTGAAAAAACAGCCCTCGATCCTATTTCTGATCTCGAACGGATAGAACTATTTAAAGAGTTGATCGATTCTTTCCCCAAAAATCATCCGCTGAAAAGATACCGCGGTGATGTGTATTACGAAATCAACAATCTTCAGTCGTTGTTTAGCAATATGAAAAAAGAAGGATGGAGGCCTGCTTTTATTAACCAAAAGATTGATGAATACCTGAACGACTTACCCACCCGCGATGAATTTATATATAAAAAGAAATTTAAAGAATTCAAAGCAGGTGATATAAAGAAGGAAAAGATAGAGGAACAGAAAGAAAAGATGGAAAAGTTACGGGCTGCCGTAAACGAATTCGACCGCTTTCAGCAATTAATGCGCCAACGAAACCGGTACGATTATGATGATATGATAAACTGGGTGATCACCGCTTTTGAACAAAATAAAAACCTGCTGGCCGGTTACCAGGAACGATTTCAGTATTTTTTGGTGGATGAATACCAGGATACCAGCGGAACACAAAATAAAATTGTAGAACTGCTCATCAATTACTGGGATTCACCGAATGTTTTTGTGGTGGGCGATGATGACCAGAGTATATACCGGTTCCAGGGAGCTAACGTGGAGAACATGGAAGCGTTCATGAAGAATTATTCCAACCTTCTGGTAATAGTATTGGAAAGAAACTACCGCTCCGTTCAGCCAATCCTTGATATATCCAAATCACTTATCGAGCAAAACAAAGAGCGGTTGATTAAAACAAATCCAGCATTAAATCTTACTAAAGAACTTATTGCTTCCAACCAGCGCATCAGCCAATTAACCCACCCCCCGATTATCCATCAATATGAAACGCAGCAACAGGAAATGGTGGACATTGCACAGCGGGTGCAGCAACTGGTACAAAAACAAAACATACTCCCCGGAAGAATTGGTATTATTTATAAAGAAAACAAATATGGCGAAGAGCTTGCCCGCTATTTCAAACTCCTGAATATCCCGGTGTACATTAAACGACATCAGAATATCCTGCAAATTCCGCTTGCGGAAAAAATTATACTATTACTTAAATATCTCGCGGCTGAACATGATGTGGCTTATGGAGGCGATGAAATGCTTTTTGAAATCCTGCATTTCAACTGGCTCAATATTCCCCCGATCGAAATTGCCAAACTAAGTGTGGAAGTAGCCGAAAAACAATTCGGGGAAGGCAAAACATCATTGAGACGCTTGCTGTATGAAAAAGCCATCGCTCCTCCCAAAGATCTTTTTTCGCAGGGATTGAACGAACATATGAAAAAAGCATCAGCCATTTTGGAACAACTGATCGCGGAGGTGCCCAATGTTACGCTTCAACAGTTATTTGAGAACATCATTCGAGAAGCCGGTATTCTCAAACACATGATGGAAAGTGACGATAAGCACACGCAGCTGCAAGTGTTAACCGCCCTTTTTGATTTTGTCAAGGAAGAAACGCACCGCAACCCGGTTATGGATCTGCAGGAGTTGGTAAGCATAATTGAACTGATGGAGAAAGAAGCAATATCATTGCCCCTTGTACAGGTAAGCGGAAGTGAAAAAGGAGTAAACCTGCTCACCGGGCATGGCTCCAAGGGCCTGGAGTTTGAATATGTTTTCCTGACAGGCTGCAATGCGGCATTTTGGGAAAAGAAAAGAAAACCAGCCAACGGATATACTTTGCCTGATACTATGTTTTCCTCGCAACCCAGGCATAAAGATGAAGAGGAGCTCCGCCGCTTGTTTTATGTAGCCATTACGAGGGCTGAACAATTTCTTTTTATTTCCTACAGCCGGTTCAAAAATGATGGTAAAGAACTGGAGCCATCAATGTTTATAGCCGAGATACAGGATCAGCATCCTCTCCTTACCACTACACCGGTTACCATAAGCCAGGAAGACTTATCATTATTTGCGGCATTACAATTTGGCGAAACCGCTCCGGAAATTGAAAAGCTTGAAGAAGATTTTGTAAGCCGGTTACTGGAAAAATTTGTGATGAACGTTACTGCCCTCAATAATTATTTGAAATGCCCGCTCGAATTCTATTTTAAAACCCTGGTTCGTATTCCTTCCCCAAAAAATGAAGCTACTGAATTTGGTTCTTCGGTTCACTTTGCCTTAGAACAACTATTTCGCAAATTACAGGAAAACAAAATAAACGATTTTCATTCCAAGCAACAGTTTATTGCCGATTTTGAATGGTACATGCACCGGCACCGCGAAAGTTTTACCAAAGAACAATTTGAACGCCGCCTGGAATATGGCCAGGAAGTATTGAAAAACTATTATGATAAGAATATTAATAGCTTCAATAAAATAGTAGCCATTGAACGCACAATCCGAAACGTGGAAATTCAGGGAGTACCTATAAAAGGTAAGCTCGACAAACTGGAATTCGATGGTAAGTCCGTTAATGTAGTAGATTATAAAACCGGCGATCCGGATAAAGCCATCTCCAAACTAAAAGGACCCAACGATAAAGAACCCAACGGAGGCGACTACTGGCGGCAGGCAGTATTTTATAAAATCCTTGTGGATAATAACGGGCAAAAAGACTGGAACGCTGTCAGTACCGAGTTTGATTTTATTGAACCCGATAAAAAGAAGAACTACCGGAAGGAAAAATTACTGATCACGACCCCAGACATTGCTACGGTTACGGAACAGATAAAAACTACCTGGCAAAAGATACAAAACCGGGAATTTTATACCGGTTGTGGCAAGGCTGATTGCCACTGGTGCAATTTTGTAAAAACTAATAACCTGGCCATTGCCCTCCATGAACTAATGGAAGAAGAAGAAAATGCCGATTAATATCTTTAATGGATTATTAAGAAATAAAGCCCTGTTTTTCCTCTCAAACCCATTAAGTTTGCGGTTCTTCTATGCAAAAGAATGTGCCAATAAAAATAGTGTTCCCGGTTCTGCTGATGCTTTTCTTACTTCCCCAGTTAGTTATACAAACCGGTTGCGCGAATATTATACCACCTGTAGGAGGACCAAGGGATTCGATACCCCCCGCATTGATTATCGCCCGACCGGCGGATTCTTCCAAAAATTTTGCAGGAAAAAAAATCATTTTAGAATTTAATGAATTTGTTCAGTTGGATAATGTGAGCGAAAACTTGCTGGTATCGCCTATGCCAAAAATCAATCCTCTGGTAGAATCAAAATTACGCATGGTAACCGTTACCATAAAAGATACGCTTGAACCCAATACCACCTATACTTATAATTTCGGTAACGCCATTAAAGATGTAAATGAAAACAATGTGCTCCGCAATTTCAGTTATTCTTTTTCAACCGGAAATACTATCGACCTGTTGCAACTGTCCGGCAAAGTGATTTTGGCCGAAAGTGGTAAATCCGACAGCACCCTTATTGCCGTGCTGTATAAGAAGGGAGATGATTCGACAGTTTATAAAGAACGGCCCCGGTACATTACCCGCTTGGATAAGGATGGGAATTTTAATTTTCGGAATTTGCCTGCTGGCAGTTTCTATTTATACGCATTCAAAGATGAAGGGGGTTCTAAACGGTATATATCCAAAAGTCAATTATTTGCTTTTGCCGATAGCGTAGTAGTTGTGAGCGATTCGACCAGGCCTATCACACTCTTTGCTTATACAGAAAAAGAAGAAGTGAAGCGAACAGGTACTGCACCCACCGTCCGGATACCAGGTGCCCGGGGAGGGGCCGCCGCGGATAAACGCCTTCGACTTGAAACCAACCTGGATAATGGGGAAATGGATCTGCTGAAACAACTGGAAGTATATTTTAGAATAGCTCCGTTGAAAGAATTTGATTCTTCGAAAATTATATTCACCGATGACAAACTGAATCCCATTTCCAATTACCGGATCGTACGCGACACGAATAACAGCAAGCTTACTTTGCAATATGCCTGGATGGAAAATACCGGCTACGCGTTAATAGTAGATAAAGACTTTGCGTCGGATACCGCGGGCCGTAAACTAAATAAGAACGATACGCTTTTTTTTCGTACTAAGAAACAAGGTGCTTACGGTTTGGTGCGTTTGCGCTTCATTAACCTCGATCTCTCAAAAAACCCGGTACTCCAGTTTGTACAAAACGAAGAAGTGAAGCTTTCTTATGTTTTTACTTCGCGTGAATATTTTGCGAAACTCTTTTCTCCCGGCGAATATGATTTACGCATTTTATACGATGAGAATAAGAATGGTAAATGGGATGCGGGCCAGTTCTTTGGAACCCGTCGCCAACCGGAAAAAGTAATTACCATACCGCGCCGGCTAACTATAAAAGCAAACTGGGACAATGAGGTGGATATTACTTTATAGTTTACAGTTTGTGGTTTGTAACCGTTCTGCTGGTAGACCGATTTTGAGTTTATCGTTATGCCTTCCCGGAAACTTCTCCGTTTTTTAGGATTCTATAAACAACCAACCACAAACTTAAAACTTGTCACCTATCTTTGTCTTATGCAATTCTCTTCCTCTTTACTGGAAAATGCAGTTAACGAATTTGGCAAACTGCCGGGTATTGGTAAGAAAACGGCTTTACGGCTGGTGTTGCATTTATTGAAAACAGATCCGGAAAAAGTGGAGAACCTGGGCGAGGCCGTAATCCGTATGCGCAAGGAAATCAAGTTTTGTCAGCGTTGTTTCAATGTGGCCGATGCCGATATCTGTTCCATCTGCGCCAATAGCATGCGTCACCAGGATATTATTTGTGTAGTGGAAAATATACGGGATGTTATTGCCATTGAGAGTACCCAGCAATTCAGCGGAACGTATCATGTATTAGGGGGTATTATTTCCCCATTAGATGGTATCGGCCCCGATCAGCTTGCTATTGAACCGTTGCTGCATCGTATTCAAAAGGAAAAAACGGAAGAATTAATATTTGCTCTAAACCCGAACATCCAGGGAGATACTACCATATATTATATACAAAAAAAGCTGGCCGGAGCCCCCATACGGATTACCACTATTGCCCGGGGCATTGCCTTTGGCGGTGAACTGGAATATGCAGATGAACTCACCCTCGGCAGAAGCCTCCAGAACCGGATGCCGGTTGAAAGTTATGTCTCCAATCGCTGAGTTTTACCCCTTGCTAATTATAAATAGTTATTATAGCTTTGCCAACTAACCGCAGGCGGATTTGTTTATTGTTCGGCCTGACCCGGAGTAATACAATGGGTAAAAATTTGAACTAATAAACGCCACGAAACTCCCTCACCGGTTTTCCAACGTTTATAGTTCCAGTAATAAGACTCCCATTAAGACCACCAGGGTCACTAAGTGTAATGCTTTGTGTCTTCGTGTCTTGGCGGGAAGATTCCTAAAGAGCAGCACAATGATAAAAAGCTTTAACTATGGACATTCGTAAAGAACTCGAAAAACGTATTATCATCATCGATGGCGCTATGGGAACCATGATTCAGCGCTATAAACTTTCTGAAGCCGATTACCGGGGCGAACGGTTTAAAGACTGGCACCTCGATGTAAAAGGCAACAATGATTTATTATGCCTTACCCAACCGCATATCATCACCGAAATACATAAACAATACCTGGATGCAGGGGCTGATATTATCGAAACAAATACCTTCAGCAGTACTTCTATTGCTATGGCCGATTATGAAATGCAGTCATTGGCCTATGAATTAAACGTGGCAGCCGCCCAATGCGCTCGCGAGGCCATCCGGCAATCAGGCAAGCATGCGTGGGTAGCCGGAGCCATCGGGCCGCTAAACAAAACCTTATCGCTTTCCCCTGATGTAAACAATCCCGGTTACCGGGCCGTTACGTTTGATGAAGTAGTAGCTGCTTATTACGAACAGGTAAAAGGGTTGGTAGACGGAGGAGTAGATATACTACTGATAGAAACCATTTTCGATACGCTGAATGCGAAAGGCGCAATATTCGCCATCAAAAAATTCTTCCGTCAACATCCAGACGCGGCGAAAAAAGAAATAATGATAAGTGGTACTATTACCGATGCTTCCGGAAGAACTTTGAGCGGGCAAACGCTCGAGGCTTTTTATACTTCCATCATGCATGCAAAACCATTAAGTGTTGGATTAAACTGTGCATTAGGCGCCAAAGAAATGAGGCCCCATATTGCGGAACTATCGCATTTAGCCAGTTGTTATGTTTCGGCCTATCCAAACGCGGGCCTGCCCAATGCCATGGGAGAATACGACGAAAACCCGGAGGATACAGGTCATTATTTGGAAGACTGGGCTAAAGAAGGATTTGTAAATATAGTGGGAGGATGTTGCGGCACCACCCCAGATCATATAAAACATATTGCAGACCACGTTAAGGAAATTACTCCGCGTTCATTACCCGTAGTTGACAGGGAATTAGTATAATTATCATGAGCGAACCCTTACATATTAAACCCTTTTTGCGCATATCAGGATTAGAACCATTGGTTGTTCGTCCCGAAACAAATTTTGTAAACATTGGTGAGCGCACCAACGTAACCGGCTCTAAAAAATTTGCGCGTCTTATCAAAGAAAATAAATACGAAGAGGCATTGAGCGTAGCCCGGCAACAGGTGGAAAGCGGTGCGCAGGTAATTGATGTAAACATGGATGATGCGTTGCTGGATGGAGTACAGGCCATGACTACTTTCATTAACCTTTTACAAAGTGAGCCGGATATTGCCAAAATTCCGGTAATGATCGACAGCTCCAAATTTGGAATTATTGAAGCAGGATTAAAATGCGTACAGGGGAAATCAATTGTAAACTCCATCTCGATGAAAGAGGGAGAGTCTAAATTCATTGAGCAGGCAATCATTTGCATGAGTTACGGCGCATCCGTTATTGTAATGGCCTTCGATGAAAAAGGACAGGCGGATACCGAAGATCGCAAAGTAGAAATTTGTCACCGGGCTTATAAAATACTTACCGAACAGGTAGGTTTCGATGGACAAGATATTATTTTCGACCCCAATATATTTGCCGTTGCCACCGGGCTGGAAGAGCATAATAATTATGGGGTTGACTTTATTAATGCCACCAGGAGAATAAAGCAATTAATGCCCCTCGCCGGTATCAGTGGTGGCGTAAGCAATCTTTCTTTCTCTTTCCGTGGCAACGAGTCTGTTCGGGAAGCCATGCACTCCGTATTTCTATACTATGCCATCAAAGCAGGTATGAACATGGGCATTGTAAATGCCGGCCTGTTGGTGGTGTATGATGAAATAGAACCCCAATTGCGGGAACTCTGCGAAGACGTTATTTTAAACCGCAATAATACCAACAACGAGGCTACCGAAAAACTGATTGCTTTTGCTGAAACCGTAAGAGCAAAAGGAAAAGTAACGGTAAAAGATGAAGCATGGCGGGGTACCAGTGTGGAAGAACGGTTAAAACATTCTTTAGTAAATGGCATTACCGATTATATAGATGCCGATACAGAGGAAGCACGTCAAAAATATCCCAAGCCGTTAGATGTTATTGAGGGCCCGCTAATGGCAGGCATGAATGTGGTGGGAGATTTATTTGGTTCCGGAAAAATGTTTTTGCCCCAGGTGGTAAAGAGTGCCCGGGTAATGAAAAAATCGGTAGCCGTACTCACTCCTTATATAGAAGCCGAAAAAGAATTACGCAGACAGGCCCATCTGAAAGCAGGTACTGTGAATGAAGAGGGCGCTGGGGCTGCAAAAATTTTATTAGCTACGGTAAAAGGAGATGTACATGATATTGGTAAAAATATTGTAGGTGTAGTATTGGGTTGTAATGGATACGATATTGTAGACCTTGGTGTAATGGTACCCACCGATAAAATATTAGATACTGCCGAAAGAGAAAAAGCAGATATCATCGGTTTAAGTGGCCTTATCACGCCCTCCCTGGATGAAATGGTAAACGTAGCCCACGAAATGAAACGGCGTGGCATGAAACAACCCTTATTGATTGGTGGCGCTACTACCTCGCGGATGCATACGGCGGTAAAAATAGCTCCACAATACGACGAGGGGGTAGTGCATGTATTAGACGCAAGCCGCAGCGTTACGGTAGCTGGTTCCTTATTGAACGAACAAAAAGAAGGGTTTCTTGCCAAAACAAAAGAGGAATATATAAAACTGAAGAGTGATTTTGAAAATAAGAAAGTAACAAAAGCATATTTATCCTATACCGATGCAAAGAATAACCGGGTAAAAATTGACTGGAAAAATTATACACCCGTGGTGCCAACTTTTACCGGCACTAAGATTTTCCTGGAATACGATCTGTCGGAACTTCGTAAATATATCGACTGGAAACCTTTCTTTATCTCCTGGGAGCTTCATGGAAATTTTCCTGAAATACTTACCGATTCAAAAGTAGGGATAGAAGCTACTAAGTTGTACAACGATGCAAATTCCTTGCTCGATAAAATTGTAAATGAAAAATGGCTGACCGCCCAGGGTGTTATCGGATTTTGGGAAGCAGGCACCATTGCACCTGACATCATCGAAGTAAAAACAGCAACAGGGAAAATCTATCTTGAAACACTCCGCCAACAAATTAAAAAAGTAGCGGACCAACCGAATCTCAGTCTCGCAGATTTCATAAAACCAAGCCCATCCCGACATACCTCTCAAACAATACAAGATGCTGTTAAAGCCCCTTCCCGGGGGGAAGTGGAGAAAGAACCCGGTTATCATTGGGCAGACCCTGTTATATATCCTTTATTAAAAGAGTATGCCCTTAAACATCGGTCAAAACCTACCGAAGCGGAGCAAGTGTTATGGGAGCTTCTTAAAACAAAAAAATTAGAAGAATATAAGTTCAGAAGACAGCATATCATTGGAAATTTTATTACAGACTTTGTTTGCCTTGACAAAAGATTGATTATTGAAATTGATGGACTAATTCATCAATTGCCGGGTAATAAAGTATCGGATGAAGAACGCACCGAATGGTTAGATTTAAAAGGATTTAAAGTAATCCGGTTTACTAATCTGCAAGTGCTTAATAACACAGAAACAGTATTATCAACCATCTCTTCGATTTTAAAGAGTCAAAAGAGTATTAAGGAAAATTCAGATTTGAGTTCCCCCTTCGGGGGACAGGGGGCCGACTTCATTGGCGCCTTCTCCGTTACCATTAAAGGTATTGAACCGCACATTAAAAGATTTGAAGCCGCCTACGACGATTATAATAAGATTATGTTGCAGGCACTGGGCGATCGTTTCGCAGAAGCATTTGCTGAATGTATGCACCAACGAGTCAGAAAAGAATTTTGGGGGTACGACAAAAATGAAACACTCACAAACGAACAATTGATTAAAGAACAATATAAGGGTATTCGCCCTGCACCAGGTTATCCGGCCTGTCCGGATCATACCGAAAAATATAAACTCTTTGAGCTATTAGGGGGCGAAGAAGCCACCGGCATTCATCTTACAGAATCCTTAGCCATGTATCCTGCTTCCTCTGTTTGTGGGTGGTATTTCAGTCATCCGCAGAGCCAGTATTTTGGAGTGGGTAAGATACAAGAAGATCAATTGAATGATTATGCCCGGCGCAAGGGAATGAGCAAAGAGGAAATGACGAGGTGGTTGAGACCCATTTTAGACTAATTTGGTCTTGTCTTAGTTATTTTTTTTAGATCACAGATTAAATTGAGACGATTCTTTTTCTATGAACAACCAGGAAATCTGTGGCAATAAATAAGTTCAAAGGACATTTTATTATTAAGTTGAGAAATTTCAACTAATTCAATTAAAATACTGTGTCAGTAGCAGATAAATTAAAAAAATGAAAGACGAAAAAGCAACCGCTAATTTAAAAGCCGGTGAGGCTTTTTTAGCCATCAATGAAAAGAAAGAGGGTGTAGTAACCTTGCCCAGTGGATTACAATACGAGATCCTCTTAACTGGTACGGGTGAAAAACCATCTTTGCGCAATACGGTAACCTGCCATTATCATGGCACCTTAATTACCGGAGAAGTGTTTGATAGTTCGGTAAAAAGAGGGCAACCCGCCAGCTTTCCCCTGAATGCGGTAATTAAAGGTTGGGTGGAAGGATTGCAACTCATGCCGGCGGGAAGTAAATGGCGTTTTTATATCCCTTCACAATTAGGGTATGGAGACAGGCAGGCCGGCGCAATGATTGGACCTAATAGCACGTTGATATTTGAAGTGGAGTTGATTTCGTTCAGGTAAATTCGAAACACAAACCCTACAAAAAGGAATACAAGCCAGGATAAAAAGAATTCTATTTTCACTCGTGATTCTATATTTTGGATTTTTATTTGCTAAAAGTTTTTCGTTTCTATTTAAGAGAATTATAATAATCAAATAGCCTTATCAGGCTGTCTGTTCTTTTTAGGTTAATATTATTACTTTTTATAAATTCTTCTATTTTTTCTTGTTGGTCATTTAATAAATCCAGCACAGAGGCCCTATCTCTTTTTATCTTTTTTATCACTCCCTTATTAAAAACATAATAATTTTCATAGGAATCAAATTCTTTTTCTACCTGGCCAGAAACATCATTTTTCTTTTCCACTATCTTTTTCCTGATTGACTTTACTAATTGAGCCCGTCCATCCGATAGGAGTTCGTAAAAATTATTTTCATTTTGATTGTCGATTGCCGGAAACCCAGTTTTTAAGGTGAAGCTATCCATTCCAGCTGTTGTGGAATCAAATAGCACTATTTTTGTAACCAATCCATTGGGAGTTACTATTTCAACATTGTTCCTGGTTATAAAATGTGCTTCCTGGCTGCATAAATCCACCCGGGCCTTTATTTTTTCAAATTTCTTACCCCTACTCAGGGTAATATCTGCCAATTTCCACTCGTCAAACATAAACGGCGATCCCTCCACGCCCTCATAATATAATTTAAATGGTCGTCCATTATAATCTGACATTATAAGATCATTCATCCACCCAGTTCCCCTGTGGTCTAATGTTCTTACAACCTGGTTTTGGGAGTAAGAATAAAAGTTAACTCCTATAAGCAAAAGAGAAATTATGATTTTCATAGCTGCCTAAATTAAGAAGAGGCCTTTTGCCAGGCCTCTTCTTATAATCAACTTATTGTTTTGGATTCTTAACTGCGGCGCTGCCTGGGGCAGGAGGGTTATACACCAATTCATTATCCGGTACATCCCAATAATCAAGGTAATTATAATTAATTGTTGCATTGGTATTAACTACTATTGAACCATTAGGTCCGGTAGGTGAAAGAACAGTAACTCCCGTTCTTCCTCCGCCAGCTGATACATCATTAATTACACCCCAACGGCGTGCATCATAGAAAGAAAGGGCCCTGAATACAAGAGACACCCTTCTTTCTTTTCTTAATTCTTCTTTTGCTTGTGCAAGAGTTAAGCCGGTACCACTTACTGCAGCTAAGCCCGCACCTTGATAAGATCTTACTCCGTCAAGTAAGGCTAATCCTCCATTAATATCACCGCCATAAATTTTCGATTCTGCCAGCATGAGTTGATTTTCTTCGTAGCTGCAGGCAATATAGAGTTCATATTCACCTACAGCTCGGTTTCCAAAAACAGCCACACCGGGCTGTCCATTACCCCCATCGAGTAAATCCCAACTAGTATTAAATACATTTCCCCTGTCAGTATTTCCAACCCAGGGAGAAGGCTTTTTTACAAAATTATTGCTCAATCTTTTATCTCCTGGCTTAAAATCATTTATTAGCCTTTCACTAATCCGGTAACCTGGTTCTGAACCTACAGAGAGTGCTGCCGTATTGCCAAAACTGGGAGACATAAAATCTGCGCTGGTATTAGAGCGTCCAGTGAATACATTGTCGCCCAGTTTTATTCCATCAGAAGTTAAGGTGTTAATACTTGTCCATTGTGCTGCACTCATGGTAGCAGTAGGTGTATTAACGAGTATGTTACGAGCTTTCAACGAATTAATGTTTCTTTTCCATTCTGCCACCGAAGGAACCTTGCCCAGGCCAACCTGGAAGAAATCAGGAATTATTTTTCCGAGTACCGTTTGATAATCTCCTGTATTGGTTGCTGCATTTAGAGCCGTAACACATTTATCAAAATTCGCGGTGGCTTCTTCAATAATTTTTTCTTTCGTAACATAATTGCCATTGGTTCCGCTTGGATTATCATTAATAATTCCTGCATAATAAAAAGAACCAATTCGTGAATAAGCATACCCCTTCCACCAGTAAGCCCAGGCTTTAATAGTATTCTTTTTGGTGGCTTCGTCTCCGCTAAATTTTATATCATCTACAAGAGACAAAAGGTTGTTGCAACTACCAATTAAGGCATACATGTACCCCCACTCGTAATAAACTGGATTATCGCTTGCATTGGCATTTCTGTTAATTGCCCTTAATGTGAGTATCTGCTTGTTGGGTGAATTAGGATCAAGGATTTTCGTTCCATTGTCAATTATAACCCAGTCCGGACAACTCCATTGGTTAATGTATTGGTTCGCGGCTTCTACCCCAATTACATCACCCATCAGGTCATGATAACTAACGGGATCATTCCAAAAACTTCCGTTGAATCCGCCATATTTTAAACTGCCGGATCCTAACCCGTTAAAATAAATTCCACCCTGGGCAAGTGCTATGATTCCTGATTCCGTTTTAGCACTTTCGGGTGTAGGCTGATTGGGATTCTTAACATCCAATTGTTTTTTACAGGAAAAAATTAATCCTGAAAGAGCAACGGTGAAGAATAATAATTTATATTTTTTCATACATTAATAGCTTTAGAGTTTTAAAATCCAATATTAATACCCGCCTGGTAAGTTTTGAAATTAGGCAGCGTGCTGTGATCGGTACCTCTATCCCATGGGGAGTTAGTTGCACCTGAACTCATCTCCGGATCCATACCAGTGTATTTGGTTATGGTTATCAGATTTCTGCCTGACAATACCAGTTGAAGCCTTTTGAAGGGTTTAATACTTGTTATTTTCGCTACGTCAAAGGCTACAGCCACGTTACGAAGTCTTACAAACGAACCATCTTCATAGAAATAGTTTTTAGTACCATTCCTGGAAATTTGCGCATACACACCGCGATAAAATGCCGTCCATGCACCGGTAACCCCATCAATAGTAATAGGCTTTTCGTAATCTTTATTAATACCATCTCTATACATCCACTCTTTGGTCTGATTATAAATATGAGCGCCATAAATCCAATCAACCTGGAAAGAAAAGGTTAGGAAATCTTTATAAGCAAATTCATTAATAAAGGCCATATTGAACTTAGGGTTCGGGTCGCCAAAAGTATATTGATTGGGGGTGAAATAAGGTTGCCTGGTAGTTTTATTAACTACCCAACCGTTACTGGCTAATGTATAGTTAACCTGGTCGGCCTTAGCAATATAAGGATCTCCATTCGCATCAACCTGGTCTACGCTGTGTAGTCCAAGAAAACCATAAATCTGACCCACCTTTTCACCTGCTCTCAGTACATAGTTGGTGCTTCCGGCGCTTGAAATAATTACTACTTCCGGACCTTTAACAGAAGAAATGATTGAAACCTGCTTTCCATAGTTGGTAGTGAAGTTCCAGCTGAGATTCTTTGAGGTGAATACGTTAGCATTGAAAGATGCCTGCAATCCATGAGACTTTAACCCAAATACATTATCTACCAGGTTACCTGTTCCAGTGGAGGGAGCTGCATCAAGATTCCAAATGGCATTATCCGTTCTTCTATCCCAATAGGTCGTAGAAAGATTTATAGTTTTCAGCCAGCTTCCTTTGAATATCTTAAAGGACATGTCCGCTCCAATCTCCAATTCTTTGGAAACTTCCACGTTCAAATTCGGATTAGGCTGTGATGCACTCACATAGAAAGCATTACTGTTGCCATACGTTTTTGTACTTAACGTTACATACCGCTGAAACGGCGTAGGTTGAATTCCTGCTTCCCCATAAGCACCTCTTAATTTGAATTCATTAATTACATTGTGCAATTTACTGTCGGCCCAGAAATTCATAGCGGAAAGACGGACATAAGCATCTCCCCTGGGGAAGGTAAATGGTTTGGATCCCTGGCCAAAGGCAGAGGAATAGTCACTCCTTATACCTCCGGAAATTCCAGCTATATCAGCATAATCAAATCTTTGGGTGGCTACATACCCATACGTGACAAACGGCTCTGTATAGTCTGTAAATACTTTAAATGTAGTGGCCTGGCTGGCCGTAAAAGGAGAATAAGTTGGTACCCCTAAAGCATACGAGTCATACTCTTTATAAACATTTTTTCTATAATCAAAAGCACCCTGGGTAGTTGCAATGATTGGTAAGTTTATGTGAAAATCTCTTTGGAAATCGAACCGTACGGTTGCTGTACCGATAAAATTTTGAAAAATTGTTTTGTAGCGGTAGTCGCTGATCTCCCCTGTTCTGTCTGGGTTATTATATGCCACCCAATGGTCTGTTGCCAAAGAGCTTAGGTCATTTGATTGATTCAGCACCTTCTTGGTAAAATCTTCATTCCGGTAATTCAATCCGTATTTTGCATCCAGTTCAACTAACTTAGAAAATTTATAATTTAAGTTAAAGCTTTGTACCACATCCACTTTGTTATCCAATGTACTGGAATACTCGTTAGTATAATTGGGGTTATTTCCGTTTACTCCGGCAGCATTTCCAATATAAACACTGTGATGCCCATCGGGAGTAAGCGCATCATAATCAGCAAAAGGACGAGAGTTAAAAATGGGATAAACGAGGCCCTGGTCACCATTAATCGTATTTTTAGTATATACCAACTGGGTAATGCTACGGAACCTCAGATTTTTTGCCACTTCAAAACCAATATTGGAAATCAAATTTGAACGCTCATTATACCCCATTTTCTTGAAATTACTTTCCTGCCTGTTATTGGATGCAGAAATAGCAAAATCGAGTTTTTCTTTTCCCCCCGAAATGCTTACAGAATTGTTATATACATTGGCCGGAACAAAAAATTGCTTAAAGTGGTCGTAATACTTTAAATTCTTGTCGTAAGGTTTTTTGGTTTCATTATTTGGGTTCAACGCATCCCAAATTAAATTGGCATTTAATACGCCGGTTGCGGGATTATAAGTAAGTGGGTTACCGTTTCCTCCTATAACTTCGTTGTTGGTGTTGGTATTAAAAGCATGCGTTTGCGCTTTACCAAGGCCGCCAATATTCAGGTAAGTATTTTGAGCAATGCTTGACGAGATATCAATATTAAGCTGACCCGCTTTGCCTTTTTTAGAAAATAACTGGATTACCCCGTTAGCTCCTTGTGCGCCATAAATTGTAGCTGCCCCGGCCCCTTGAATTACTTCTATTCTTTCTATACCGCTCAAATCAATGGAGTTTATATCGGTAGCCGCTAATTGTACTCCATCAAGCAAGATCATTGGATTGGTGCTACCCTGGAGCGTATTAATACCTCTCAATAAGATGCGCGCCTGGGATCCAGGAACGCCGCTGATAGGGGTTATTTGTGCTCCGGCAATTTTTCCCACTAAAGCCTGGTCAACGGAAGCTGTTCCACCCTGGGGCAGTTTTTCAGCTGTTAACGATTCAACAGAAATCGCCAGCTTTCTTTTGCTTGTCGCGATACCAACCCCCGTTACCACTACCTCATTTAATGCCTTTGTATCTACTTCTAACTGGATGGTTAAATTAGCTCCGCTACTGGCGGTAACTGTTTTTTCCAAATAGCCAATGCTTGAAATTTCCAGTATTACTTCAGCTTTATTTGCCTTAATAATGAAAGTACCGTCACTTTTAGTAGTGGTAGCGCCACCTCCTTTAATTCTTACCGTAGCTCCTGGTATAGGAGTGCCGGCTTTCAAGTCAGTAACCGTTCCGGTTATTTCCTTGTTTTGAGCATACAGCATGTTGCAAAGAAGCATGCATATGCTCATTAAGAGCAGCATTTGTTTTTTCATGTCGGTGTGTTTAATAAAAATAATAAATGTGAAACTATGTGATTTTAGAGAATTAACCTTTTCTTAAGACAAAACAATTCCGTGCTTTGCTGCATTCTGCAAGCAATTGGATTACGCAATCGATTTCCTAAGATGAGTGTGATAATATTTTATTTCCTGCAAGCGGAGAAATCAACTTAATTCATCGATGATGAACTTCTTTCGAGTTTGTCTATTATTCTATTCATCAGAAATTATAAAGGCTTATCTTAAGTTATATTATGGAGATTCATACCCAGGATTCTGAAAGCAAATTTCAGTATCCCAATCATTAGAGGAAGCATCCATTTTACGCATCATTATTTTAGTTAGTCTGTCAATATCTTTTTCGTTAATAATACTTCACTTAATATTTCCTACCCTTACCGTTTTTCCATTAACCACCATAATTTTTTTCGCGGTTTTACTGTGTAATTCTTACTGACATAATTGTGTATATGCTGCATCGCCTCATCCACATCATCTGTTAATAATACCAGCGAAAGATCTTCTCTACTTATCATTCCCTGGCTTGCCATATACGATATGTATTCCCATAACTCGCGGTAATATTCTTTACCATACAATACTACCGGGAATTGGGTGATGGTTTTGGTTTGGATAAGCGTAAGTGTTTCAAAAAATTCATCCATCGTGCCAAAGCCCCCCGGCAAAATAATAAACGCATAAGAATATTTCATCAGCAAAACCTTTCGCACAAAAAAATATTCGAAGGTGATCGAGCGATGTACATAAGGATTGGGCTTTTGTTCATAAGGCAACTGAATATTACAACCAATGGAAGCCCCCCCATTTTCAAATGCTCCGCGGTTAGCGGCTTCCATAATTCCGGGTCCTCCGCCAGTCATGGTAGTAAACCCCATCTGTGCTATATGTTTTCCAAAATGCCGGGCGGCTGCATAATAGGGATGATCCTCTTTAAACCGCGCCGACCCGAACACAGTTATACAGGGACCTGCAAAATGCAGCGAACGGAACCCTTTAATAAATTGGATGAATACCCGCCAGGCAAAAGTTAATTCGTACCCCCGGCTCTTGGGCCCGTCAAGGTATACATGCTGTTTGGATGGAATGATCTGCTCAATAATATCTTTTGAAACTTTAGCTTCCATATCTATTCTTTAAATTGCAGGTCAATTTAAAGAATAATACTATGCGAATCATCTCTTATAATGTAAACGGAATTCGTGCCGCGATGAACAAGGGATTAATTGATTGGTTAAAAACCAATCCCGCAGACATCATTTGCCTGCAGGAAACCAAAGCGAATAAAGATAATGTGGATCATAAACAGTTTACCGAATTGGGTTATCACGACTTTTGGTTTAGCGCGCAAAAGAAAGGATACAGCGGGGTGGCGGTATTTACTAAAATAAAGCCCGACCACGTTGAATACGGAACGGGGCATGCTGTTAGTGATGATGAAGGACGCGTAATTCAATTAGATTTTGGCGATATTCGACTTATTAATGCCTACTTCCCTTCCGGAACTTCGGGCGATGAGCGGCAGACGTTTAAATATGCCTGGCTCGATGAGTTTTATACTTATTTGAATAAACTAAAGAAGAAACATCCCAACCTTGTTTTATGCGGCGATTACAATATTGCTCACAAAGAAATAGACATTCACGATCCCAAAGGCAATAAGAATTCTTCTGGGTTTTTACCCGAGGAGCGGAAATGGATGGATAGATTTTTCGAAGGCAGCTGGGTAGATACCTTCCGTGAAATTCATGCGGAACCCCATCGTTATAGTTGGTGGAGCCAACGGTTTCCTTCAGTAAGATTACAAAATAAAGGTTGGCGTATTGATTATATTAATGTGACAGAATCATTAAAGAAAAGAATTAAAGATGCGGAATTATATCCCGATATAAAGCACAGCGATCACTGCCCGGTGTACTTGGAAATAAAAGAATAGCCTATAAATAAAATATTCCGTAATAAACTGCCATATTTTCTTTCTATTTACATATAAAATGTTACCACCAAATTAGATAAGAACATCCATCGCGAATGGCTTGAATGGATGCAGCAGATTCATATTCCGGAAGTAATGCAAACAGGATGCTTTACCGAAAGCAGGTTATTGCGGGTGTTTGAAACGGAGGAAGAAGATGGCTTTATGTATGCCGTGCAATATTCGGCTGGAATTAAAGTTGATTACAATCGATATATAGAAATACACTCGGCCACTTTGCGGGAAAGCACCATTAATAAGTGGGGAAATAAAATAATTGCATTCCGTACATTAATGGAGGTTATTAACTGAGTGTGGATAAGAAAATGGTCGAACTTCATCAACGGGAGATTACTGAGAATTTCTCTGAAAGCCGCACCCCTACAGCATTTTAGCTAACTCCCCTGAAACGTATACCCAGTAAGGGTCTTCATATTCACCATTTTTCAGTTGTTTTGTTTTCTATTGAACGAAATAGTATACAACCCTTGCCCGGTGGGGATTTCAGCATGTGGTAAAATGGAAAATGTTTACAAGAAAAATTTTATTGGTATAGAAAAGCGGTTAAATTTGTTGCTGCTTAAATTTTAAAAAAATTACACTATGAACAAAGCTGAATTAATTTCAAAGATTGCCGATGATGCAGGTATTACCAAAACGCAAGGTAACGCGGCCCTGGATTCATTCGTTGAGGCTGTTACCAAAACATTAAGAGGTGGTGGTAAAGTAACGTTAGTGGGTTTTGGAACTTTCACTGTTTCGAAAAGAGCTGCCCGTAACGGCCGTAACCCTCAAACAGGTGCTGTTATCAAAATCAAAGCCAAGAAAGTAGCCCGCTTCAAAGCCGGTAAAGAACTTTCTTCTAAATTATAATGCCGCATCATTGTATTTTACAGCTCTGGTACTGAGCTTGGTAATACTAAGCCTGGCGAAATACCGGGGCTTTTTTCATTAAAGCATTACTTCATTTATTCATTATAAAAAATCTATATGGGCAGAGGAGATAAAAAAACTAAAAAAGGAAAAACATTTAAGGGATCCTTCGGTAAAAGCAGACCGGCGAGACCGGCATCCGCTAAGAAAAAAGCGGCTAAGAAGTAAGTAAGTTGATAAATTGACTGGTGAGTTTTCTCCTTTATAACTTATCAACCTATCCACACTTCAACTAACTCAAGGCGCCAACCGCTCTATCATCCACTCTCCCTCATCCTGCAAAGAATATTGAATCCTGTCGTGTAAGCGATTGGTTCGACCCTGCCAGAATTCAATGGTAATTGGAATTACCCGGTATCCTCCCCAATGTGGAGGCCTTGAAAGAGAGTGGAGTTCATTTTCTTTTTGGTATTTTTTTTCATTTTCTTCCAGCCATTCCCTCCCGCTGATGATTTCACTTTGCGGAGAGACCCAGGCACCTATACGACTTCCTACAGGTCGGCCATTAAAGTACTCATCGCTTTCGGCAGCACTTACTTTTTGAACAAGGCCGGTAATACGGATCTGTCTTTCTAATTCTTTCCAGAAAAAAACCAGGCAGGCACGTGGGTTCTCCTCCAGGTCCTTTCCTTTATAACTTTTATAGTTGGTAAAAAAAATAAACCCTTTTCCATCAAATCCCTTTAATAGTACAATGCGGGCCGAAGGCACTCCTCCGGCTGAAGCAGTAGCCAAAGTCATTGCATTTACCTCATCTATTTCGGCACCCACCGCTTCATTCCACCAGCTGGCAAATTGGTCTATGGGATTAGCTTTTACTTCTTTTTCGGTTAGTAAATGGAGTTTATACTCTTTACGAATATCGGCTACAGAAGGCATAAGTTATTATTTTGAAATAAATTGAAACAAATTATGCCGTGAAATTAAAAATTAAGAATGAAGAATTAATAATTAAAAAGAGAGGATAGGAATGGAGTAGTGCCTAATAAATTATCCAGGGGTTGTTTTCTTATTTCTCATTAACCATTTTTCATTCCTTATTTTCAGATTCGTTCATGATAAAGAAAAGAAAAGGGTTATGCCTGGGGGTCATCTCCCTTATTTCCCGAAACCCGGGCAAGCATAGCTTCTATTTCGCCAATACGGCGCAATTGATTTTCCAGTTTTTTGTTATGCTCTGCTACCTGTTGCAGATCATTATTTAATTCTTCAAGGAACCCAACTTTTTTCATTAACTGCTGACGCTGGAAGTTTGCTTCGCGCAACTTATCCTCCGCATCGGCGAGGAGGCGGGTAAGGCGCTGATTCTCCTCCATCATAGAAAGATATTTCAGCTTCATTTCATCAAAATCCTTAGTAAGCTTGAAATAGGATTGCTGTAATTCGTCAAATTCAAAAGTGCGGTTTTGTGGTTGAGACAGGTGGGTTTCAACTTTTTGAATCTTTTCCTGTAAATAGTTGAATTCTCCGTACGCTTTATCCAGCCGGTCGTGCATTTCTTTTGATAGTGACTGTTGCTGACGTATCTGCTTAATTTCGCTTTCCTTTTCAGTCAATGCTTTTCTAAGTTCCCTCAATTGCGTATTAAGCGCTTCATTAATCTTTAAGGTATCGAGGTGCTTTTGTTCCGAATCTCTCAATAAATCTATCTGTTCCAGTAATCGGCTGATTCGATGATTGTGTTCAAACAAATTACTCTGAGCCTGCTTTAACTGATCAAGGTATTCTATAGTAGGTATTTCGGCAGGTTTGTTTGCTTGTTCTTGCAAAATGCGCCGGGTTTCGAAACGCATATCAGCCAGTTCCTGTTCCAATTGTTGTTCATTTTCCCTTGCTTCCTCAATTTGCTCTTTCATTTGCTCCTGGCGTTTTTCCTGCAACTCCAGTTCTTCATAATATTTTAACCTCCATTCTTCCGCCTCACTAATACCAGAAGTAGCTGGTTGCTCTTCAATTCTTATATTTTTTTTGCTTGAAATAAAGAAGTGAATGGCGAAACCCAGGACGATAGCGCCCACCTGGAAGATGATGATCTCCACTAAACTGATCTGTAAAGCCAGGAAGATGATTTGTGTGTTCATAACGGTTCGGGAATAAGCTTTTAAATCCGGTCTTTCGGAATTAAAATTAATAAACCGTTCTTCAAGGGATTTTGATTCGGGAGGAGTAAATAAAAAACCACCAGGATGGTGGCTTTTCATGTTCGAAAAATAAGTAGCTTATCTGGTTAATGCAAGCACAAGGCTGTTTAAATTTTTAAAGTCTGTTTTTCAACCTTTTACCAAAGTTCCCACCTTTTCACCTGTCACTACTTTTAGCAGGTTCCCAGGTTTATTCATATCAAAGACAATAATAGGAAGGTTGTTTTCCATACAAAGCGTAAACGCCGTCATATCCATTACACGCAAATTCCTGGAAATACAATCCTGGAAAGTTATGGTTTCAAATTTTTTTGCAGAGGGATCTTTTTCGGGATCGGCGGTATAAATTCCATCCACTCTCGTTCCTTTCAAAATAACATCCGCCTGTATCTCTATGGCTCTAAGCGAACCCGCTGTATCCGTTGTAAAATAAGGGTTACCCGTACCTGCTCCAAAGATTACCACTCTTCCCTTCTCTACATGACGAATAGCGCGTCGTCGGATATAAGGTTCCGCAATCTGTTCCATTTTGATAGCGCTTTGCAAACGGGTAAAAACGCCTACCTTTTCCAGCATGGCCTGCAAAGCCATTCCATTAATCACCGTTGCCAGCATACCCATGTAATCACCATGAGCCCGCTCAATACCTGTATCACCTTCATTCATCCCGCGATAAATATTACCGCCACCTATCACAATAGCTACCTGTACTCCTAGTTCAACTATCTCTTTAATATCCCGGGCATACTTTTCAATTACTACCGGATCGAGGCCAAATGATTTGTCGCCCATTAAGGATTCGCCGGAAAGCTTAAGCAGAATGCGTTTGTATTTTGGCAACATGAAGAGTATTTGCGTCGCAATATACGAGGTTCAGGAATATAAAATGAAAAATGTAAAACGTAAAAAGTATAAGGAGCCCGGGATCAATTATTCAGTACTAAAATGAATATTCGACTTTCACTGCGTTTTGAATTTTGCATTTTATATTCAACATTTTACATTTTCAAAGCATCTCAATGTGGCAAAAAAAAAGGGAATCTTTCCTGATTCCCTTTAATTATAATTTGCTAATAGAAAAATTATCCTAATGCCACTCTCTTAAACTCGGTAACTTTTACATCCCCGGCGCTTTTTAGATGATCTCCGACAGTCTTGCTATTATCTTTAACAAAGGGCTGGCTATTCAAAGTACTTTCTTTGAAGAAGGCATTTAGTTTACCTTCAGCAATTTTGGCAATCATTTCCGCTGGCTTACCGGCCATTTTTGGATCGGCCTGAATTTGTTCTGTAACAATGGCCCTTTCTCTTTCGATCGTCGCAGCAGGAACGGAAGCTGCATCAACGGCCAGCGGGTTCATAGCGGCAATTTGCATTGCTACATCTTTACCGGCTTCAGCCGCTTCCTTATTCATACCTACCAGCACTCCAATACGGTTCGCCCCATGAATATAAGAGGCTACATAAGGAGCATCTACTCTTTCGAGTTTGGTGATGCCAATTTTTTCGCCGATCGAAGCAAGTTTGTCATTAACCAGGTCGGCCACCTTAATCCCTTTGATAGCTACATTATTCAGTTCATCGATATTTTTTACATTGTTAGCAATAGCGGCGTCAGCAATAGTTTGTGCAAAAACAACGAAGTCAGCGTTCTTGCTTACAAAATCAGTTTCGCAACTAACACATACTGCGATACCGGTTTTATTATCCGCTGTTGTTTTAGCCAACACCACGCCTTCTTTGGCTTCCCGGTCGCCGCGAAGTGCGGCCACTTTAGCACCTTTTTTCCGAAGCCAGTCGATCGCAGTTTCAAAATCACCATTTGATTCCGTTAATGCTTTGCGGCAATCCATCATACCTGCACCGGTTGCCTGGCGCAATTTATTAATATCAGTTACTGAAATAGTTACAGTAGACATAAGAATTAAAAATTAAAAATTAAAAATGCTAAAGCAGTTTGCATGACCCTACATAATTTTGCATGACCCTACATAATATAAAGGGAGCAAAATCCACTTTGATCCTTCTCTTATCTTCCTCCACCACCAGCGGGTCTGCGACTGGCACCTCCGGGTATCCGGCGTTTTTGCGGACCACCCGGACCACCACGACCAGCTCCTCTTCCACCTCTACCGCCTTCTGCTTCCGCTTCTGCTTGTAAACGGGCCGCTTTCTTTTCTTTATCATCATCACTGGTATCTTCTACTTCTTCATCTTTTGCCGCTTGTCTTTCCGCTAAGCCTTCTGCAATAGCCGCCGTGATGTACTGAGTTATGATAGCAATTGATTTGGTAGCATCGTCGTTTGCCGGTATGGCAAAGTCAACTTTATTGGGATCGCAATTAGTATCTACCATCCCGAAAGTAGTAATACCTAACCGTTTTGCTTCTGCCAGGGCAATATGCTCGTGACCGATATCAATTATAAACAAGGCAGCCGGTACGCGTCCTAACTGAGAGATACCTCCTAATACTTTATCCATTTTATCTCGATCGCGGCCAAGTGTTAATCTTTCTTTCTTGGTTAAACTATCGGCGCTTCCGTCGTTCAGCATCTTATCAATGTTCAGCATTTTCTTTACGCTCTTCCGAACCGTATTGAAATTAGTAAGCATTCCACCTAACCATCTTTCAGTGGCAAATGGCATATTTACTCTGCGGGCACATTCCGTAACAATTTCTTTGGCTTGTTTCTTTGTTCCTACAAACATAATCTTCTTACCACTACGGGCCATTTGCTTCAATGCGGCAGCGGCTTCCTGCAGACTTTCAGTAGTCTTATTCAAATCAATGATGTGAATGCCTTTCTTTTCTGCAAAAATGTACGGCAACATTTTGGGGTTCCACTTCTTGCGTAAGTGACCGAAATGTACACCTGCATCCAAAAGTTGTTGTTGAAGAGAAGTGTTGTTTTCCATTATTTCTATTTATAAATAATTTATAATTATACGCTGCGAGCTTGCAGCACGTGCTCATAGCTTCTTCTTTAACGTTTAGAGAACTGGAAGCTCTTACGGGCTTTCTTATGTCCAAACTTCTTGCGCTCCACTGAACGGGGATCTCTTTTCAAAACACCTGCTGCTTTCAGAGAAGGGCGCCATTCCCCATTTAATTCTACTAATGCACGACCAATACCGAGCTTAGCCGCTTCAGCCTGGCCTTTCATTCCACCACCCGATGCGTTGATCTTTACATCAAACTTATCGAGCGACTGAATAGTTTTCAATGGCAACTCCACCTGGTTCTGCAAGTATACAAGAGAGAAATATTCTTTATAGTCTTTATCGTTAACTGTAATTTTACCGGTTCCTTTGGACAGGAAAACTCTTGTCACAGCTTCTTTACGACGACCAACACCATTTTTTTGCTTTTCCATTTTTTTAAGCTTTTAGCTTGCAGGAATTAGCGGGCGGCTAATAGCCTGCAGCTGTTTTAGAATTTTAATTCTTTAGGTTGTTGTGCAGCATGCTGGTGTTCGTTACCGGCATACACGAATAATTTTTTGATCATTTTTCGACCCAGGCGATTCTTTGGAAGCATGCCTCTAACGGCCCTTTCGAGTAAGGCTTCCGGGCGGCGTTTCAGTAAATCTTTTGCAATCTCGATCTTCTGACCACCTGGATAACCAGAGAAAGTGATGTATTCTTTCTCATCCATTTTGTTTCCGGTGAAACGAATTTTGTCGGCGTTAATAATAATTACATAATCTCCGCAATCAACATGTGGCGTATAATACGCTTTGGTCTTACCTCTAAGAACAGCAGCGATTCTTGCACACATGCGTCCGACGGTTTGATTGGTACCATCCACAACGTACCAGTGACGTTGTACGGTAGCCGCATTAGCATGTTTAGTAGTGAAATGTAGCTTACTCATTTAATATGCTTTAAGCTATTAGCTACCCTGCTTCGCCGAAGCGTAACGCAAAGGCAATCGAGCCGTACGCTAATAGCCGGTTAAAAATTAAAACAGGTGCGCCATCCCGCTCTCCTGCTTCCTTCTATAATACTCAACTAGATAGTTAATACCTTAAAAGGGTCGCGAAGATAACCCCAACTCTATCAATCAGCCAAGCATTTACTATATTATTTTTTATTGAACCTTTATAACTAGCTGATTTACAATAAAAATTTTGCATCAAATTTAAAATAGGCATTGTAGAAGCAAGATATTAGCTCCTTTTGAAATAGAGAACAATCAGCATCTGCAGTCTGTATTATTCCGAATAAACAGTTGCTGTGCCAAACACCCGTTGGTATAGTGTAAGAAAGCCTCACACTCTTATCTTATGGATCCCTTGATCTAAAAAACTGAATTGCTATCTTGCCTAATCCTATTTTATTTTGCAAATGAATAATACCCAATAGAAATATGTCTAATCATCTACTTGGTCGCACCTCCTTTGGCAATTCTATTAATGCGGGTAATTTAATGCCAATTGAAGAAGCGAATCAAATATTAAACGAGTGGGTGCCCAACGAGCGGCTTCGGCTCCATATGAAACAGGTGGCGGCAGTAATGAAAGCATGGGCCATAGAAAAAGAAAATGCCGACGAACAAACAGCCTATAAATGGGAATTGGCCGGCCTGCTGCACGATGCCGACTGGGAGAAAAACCCGGATGATCATTGCCGGATAATTATTGAAGAACTCGAAAAAAGAAATATAGACCCCGAGGTAATTCATTGTATTGCTTCCCACGGCCCCCGCTATTTTGGAGTAGAGCCACAAAACAATATGGATAAAATGATTTACGCGTTTGACGAGCTGTCTGGTTTTATACATGCAGCCGCTCTTATCCGGCCCACCCGGTATGAAGGAATGGATGTAAAAAGCATACAGAAAAAACTTAAAACTCCTTCCTTTGCCGCACAGGTAAATCGCGATGATATATCCGATGCGTTATCCAGGATAAATGTACCGTTGGAAGAGTTAATTCTTTTTATCATAAAACATCAGCAAATAATTCAATAAGCACCAGCTTCCACATAACTTTGCCGTCCCTCTACCATCAATGTTCGTTTATGAAAAAAATATTTTCTCTTCTTGTTTTACTCCTGGCTGTGTTACTTGGCTGGTCCTACTTTTTTCTGCCTTCTTCTGAAACAATTGTAACCAGTTTAACTATGCATGCTCCCGCAGCGCGTACCATTTCTTTCCTGGCAAATCAAAACGAATGGAATAAATGGTGGCCGGTAAAAATAAACAGCCAGGCTTCGTCACTAGTGTATAATGGAAACAACTATAGTGTTGTTGGCTCTGCGGTAAATACCGTGGAAACCACTATTCAAGAAAAGGATTCGTTATTAACCAGTAGAATATTGGTAGTGCCGCAAACAATTGATTCCAGCGCATTAGAATGGAGTGTCCAGGTAAATAATGGCACTAACCCTTTTAAAAAAATTCAACATTATTTTACTGCGGGGAACTTAAAAGCAGATATGACAAGCATTCTAAATAGTCTTAAGAATTTTGTAGAAAAGCAGGATAACATATATGGAATAAAAATTGAAAAAGCGAAAGTCACCGATACCGTTCTGGTTGCCACCAGGGGACACTTTACCCACTATCCTTCTACCCCGGAAATATATGGAATGATTGAAAAGCTGAAAGAATACATCAAATCGGAGAATGCATCGGAAACCAATCCGCCGATGTTAAATGTGCTGCAAACCGACAGCAGCGTGTATAATGTAATGGTTGCGATACCTACCAACCGGTTATTAAAAGGAAAGAGAGATATTGAATTGAAGCGGATGGTATTGGGTAATATTATCTGGGCTGAAGTAAAAGGTGGATCGTATGCTGCGGAAGCGGCCATTAAACAACTGGAAAATTATAAAATCGATTACCGTCTTACTTCACCCGCTATTCCTTTTGCATCCCTGGTAACCGACCGAATGAAAGAACCTGATACCACTAAATGGATTACCCGGGTTTACTATCCTATTTTCTAAACCATCGGAACAAATTACTTTTTAAAACGAATAATCTGTAAGCTGTCGTTATTCTTTGCCAGCACAAAAGCCTCTTCGTTACCCAGCTTGATTTTTTTAACATGCCGTACCTGCCCTTTTATGGATAATCCATTTACCATTTGGTAATCAAATTTTCCGCCCCCCCTATTAATGAGTACCGTTCCGAAGTCTGCATCATACCGTCCCATTTGTATATTGTTCTCGTAAAAATTTCCCAGCAATAACAAATCCGGCAAACTGTCGTTGTTGGCATTTATTGACACCCCATCATAATAAGGAGTAAGTTGCGCCTGCCAGGGCAATGCTTTGATTGAAAACTTATAATTCCCTTCATTAATCAATAGTGCATTCGAAAAATAATCCACTGACAGCAGCTCCGCCTTGGCAAGATTATCAGCCCCCAGCAAATCCTTCAATGTTGCTTTGGCAAAATCTTCTGCATATAAAAATTTCTTTTTCAACCCCGGTAATTGTTTTTGTAACTCTTCTTTATTGGCAAACGGAATCTCTTTCCCTTGAAGATAATAGGTAAGCACCTGTTCTTTTTTATCGTTACCATCAAAATCGTAATAATACAAACGCACTGGTTCATTCTCCGAAGCTTTCAGACGGCTATTTAGCCCCAGGTTGCCGGCAATCCAATCTATATCTCCATCGCCATCTACATCTAAGGGAATAGCGAAATTCCACCAGCCTTTTTTATTGGTTATCATCTTCTTTGTAAATAGGCCCTTCTCATTTACGAAAGCAGCAATACCGCCCCATTCCAGCGAAATTATTAAATCCATATCGCCATCTTTATCCATATCAAACCAACGACTGCTGGTAACAAATCCAACTTTACTGATTTCCGGGCTATATTTGGAAGTAACGTCTTTAAATCCTCCTGATTTATCATTCTCCAGCAAATAGGATTTAGGTGACTGTCCATATTCCCAGGGCACTGCTCTGCCACCAATAAAAAGATCAGGATATCCGTCTCCGGTAAAATCATAAGGCAACACGCAGGAGGCTGTTAAATAAAGTTTATTAAATGCCTCTTTCTTTTTGGTGAAATTTCCTTTCCCGTCATTTAAAAAAACCCGGGGAGTAAGATGTTCATCTTCTCCATAATATTCATTGCCGCCGCTGGCAACAATTAGATCAACAAACCCATCCTTATTTGCGTCCACCCAACAGGCGTCTGTTTCTTCAAACATACTATCCGCATCCAGGGCAGGCTGCCTTGAATGGTAAAATGTTCCATTGGGTTGCTGAAAAAAGATAGCGGGTTTGTTTTCCTTAGATGAACCTATAAATACATCTTCAAGTCCGTCTCCATTCGCATCGGCAATTGCTAGCGCCGGTCCTTCCCGGGAAACCATATGAGGAATCAAGGGTTCGCGGTCAAATTCTATAAAAGGATTTTCAATATGCTTATACTGTAATCCTGTTTTATTGGTAATATCAGTAAATGCGCGGGTGGTATTTGGTAAACGATCGGTCAGCACCATGTATTTAAAAGCCGGTAACCCGGGTTTGTAAGTAACTTCTACATTAAATTGGCCCGGAGTGGGCTTCACTAACTGGTAGCTGTTATCGGGCCACAACAATAGTATTGAATCGGCCTTAGTATTTACGAGTCCAATGAGTAAAGGTATTTCCATGGAAGATAGAAATCCATGCACCGGGTATTTTTCATATGCTCTTACTTCACCTGCTGCAAAAACCAGCAGTTTTGCTCCAATTGCATTTATATTTTCCACCGGGCCTTTGAGCTGTATATTCAAATAGGATTGATCTTTTTTGTCATTGCTTTTATTTTGGTAAATCAACGCCGGATCATCCACATTATTTACCACAATATCCAGGTCACCATCGTTATCCAGGTCGGCATATACCGCGCCATTCGAAAATGTTTTTTTATTATTTTCGATATGGCCCTCCATATCATCAAAAGAAATATTACCAGTATTCCGGTAAAACTTATTGGGTAATTTAATTTCCGGGAACTTATTAATAAGCAGCATATCCTTATCTTCCAGGTTATTGCTTCTTATCTTTTGCTGTAATTCCTCATTCGAAACATAATTCACGTAATCAATATCGTTTAGCCGCTTGGGTATTCCATTTGAGACAAAAAGATCTTTTAGGCCGTCATTATCAAAATCTACCCACAATGGCGCCCAGCTCCAATCAGTTGCAAATACTCCGGCATATAATCCTACCTCACTAAACATTCCGGTACCACGGTTCAATTGAAGATTATTTCGTTCATACTGGTAGTAATATCCATGCCGTATTTTAAAGTTGAAGACATCGTAGGCATCTTCTCCCAACGAACGCTTCAAAATATAGGGGTCTGCAGGTAGCATATCCATTGAAATAATTTCAGGCCACGCATCATTGTTTATATCGGCTACATCAACGCCCATTGAAAACTGGCTGGTATGCATTATGCGGCTAGTAAGCTCTTCAGAAAAAGTTCCATTTTGCTGATTAATATAGAGATAATCATTTTCATGAAAATCATTGCCAATATAAATATCCGGGTAGCCATCCAGGTTAATATCTGATATGGCAATACCCAGTCCGTAACCAATTATGGAACTGTTGATACCTGTACTTTTTGTCACTTCTTTAAACCGGTTATTATCGTTCCGGTAAAAACGATCCCCCGATAATGAATCAAAGGTATTAGCATACGTACTGCGCTCGGAAAAAGTACCGTTGAATCGCAAGGAATGATTCATGAGGTACATGTCAAGATCACCATCCTGATCATAATCAAGGAAAGCCGCCTGGGTACTAAACCCAGAAAAATCCAGCCCGTATTCTTTTGCTTTATTTATAAAATGGACAGTGCCGTTTTTATCAGCTCCCTGGTTTATTAATAACTGGTTCCGACTTTGTAATGATTCATAATTTCCTACACGGCATATATACAAATCGAGCCAGCCGTCATTATTTATATCTACTACCGAAACACCCGTACTCCATCCAGTATCCCGGGGAATTGCGGCTTCCATTGTAATATCTTTAAACTTCAGGTTGCCGGTATTCTGATATAGTTTGTTTTGTTGCTGATTCGATGCAAAAAAAAGATCGATTAATCCATCCTTATTAAAATCACCCGCTCCTACGCCGGCTCCGTTATAGAAATACATGTAATTAAACATGTTGAAAGCAGGTGTGGGAGTTAGCTTATTGGAAAAGCTAATACCTGTTTCTTTTTCTTCCAGAATTTTAAATAAAGGTTCCTGTGCAGCTTTTTTATCATCCGATTTACAAGCCAATACCATGAAAAGGAATAAAAATATGAAATACTGCAAGCATTTTTCAATACCAGAATTTATAATATTACGTCTACTGTCCGAAAGAGTTCCCTTATTCAATAAAAGATGTGAAGTCCCTTTATGGCAATAGAGTATTGAAGAATGGTTTTTCCTGTACTTCATAACCTTATTTATCAAGCTTCAATGGTTTAGTGCCCATCCCCGTGGTTGCTTTGTCAGGTAACTGATATAATACTGGGTAATCATTATTCTGCAATACCAGTAAATACCGGCCATTTTTTCTTTTTACTTCCTCCATATCTCTCACTTCTCCATTTAACAATAGACCCGATCTGTCTGAAGCAAGTTCTTTAAATATTGCGTTCCCTTTATTTAGCAACACATGACCGTAACTGGCATCGAGGCGGCCAAACTGTGGTAAAAGATCAAATCGATTACCCCCTGCAATAATATCAGTAAGCCCGTCTCCATTAATGTCTGTACATAAGATGGCATTCACTGAAGACAACTGCATTAACATGGGTAACTCTTTTAACGTAAACTTTCCTTCTCCCTCATTTAATGCAATACAGGTACTGGTGAAATTAAATAGTCCCACTGTGCAGGTACTTATTATTTCCGGGCTGAACAATTGCTGAATCGATTTATTAGCGAAGTCTTCGTATTTCAAATTTTGTTTCTTTAAAGAGACTACCTGGTCAGTGAGATCTCTTTTTAGGAATACCGGCATATCTTTTCCCTCTATGGTGCGTGTAATGATTTTTTCTACTGATCCATTTTTGTCAAAATCATTTATCCACAACTTAACTGGATTTTTTTCATCGGGATGGAGATAAAAATTTTCTCCGATATTCCCCAGTACCAGGTCCTCGTCACCATCACCATCCAAATCTGCAGCAGCTATCGTTTGCCACCAACCATAGGTGGCATTTAAAGAAGTTTTCACTTCTTCCATACGATTTTCAATTATGCGGAATAGGCGGGGCGCCATCCATTCACCCACTACCACTAATTCTTTCTTTTTATCCCCTAGTACATTAACCCATACTGCTCCTGTTACCAATCCTATTTTGTCCAGGGCCGGGCAAATTGTTTTAGTAGCATCGGTAAATTTTCCCTTGCCGTCATTTTGCAATAAAAAACTTTGCGGAGCGGGACCATAATTCAATGGGATACTTCTGCTACCTACAAATAAGTCTATATCCCCATCTTCATCAAAATCGTTTGCTACCACAACGGCACAGTTAAATCCGCTTTTAGGTAACGAGGTGCTATCGAATTCAAAATTTCCTTTTCCATCATTTTTGTAAAGACGGTTTTGCATTTCAGGACTTCCTGCATCGCGGTTATTTCCACCGGATCCAACAAACAGGTCCAGGTCGCCATCTTTATCACAATCAAAAAATAGGGTGGCCACATCTTCGTATTCAGCAAATCGTTCAAAAGCTGCTTCCGGTTTCTTAAAAAATCTGTCGCGGGTTTGAATATATAATTGCCCGCTTTGCTTGCGAGCCCCCCCGATATAAATATCTTCTAATCCATCGCCGTTCACATCGCCATGTGCCGCGTGAGGACCCTCCCGTGAAATTACATGAGGTATATTCCGATCGTAATACGAATCAATAAAATCATCTTCAGTATGCTTATCAAAATTTTGCTGAACAGGGTATAATAGGGTGCTTATTTGATTCGTACTAAGTATTGGGGCAATATATAATTCCCTTCCCTGCCGAACTTCATGAATTTTATTAATAGCCGGCTTATCAAGCCTGGTGCTGGTGCGATCGGGCCAGGTGATCACCACAGAGTCGGCTGTCTTATTTCCCAGTCCGGCAATTATTTTATAATCTACTGAAGATTGAAAGCCCCGGCTGGGGATTAATTCGCGCGTAATAACCTGGTCGCCCTGGTAAATCTTCACAGTACTGCCAACGGCAAAAGTATTTTGATCTCTTCCTTTCAGTACAATTCCGATATAATTATTCTTATTTTGTTCGCGGCTGTTATTTTTATAAACAAAGGCCGGTTCATTTACATTATTAACAATCAAATCCAGGTCGCCGTCGTTGTCCAGGTCGCCATAAGCGGCTCCGTTTGAGAAGGACGGTTCAGTAAATCCCCATTGCTTTCCAGAGTCGGCAAATTTCAAATTTCCCAAATTTCTGAATGCCTTATTGGGTATAGGAACCGAGGGCATTTTATTGATGATTTCTTCTACTTGTTCTTTTTCTCCAGTCATCGTCATTTTTTGAATAACGTCGTTGGCAAAAAAGTCGATAAAATCCTGGTTGGTAACATCGTGGTAAATACCATTACAAACATATATGTCCGATAATCCATCATTGTCCGCATCAAATATTAACCCGCCCCAGCTCCAGTCGGAAGCCGCCACACCGCTGTAGTAAGCTGTTTCCATGAACTTCCCGTTCTGTTCATTTATTTGCAGTGTGTTTTGCATAAACTGGTAATAAAAACCAGATTTTACTTTTAACCGCTGCACATCGGTGTTTTCAAATGAAGTAGTTGTCTTTAGCCGGAAATCGTTATCAGGAAGCATTTCCGTTACAAACAAATCTGGATAACCGTCATTATTTATATCTGCCATATCGGCGCCCATCGAAGAATGACTGAGATGACGAACCCGTTGCTCCAACTCGTCTTTAAAAGTACCATTACGCTGGTTAATATAGAGGTAATCACGTTCGAAAAAATCATTGGAAACATACACATCGGGGTAGTGATCTCCATTTACATCCCCCACAGTAACGCCTAAACCAAAACTAATCAGGCTTCCATAAATGCCGGCCTGTTCGCTGATGTCTGTAAACTTCCCATGGTCGTTTCGCAGAAACCGATCGCCTCCACCTTTCAAAAAATCTTCAACCGGCCAATCCTTTGCCCTTATTTCCCTTTTATTAGCATAGTTCAGCGTGTTGACAGGTATAAAACTGTTATTGATAATAAATACGTCAAGATCGCCATCGAGATCATAATCAAAAAAAGCAGCATGGGTAGCGTATCCCCCGGTATTGGATAATCCATAAGCCTCCGCCTCCTCGGTGAAAGTCAAATCCTTATTATTGATGTATAATTTACTTTTAGGTATCTGTCCGTTCATATACCCCGCATTGCATACATATATATCTAACCAGCCATCGTTATTGATGTCAACCATTACCACTCCTGTATTCCATTGATCCCTTCCGGCAATACCCGCTTTTTCTGAAATATCATCAAACTGCCAGTTACCTTTATTTAAAAATAGTTTATTGCTGCCCATGTTAGCAGTGAAAAATACATCTGCCAATCCATCATTATTAATATCCCCGATGGCAGCACCGCCTCCATTGTAAAAATTACGATAACTGAAAATATTAAAATCCTTATAATTCGTTACTGTATTAGTGAAGATGATTCCTGTGTTTTTTTTCAATTCAAAAAGAGCAGGGTGAGGTTCTTTCTGTTTACAGGAAGTAATGAGCAAGAAGGAGGGTAATATTATTTTCAACAATGATGGTAATTCAACTTTCATCATTCATTAATTAATCATCGATTCAATTCAGACCAGTAACGAAATTAAATACGCTATGACGTTTTCAAAAAATAAAAGGGTCATAAAAATATGACCCTTTAGCAATAAAATACGTTAACACTTACTTATTTATAACCAGGATTTTGAGTAAGGTTTGGGTTAACAGCTAATTGATTATTAGGAATAGGGAAAAAAAGATTTTTGGGATCATCAGTAGGTTTTTCCTGCCAAGGCAGCAAATATTTACCAAACCTGATCAAATCATTCCTTCTCCAACCTTCCCAGTATAACTCCCGACCCCTTTCATTTAATAATTCGGTATCATCAAGTGTAGTCAGGTTAGCCGCACCGCGCTTAGCTCGCAATTCGGTATTTATCAAATCACGTGCGCCAGTAGCATTACCTGTTTTGAGCAATGCTTCAGCTTTCATTAGTATCACGTCCGCATACCTGAAAAGAACCCAGTCGTTATTAGTTTGATCAGCCGAAGTGGCATAATCGTAAGGATATTTTGAAACCCGGATACCCGTTAATTCAAGGGTATTAGCATTAGTTTCCCTAAGTGCTACCGCTCTGGTAAAAACTAATGGATTAGATTGTCTGGTAGTCAACGCTGCACCAGTAGTCAAATTGTACTGTTGCCCTATGAGGAAACCAACATTTGTCCTGTTCCCTGGATTAGGAAGAGAACCCGGATATACATATTTTTTACCTACCCTCTCATCACCTGGTGTAAATTTATCATAGAAATCAGAGAGAGTAGCAAATCCGTTCCACCCACTGGGGTTCATATTATAATGAGCGATCTGAAACCAGGCACCACGCACATTTCCTCCTCTTACACCATTCTGGTTATAAAAAGTAAAGATGTTTTCCGTTGATACTGCATCGTTATTGGGGGCAAAATTATCAAAATACTTTCCAGCGTTTATTGTATAGCCTGTAATTTGGTTCGCCAGCGAAATAACCAGCGCCATTTTATCGGCAGGCCAACTAGGAGTTTTTCTATCCGTGTAGACTCCATAATTTAAGTAAAGCTTCATCAGCAAAACTCTTGCTGCATTCTTAGTGGCTTGATAAGCAGGTCCGGTACTGGGCAGATCATTGAGGATCGCATTCAATTCGCTTATAATAAGATCGGCCGCATCTTTTCCTTTCAGCGTTTCCGGGAGATCTTTGTAATTACCGAGCTTTGATCTATAAGGAACCTGGTTCCATCCATCTAATACTGCAAACATAACCAGGGCCCTGATAAACCGGGCTTCTGCCGCTTGCTGGGCAGATGGATTGAACTGAAGCACGTTAGAAGCGGCGAACTGCGAACCCAATAAACCACTGAACGCGCCGGAAATGATTCCATGATCAGCATTCCAGGTATGGGCGTGTAATGCTCTCCATAGGCCATTATCATCCCAGTCTCCAGCTCTTGTTGGCCCAATGGTTTCGTCTGTAGTATGTTGCTGCAGGTGCCAGAAATCACCTGTCATAAAAGTTTGACCTGCGCCATTATAGGCACTGGTCAATAATTCAGCTGCGGTAATACTACTGGAGCTGGTCTGTGACAATTCTCCTCTGAAATTCTCTTCCAGCTTGGTGCAGGAGAAATAGAGAGAAGTGCACAATAAGATGGCAAAAATCTTGATATATTTCATAAAGCTGTTTTTAACATTACGTAAATTATAAAGAAAAGTTTACTCCTAATATTATTGTTCTTGCAGAAGGATAGGGAATATAGTCAACCCCTAAAGAAGGTATACCGCCAAATCCTGCATCCGTGTTGACTTCGGGATCAAAACCAGTGTATTTTGTAATCACAAAAAGGTTTTGGCCAGTCAAAGAAATGTTTAAGTTTCTGATCACATTTCCTATTTTACCTACCCGATAGCTGAGAGTAGCGTTTGCCAGCTTAATATAATTTCCTTTTTCCAGGTAACGGTTAGAAGGAGCCGGGGCATTAGAGATAGCCTCTTTTACACCACCACTCAATATACTCTTAGCAATATTTCTATTTCCTAAATTACCAATTCCCAAGACCGTAGCAGCTGTATTATTAAACAGGTATTGTCCAAAAGTTCCGTTGAAGTTAAGTGCTGCCGTAAATTTCTTATAAGCAACATCAGTCGACAATCCCAATATGGTTTTGGGGTTGGGGCTTCCTAAATAAAATTTGTTTGAAGCAGGGTCACCACCAGTATAAATACTCTGACCGGTAGTTTTATCAATTCCTTCATGTATGGCAAGGTACCAAACATTTAATGGCTGTCCACTAACCACTCTTTGACCTAAGACTCCTGAAAATCCCTGTCCTCTCAAATCGCCGGTCTCATAAAAACCCACTAACCCGGTAACTTCATTTTGAAGGAACGAAGCATTACCTCCCAAGTTCCAGGTGAAATCACTGTTCCTGATTATTGCGCCCAATAAGGTTATTTCCACTCCTTTGTTTATGACAGATCCATCCAAATTAACCCAAATTTTTCCGGATGGGGCAGGTTGGGCCAGTGTTCTTTCAAACAGTACATCCGTTGTTTTCTTATAAAAATAATCTATAGATCCGCTCAATCTGCTATTAAGCACGCTAAAATCAACCCCCGCATTGCTCGTTGCAGAAGTTTCCCATTTCAAATCAGGATTACCAAAGTTTGTCTGGGAGAAAGTTCCAATTCCGGTTACCGCGAAGCGATCCTGCGAAGCGCCTGAAGGGAATTCCTGGTTACCGGTTGTACCCCAACCTAAACGCAGTTTCAGATTATCAAATATTTTATTTCCTTCCAGGAATGATTCGTTTGTAGCGTTCCAGGCAAATCCTACAGAAGGGAAGTACCCATATTTATTATTTTTACCAAACCTTGTTGAGCCATCGGCCCTGAATGTACCCGTAATTAAATATCGATCTTTATAATTCAAAATTGCCCGGGCAAAATAAGATTGCAATTCGGTAGTAGGATTAATACCAGAACCAATTGATCTGTCTGCGGTTGTAGAATATTGAAGGATATCGTAATAATTCAACCCGACGTTAGAAAAATCCCTTCCGCTCACGCCATTACCCCTGCTATTAAATGTCAGCCATTCGTAACCGGCTACTGCATTTAAATTAATTGAAGAAGTAATCTGCTTATTATAATTCAGGGTATGGGTAATTTGCGTATTGGTTTGCTCACTATTATTAATAAATGCTAACCCCCGATTTTCAATACCCTGTAAATTCAGAAGACGATTTGCCATTCCTTTTCTAACACCTGATTGGCGATTTACACTAAACAAGACCTTGTATTCCAAATCGTCAGTTATCTTATACGATGGCGCCACGCTAGCAATAATAGTATTAACCCTGGCTTTATCTTTATAATATTCCAATGAAGACAAAGGATTAATAGTTGTGTTTCCTACTGGAAAAGGATTTATTGAACCGTCAGGTTTTCTCAAATTTAACGTCGGATTCCATTGCAATGCCTGAGCGATGACATTTCCTGTAAAACCCGCAAAAGCGGAAACAGGAGCAATATCTTCATCGGTTTGTGTTACCAGGATATTGAAATCCAGCCCTAATTTTCTGTTTTGAAGAAATTTGAAGTTGCTGGTAAGATTGGCGGTTATTTTTTTCAGGTCAGAAGTCCTGACAACCCCTTCCTGATCCAGGTAACCGAGGGAAAAACGATATCGGCCATTTTCATTACCACCACCGAAAGCTATATTACTATTGGACGTAATCGCCGTTTGTGTAATGGCTTTAAATGCATCTTCACTTTTGCCATAATTACCGCTGGTCACACCATAATCAGTTAATGCCTTTCTGTATTCATCGCCGCTTAATACGTCCAGTTTCTTTAAAACAGTTGAAACACCAATAGAGGAGTTAACATCCAAATAAGGCGCTCCAGACTGACCACGTTTAGTAGTTATCATCACCACCCCGTTTGCTCCTCTAGAACCGTAAATGGCCGTTGCGGATGCATCTTTCAGGATTTCTATATTTGAAATATCGTTTGGATTGATAAAACTAAGAGGGTTACCGCCGTCACTTCCAAAATCAGCCCCGCTGGATCCAGGACGGGAAGAATTTCCGGATAAAGGAACTCCATCAATTACAAATAATGGCTGGTTACCGGACCTGATGGAAGAGGAACCACGGATTCTTATTGTTGTTGATCCACCAGGCTGGCCAGTATTATTAATAACCAAAACACCTGCAGCCTTTCCCTGAATTAGTTGATCGGGAGAAGTAATTACTCCTTTGTTGAAATCTCTTTCCCTGATTGAGGTAACCGCACCAGTGAGGTCGCGTCTCCGGGCAGTACCATACCCAACTACCACTACCTCATTAAGGTTAGAACCGGCAGCCGATAATTTAATATCTACGATAGTTTTATCGGAGATTGATATATCTACAGTACCGTACCCAACATAAGAAATGATAAGAGAAGTAACTTTTCCACCAACATTCAGACGGAAAGTACCATCTGGACCAGTAGTTGTTCCCGCAGTGGACGCACCTTTTGGAACAACTGATGCTCCTGATATAGGAGATCCGTCCTTGAAGTCAGTGACCTTGCCGGAAATTGTTTTTTCCTGGGCAAAGGCCCCGAGAGAGAAAATTAATAATAGCGACAGCAATGAGCTTGCCTGAAGCAGTCGTTTGAGGGTCATAAACAATAATTATAAATGGTTACTAAATGATCAAATACAATGTGTAATTCGTACACACAAAACACAATTTTATGCTTTTTTTAGCTGGAAAAAAAATTTAACAATAATTTTTTTTAATTAGTTCATCCCGTAATAGATCCCTTGAGAAATATTATTTCTTCAAACCCAAAACCGGCATCCCCTTAAAGAATTATGAAATAGACAACAAACAGGAGATAAAACGCTGCCTCCTTTTCAAATTAATCATTCATTTTCTGTTCCGTTCCGTGCATCCTTGTCCCTTTTCACTTTACATTCTTTTAGAGAATCATAGCAACACTTTATCCCTTAGCCTTCAAGGAGGTACAAACAATACACCTTAATCATTTGCAAAATATTAAGTTATTTTTTAGCATACCTTATGATTACCTTTAATTCGCCGCAATGGTTTGCGCAAATGTCTGCGCAAATGTTTGCTGTGGATAACTTATTCTATAAAAGCTTCCATTTTTATGAAAACAAAGGCCACGCTGAAGAATATTTCCGAAACGCTACATATAAGTATCTCCACCGTATCGAGGGCATTAAAAAACCATCCCGACATTTCGGAAGAAACCAAACGGAAAGTAATGGAACTGGCTTCCGTTATAGAATATGAGCCCAACACACATGCCATTAATCTTCGCACCAATAAGAGTAAAATTTTTGGGTTGATTGTACCTGTTATATCCAATTACTTTTACCACTCTTTTATTGCTTCGGTGGAAGAAGAGGCCCGGCACATTGGTTATTCCCTGATAATACTTCAATCGGGAGATGATCCTCATATTGAAATGGAGAATCTCAGGCTATGCCGAATTAACCGGGTGGCTGGTGTTTTTGTTTCAATAGCTACACACACAAAAGATATAAAGCCGTTTCTAAAACTCGATGAAGTGGATATTCCTGTTATTTTTTTCGATAAAGTGCCGGCCTTCGAAGCATGCAATAAAATTTGTCTGGCAGATGCGGAAGCAGCAACCCTTGCAGCTGAAATAATAATTGAGAAAAATAAAAGAAATGTCCTCGCTATTTTTGGTAATACCGAATTGTCGATCACCCAAAAGCGGCAAAAAGCTTTTTCCGAAACGTTCTCCTCTCATCCTTCACAAATCAGCGTAATAAATACTAATGCCGATACATCGGAAGAAGCTATGCAGCTTACGTTGCAGTTTTGTTCTCCTTCTCATCGGCCAGATGTTGTATTTTCTATGAGTGACGAAATTCTTACCGGGGTGATGAAAGGAGTGCAGAAACTAAAACTTCAGGTACCGGATGAAATAGCTATCCTGTCGATTTGTAACAATAATTTTATTCCGTCCCTGTACGATCCCTCTATCACCTTTATTGAAACAAGTGGCTTCGACCTGGGTAAACTGGCATTCAAGCGGATGATGGATTACCAGTCCGGCAAAACATTTGTACAGCAATTAACCGTTCCCTCAAAACTGGTGGACGGTGGATCAATATAAAAAAGGGGGAAATGGATTCATACTTTGCCTGCCACTACTACCCGTTTCTCCTTACCGTTAGAAAAACTTTGCGTATTGAACTGGTATAATTTACCTGGTCGGTGAGGCACATCCTGTTCAAATTCATTTAAATCGATCAACCATTCCATCAGAAAAAACTTCTTTCGGAAATTTCTGCGATCAAGTTTAGTATCGAGAATTGCTTCATACAGGCTTTGCAGTTCACGTAGTGAAAACTTATCAGGCAACAGGTTAAATACGATAGGGTATTCCATTATGGAGTTTTGCAACCGGGCAATACAGGTGTTTAGTATTTTTTTATGGTCGAAGGCCAGGCTGGCTGTTTCTTTTACCGGGTGCCAGTGAAGTTGATGGTGAGGCAGCTTCAATTGGTGGTCTTTTATATTTACCAGCGAATAATAAGCAGTAGTAATAACACGACCGGCGGGGTGACGATTTACATCTCCAAATGTATACACCTGCTCAAGGAACACATCATCTAAACCAGTTCTTTCTTTTAATACTCGATAGGATGCCGTATTCAAATCTTCGTTAGGATTCACCAGGTCACCCAGCAATGTCCATTTATCTTTAAATTCTTCCAGGTCCGAACGGATCAATAATACTTTCAGCTCTCCATTTTCAAAACCAAAAATTACACAGTCCACCGATATGGCAATCTGGAAGTAGGATTTGTTTTCAGACTTAAGTCGCTTTACCGTTTTTTGGGGTTCGGTTGTCATAAATAGCGTCAAATATAGTTTATGACTTCTAAAAATCCAGCACCAGTTTTTGAACCAGTTTACGCTGCCCAAACTCCAGTTGCAGGAAATAGGTACCCGCTGGTAATTTATACAGGCCCTGTAACTGGTTTAATGAAAGTCGGTAAATTCCTTTAACCTTAAAACCCGCATATATATTTGCTACCTGCTGCCCGCTGATATTAACCAATCGTAAATCCACTTTCCCGGTTTCAGGTAATTCATATTCAATAGTGGCCTGGTGACGAACTGGATTAGGATAAACGCTTAAGCGGATGCGTTTCCCGTTATAGATAATATCGGTAACGGGAGAAACAATATTGGTAACGTTCCTGTTTACATAAACATGGTATTCGCCAGGTTGCAAAGAAATTGTTTGGGCAACGCCGGAAGCAGTTATGGTATTACCACCAAAATAATCATACCAGGTACCCGCATTTTGAAAAGTAACAGAACCCGTGGTGGCAGTAACATCAAAATTTCCGACAACTAAGACATTCGAAGTATCAGTCGTTAATTTCAACCATTTGAATGCCCCGCTCAAACTCTTTTCAACCCGGTCTGTAACAAATCCATTTTTGAAAAGCGGGTGTGCCCGTAGTTTCAACAACCCCGCAGTTACATCTTCCAGCAGTTTTCGATTCGGTTCCTGTAAATAATCCCAGCGGATCGGCTTTGGATCGGTGCGGCAATTACTACTCACTGTTCCGTTAGCGCAGTTATTAATTGAATAATCGTACCCGGTTTCTCCAAATTGCCAGATCATTTTAGGACCGGGCATCATAAAAAGAAAGGAAGCAGCCATTTCATTTCTACGTAACCCAATATTTATATCCTTTACGTTATAACTACCTGATGAATTTCCAAATTTTATATTCTTATACATCAACCTTTCTTCATCATGACTTTCCATATAGGCAATCAAATGTGGATTACCCCAACCCCGGCTGGTATGTAATGCCCCATCAAAGTTTGAATTGGTTACAAACCCCATTGTCGCCTCATTAAAATTATAATTCATATTCCCCCATAACAGCATACCATAGTCGGACAATTCTTTTTCTTCCGTATTAGCAGCAAAATGTTCCAGTATAACATAACTACCGGCAGATTTCAATTGCAGCGTATCATAATATTTTTTCCAGATCGCCACCCGCGATGCATCGTACCCGCTCCATGCATTTACATTACAATTATTTCCATTAGCATCGCAGGTACTGGTTTGAGTAAATCCTTTCGAAAGATCAAAGCGGAATCCATCGATGTGGTATTCGGTTAGCCAATGCTCAACCACACGACTAACAAAATATTGGGTAGCCGGAGATTCGTGATTCATATCATACCCTACATTAAAGGCATGTCTTGCCGCCGGATTGAACCAGGGGTTGTCTGCCGCCGGCCGGTTATTGGCTGCATCAAAATACAATTGTACCATGGGCGACTGGCCAAAGGAATGATTTAATGCAATGTCCATGATAACAGCAATACCCTGTTTGTGGGACTCATCAATAAATGCTTTTAAACTGCTATCCCGCCCGTAATATTTATCGGGGGCAAAATAAAAAGATGGGTTATACCCCCAGCTAATATTTCCTTCAAACTCATTAATGGGCATCAATTCAATTGCATTGACGCCAAGATTTTTTAGATAGGAAAGAGTATCCTTCAGGGTTTTCCAATCGTGCTTATCAACAAAATCTCTGAGTAATAATTCGTAAATAATAAGGCTTCTTTTATCAGGCCGGCTGAAATTGGTAACCTGCCAGGTATAAGCAGGCTTTGCTGTTTGCAATACACTAACAATGCCAGTGGCTTTTCCGTTGGGATAGGCTTTTAGGTTAGGATAGGTAATTGAACTGATAAAAGGATCGTTGCTTGGATCCAACACCTTAGTAGTATATGGGTCCGCTATTTTCAGGTTTCCATTAACAACATACTGATAGGCATATTCTGTTCCCGGAACAAGCCCTATAATTCTTATCCAATGCCGGAGGCCATCGGGAGTTTTATTCATTTGGTAATTTGTATTCTCCAGCCAGTTATTAAAGTCTCCAAGTATTGAAACCCTCGCCTTGTTGGGAGCATATAAAACAAGGATGGCAGAAGTATCTCCCGGTTCATAATTAATACCGTCCCTGGTTCCCGCCGGTAGCGGTAAAATATTTGCTAGCGGGGCAACAAAAAAATTAATAGTGTCTGAAATAGTGATGACTCCTTCAGTACCCCTGGCTACTACCTGCTGGTTACCTGTTGCACTAATAACAACTGAATCCAGTATGGCGTTGGAAGAAGATACTGCATTGGTTTGAGTTCCATTAAAAAATGTCTTCAGATCGGCTGTGTGATTGCTGAACCAGGTAATGCGAATAGTATCGCCAATGCTTTTTGTAATAGGCTCCGGAGTAGGAATATACTTAGGCTCTATGAGAGGAAGTATAAATTTACCAGCCAGATCAGTACCGTATATAGGAATATACATATCACTCGCATCAGCATTTCGTTGTACCGTACTTCCGGTTCCATTGCGGAAAAGAATGGATATTTTTAGAATCGTTTCCGATAATGGTACGCCAAAAAAACTGCGTATATTATTAATAACGTATTGATATTTATTATTACCCACTGAGGTAGCCCTGGCAGCTCCGTCCGTAGATCCCCAGGCAAACTTTGAATACTTCCAATCGGAAGCACCACTGCTAAGGTTGGTAATAACTCCCACATGAACATATACATCGCTTGTATTCGAATAGTTGAATAATCCCTGGTTCCCCTTGGCGCAATCAACGGTTATGGAAATGCCAGATGTGTCTTTTGGAAAAGCAGGAGCCGTAATGAGCAATTGGGCAAAAGAAGTACTACCAAACACAATACCCAACAGAACCAAGTAAACTGTCTTTATCATAGGAAGTGATTTGAAGATGAATTTACGCATAAATAGTTCAATTTCATTAAGCCCGCAATTAAAACAAAAATTTTCTTTTCTACTGATAGCCGCAATGATTTCTTCCCCTGATTTGATCAACAGCATTATTCGCCCTAAAAAATTTAAGGATAAATTATTAATATCCATCACTGTACCTTTATAAAAAGTGAGGTTATGTATTCATCCGGTCAAACCCGACAGCTACAGCAAGCTACCACCGAACTGCTTATAAAAACCAGCCACGCTAAAGCGGGGGATTCCAGATTACTTGAATCGTTGAAGGAAGTACTTCGTTTTCACGAGTACCGGTATTATATTTTAAATGATCCGCTGATTGCGGATGCAGAGTACGACCAGCTTTATAAATTCCTGGAAAAAATAGAAGCCCAAAACCCTGCTCTTATTACCCCTGATTCATCAACTCAACGGGTGGCAAAAAGTTTAACTAAAGACTTTGTTTCCGTCCAGCACCTCGTTCCTATGTTATCATTGGAAAACTCTTATAATGCCGGGGATTTAATTGATTGGGACCGCAAAGCAAGAGAACTCTCAGGCCATAAGCAACAGGAATATTGTGTAGAGCCAAAATTCGATGGAGCAAGTATTTCTTTAATCTATGATAATGATTTGCTTACCCGGGGAGCTACCCGCGGAGATGGGGTAGAGGGCGATGAAATTACTACCAACATTAAGCAGATCCGATCGGTACCATTAGCCGCTCGTTTTGCGGATTTTGGTATTCAGCAGATTGAAATTCGTGGCGAGGTATTACTAACAAAGAATAATTTTAAGAAATACAATGAACAGTTGGCCTCTCAAAATTTGCCTCCCCTGGCGAACCCACGCAATGCCGCTGCCGGATCGTTGCGCATCAAAGACCCGAAAGAAGTAAGCCGAAGAAACCTTGAAGCGTTTTTGTATCATATCAGTTTCTTCACGCATCCGGGCGTTCCTGTTCACAAAAAATTGCAAACTCATAGCGGATGCCTCGAAATGTTATGGGAACTGGGTTTTCGCAGCCCGGTAAAAGAAATGAAAGTGGTAAAAAGTATTGAGGATGTTATAAAATATTGTAACGAATTTGAAGAACAGCGCGATGATCTTCCTTACGAAATTGATGGAATGGTAATTAAAATAAATGATATAGCGCTGCAGGAGAAACTGGGTATGACATCCCACCATCCCCGCTGGGCGATTGCATATAAATTCAAAGCCAGGCAGGCTACCAGTAATTTGATTGCAGTGGAATTCCAGGTAGGCAGAACAGGTTCTATTACACCAGTTGCTAAAATAAAACCCGTTCCTATTGGCGGAGTAACTGTTTCTTCTGTTTCTTTGTTTAATGAGGAAGTTATAAAAGAGAAGGACCTGTTCATCGGCGATACGGTATTGGTAGAAAGAGCGGGAGATGTAATTCCTTATATCGTTAAATCGCTTCCCGAAGTAAGAACCGGAAAAGAAAAACCAATTGTGTTTCCCAAGCACTGCCCTATATGCCACTCTAAACTGGAAAAACCTGAAGAAGAAGCCGTTTGGCGATGCAATAACTATGATTGCCCAGCACAGGTGGTAGAACGAATTATTCATTTTACAAGTAAGGATGCCATGGATATCCGGGGGTTTGGAGAAGCGAATGTTCGCAAATTTTATGACCTCGGTTATCTTAAAAATATACCCGGCATTTATACACTGCCGTTTGAAAAATTAAAAGGATTAGACGGCTTTGCTGAAAAAAGCATCACTAACCTGCAAAAAGCTATTGAGAATTCTAAAGAGCAACCCTTACACAGGCTCATTTTCGCATTGGGTATCCGTTATGTTGGGGAAACTACCGCTAAAACGTTGGCGCAAGCCGCCAAACACCTGATGGATTTCAAAGAAAAATCAATAGAAGAATTGCAGGCCATGGAAGATGTAGGACCAAAAGTTGCCGGAAGTATTTACCAGTTCTTTCATACAAAAGAAAATATAAAATTGCTCGAACAGCTTGAATCACTTGGTCTAAAGCTAAAGAATGAAAAAAAACAACTGCCTGTTACCGGTAACCTGACGGGTAAAACGTTTCTCTTTACGGGAACGCTTCCCACGCTGAAACGCAGTGAGGCGGAAGCCATGGCAGAAGCCAATGGAGCTAAGCTACTCAGCGGCGTTAGCAGCAAACTAGATTACCTGGTAGTGGGGGAAGATGCCGGATCTAAACTGGAGAAAGCTAAAAAGATCAATTCGGTAAAAATCATTGACGAGCAGGAATTCCTGCAATTACTCCGGCCATAGTAACTTTTGAAATCGTTTGCGCTAAATCGTTTTTCTTTTATGTAACTTTATAAAAATGGAAAAGCGATGGTAAAAAAAATCACCGGAGAGGTTTGGAAACCTTTACAATTTCCTGGCTGGAAACACCTCCGAAAAAAGTACGCATTGTCATCACGTGGCCGTATTGCCAGTTATTACAGCGAGGTAACGGCCGACGGTAAATTATTAGAAGGGTCTCTTACAACCGGCTACAGAACCCTCAACCTGCACAGGCCCGGAAACAACGGCACCCTGTACATTCACCGCGAATTGGCAAGATTGTTTCTCCAGAAAAAATCACCTAAACACAAGTATGTGATTCATGTTAATCACAACAAACTGGATAATGGGGTGAAGAATCTAAAATGGGCCACACTGGAAGAAATGATCAAGCACCAGCAACACAGTCCTGCAAAAATCGCTTACAAAATTGTCCAGGCGAACCGTACTGTTGGACTTAAACTCAATGCCAACCAGGTTAAGAGCATTAAGAAAGTATTGAACGACAAAAACCGGAAGATCACCATTAAGAAATTGTCGGAAAAATATGGCGTCAGCGAAATGACCATGTACCGCATTAAAAGTGGTGAAAACTGGGGTCGGGTAAAATCCTGACACGGGTATATGTAAGCAGAACCAACCATGCACGCGAACATGGTTGGTTCTTTTTTTTATTCAACCATCCCCGCACTGTTAATCAACTGGCTTAACTTTATTTCCATAAATCACCTATATGCTGCAGGATTCTACTATTAAATTTTTAAAAGATCTCAAAAAGAACAACAATAAATCCTGGTTCGATGTGCATCGCAAACAATACGAGACCGCGAAAGAGAATTTTACCCAATTCGTACAATTGCTGATAGATAAACAGGGCAGCGCCGATAAATCAATTGTTTCTTTGAAAGCCAAAGAATGTATGTTTCGTATCAACAGGGATATACGCTTTGCCAAAGACAAATCACCCTATAAAACAAATTTTGGTGCCAGTATAAATAAGGGAGGAAAGAAAGCCATGGTGGCCGGATACTATTTTCATTTAGAACCCGGACAATCCTTCGCCGGTGGGGGAATGTATATGCCCTTGCCCGACGATTTGCGTAAAGTTCGGCAGGAAATAGATTATAACTGGGATGCCTTTAAAAAAATTACCGGCTCTAAGAAGTTTAAAGCTGTTTATGGTGGACTGGATAGAAGTGAAGAATATCTATTAAGTCGGGTTCCTAAAGGATATAACGCTGAAAACCCGGCAGCCGAATACTTACGGCTGAAAAGTTTTATTGCCTTTGTACCGTTGACAGATACCGACCTTACTTCAAAAACATTGGTGAAAAAAACCATTGATGCCTTTCAAACTCTGCAACCTGTATTGAATTTTTTAAATGAAGCCGTGGAGAATTAACCAATGTGCGGATGTGCGAATTTTTTAGTGTCAAGATTTCCGACAAAAAACTTCATAGTTATTGAAACGATTTCGAACATTCAATAATTCGCACATTCGCCAATTATCCATTTGCACATTAGTCATCGTACATTTGGACATTAGTTTTACAACAATCCTTTTTCAACAAGATATTCCGCAATCTGCACGGCATTGGTAGCAGCTCCTTTCCGGAGGTTGTCAGAAACTACCCACATATTAAGTGTCTTTGGTTGCGTTTCATCCCGTCGCAATCTTCCAACAAATACATCGTCTTTTTCATGTGCATCTTTTGGCATCGGATATTTTTGTGCACCTGGTTCATCCACCACTACTACGCCGGGAGCCGCCTGCAACAACGCCTTCACTTCACTCAAATCAAACTCCTTTTCAAATTCAATATTTACGCTTTCGCTGTGCCCGCCCATTACCGGAATACGAACCGTAGTGGCTGTAACCCGGATGGAATCATCGCGCATAATTTTCTTTGTTTCATGTACCATCTTCATCTCTTCTTTGGTATAGCCATTATCTAAAAACACATCAATCTGCGGAATTACATTCAGGTCGATGGGATATTTATAGGCCATAGGATATTCGGCCCCATTCCCTTTAATCGCTTTTTCCCGTTCCCCGTTTAATTGATCTACGGCTTTTACCCCGGTACCCGTTACACTTTGATAAGTGCTCACTACAATTCGCCTGCTTACATATTTTTTGTGCAGCGGATTCAATGCCACCACCATTTGAATGGTAGAACAGTTGGGATTGGCAATTATTTTATCTTCTTTAGTTAATGCATCTGCATTTATTTCCGGTACAATTAGTTTTTTGGCAGGATCCATGCGCCAGGCTGAGGAATTATCAATTACTGTTATTCCCGCTTTGGCAAACTTAGGGGCCCACTCCAGTGATGTACCACCGCCTGCGGAAAATAATGCCACGGCCGGTTTAGCGGCAATAGCATCCATCATACTTACCACTTTATATTTCCTCCCTTTAAATTCAATTTCTTTTCCGACCGATCTTTCTGAGGCAACGGGAATTAATTCGGTAACGGGAAAATTCCGTTCTGCTAATACCTGTAACATTTTTGTGCCTACTAATCCGGTGGCTCCTACAACTGCAACTTTCATGGTACCCTCCTGTTCTTCCAAACAAGTGGAAGACTTTTTAAATGATTAAGAATAAAGCTTGAATTCCTTTTCCACCAAGACAACAAAACACAAAGTAAAATTCTTTGCGGGCTTGATGCCTTTTTTGTGGAAAACCGGTTATAAACCGGTTATAAAAACCAATTTCCTGCTTTTTTCCCCTTGCAGGACAGTGGCAAAAAAAAGACCTTCCTGTTGAGGAAGGTCTGTCAAGCTTTTATATGGTAACATACAGAACGCTGCAAACCTTCCATCAGGAGTGTTTCTTTGTGCGTTTGGTATGTTTCATTATTATCATAACTGGCGCAAAAATAATATCGTCCATATTGCTGAACAAATTTTTTATTTCTTATTGCTAACAATCGTTCATGTCTAAGTATCTACTCTTTCTGCTCTTTGCTATGTTAACAATTGTTTTGCAGGTTAACTCGCAAGCGCCCAACCGGTTTGATGTGGTAATTACTGAGCTGTTTGCCGATCCATCTCCATCTGTTGGATTGCCTAATAGCGAATTCATTGAATTGAAAAATATCACAACGGTTGCTATTGCAATGCGTAATTGGAAAATAAGCGATGGCAACAGCACCGTAGTAATCAATATTAATTATTTGTTACAACCGGATAGCTTCGTAATCATTTGTCCGGCTGCGGCTGTAAATTCATTTTCAGTATTCGGTACAACCCTTGGCGTAAGTGGATTCCCTTCTTTGAATAATGATGCAGATATTATTACTCTTTATTCCCCCGAGGGGCTAATCATTCACGCCGTTAGTTATACAGATGCCTGGTACCAGAACGATCTTAAAGCAGCAGGTGGATGGACCTTAGAAATGATCGATCCCAAAAATCCCTGTGGCGCCAGCGGCAACTGGAGAGCCAGCATCAATTACAAGGGAGGTACCCCCGGAACCAGAAATTCAATTGACGGAATCAATAGAGATGATCAGTTCCCGGCATTAATCCGGACTTTTACCATTGACAGTGTTACCATTGTTGCTTTATTTGATGAATCGCTGGATAGTACCTATGCCTCTAATGGTACTAGTTACCGGTTGAATAATACTGTTGGCAGTATTCAATCAGCTACACCACTTCCTCCATTATTTACAGAAGTACACCTTCAATTAAATAAAGCGCTGAAAGCGGAAACAGTTTACCAGCTCACTATAAATAATATAAGCGATTGTGCCGGTAATACAATTGGTGTTATGAATTCAGCAAAAGTGGGATTACCAATAGCAGCCGGTTTAATGGATATCGTAATAAACGAACTTCTCTTCAACCCCAAAACAGATGGTTACGATTATGTGGAATTTTATAACCGCAGCAATAAAATTATAGATTGCAAACAATTGTATACAGCAAATAGAAACAGTACAGGGGCGATCACTACCATCCACCAAATAATACCCACTTCCTTTTTATGTTTCCCGGGAGAGTTTATAGTGATCACCGAGAATATTAAATGGCTCCAACAAAATTACGCAGTGAAAGTTACCAGCCAGGTTATTCAAATGAATGCGTTTCCCACATTGCCGGATGACAAAGGAACTATTGCAGTTATGACCTTCCAGGGAAAAGTCATCGATGAACTCAAGTATGAACAGAGCTGGCATTTCCCTCTTATTGATAACAAAGAAGGTGTTGCACTGGAGCGGATAAATTATAATGAACCAACTCAAGAAAAAACCAATTGGACCTCTGCGGCGTCCACTGTGGGTTTTGGAACGCCCTCTTATCCAAACTCACAATTCAGGGCCGATCTCCAGGTTCAAGCTCAAATAAGCATCTATCCAAAAATATTTTCGCCCGATAATGATGGGGTAGATGATTTTGCAACGATCCATTGTACACTTACCGAACCGGGCTATGTGGCAACCATCAGTATTTTTGATGTGGCTGGAAGAATAGTGAAATCACTGGTAAGAAATGCTACGCTGTCCTCTACAGGAATATTCCGATGGGATGGGCTGAATGATCAGCAACAGCGATTACCTACCGGTACATATATTATCTTAACGGAAATATTTAACCTGCAGGGGAAAACGAAACGGTTTAAGAATGTAGTGACGTTAGCGAGAGGGCTATAATTAGTATATGAGAAAATATGCAAATGCTCTTCCTTCGATTTGTTTTCCATTATTCAGTCTCTAGAATATCATGGAATCCATTTGCACATCTGCACATTTCCTAATTTGCTCATTAAACTAACTCAATATCAAAACTTACCAGATCCACAAACTGCTGAATACGGCTGTCGATATCGGCTTTGTTGACTTCCTTCAATCTCTCCGGGCCAAACTTCTCTACACAAAAAGAAGCCATGGCCGATCCCACAATAATACCCCGTTTCATATTCGCAAAGGAAATGTCGCCTGTTTTTGCAATATGACCAATAAAGCCACCGGCAAAAGTATCACCAGCCCCCGTTGGATCAAACACTACTTCTAAAGGAAGCGCAGGCGCAAAAAAAACATTTTCTCCATGAAATAATAACGCTCCGTGTTCTCCTTTTTTTATGATAAGGTATTTAGGTCCCATCTTAATAATTTCCTTCGCTGCCTTTACCAGCGAAAACTCACCGCTTAATTGCCTGGCTTCGCTATCATTCACCATCAATACATCTACGAGTTTCAATGTTTCTTCTAATTGTGGCATAGCAATTTCCATCCAAAAATTCATGGTGTCCATCACTATCAGTTTGGGACGGATTTTCAATTGCTCAATTACTTTTTTCTGAATAGAAGGATCGAGATTACCCAGCATAAGGAATTCTGCTCCCTGGTAGGACTCTGGCAATTGTGGATTAAAATCCATCAACACATTAAGGTCGGTTACTAATGTATCGCGGGTATTCATGTCCAGGTGATACTTACCGCTCCAGAAAAAAGACTTCTTATCCCTAACCACTTCTACCCCTTCTAAATGAACACCCCTCCTTCTTAATTCATCCAATTCATCTTTGGGAAAATCGTGACCCACAATAGAAACCTGCTTTATCGGTTTCACAAAATTGCTTGCGGCATAGGCTACATAGATGGCCGATCCTCCTACAATACGATCTATTTTACCAAAAGGTGTTTCAATGGCATCAAAAGCCATGGTCCCAACTGAAATAAGCGACATGCAGATTGTGATTTATGAATTATGAATTATAGATTCCGGGCTTTCTTTCAGGGCTACCTTCCGGCAAGGAGGCATTCCGTCTTTCATTTAAAAGCGGCAAACCTACACGAAATTATTCATGCTTAAATGTATTGACTGAATATATATATAGTAGCCCAATTATTTTGTTAGCCTGTTATAGTATAAAGTAAAAAACAAAATATCAAATTTGTGCAAATGAGCGTTAGCTTTTATTACCTTTAGGGCCATAACCTTTATATGGCAAAGATTAAGAGTAACAAAAGTAATACCCGCAAAGATGTGATCATCTCTAAAGCGGCAAGATTATTCCGCGAAAAAGGATACAGTGCCACTTCTATGCGCGACCTGGCTGAACATGTTGGCGTGGAAGCAGCCAGCCTGTACAATCATATTAAGTCGAAGGCCGAAATTTTACAGGAGATATGTTTCAAAACGGCCAACCAGTTTATGAATCATATCACGGAATTGGAATTAAACGAACATAAAAGTATTTCCAAAGTAGAAAGTATCCTACGCTTTCACATCAAACAGATGGTAGATCATTACGAAGAAGTGTATGTAATGGACCGCGAATGGAAACACCTGACTGATCCTTATTTATCTAATATGCAGAGCCAGCGCCGCTCTTACCGTCAGCGTATCGCCGCTATCATAGAAGAAGGCATCCGAAAAGGAGAAATAAAAAATATTGACGCGCCAACGGCTGTCCTGATTATGCTGCATGCCGTGAGCGGTATCGAAAGCTGGCATCGCAGCGTTAAACGAATTAGTAGTGAAATGCTGGAAGAAAATATGGTAATGATATTAGTGGAAGGACTGAAGAAATAGGCTGGAACCGGGCGGATGCAGTCCGGAGCCGGAAGTCTTGAGTCGGTAGCCAGTTCCCGAGATTTGAAATTTGTCTATTCTTTTCGGTTTCCATATTGGGTTTTTGGTTCTTGGCGTTTTGGTTCTTTATATAGTTCATCAGCCAGCCATAAAGAAGATTGAAAATAACATGTCCATTCATTTTCATCCCCTCCGTATAAAAGAAATCCGTCGCGAAACTCCGGATTGTGTTTCTGTTTTATTGGAAGTTCCCGAAGCCCTGCAAAAAGAATTTCAGTTTATCCAGGGGCAAAGTTTAACCGTTCGCGGCTTTTTAAATAATGAAGAAGTACGGCGTACCTATTCAATATGCAGCAGCCCGATTGATAAGGAATGGCGGGTAGCCATTAAAAAAGTAGAAGGCGGCGCCTTTTCTTCTTATGCTAACGAGCAACTACAATCGGGCGATACCCTGGAGGTGATGCCTCCCGTGGGAAAATTTTACACACCGCTTGATCCCCAACAACAAAAAAATTACATAGCATTTGCAGCCGGTAGTGGTATTACCCCTGTTCTTTCATTAATAAAAACCACGCTGGCAACAGAACCTAATAGTACGTTTACGCTAGTTTATGGCAACCGCAGCCGCGGCACTATCATTTTCTTTGAAGAACTGGAAGCGTTGAAGAATAAATACATGCAACGATTCATCCTGGTACATATCCTCAGCCGCGAACGAACAGAGACGGCTTTAAATTTTGGAAGAATAAATACCGACAAGTTAACGGAGCTTTCAAAAATCATGAACTATAAAAAGGCTGATGAATTTTTTATTTGCGGTCCGGAGGAAATGATCTTTGCAGCTAAAGCTTTTCTCGAAGCCACCGGGATAAATCAGAAGAAAATACATTTTGAATTGTTTACTACTCCGGGCCAGGGAAATAAGTCGGCGGGCGGGAGGCAAGAGTCGGGAGTTAGAAGGCAGGAGACAGGAACCGAAAATGGTTCGGTAAGTAAAATAACTATTAAACTGGATGGGCGAAGTTTTGATTTTGAGCTTCCGTTTAAAAACAAAACACCTATTCTGGATGCTGCATTGCAACAAGGAGCTGATCTGCCTTACGCTTGTAAAGGAGGAGTATGCTGTACCTGCAAAGCCAGATTATTGGAAGGCCAGGTAGAAATGGATGTTCACTGGGGGCTTGAGCAGGAAGAAATCGAAGAGGGTTATATACTAACCTGCCAATCGCATCCTAAATCAGACAAAGTGATGATAGATTTTGATATAAAATAATACTTATCCAGGCTCAGTATTTAAAATACCTTCTCAAGGGTATTACCCTGCTCCACTCTTATAAATACATTTAGGGGTCATCAGCAATTTAATCAACAGCCTCCCCTCTTTATATTATGAATTCTGTAACCAAATGGATGAGTTGGAAAAACGGCATAAACCTGGTAGCCCTGACCTGCCCTGATTTGCAGACACCTAATATTATTATACATTTGGGCCATCTTGTGCATACCCCGGTAGGATCTGCTCCATCTGGGATGATATTATGGCAACCGGATCCCGCTGCTACACCCCAGGTAATTGGTTTTGTAGGAACAGATTTATTAGTAGGAAATTATTTTGGCCCTCATATATTTACCGGCACCCTTTTTGAAACAGCCCCGGTGTTGAAAGCAAGCATTGATATTCATATTGGTGGCCACAAGGCTTATTCAAAATGCGTTGTTGGCACTTATACTTTTGAAATGGAGATGAGCGATTTCAGTAGTCCCTACTTGGTCGACCGCAAACCGTCGGCTATACATCCTTTTTATCAGCTGGGAGTAGAGATCAATGCAAAAAATGCCTCTTTGAAAATAAATGGAAAACATATCAATATTATAATTCCTACGGCAGGTATTAGCGGTGGCCCGGCAAGTGTGGTATCGCCCAATGGAATGTACGCCCGCTAACTTTCAAAATAGCTACTCCTAAATCAAACAAAAACGGGCAAACAGGCGTTAGTTTTATTAGATTTGTAATTCAAATAATATCTGATGCCAGTTCAAAATTTAGAAGAATTATTTCTGCAAAAAATTGAGGGGGAAATAAAAATTGAACCTAAAGACTGGATGCCGGAAGCTTATCGCAAAACCAATATCCGGCAGATTAGTCAGCATGCACACAGCGAAATCGTAGGCATGTTACCGGAAGGTAACTGGATCAGTCGCGCCCCTTCTCTTAAACGTAAAGCCATTTTGATCGCAAAAGTTCAGGACGAAGCCGGTCATGGATTGTATTTATACTGCGCTGCTGAAACATTAGGCATGTCCAGGGAGGAAATGATTAACGACCTGCACAGCGGTAAGGCCAAGTACTCATCCATCTTTAATTATCCCAGTTTAACATGGGCCGACATGGGTGCCATTGGATGGCTGGTGGATGGAGCCGCCATTCTTAACCAGGTAATGTTATGCCGCACGAGTTATGGTCCGTATGCACGGGCCATGGTGCGCATCTGTAAAGAAGAAAGTTTTCATCAACGCCAGGGATTCGATATACTTTTTACCCTCAGCAAAGGAACCCCTTTTCAAAAGGAAATGTGCCAGGATGCTATTAACCGATGGTGGTGGCCATCGCTGATGATGTTTGGACCCAAAGACAGCGAAAGTACCAATAGTGATCAGAGTATGAAATGGAAGATCAAACGCAAAACAAACGATGAGCTCAGGCAAAATTTTATTGATATGATTGCTGATCAAATAAAAGTGCTGGGCATGAAACTTCCGGATGAAAAACTGAAATGGAATGAAGAAAGAAAGCATTATGATTTTGGAGAAATTGACTGGAATGAATTCTGGAATGTAGTAAAAGGGAACGGTCCTTGTAACAAACAGCGATTAGAGGCCAGACGAAAAGCCTGGACAGACGGAGCCTGGGTGCGGGAAGCAGCTGCAGCCTATGCAACGAAGAAATCCCCCAATGGCTCCCTAACAAGTGGAGAACACCAGAAATTTTCAACAAAAGCAGCATAAGGTTGATTGGTTGATATGTTGAAATGATTTAGACCCCGCTTATCAACCATTCAACTTTCCAACCATTCAACCTTTCAACCATTCAACCATTCAACCATTCAACTATTCATCATGAACATAAGAATAACAAAATTCTACTACGGAGATATACCTGAAGATAAAACAGGTAGCAGCAGTGCTCCCCAAAGTATGGAAGGCAAACCAAACGACTGGCCATTGTGGGAAGTATTTATCAGAAGTAAACAAGGGCTTGATCATAAACATGTGGGCAGCCTGCATGCCGCGGATGCCCAAATGGCAATTGAAAATGCAAGGGATGTATACACCCGAAGAATGGAAGGCGTAAGTATCTGGGTAGTGGAATCAAAATATATTCATGCTTCCAATCCGGAAGATGCCGGGCAATTATATGACCCTGCCAATGATAAAGTATACCGTTATCCTACTTTTTATGTTCTGCCAGACGAGGTGAATCATATGTAAAAGGACGTTGATCTGTTGAATGGTTGAAAAGTTAAATGGCACATTCATGAATGAAAAAGCATACCAAAGTTTTACCGAACTAGAAGTTTGGAAGAAAGCAAGGGAATTAAAGAATGAAATCAAGGAATTAACTTATAGTTTTCCTCCTGAAGAAAAATTCAAATTAACAGATCAACTTATCCGGGCTTCTAGAAGTGTTACGGCGTCAATTGCAGAAGGTCATGGAAGGTATACTTTTAAAGATCAAATACATTTTTGTATAATAGCTAGAGGTTCATTGAGCGAAACTCATAATCATCTAATTGATGCGTTGGATTGCAATTATATTAACCAGGAACGCCTGGAGTATTTTAAATTAAAAATTGAGGCAGTCGAGAGACTTCTTAATGGCTATATATCCTTCTTGAGAAAAAACTTATAATATTATTAGAGTGACACTAATCAACTTATCAACGAATCAACTTACTAACTACTCCCTCCACCTCGCCGACAACACCCTCCTCCTCGCTCAGCGAAACGCGGAATGGTGCGGGCACGGACCTGTATTGGAACAGGATATTGCCATTACCAATATTTCATTGGATTTGCTCGGGCAGTCAAGAAATTTTTATCAATATGCGGCCGCATTGATCAACCAATCATCTAATCAACCAGGCAACGAGGTTACGGAGGACAGCCTTGCTTACCTGAGAACCGAACGGGAATATAAAAATTTGTTGTTGGTTGAATTGCCTAATGGCGATTGGTCGCAAACGATGTTAAAATTATATTTATTCAGCCAGTTTCAGTATTTATTAATGGAACAATTAATAAAATGCGGGGATCATCAACTGGCCGCTATTGCTGAAAAAAGTTTAAAAGAGATAAGCTATCATGTACGATGGAGCAGCGAATGGGTTATCCGACTGGGGGATGGTACAGAAGAAAGTCATCAAAGAATGCTGAATGCACTCGAAAATTTATGGTCTTATACCGGAGAATTTTTTATACCGGCAGACTATGAATTGGGTTTGGCGGATGTTGGTTCATTAAAAGAAACATGGTTAAAAAAGGTTAATTCTGTTCTGCAAGAAGCCACGCTTCAGTTCCCCTCGGCCGGAGAGAAACAGGAACCACCCATCTTTATGCATACCGGAGGAAAACAGGGAATACATACGGAACACCTGGGTTTTATTTTATCCGACTTACAATACCTCCAACGGACCTACCCCGGAGCAAAATGGTAATTAACCAATGATGCCATTAAAAGAAATAGTATTCAGCATAATTGCAATTATTATTGTCGTTATAGTTCCCCATTCGGGCATTATACCCATTGCCTTTGGCTATTCTATTCCCATACTTATTTTTATATGGCTCTTCTTAAAAAGGCAAAAAGAAAATTTTGAAAGCCTTGGTTTTAGCTTCAAACGCTTCGGGATAAAACCAATATTAATCGGCGTATTATCCGGGATAATAATCTTTTCTTTTCTAAACTGGATATTCTTCCCTTCACTTGAAAAGGTAGTTGATCTTCCCCCTGTCAACCTGGGTGATTTTGCTAAATTAAAAGGCAATACCGGATTTTATATTTTCCTGCTCGCCATGAGTTGGATTATCGGAGGCTTTTATGAAGAACTGGTATTTCATGGTTTCATTTTCAGCCGGCTTGAAAAAATAATGGCTGGCAACTATGCAACCATCATCAGCTTCCTGCTTACCAATTTGATCTTTGCTTTGTACCATTTGCAGCTGGGTACATC
>JANMBO010000099.1:0-24399 GCA_031360425.1 Chitinophagaceae bacterium | reverse complement strand
TAATGGCTTATATGGTGCAGGATTATCGAGCCTGAGAACTAATAACGTTGAAAAAGCAACATATTATTTCCAGCAATTGACCGTTATTGCCAATTCTCCTAACGCAAACAGGCCCGAACTAGAAAAAGCAAGGCTGTTTTTGAAAAAAGGAAACCATTAAATTGTGTGAGGCTGCATAATAATGTTATGCGCTTAGAATGAGCCTGCACTGCATTCATTGAATTTTCCCGATCGGGATAAGTCCTAACAAAAAGTTGAAAAAGCCATTCGCATTATGTCCGGTAAGTTATATGACAGATTATCGATTTATTTTTGACATGTGAAATAAAAAAGGCCGTACAACCAAAAAACAAATTATGACTATTAAAGAAATTCTGCAGCAATTGGAAACAGCGAAGCACCCCGTTGCCAAGGCTATTCACAAAGGGGACCATTTCAAAGCATTAGTTATCGGGTTCAAAGCAGGGATGAAACTGAAAGATCATGAGGCCTCCCTCCCTTCTAAATTAACTGTAATTACAGGTGAGGTTATTTATAAAGAGAATACCAAAGAAATAACACTGGAATTGTATGATGAAACGGAAATTCCAGTCAACACCAAACATTCGGTAGAAGCCATCAAAGACAGCCTTTGTTTACTCACTCAAGGATAGCCTGATTTCGGTTTGGGGGTGAATAACACAATATATCAGATAACTCCCTCCCTATTCATTGATGAAAGTTTTAGCAACGTTTACTGATCGAATAATGAATTGAGTTCTATTATTATCTCATTAAAATTATTTAAAATGCGCAAAATAATTTTAGGGGTCGCTGTAAGCCTCGATGGATTTATTGAAGGACCCCATGGAGAATATGACTGGTGCTTTATGGACCAGGATTATGGCATGTCCGACTTCTTTAAGCGTATTGACACGGTATTTATGGGAAGAAAATCGTACGAATTGGTTTTAACCATAGAAGGTGATAGCGGAATCCCGCCTATGAAAGAATATGTTTTTTCTAATACGCTTAAAAAAGCAAAAGAAGGGACTACAATATTATCGGGTGATATAAAAAAACATATTGAGAAAATAAAAAAAGAATCAGGAAAAGATATATGGCTTTTTGGGGGAGCCAGTCTAACTAGTTCCTTAATGAATCTCGGCCTGGTGGATGAAATTTCCGTAGCTGTGCATCCCATATTGCTGGGAAGCGGAAAACCGTTGTTCACTGGTATTACCAGCAGGATAAAACTCCAACTCGCTGATTCCAAAACATATTCCACCGGGTTGGTTTCCCTGGTATATAATGTAGAGGGGAAATAGAACTGAAACATTGTCGGGATACGGTCAATTTATTAAATGACTTAACCCGCATTTAATAATTATTTTTCTGTAAGACTGCGTCAACGGTTATATCATTTAGGAAAGTTATAAGATGATATGGAAGTCAAATTTATCTGCTTGCCTTTATGGGTTCTTTGTATCGTTTATTATATGTTTTGAGCAACTGCCATAGTGATTAACTCCTTTATGACATACGGAAGCATTCTAATACTCCATTCTCCCCTTACAAATATTTATTAGAACTGGTTCCGGTGTTCATTAAGCGTAAGTTTGAAATGCAAACAGCGACTTCGCGAAATGAGGCTGTTGCGGTGGACTGGAATGTTTGGGAATACCTTATTTAATATTGGTCTGCCTTCTGAATACTGCAATGCATTGCATCCTGCAATTAAATTCATACCTTTTAAAAAAAAGCCAGATGCCCCCTAAGTTGATTTTGCCCTTTTGCTTTTTCTTTTTGTTTTCAATATATAATACATGTTTTGCTCAAGGCCCGAAACTAATGCTACCTATTGGGCACACTGATATTGTCAGGTCTGCCCGATTTAGCCCCGATGGAAAAAAAATTGTAACCACTTCTAATGATAAGACCGCTAAAATATGGGAGGCTGCTACCGGAAGCCTTTTGGCCGATTTAAAAGGACATGGTTCCGATGTCCTTTCTGCCCAATTCAGTCCGGATGGAAAGAAAATAGTTACTGCTTCCTGGGATTCCACGGCAATAGTATGGGATGTAGCATCTGCAACTATTGTATGGAATTTAACGGGGCATTCTAAAGTAGTTTATTATGCCGAATTCAGCCCGGATGGAAAAAAAATTATAACTGTTTCCGGTGATAAAACCGCAAAAATATGGGACGTTGCCACAGGAAAACTTCTCCATGATTTAAGTGGAGAGCATGGACATACCCGGGAGCTTACTTATGCCCAATTCAGCCCGGTTTGTGCCGATGATTCCATCGGAGGAAAAAGAATTGTTACCGCTTCTAAAGATGGTTCCGCCAAAATTTGGGATGGAGCTACCGGGAATTATATAAATGAAGTCAGGCATTCATCAGATGTGAATAGCGTCCAATTCAGCCCGGATGGCAAACTGATTGTCACTGCTTCGGCAGATACTACCACCAAAGTGTGGAATGTAGAGACCGGGATATTCAGGTTTGAATTTTCGGGACATAAAAAAAGTGTCGTCTCCGCCCAATTTAGTCCCGACGGCAAATCATTGGTTACTGCATCCCTCGATAGTACTGCTATGTTATGGTATATTGACAGGAGTATTGATAGTTTAAGTTTTATTGCCCGACTGAATGGGCATTTAAGAGAACTCTATTCCGCCGAATTCAGTCCGGATGGAAAAAAGATAGTTACCTGCTCAAAGGGAAGAAATGCCAAAATTTGGGATGCAGCAACCGGAAAGTTTGAAAGAAATTTAATTGGTCACAAAAATCAAGTAATGTCGGCGCATTTCAGCCCGGATAGTAAGACAATTGTTACCGCTTCCTATGATAATACCGCTAAAACATGGGACGCAACCACGGCCAGGCGTTTGACTACACTTATTGGCCGAACTTCCTTAACCCACTCCACCCAATTCAGCCCTGATGGAAAATTTTTGGTAACCAGTTCAGATGACCGTACCGCCAAAATATGGGACGCCATAACAGGCCAACTGATAACGAGTTTAATCAGGCACTCGGGTCCGGTTTATTATGCCGAATTCAGCCCGGATGGAAAAAAAATTGTTACCGCTTCATGGGATAGCACTGCGGTTATTTGGGATGGGGTTACCAGTGAACCTTTATTCGAACTGGTAGGGCATAAGAATAAATTATATACTGCCCGGTTCAGCCCGGCATGCCCGCAAGATCCAAAAGGAGGAAAAAGAATTGTAACTGCTTCGGCCGATACCTCCGTTAAAATTTGGGAAACAGCTACCGGGAAAATGATAAGACAATTAAGAGGCCAAACCCTTCCTGTTTACTCCGCACAATTTAGCCCGGATGGACAAAAGATTATTACCTCCTCTGCTGATGATACAGTTAGAATATATGATGCAGTAACCGGAAATTTTGAAAAGAATATTGGGCGGCACGGCCATGAAGTAATGTCGGCGCAGTTCAATCCGGACGGAAAAACAATTGTAACTGCATCCCAATATAAAACCGCTACCATATGGGATGCTAATACGGGAACATGGAAAGCCGACTTAACCGGGCATACCGATTTTATCTGGTCGGCCGAAATCAGCCCCGATGGAAAAACCATAGCTACCGCATCGAATGATAGGACTGCTAAGATATGGGATGCGGTTACGGGAAAATGGATAACGGATTTAATTGGGCATTCTGAAGCGGTTACTTCTGTTCATTTTAGTAAAGATGGAAAAAAATTGGTGACCACCTCCTGGGATAATACTTCGAAAATCTGGAGTTTACCTTCCGGTAAGTGCCTGTACACTTTTTTCGCTTTAAATAGAATTGAAAAATCAGAAGACAAAAACGATTATTTAGTAATCGATAGTAATAGCCGTTACGATGGAACTGAAGGAGCTCGTAAAACACTTTACTTCACCTGCGGCACCGAGATGGTAACATTGGAGCAGGTAAAAGATTCGCTCTGGGTTCCTTATCTCGCGGAACGTATCAATAATGAAGATACCATTAATGCCCCTTCCCTGGATGAATTGAATATCTGTAACCGAACCCCGGAAATAGAAATTATAAGTAGTAAAGAGGATGAGTATAAATTCACCATAAGACCCCGGGGCGGCGGATTGGGTGAAACAGTAGTAAGTATTAACGGCACCAAAACAAAACCTTTCAAACCGGAAGAACTGGACAAGAAGGGAGACTCATATGAATTAACTATAAAAAAGGAAGACGTCAACCTCTATTTAAAGTCAGACGCAAAGTCAAACGATACGAATAACATAATAAGTGTAAAAGCATACCCCGAAAAAAGCACTATTTCTTCCCGCGGAGCAGAAGTGAGCGTTAGTGGCGGTAATAAACCTAACGCGAACCCGCCCAACCTGTATGCCATCGTGGTAGGGGTTAGTGAGTATAAAGGCAAGAATATGAATTTGCAGTTTGCCGCTAAAGATGCAACGGATATCTCCGCTACTATTTCCAATGCGGCAAAGAAATATTTTAACGTGGAAGGCAAGAACCATGTATTCATGTACAACTTTACCACCAGGGAAGACCGTTACCAGTTGCCGAAAAAGGATAGTATAAGAAAAGCCTTTGAAGAGATTGGTAATAAGGCTGCCGCGAATGATATCTTACTACTTTTTTTCGCAGGCCATGGCTTCGTGGCAGGAGACTCAGCTAAGCTATTCTATTTTTTAACGGCCGAAGCTGACACCTTAGGTCAATCTACTGGTTTACCAAACACAAGTATAAGTACCAAAGAACTCATTGAGTGGATGAATCCTTCCCGGATGAAAGCACAGAGAAAAATATTGATTTTTGATGCCTGCCAGAGTGGCCAGGCCATTGCCGATATGGAGTCAAATACTCAACAGGTAAAAGCCATTGATAAACTTAATGAAGATGCGGGATTGTTCATTTTATCGGCATCCGCAAGCAACCAAAGTGCTTATGAAATGGGACGATTGCAACAGGGTCTATTGACCTATTGTCTACTCGAAGCAATCAAGCAAGACCCAGCTGTTTTGCAAGATAACCGATACCTTAACCTGAGCCTATGGTTTGCCATAGCAGGAAAAACGGTAAGTGACATGGCGAGTGAAATGGGGGCAAGACAAGAGCCCAAGATTTATTCAAATACTAATTTTAATATCGGAGTGGTGGATGAAGATGTAATAGCAAAGATTTCATTGCCGCCGGGGAAGCCTTTGTTTAAGAGCTGTAATTTTCAAAACAGCGACCGATCAATTAGTGTGAATGATGACCTTGATTTTGGAGAATTATTAGATAACCAACTGGCAAAGTTTTCGTCGAAAGGCGAAAGCTTATTAAGATACCAGTGGGGCACCAAATCGCCCGACGCTTTTTCATTAATTGGCGAATATTCCGTAGATCTTGATAACACCATTACGGTAACATTTAGCATCAAACAGTATAGAGCGATTAAAGGAAATGGATTCCAGGTAACGGGCGTTAAAGATAAATTGGAAGAACTGGCGGCAAGCATCATAGCGAAAGCTTTGGAAATAGCAAAATGATATTACGGGTTTGTTTTGCCGGCCACTCTTGGCGTCAATTCCTTCGTATCGCTATTTATACTGCGGCTATTTTAATTTCAGGGAATAACGATTAACGTTCCTGCCATAGTCAAGCCATGAATAGTACAATGGTATTTAAAAGTGTCAACTAAGTTGGCGGTATAACTATACGCACCGCCGGCGGCGATATCCCCGCTGTTAAAACTGGTGCCATTATCCGCCGTTACGGTATGGGCACCATAGTCTTTGTTGGTCCATTTAATAACCGCCCCTTTTTTCACCACTACACTGGAAGGTGTATAAGCCATTCCGGAGATGGTAATATTTGTAGAGGCGGTTCCTCCTCCCCCATTATTGTTAGTGGAACCATAGCCACTTCCCTTAGCGCAGGAAAAAATCAAACAGACTCCGCCTATCAAAATGATGATAAAAGGCAATAAAGCTTTCATATTCTTATTTTTTGATTAATATTCTTTTAAAGTATTTTCCTATTGTGATATACGGATTGGGAGAATCTTAGGGTTGCTTTGATGTCGCAATAATATAGAATACTGCTGTTAATGTTCTTTAACGAATTCTCGGTATGTCTATTCCTCCACTCCGGCAATGTACAGCATTGATTGATAAGCTTAACTTAATTATTTGTAATACTTTTAGAAAATTTTCCCGATGAATGGTAAGTTCATAATCTTTATTTGCACTCATTTTCTATACTTCTCCTTATCGGTATGTATTGGCCAGCAGCTAAAGCTGATGTTGCCCATCGGTCATACTGATAAAATATACTCGGCCCAATTCAGTCCCGATGGGAAAAAGCTTGTCACCGCATCCAAGGATAAAACAGCTAAAATATGGGATGTGGCTACCGGCTATCTCCTGGCTGACTTAAAATTGCATACTGATCCCGTTATTATTGCCAAATTCAGTCCCGACGGAAAAAAAATTGTTTCCTGCCAGTGGGTTGAAGATGCCTCAGGGGATGCCAAACCCGTGATTATTAAAATATGGAATGCCCTGTCGGGTGAATTAATTGCTGATTTTGCCGAATCATCCATAGTGTCATTTGTCGAATTCAGCCCAGACAATAAGAAAATTATAGCGATTTCGGATTCTGTTAGAATATGGGAAGCCGGTACTAGGAAACTATTGACCCGATTAGATGAAACCGTTGATTGGAATAGCAAGGTCCTGTTCAGCCCGGATGGGAAATGGATACTCGCTACCGCTCCAGACAAATCAGTGATACTTTTTGACGCCATAACCGGGAAAAGAAAGTACACATTAAAAAATCATACCGCAGTGGTAAAGATTGTGCAATTCTCACCCGATGGAAATAACCTGATTACCGCATCCATTAATGAAACAGTGATCTGGGATGCATCTTCCTGGAAAATGCTGCGGAAAATACCCGGGCGGATAGAGGGTGATCCTCTCTTCTTCACTCCCAATAATCAAAAAATTGTAACTGCAGGCTTTAAGCCAGAAAATAAAAATGTTTCGATATGGGATGCGGCTTCCAGGAAATTTTTGCGCAAGAAAAAAGGAAACAATAGTATTACTAAAACGGATGATTGGTTCCAAACAGATAATGGCCTGAAGGGATCCATTGTTGCCGCATCAAACGAAAGATTCGCCGCTGTATTAAATACGGCCATTCACAATAATTTACAGATTGGATTTGAAAATGATAAAACAGCCTCTTTATGGAATATAACCAGCGGATTGCTGCTGGATTCATTAAAAGGGCATACTGACGGAATAAATTTCATCGAATTCAACCGGGATGGAACAAAATTAGTAACTGCTTCTGATGATGGTACAGCTAAAATATGGGATGCAGCTACCGGAAAAATGTTGGCAAACTTAAGAGGGCATACTTATAACAGCAGGGCAGCCAATTTCAGTCCGATCGGACCGGATGATCCCATGGGGGGCAATAGGATAGTAACCGCTTCCGATGATGGTAGCGCAAAAATTTGGGATCCTGCCAAAGGAACGCTGTTGAAGTCATTGAAAGGATCTAATTCAAATATGTTCTCTGTACAATTCAGCCGGGATGGAAAAAAAATTATCAGCGGATCGCAGGATGGAACGGCAATCATATGGGATGCCGCTTCCGGAAAACATATCGACTTAAAGGAAAAGACTTCCGTTAAAATTGATCCCACCAGTGAAGTGGACCTTGAAGCTATAACCAATCTTGTACCGCCCGATTTGAGCCCGGATGGTACAAAAGTTATCACTGCCATTCAAACAAAAACAGCCAAACTCTTTGATGCCGGCAACGGAAAACTATTGTTCCAGGTAACGAAGGATAATTACCCGGGAATCGCTTATACTCATTTTAGCCCCGATGGCAACAAAATTATTACCGGCTGGAAATATTATGATCATGAACCTGACCGGAAGGATACTAATATGATAGTGACGAATGTCAGCAATGGAAAACCGTTGTTCAAAATCGAGGCAACCCATGCACAGTTCAGCCCGGATAACTCGAAAATTATAACAAGTTCATTCAATATTCCCAAAGTCTGGAATGCAGAAAACGGGAAACTATTATACTCATTAGCCTGTGATACCTGTAAGCAATCATCATGGGGTTTGTTCAGCCCGGATAGTAAAACAATTTTTACTACCAGTTGGTTTGATAGTGTTGGCAGCTTCTGGAAATCAGAAAACGGAAAATATTTATATCGCTTAAGAGGTAAAAGAAATTTTGTATCCGCTCTATTTAGCCCGGATGCTAAAAAAATACTGACCTTGTCTACAGACGGCGGTACGGAAACATGGGATACAGAAACCGGCAGCTATTTATATAATATAAAAGGCCACACGGACGCTGTCAATTATGTTGAATTCAGCCCAGACAGCAGGAATATCTTAACTACTTCCAGGGATAACACTTCAAAAATATGGAATGCTTCTACGGGTAAATTACTTTATACTTTTTTCGCGCTCGACAGCGGTGATTATTTTGTATGGCTTCCATCAGGTTATTATCAAAGCACACCCAATGCGGCTAAATTGCTGCACTATGTAACTAACGATCTAAAAGCTATCAGCTTTGAACAACTGGATGCTAAATACAACCGGCCCGACCTGGTCCTCGAAGCTATTGGAAAAACGGATACCGGGTTAATTAGTACTTACCGAAACGCCTATTATAAGCGCATTAAAAAACTGGGCATTGATACAACTGCTTTCCGTGCTGGATACGGTGTTCCCGAGGCTGAAATTGTAAACCGCAACGATATTTCCTATGAACAAAAAGACGCAACCCTTTCACTGCACATCAATGGAACAGATAACAGCTACCCACTCGACCGATTTAATGTATGGGTAAATGAAGTGCCCATCTATGGCCAACGGGGAACCAGTATCCGCCAGGAAAGTACCAATAGTTTTGATAAAACAATTACTGTAAAATTATCGCAGGGAGAAAACCGTATCGAAACATCGGTTACTAATGTAAATGGTGCGGAGAGTTACCGGATACCATTGATCGTTAACTATACACCAGCAGTCAAACAAAAAGAAATAACTTATTTTATAGGTATTGGTATTGACAAGTTCGCAGATTCTACTTACAATCTCCACTACAGCTCAAAAGACATCCGCGATCTCTCTGTTAAACTAAAACAGAAGTATGGCAACGATATCAGTATTGATACGCTCTTTAATGAAGAGGTGACGGTCAGCAAGGTAAAAGCACTGAAACAAAAGCTGCAGCAAACTTCTGTTAACGACCGGGTGATTATTTCTTATTCCGGTCATGGGTTGCTCAGTAAAACGTATGAATATTATCTTTCTACCTATTCAGTCAATTTTAAAACCCCGGAAGAAACCGGATTGCCCTATGATGAATTCGAAAATTTGCTGGATAGTATCCCTGCCAGAAAAAAACTGATGCTGATTGATGCCTGTCATAGTGGAGAAGTGGATAAAGAAGAATTCCAACAGGTAAAAATAAATAAAGAAGGGCTAGAGGCAAACCATGTCGTGATGAAAGGCGTTGAAATTACAAATACAGAAGAAGGATCAACTAAGATTGGTTTAAGAAACAGTTTTGAATTAATGCAAAACCTTTTTGTGAATGTAGGAAAGAGCACCGGTGCCACCATTATCTCTGCTGCCGCCGGAACGGAGTTTGCGCTCGAAAATGGCAGCTTAAAGAATGGCGTGTTTACTTACTGCATTCTCGAAGCATTAGATAAATACCCGGCCATGAAAATAAGTGAACTGAAAAAGATAGTCGGTGCCAGAGTGGAAGAGTTAACCAGCGGTATGCAAAAGCCGACTTCGAGAAACGAAGCGATTGCGGTGGATTGGAATGTGTGGTAGAATAATATTACATTTTTATATGATAGAGGATATGTATTTTTATAGCAATAATATAATTGACCTTACTGCATGAAATTTCAACACCGCCTCTCTTTGGTAACTGTATTATCTTGTATTTCTGGTCTCTCGGCACAGAATATTGAAATGCCTGGTAAAATTAATAATCAGGCCTTCAACCCTTCAACCGTATTATGGTACTCCTCCCCTGCTAAAAAATGGGAGGACGCACTACCCGTTGGTAATGGCCGGTTAGGTGCCATGGTATTCGGAAATAATGGAGAAGAACGTATTCAATTAAACGAAGAAACCTATTGGTCGGGTGGACCTTATTCAACAGTAGTGAAAGGCGGCTATAAAGTATTGCCGGAAATTCAAAAATTAGTTTTTGAAGAAAAATATTTACAAGCTCATAATTTATTCGGAAGATATTTAATGGGCTACCCGGTGGAACAACAGAAATACCAAAGTCTTGCTAATCTCCATTTGTTTTTTAAAAACCAGGATTCAGTGACTGATTATAAACGCTGGTTGGATCTGGAGAAAGGAATTACCAGCGTGTCCTATCTTTCCAACGGCATCACCTATCAACGCGATGTATTTGCCTCTGCCCCCGCCCAGGTAATTGTTGTTCGGATAACTGCCGACAAACCCGCAAGCATTTCGTTTACGGCCAATTTGCGGGGAGTAAGAAATCAGACACACTCTAATTATGCCACAGATTATTTCCGGATGGATCCATATGGAACTGATGGATTAGTGCTCACAGGAAAATCAGCCGACTATATGGGTGTAGAAGGAAAACTAAAATATGAGGCCGGGATAATAGCTATTCCCGAAGGCGGTACCATTAAAACAGACGGCGTTGATCTGATCATTGAAAATGCAACGGCGGTTACTTTGTATTTTGCGGCCGCTACCAATTTTGTCAATTACAAGGATGTAGGCGCTAATCAGCATCAAAGAGTGGATGATTATTTTAAACGCATACAAAACAAAACATATAATACCATTCTTGAATCGGCCATGGCTGATTATAAAAAATATTATGACCGGGTATCGCTGAAATTACCAACAACTCCCAACTCATTTCTTCCTGTTCCCGAACGCATACAGAAAATACAATCAGGCCCCGACCCTTCCCTATCGGCATTAAGCTACAATTTCGGCCGGTATCTCATGATCGGTTCTTCCCGGCCCGGCACCGAACCTGCCAACCTGCAAGGTATATGGAACGATGATATGAATCCTTCCTGGGATTCAAAATATACCACCAACATCAATACCGAAATGAATTACTGGCCGGTGGAAAGCAGTAACCTTTCCGAATGCGCCGAGCCGTTAGTACGCATGATCAGGGAACTGACCGACCAGGGTGCCCAGGTTGCCCGCGAACATTATGGAGCGAAAGGTTGGGTGTTTCATCAGAATACGGATATATGGAGAGTAGCGGCTCCTATGGATGGCCCCACCTGGGGAACATTTACCGTGGGCGGCGCCTGGCTCTGCACACATATATGGGAGCATTATCAATATACGAGAGATAAAGATTTCTTAAAAGAAACGTTTCCATTGATAAAAGGATCGGTGCAATTCTTTATGGATTTCTTAGTGCCACATCCAAATGGAAAATGGTTGGTGACCAACCCATCTACTTCTCCCGAAAACTTTCCGGATGGCGGCGGCAACAAACCCTACTTTGATGAAGTAACGGCTGGATTCCGGGAAGGCACCAGCATTTGCGCGGGTTCATCCATTGATATGCAAATCCTCTATGATTTATTTGGATATTTTATGGAAGCTTCAGCAATCCTTGGTGAAAACAATTCATTTCTTAACGAAGTAAAAATAGCGAGGGAAAAATTAGTGCCCCCCCAAATTGGAAAAGATGGCTCCTTGCAGGAATGGGCCGATGATTGGAAATCACTTGAAAAAAATCATCGCCACTTCTCCCATATGTATGGACTCTATCCCGGCAAAGTATTATACGAAAAAAGAACACCCGCTTTAATTGAAGCGTATAAAAAAGTATTGGAAGAAAGAGGTGATGGCGCTACGGGATTTTCAAGAGCGTGGAAAATGGCGTTGTGGGCAAGATTGAAAGATGGTAACCGGGCCAATAAAATATATAAGGGATATATGAAAGAACAAAGTTGTTCTTCCTTATTTGCACTATGCGGACGGGCGCTGCAGGTAGACGGGACCTTCGGCGTTACCGCTGCGATTACGGAAATGATGATGCAGTCGCAGGATGGATATATAAAATTACTGCCTGCTTTGCCCGATGAATGGAGCGCCGGCGAATTCAAAGGCGTTTGCGCCCGGGGAGCTTTTGAATTGGATTATGGCTGGGAAAACAAGAAAATAACGAAACTTAATATTCTATCAAAAGCAGGAGAGATTTGCCGCATTGAATTCAAATCAGCAGTAAAAGTAAAAAGCAATGGTCGGAGTATTAAGTTTAATAAACGCCCGGATGGAATAATTGAATTCCAAACTATTCGGGGAGGAGTTTATTTTATTGAATAGCCCTTTAATTCTCCTGATTGAAATCATATTTTCCCCTTCGTATACAGCTATACCTTTATCAGGAAAAAAATCAAAGGAGGTTAACATGATGAACTCAAAAGAAATTTAAAAACTGGTTGGCCCTACCACTAGTATAATGACTATATCTGAAATGATTAACTTTCATATTTGGGCAACCAATATCCCGGCAGTAACTGCCCTCAATGGCATCATATTATTTGTTGCCGGTATTTCAATTATCTGCATTCACAACCTTTGGGTGCGCAGCTGGTCCGTGTTGGTAACACTGGTCGGTTGGTTTGGTATTGTGGGCGGCTTGTTTCGGATATTCTTCCCGGAAGCTAAACAGGCCAGTGACAATAATGGTACCTATTTAGTGATATTCTTCCTTCTTGTCCTGGGAATTTTTCTACCCATCAATGGCTATAGCCGGGAGAATAATGCAGCAGCCGCTCATTAATACAGGAATACTTTAGTTCATAAGGAGTATCCAAATAATCTACAATAAAGAAACCTGATCTTTCCATGTGGAGTTTTGCGAATGAATGATACAAATAAAAATATTCTGAAAGCAGACTTGGGGTTCCCCTATGCCAATACGAAACCCGAAGCGGAAACAACCGCAGCTTTTCTATACCTTACAGGGAGTAATTAATATTTAAAAACGGAAAAAAGCTCATTAATAATATTCCCCCTTATCAACATGAAATTTTTCATTACAGCCATATTATTATTTTTTATTTCCTTCTCATCTTTTGCTCAAACCTCAAAGGAATTAAATGACAGCCTCTTTAACTATTATGACAGAGGAGAGTTTAAGAAAGCCGCGGCATTCGGGGAAAAAGCAGTTATTGCCGCAAAAAAAGAGTCTGCTGAAACTCACCCCGATTATTATGGCAGCCTGAACAACCTGGCATTTGTATATGATGACATGGGCGATTATGAAAAAGCCGAACGCTTGTATATAAAGGCAAATGAAATTCAGAAAAGGGTGCTGGGCGAAAATGATCCCGATTATGCCACCAGCCTGAACAACCTGGCATCGTTGTATGATAGAATGGTCCAATATGAAAAGGCCGAACACTTGTACATGCAGGCATTGGGGATCAGAAAAAAAGTACTGGGTGAAGAAGATACCTTATATGTCAGCAGCCTGAACAACCTGGCGACTTTTTATCATAACATAGGCCGATATGAAAAGGCCAGGCCATTATATATACAGGCTATTAAGATTCAGAAAAAGGTCCTGGGCGAAACTAATCCCAGTTATGCCAACAGCCTATCCAACCTGGCGACCTTGTATGGTTACATGGGTCAGTACGAAAAGGCCGAACCCATGTTTATCCAGGTATTAGAGATTGAGAAGAGAGTGCTGGGCGAAACTCATCATCATTATGCCAGCACCCTGAACAGCCTGGGGGCCTTGTATGTTAACATGGGTCAGTACGAAAAGGCCGAACCTATGTTTATCCAGGCGATAGGGATCAAGAAAAAAGTACTGGGAGAAGAACATTCCTCTTATGCCACCAGCCTGAACAACCTGGCATCATTGTATGAAAACATGGGCCAATATGAAAAGGCCGAATCTTTATATATACAGGCAAAAGAGATCAGGAAAAAAGTTGGGGGAAAAGATGATCCTGATTATGCAAGCAGCCTTAACAGCCTCGCAGCTTTTTATTATCACATGAGCCAGTACGAAAAGGCCGAGCCCATGTATATCCAGGCAATAGATATCTGGAAAAAAGTGTGGGGCGAAAATCATCCCAATTATGCCATCATCCTGGACAATCTTGCGAACTTGTATAAAGAAATGGGTCGGTATGAAAAGGCCGCACCCTTGTTTTTGCGGGCAATGGAGATTGAGAAAAGGGTGCTGGGCGAAACTCATCCTGATTATGCCATCAGCCTGAATAATCTGGCTGTATTATATCAGAACCTGGGTCAATATAAAAAAGCGGAACCATTTCTTCTTATGAACAGCCAGATTATTTTTAAGAATTTAAAAAACAGCTTTACTGTTCTTTCTGAAAAAGAAAAAGGTAAATATCTCAACAATAATGTTTCAATAATAGAAAGCAACAATAGTTTTATCTACCATTATCGAAAGGCATCTGCCTCCATTCTCCAAAACAACTTCAACCAGCAACTTGTTTTCAAATCTCTCACTCTTGCTGATACAAAAAATATATTGGCTTCAGTACGGCAAAACCCTGACACGGCTGTACAACAACTACTCAATGATTGGGAAAACAATAAAAGCATATTAGCTAAACAATATTCAATGCCCATTGCTTATCAGAGGGCAGACTTAAAGCAAGTAGAAACCAGGGCAGAAGATTTAGAAAAAGAACTTACCCGTAAATCATCTCTATTTCGCAACCAGCAAAGGGCCAACAGCATTTCCCTGCCAGATGTTCAACAGGGTTTACAGCAAAACGAAGTGGCTATTGAATTTGTCAGCTTTAAGTTATACAATAAAAAATGGACTGACAGTACCATTTATGCAGCCTACATTCTAAAAAAAAATGATTCTGTACCTCATTTCGTTCCCCTCTTCGAAGAAAAACAATTGCAACAACTCTTCGATAAGGCAGGCAAAACCGCTACCAGCATGGTGAATAGTTTTTACCGTGGGGCAGAAATATCGACTGTTAATAAGAGTGTCGAAACAATTGGTCAGGATTTATATCATTTAGTGTGGCAACCCTTAGAGCCCTATTTAAAAGGAGTGAAGAAAATCTCCTACTCCCCCGCAGGCAAATTATACAGTATCGCTTTTCAGGCATTACCTGTCGACAGCACTACGGTGTTGATGGATAAGTACCAGTTGCAGCAATACAGCAGCACCCGACAGATCGCTTTGCGCAATTCGGAAAATATAATCACCAAACCAACCGGCATCATTCTATTCGGTGATGCCCGTTTTACCATGGATAGCTCGCAAATGGTAAACCAAAAGATAAATCGGTCGGAAAAGGAAACCATTTCAACGTCAATTTATACTCCTAATAATACCAGAAGCAGTGATAATAATAGCTGGAAAACCCTGCCGGGTACGGCTGAAGAGGTAAATAAAATAAAACAATTGTTTGAACAGAATAAGATCAGTACTAATACATTTATTCAAACCGCAGCTTCCGAAGAAAACCTGAAGGCTTTAAATGGTAATTCCCCACAAATCTTACATATCGCTACCCATGGATTCTTTTTACCCAAGCCGGATAAAAGGAATCCGGAGACCGGATTTAATGAAGGGAATGCTTATACCTTAGCCGATGATCCATTAATGAGAAGCGGATTGATATTGGCCGGTGCCAACTATGCCTGGAGTGGAAAAACACCGGTAGCAGGAGTAGAAGATGGAATCGCCACAGCCTATGAAATTTCTCAATTGAATTTAAGCAATACCGAGCTCGTTGTACTCAGTGCCTGCGAAACAGCACTCGGCGATGTAAAAGGAAGCGAAGGAGTGTTTGGCTTGCAACGGGCCTTTAGAATAGCGGGAATAAAAAAAATGATCGTAAGCCTCTGGCAGGTACCGGATAAAGAAACGGCTGAATTGATGACAACCTTTTATGATTACTGGATGAAAGGAAAAACAATTAATAATGCCTTTGCAGAGGCACAGGCAGATATGCGAAAAAAATATGCTCCCTTTTACTGGGCGGCCTTTGTGTTGGTGGAATAAAAATTCCGGCCGGCCGGGATTTTCACAACCCTGCCAAATTTTCTAATTTTAAAAAAAAAAGAGTCCGCATTTTGCAGACTCCTTCCATCTAATTGCCTAATGATTATGCTATGTTATTCCTTATCTGCGTTACTTAACAGGATTAGAAGTAACATTCATATCCCGAACGCAAACGTACTTTCCATCAATTTTTTTGAACAATGACATATAATGTCCCTTATCTACTTCTTTACCTGAAGGGTTGAGGGATGTAAATGAACCAATTTCTACCAGTATATTTCCTTCCGCAAAAAGGTCCACCACTTTATAAACACTATAATTACCGGTTGTGTCCTTCGCTAATCGGTTTGCAATATTTTCTTTGATGGCTGCGTTGCCCGAAATAGGTTCCGCATTTCGGCCATAACTAATCGCATCCTGGCTGTAATAGGCTGCTACTGCGCCAGCATCCTTAGCTTTTTCGGCTGCAGCAAATGCATTTTCCATTGCCTGTATATCTGACTTTGCTTTTTCCAGATCAATTGGTTTCGCTTCCCCGGCCGGTGTAGCACAGGCAGAAAAAACTAATGTGGAAATTCCGAAAAGAACCGCTAATTGAAATTTACTTCTCATAAAAAATAATTTTGGTGAATGAATCGATAAGGGAAGGTAGCCATTATTAACGCGCCCGGTTATTTTTATTATTAGTTTCTGAGACAGGCATCACCGCGTTTAATGTTTCTGATTAGTATATGGATAAGCCCGGAAGGAATAACTAAAAACTATTGCATCGGTGAATTTTTAAGAATTTACCCTTTACCACGGATTGTAATCCTGGATCATTCTCTGTCACAGTTGCTCATCCGGATTCATCAGTGCAAACGGTGACAAATTGCAAATTCAGTTTCTTCAGGGTCTTCAAAGAAACTTCCTTAAAAGAAAACGACCTGAGCGGCATTTGCACTGAATAGCCCTGTATGCGGCGCGATTCAACACTCATATGCAACCACTACAAAAGACCCGCCAACTGCATGAAAAGAGATTACATTCGTAATTGAATCAACCAACCCACAATGAAATTAGTAGTCCTGTTTATATATTTTTTAATAGCCGCTACCGGGTGTACCAACCCTATAATCGTACAAAGAATGGATGGTTCATTTATTGAAGCGGAAAGTCTTACCAAAAAAATAGATACAATCACTAAAAAGGCCAAGGTATCCGGATTGGCTATTTCCGTATTTAATAATAATGAAGTGGTTTATCAAAATGCATGGGGATACAAAAATACTGGTCGGAAAGACACCCTGAACATTAATACCGTTTTTTACGGAGCCTCATTAAGTAAAATGGTATTTGCCCATCTAGTGATGCAACTGGTACAGGAAGGCAGCATTAACCTGGATACGCCCCTTCAAGACTACTTAAAGCAGCCATTGCCGGAAATAGTTTTTAAAAAAAGCTGGAAAGGATTCAATGACCTGAAAGGTGATGACAGGTATAAGCTGATAACGGCCCGCATGTGCCTGTCGCATACCACCGGGTTTCCCAACTGGCGCTGGCTCACCGATAAAGGATTGGATGAAAATGGTAAATTATATATTCAGTTTGACCCCGGAACTAAATACAGTTATTCCGGTGAAGGAATAGCGTTATTACAATTTGTTATTGAACAAATGACCGGAAAAGGATTGGAAGAAATGGCCAGAGAAAAAATATTTAGCCCGTTAAATATGGATATGACTAGTTATGTCTGGCAAACAAGGTTCGAAAATAAATATGGTAATGGTCATACCAGCAGCCAGGAAGTTTTACCAAAAGACAAAGAAGATGAAGCTGGCGCGGCAGGGAGTATGGAAACAACCTTGGTGGACTACTCAAAATTCCTGGTTGGCCTGCTGAATAAAAAATTAATAAAAGAATCCACTTTTGAAGCAATGATCAAACCACAGATCCGTATTAAAAGTAAACAACAGTTTGGCCCTGAATCGAAGATAAACACCAATGAATTTGATACTATTAACTTAAGTTATGGCCTGGGCTGGGGATTATTAAAAACAAAGTTCGGAACCGGAGCATTTAAGGAAGGGCATAGCGAAGGGTTTCAACATTATTTCATCCTTTTTCCTGAAAAGAAGATGGGGGTATTATTAATGTCCAACAGCGATAATGGAGAAAGTGTTTTTAAAGAAATACTTGAACTATCCATTGGCGACAGGTTTACCCCCTGGCAGTGGGAAAACTATATTCCTTATAATTATCCTAATTAGAAGTTCTATACCTCCCGGTTCTCCAGATAATCCACCGTTAAAGAAAACCTTGGCTTTGCCTGCTTTAGTTTATTTATCTTCATTAATGAATATATACTAAAACAATGAACCGGGTATCCCTCCTTCTAATTTTACTGGCCGGAAATTTTCTTTCTGGCTTTTCACAATCACCAGCTATTACTTCCCCGGATATGACAGCTGCTGCGATAAAATTTCTTCAATCGCTATCAGCAACTCAAAAAGCAAAAGCACAATTTACATTTGATGATGATGAACGATACAACTGGCACTATGTACCCATTGGCAGAAAAGGAATTCCTTTAAACGAATTGACTGCCGCGCAACGACAAGCTGGGTTGGATCTGTTGCGTACAGCCCTAAGTGATTTGGGTTATAATAAGGCAACTTCCATCATGCAACTGGAAAAAGTATTGAAAGTAATTGAGAACCGCCCGGCCGATAATGATTACCGCGACCCGGAGAAATATTATTTTTCCATTTTCGGTAATCCTGCTTCCGATTCCATCTGGGGATGGAGAATCGAAGGGCATCACGTAGCCTTTAATTTCTCTACCAAAAACAATCAACTCATTTCCGGAACACCTGGGTTTTTAGGAAGCAATCCGGCTATTGTGTTGTCGGGCCCTGATAAAGGAAAACAGATCCTGCAAGATGAATCCGAACTCGGATTTGCCTTGTTGCATTCCCTCGATTCAAAACAAATGGAAAAAGCCATTATCAATATGACGGCACCTGCAGAAATTCTTACCGGCGATAGCCGAAAAGCTATGATAAACGACCCGAGGGGAATTAGGTACAATGAGTTGAACAAGGAACAACAAAAATTATTCATGCAATTGCTCGGTTTATATATTCACCGCTATACCCGCACCTTTGCGATGGGAATGATGCATGATATAGAATCAGCCGGATTACCTAGCCTGCGCTTCGCCTGGGCAGGTGATCAGCAGCCCGGACCGGGTCATCCAAACTATTACCGAATACAGGGCCCTACGATCATCATAGAATATGACAATACACAGAATAACGCAAATCATGTTCATACAGCTATTAGGGATCTTAAAAATGATTTCGGAGGAGATGAGTTAATGGAGCATTATAATCATAACAAGCATTAAAGCAATTGATTTTTTTTCATCACATTATGCTCTTCCCGCCCCACCCCTTTGTTCTTTGGATAAGTTGAACCTAGCGTCGCTATTCAAAATCGCTCCCTTTGTGTCATTCATCAAGCTATTCTAACATTTGATATAATTAGTTGAATGACCAGGTCTATTCATTTTACATTACAGGTTGAACCTGAATTTTATGAATAGAAACTTTTATTCCCTCATCATAATGCTGCTTTTTTCACTGCAAAGTATTGCACAAAATCCATTTACAAACTGGACTGACGCAGCGGAAGTTCGCTACAGCCGCAATCAACCGGTCATTCATTACCTGCTTAGCATTGACACCAACAATCTTTCTTCCATAAAAATGGAAATGCGGATCAGCAACATTCCCGATACTTTTAATGTTGCCATGGTGGCCCATCCCGAATACGATGATAAGTATTGGCTATATGTAAAAGATTTTTATGCGGAAACAAAAAATGGAAAGGGGAATATTGAAAGAAAAGACAGCGCGTTGTGGCAGGTGATAACAAAAGGCAAAACAGCCATATTACATTATCGTATTCATCTCCCTTCATCCGCCTTTAATCAAAGATCCGCCTGGAAAGCATTTCTTTCATCAGACGGTGGCCTGGTTGGCGGACCGCATTGCTTTATGTATGTGTTGGGTGAAACATTGTCTCCTTCCCATGTTACGCTTAGTATACCCAATGAGTGGAAGATTGTTACCGGGTTAACCGCAACATTGGATCCCAAAACATTTTTTGCATCGTCTGTATTTAACTTAATAGACGACCCAATTCTGATCGGCAAGATAAAAACCTGGCCTTTCTCTGTTGAAGGGGTGCCCCATCGAATTGTGTATTGGCCATGGCCGGTAAAAGATTTTGATACAGTAAAACTGATATCTGGTATTCAAAAGTTAGTGGAGCAGGCAGCCGCACTTTTTGGCAGGCTTCCGTATCGTGAATATTCTTTTATGCTACAGGATAGTGCAGTAGGTGCATTGGAACATAATAATTCAGTAACCATTGGTGCTTCGGTTACACAACTGACAACGAATTCTACCGGAGTATTTTCAGAAATTGCTCATGAATATTTTCATACATGGAACCTGGTGAAGATACACCCGGTAGAATATGGCGACGTAAGTTACCAGTCTCCCCCTTTATCAAAAGGGCTATGGTTCAGCGAGGGGTTGACTATTTTTTACGCTGATCTCCTCAGGCGTCGCGCGGGGCTTCCTACTTTTGATTCCTCCCGGATAAAACGATTGGAATTATTAATCCGACGTTATTCTATTAATCCTGGTTACTCAAAATTTTCCGCGGAAAAAATCAGTCTTGCTTCATATGGTCCAACTGGTATGTTGGGAGACTATTCAGCAAGCACGCATTTACAGGGTGAGTTGCTGGGTGTTCTGCTCGATATGATCATCCGGGATGCCAGCGATGGGAAAAGATCTATGGATGATGTGATCAGAAAAATGATGGAACGCTTTAGCGGCAAAAAGGGATTCACATCAAAAAATATTGAACAAGTAATAAGTGAAGTGTGCGGATGCAATCTTCACCAATTTTTTGAAGATTACATTTTTGGGAAAAGGCCTATTGATTTCGATAAATATCTTCGTTTAATGGGTCTTCAAAAAACGATGGAATGGAAAGAAGTGAAGGGCGAAGACGGTAAACCATCTCCTGACCTGCGGGTTTATTCCTGGCAGAAACCAAATGAAACGGAAATGAGAATTGGAATAACGGATCCCTCCAATTGTTGGGGGAAAGCAGGATTACACACCGGGGATATTATTAAATCAGTAAACGGAACAGAAATAAAAAATGGCGATAATTTTCGCCAGGTTATAAGAAGAGCGAAAATCGATGATATTATTATTATTGAAGTGAAGCATCCAACAGGGATTCGGAAAACGAATGTTGTACTGTCAGGATACCGTCAACCGGAAGTGCAGATTACAGAAATGTCCGGTTCTACCGAGAAGCAAAAAAAATTGTTCACCCAATGGGCATCAGGCAACTAAGCGGATAGGACAGTTTACACATTTAATCAATTAGATCTTTATTCGGCAAAATCAGTAACTTCATCTGGTACCATAACTAATAAAAGCAATTCAGATGAAACGAATCGTTGCCACCCTTTGCCTCCTGGTTGTATTTCTTTTTCCTTCGATATATTCTTTTTCTCAGCCTGACAGTACTCATTCAGCGAAAGCAGAAAAATTTGTTACCAAACACAGTGTGAAAATTGAAAATAAACCAATCAACTACACGGCTACCGTTGGAACGATTATTCTGAAGAATGAAAAGGACGAAGCGATCGCTTCTTTTGGGTACACTGCTTATACCAAAGAGGGGGAAGCCAATCTGAATAATCGTCCGGTTACTTTTTCCTATAATGGAGGACCGGGTTCCTCTTCCATGTGGTTGCATATGGGAGTGATGGGCCCACGCAGAGTGGTGGTCAATGATCCTTCACCCAATGGCCCGGCGCCATATAAAATAGAAGATAATAATTATTCTATTCTTGACGTGTCCGATATAGTTATGATGGATCCGGTGGGTACTGGCTTAAGCCGGGCCATCGGTAAATCGCAAAACAGCGATTTCTGGGGCGTGGACCCCGATATTAAATCGGTGAGCCAGTTTATTAAAAATTATATACATGAAAATGAAAGATGGAACTCACCCAAATATTTATTGGGCGAAAGCTATGGCACTTTCCGGTCTGCCGGGGTTGCCGATTACCTGCAATCGAATTTCGGAATATCCGTAAACGGAGTTGTATTGGTTTCAAATGTGCTGGACATTCGTACCCTGGCATTTAATCCAGGAGATGATCTTTCCTATGTAGTGAACTTTCCAACCTATGCGGCCACTGCCTGGTATCATAATAAATTATCCGGTAAGCCGGCCGGCCTGGATGCTTTCTTAAAAGAGGTAAGAATTTTTTCTTTTGGGGAATATGCATCCGCTTTATTAAAGGGCGATCAGTTAAGCACTGTGGAAAGAGAAAATATTTTAAATAAATTAGTTACTTACTCCGGTTTGAGTAAGGACTATTGGGAGAAAGCCAACTTACGCGTGAATCAACCACAGTTTGCCCAAGAAGTATTGCGTAGTACCGGTATGATGGTAGGTCGTTTGGATTCAAGATACAAAGGCCTTGCAAAGAATTTGCTGGGTGAATTTGCCTCTAATGATCCCCAGGCTGCTGATATTGCTCCGGCTTTTACGGCGGCTTTCATGAATTATTATACTACTGAATTAAAAGTGAGCAAGGATAAAACGTATAATACGAACGCGTATGTTTTTACGGATTTTAAATGGAATTGGAAACATGCACGCAGTAATGGATTATTTGGTGATGCCGTTTCGCCCACTACCGCACCCGATTTATTAAATGCAATGTCCAGCAATCCGCAAATGAAAATTCTGGTGATGAATGGCATCTATGATATGGCTACCCCCTTTGGCGGAACAGAATATACCTTTGACCATTTGGGTTTGGATAAAAGAATTAAAGCCAATATCACCCAGAAATATTATGAGGCGGGACATATGATGTACACCCACAATGAATCGGCTGCCAAATTCAAGAAGGATGTAGTTGAGTTTATTAATAGCACATTGAAATAGAAAATTGCCGATACCATTTAAGAACAATTAATAGTAGATAGGTAGTTTTAAAGGCAGTTCATTCCGGCAGTTTATGATAGCACAGGCTTGGAAAAATAAATTGTACCTTAACTGGAGATCTAAAACACAAATAAGATGAGTACTTATCCAAGTATATTCAATGATGTTATTGGCCCGGTCATGCGGGGGCCCTCCAGTTCTCATTGCGCGGCTTCTTTACGGATAGCCCGTTTATGCAGGGACCTGATGGATGAAAACATTAAGGATGTATTAATCGAATTTGATCCCAATGGCTCATTGGCTACCACGCATAAAAGCCAGGGTTCTGATATGGGGTTGTTTGGCGGATTCCTGGGATGGGAAGCATTTGAAGAACGCTTACCTGAATCGGAGAAATACCTGGTGACAGCCGGAATAAATGTTTCAATTAAGATTCTCGATATCGGAGCCACCCATCCTAATACCTATAAAATAAGGCTTAGCAATAATAAAGAAACCAGGGAACTGATAGCTATATCTACCGGTGGCGGAATGATTGAAGTAATAGCCATTGATGGCGTACCTGTTTCAATAGCGGGCGATTATTACGAAACATTAATTTATTGTCGCGATCCCGATAAAGTAGTTCAATTTATTAAGGCATCCGTTTTATGTGATGATATTATTATACATAAGGGAAAAGTGATTTTTGTAGAGGTTAAAACACAGGTGTTATTGGAGGAGTCTATATATAATGACCTCCTTACTATGGATGGGGTATTGTTTATAAAATGCCTGAAGCCGGTTCTTCCCATAATGGCAAGAAAAAATATGAAAGTGCCATTTATTACCTGCAACCAAATGCTGGAATATAATTCGGATAAGAACAAAGCACTTTGGGAACTGGCCGTAGATTATGAAAGCGCCAGGGGAAATATTTCAGCGGGGGAGGTTTTTGAAAAGATGCGCGGCATAATTCATATAATGGAGAATGCCATTCAATCGGGTTTGAAGGGTACTCATTATGCCGATCGCATATTAGGAAGTCAATCGTTACAATTCAAAGAAAAACTGGAGGCGGATAAACTAATAGGGGGCGAAACGAATAACCGGATCATTATGTATGTTTCCGCTATTATGGAAGTAAAGAGTTCGATGGGGGTAATTGTGGCGGCTCCTACCGCCGGATCCTGCGGCGCTTTGCCGGGTGCCATTTTCGGGACTGCACACTCCATGCACTTGAGTGAAGATGAAATGGTCAAAGCTATGTTATCAGCAGGATTAATAGGGGTATTCATTGCCGC
>JANMBO010000072.1:0-2274 GCA_031360425.1 Chitinophagaceae bacterium | reverse complement strand
GGTGTTTCTAAGGGCTATGTCTCCCAGCTTTTAAACGCAATCTACGACCATAAATTGAGTAAAGTCGTAGATCTCTCTTTAGCCTGCAATACCGTTCCATTAGTATTCTTTGTGCCAGTGGAAGAATATTTGCAAAACGATAGAGATGATAAAGTTTATCAGATTTTCCCTGTTAAGCGACCACGTCAAATAACTTTTCAACGTAGCATTGAGGCGCCAACAAAAATTAGCACCCACGAGAATATATTTGCTGATGATGTGGCTAAGATACAAATCAATGAAAACCAGTTTAGCTTAGCATGAGTGAAGTTTCATTTAATATACGGTTTGTTTCGATTGAATTAGTTTCGAAATCAATATTAGAGCCTCCTCCTGATTTGCAAGAGAAAGAATCTTTTATTTTCAACTTCTTAGTTGACCTTAAAGTGGTGCCTGAGCATAAAACAGCTGCCGCGATAGCTTCAACAAGTATTCTCCTGCAAAAGGATAATAAAGAATTGGCAAATTTTAAAATTTACTGCGTCTTCGAGTTCCCAGACTTTGATACAATATTCACAAAAATGGAGGATAATAAATACGATACACCAGTTGAATTGGAAATAATCTTAAAATCAACCGGCTTGTCAACCATAAGAGGAATAATTGCATCAGAGGTAAAAGGAACCTATTTGCAAGGCGCGGTATTACCATTAATAGACATGAATGCTTTGGTAAGAAACCAAAGAAAAAAAACAGAAGAAGAAAAAGTAAGATAAATTAATTCCTTAAAGGCGATTTATTGCAAGGCCGAACGCCTTACGGCGTATTCCCTTTTATCTTTTAAAACAATACCTGCCCTCCGATGAGGTTTACTTTGAAGAAATTTAGTAAACCTCATCCACAAAGCCCGCATCTTGACATAATATATTCTTATCATAATTTGCGGTTTAAATACAGTTCTTTGTCGCCGTTGTGTGAAAGGAAACCGCAAACCAAAAGTGATAAGATATTTTTATGTTGAATGCCGCTACCGGATTGTTGGTAATAATGAGCTAAGGGATTTGGGGAGAGAAATATATGAAGGCCATAATAAATCAATCGAGCAAAAAGAATATGCCGATAAAAAACACGTAAAAGAAGTGGCTACCATAAAAAAAGCTGCATATAAAACATATAAAAGGATAAAAAGCGAAGTGAATATGAACTATGACGATAATGCAGATATTAACATTGTAGATGCGAAATTTGAAAACGATCTGAAACTGAAGATTAAGTTTTCAGATGGCTTTACCAGAATTGTTGACTTTTCCAGGTTCCTTAATTCTACAGACAAAAAATACCTCCAAAAATATAAGGATCAAGAGCAATTCAAGAAATTTAGAATAGATAGCGGCAATGTTGTTTGGGGCAAAGACTGGGATTTGATCTTTACTATAAAGCAGTTATATCATGATAATATAAACTAAAGCGGCTCTTACTGCGCCGTCCGTTCTACCTGCAACCTAGTAACTAATGTTGAATTTAATTTTGCTAACAACCACCATGGGTTGAGCGCCTCAGCCGGTTCGTATCGGACGCAGTCCGATTGCGTAAGCAAGAAGCGGGTGCAACGCGATGCCCAGGGTGACGGCCACCCGGCCATGAGGGATCAGCGAGCAGATAAGAAGTCATTTATCCCGTTAAACAGCATCTAATGGTGGTCGGGAAACACAGCAACAATGGGGACAGCTTAAAAATAAAAGAGGATCATTACTGATCCCCTTTCTGATAATCTTCAAAAATGGTAGCTGGCGCCAATTTGTAAATGGCCTTTCACCACTTCTAACTACTAGTGCTTTTTATCTACTTCATTATACTTATTGGTATATTCTTCCGCTTTTTCTTTGTTACCCTTATTTTCATTGATCATAATGATCAGGTCATACGCTTCTTTTAAAATAGTTTTTTCTTCCATTTTTAGTTTGCCTTTGGGCCCCAATAGCTGTTCAATTTTTTCAAATTTGGGTAAGGCTTCTTCAAATTTGGCTTTTACCTGGTTGCGCAATTCTTCCTTTTTCTTTAATTCATCAGGTTTCAATTTACCGCCTGCTGGTGGTCGAATTGTTTTATTTACGTTAGTGATATCTACTCCTTCATTATATATTAACTGTCCCAGTACCATATAGGCATTTGGATAATCGGGTTTCAATTCTATTACTTTCTTCAGGTAAGAAGCCGATTTTGCGATCAGGTCCTTTGAATTTGGCGGACGCTTGGTTAATTCCTGGTCGTACCCTGCCTGGTATAATTCCACCG
>JANMBO010000068.1:0-7457 GCA_031360425.1 Chitinophagaceae bacterium | reverse complement strand
GGTATGTCCAATATAGTATTTGTTCCGGATCGATGAGAATAAAATATAACAGGTATACATAAAAAAACCTCAACTTTTCAAATGAAAAAATTTGAGGTTTTGCGTAAAGTGGGAGTTGACGGGTTCGAACCGCCGACCCTCTGCTTGTAAGGCAGATGCTCTGAACCAGCTGAGCTAAACTCCCTTTATCTTTTTATTTGTTTAGATTCAGTTTCGCCGACCCTTCCGTTTTAAGACGGAATGCTCTGAACCAGCTGAGCTAAACTCCCTTTTATAAAACGGGAGTGCAAAGATAGGTGTTGAAGAATTTCAGGCAAATTTTTCTTAATTGCCTTTTTATCAGGAACCTGTATTTAAAAATCGTGTTTACTTCCGTTAACATTCTTGAGCAAAATACAGAAATGTTGGCTCCTGGTCTTGTTCGGGTCTCCTTCGGGTCTCCTTCGGGTCTTGTTCGGGTCTTGTTCGGGTCTTGTTCGGGTCTTGTTCGGGTCTTGTCCGGGGTTAAAGCGCTGGGCTGGCTAAACCAGCGCTTTAAATACGACCATGACACGAACAAGAGTCGGACAAGGTCAGACTAAGAAATGGCTATTTCCCTGGCTAATTCCATCAAAATTGGGCCCGGTCCGCCATTTCCACTAAACCGCTGTCATTTTCAGGCGAAATCATTCAATTAAATGCTGCCTCGGAATACAGAAGCCGCACTGGCGCCAGTAGACCCTGGTTTGAATTCGGTAGTGAATATCAGAGGCCTGGCTCAAACTTTTTTTGGTTTGATAACTGTCATTAAATACAATGGGTGCCTGGTTCAGGGATTGCTAAATCACGCTCTCGCATTATTGGCTACCTGCCCGATTGGTGGGCAGGATTTTAATGGCACCACATCTTACAGGGTATATCCCTAATTGAATTGGATGCGTAAATATTAACAGCTGTGAAATCATATCCCCGGACTCTAAGTAATACTTATCTACCCATATTAAAATTGTTTGTTGCTATTAATAGAGTAATAATTATCCGCTGCGGATATTTTTTTTAATTTCATCGTATGATACAGCTAAGGCCGGTAGAAGAAAGGGATAATTTGTTTATAGAAGCGGTTTACCGCTCCACCCGGGAAGATGAGCTGAACTTAACCAACTGGAGCGAACAGCAAAAGAATGTATTTATAAGTATGCAGTCAAAGGCCCAACTGGCTGAGTATAAATTAAAATTTCCCGGCGCTGCCTTTCAAATAATCCTTTATAAAAAAAAGCCTGCAGGACGATTTTACACATGGGAAAATGATCATGAAATCCGCTTAATTGATATTACATTACAGCGCCCATTCAGAGGCAAAGGAATAGGATCCTCTCTATTGCAAAAGCTAATAGAAAAATCCAATAAGATTCAAAAGAAAATTTCCCTCCATGTAGAACCGGGTAATCCGGCTTTGCAATTATACCAGCGATTAGGATTTATTCACATAAAAAATAATGGCCGTCATTATTATATGGAAAGAAATCCGGAAGTTTTTTCAAAGCCGCCCCTGTCGGAATAGTTAGCATGTGTAACCGGCCCCGTTTGATTGCAAAGGTCTTCACAGGAAGCAGTGGTAACGATTTATTGAACTTCCGGTTGAAAAGAAGAAAAGATACCTGCCTTCCTATGAGCGCAACAATTTAAAAAAATAATATAAATGAATAGCTTAAAAAAATGAATGCCGGGAAAATCTAATTTTTTATTTTACCATAAATAATCTTATCCGGCTGCAGCAAATAAAATTCTTAAGTTGGGTATCAGTATATAATCAACAGGATATACCGGCAATCCGCAAAAATCAATCTTTGACTCCTTCTTTTCATAACCTCAAATCTATTACAGACGCTCTGTTATCTCCGGTGCTGGATTACAGTAGTATCAGAAAGGCGTCATTATCCCTGAAAGAATTGTTTAGTGAAGCGGTGTCTTTTGATGACCTGGAAGCTGCCAACCAACTAAGAATCCCGACAAAAGCTGGTATGGCGATAGACCCCAGATCGGCAGCCTCCTGCCTTATTGATATGATGCGTACCCGAAAATTCATCCTGGGTATAAGGCATGCCATTGAAGAAAGATTAAAAATGAAGCCCGAACGACCTGTAACGGTGTTGTATGCTGGTACGGGACCCTTTGCATCCCTGCTTACTCCATTAATTACAATTTTCAGACCGGCGCAGCTAAAGATGATACTGATGGAACTTAATCCGGTAAGTTTCCAATACCTGAAAAAAATAATACAACAGTTCGGGATGGAAGATTATCTCATTGACCTGGTGCATGCGGATGCAGCTACCTGGTCCATCCCCGGAAACCAACAACCGGATATTATCGTTTCTGAAACTATGAACAATGCGTTACAAAAAGAACCGCAGGTGAGTATTGTAGCCAACCTGTTATCGCAATGCAACCGGGCCCCTCTTCTTATTCCGGAACTCATCAAGGTGGATGTCTGCCTGGTGGGTGACACGAATAAGTACCCCGAAGCTATTCTCTCTTTAAAAACATTGATTGAGTTGGATGCTGAAACAGCGGTACGGATAAAAAATAATCCGGATGATGTACCGGCACTTTCACCGGGCATTATAGTAACAATCTCCGGGTTGCCGGACTCCCAATATAAACAGCTGGTGCTTTGCACTGCTATCCATATATTCGGGCAACATCGTTTGGGTATTAATGAATCGGGGCTCACCATTCCTCATATTTTGAGGATGACGGACTCCTTCACTAAATATCCTGTTCGTTTATTATTTCAGTACATTATAGATAGCAACCCTGGTTTCAGGGTTACTGACGCTTAATCCTGGTAATGAAAAATTATGATTCTGGTTTTATATTTTGTTGTTTTCAAAACACCGGTAAATCAGAAGGTATTTTACAAAAAGTATTGAATGATCAGGCAGCAGACATGGACCGGTTCGGTGCCGTGTTACCTGATATGGTATTTACGAAACTGATATGTTTTTTTTGACCATGCCCGTTAAAATCAATTTCTATTTTGCCAAAGGCAGTAGCATTTCCCGCAGCAGAATGAATAATAACTTCCCCACCATTACTGTTTAAAGCAATGAATGGATTTATTGGAAAGTTTTCTGCATGACCGCTGATAATAATGTCAAGATGAGTTGATTTATTTGCCAGGGTGATATCATCCGGAGCATTTTTATTTTTAAAGCCAATCTGTGACAGGCATACCACTATGGTGCAATTTTTTTCTTTTTTCAGGTAGGTGGATAAAGTATTGATCTTTTCAATTATATCCCTTTCTTCCGGTTTTGCACTGATAATCCCTGTTCTGAGCATCCCCTTATTAATGATTTTATAGTCACCGGTTATGGCCGAATGAAGATTACCTCCCTGAAAAGAAGCATCATAAGTAAGTTGGCCCGTTTCATCCTGTATATCCTGTCCGGCTTTTAAAAGAATAGCATTGGTTTTACTTTTTTTTATGGTATTAATATACTGGATAACCTGGTAATCACGGGAGGGGTTAAGATTGGCAGTATGTAAAATAACCAGGTTGCCGTGAATGGTGCCAGCCCCTGAAAAAGTTGAAGCAGCCCTGGCAAAAGTTGTTAAAGGTTTTAATGCAAACAATGCTGTTGTTGCCAAACTACCCTGGATTAAAAAAGATCTCCTGCTCTTCATAACAAAATAATTTTGACTGAGTGAAATCTACAATTAATAAATTGAAATTATTTCAAGATAGGGGCGAGATTGATGAAGTAAACGAATCCAGGCGAAAGGTGAATGATATTATAATGTTACGAAAAGTATTTTATTATACAAGGAAATTTTTTTCTTTATTTTCAATCCTGATCAATGTAGCAAGTTTTTTTCTGCTCCTCATACATTTTATCGTAAAAACACTTTTAACTGATGAAAATTGGAATTCTGTATCCCCGTTCAAATGCGCATCCGGAGATGATGCTGGATTTTATGGATGGGATAAAAATATCGCTGAAACAACAAAAATTGGATGATCGCATTCAGCTTATTTCGGAAAGTGTTGGCTTTGGCGGCAATGAAAAAGAAGTATATGAGAAAGCAGAAAAGTTCCTCGTGCTGGAAGGGGTGGATACCCTGGTTGCCTATATTGATCTTCGGATGCTGGAAATACTAAAACCCTTGTTGTATGCTTCGGGTAAGCTGGTTTTGATTGTAAACCCCGGAGCGAATTATCCGCAAAACTGGGTGCCTCAGCCAAATATTGTGAACCTGACATTGCATCATAGTTTTTTGTGCTGGTTAACGGGTAAACTGGCGACGCAGTTGAGCAAAACAAGTGCCGTGACGGCTACTTCATTTTATGATTGTGGTTACCTCCATACAGCCGCAATGGTAAACGGTTTTGTGAAACAAGGTGGCACCATCACGTTTAACTTTGTAAATAACCAGCGTTATGATGACGCATTTGAAATTAAACAACTCACTGATTACCTATCTTCTGATCAGGAGAGTAATAAACTGCTTTGTGTATATGATTCCCTACCCGCTTCCCTTTTTTATTCACGGTTAAACACGTTTGATGAAGCCGCCAACCTTCCCCTTTTTGTTTCGCCCATGATGCTGGAGCAAAAGGCCCTTGAAAAAATAGCTGACGGGTACCGATTCTCCATTGAAGGATTTATACCCTGGTATTCTTTCTCGGAAAATAATGCCAACCAGGAATTTATTGATAGCTACCAACAACAAACGAAAAAAACTCCTACTGTTTTTTCTTTATTGGGTTGGGAAACCGGTTTTATCGCGCGGGAAGTTTTTTTGCAAAACGATGGCCAATTTACTGATGGCAACGAATTGGCCGGAAGATTGGCGAACATAAAAATAAAAAGCCCACGTGGCGAAATGAAACTGGATCCGGAAACTAACTATTTCATAGCTCCTGTATTCAAATGTTCAATCAAACAAAATTCAGATAAAACAACCGTTGAATATATTAAAACCCCCGAAAAAGAATGGGCTGAATTTGTTGGAGAAACTTTAGAACCTGTCAACTCCGGGTGGACCAACACCTATCTCTGTTATTAAGATAAGATGAATGAAATAAGAATCATATTATTGTGCAGCACACGATCATTCAGGATGAAGCTATCATAGTAAGTATAATATATGCCGAAGAAGGCTTTCTTCCAGCTCATCGCTTCGGCCTGTTATAGGGGGCTCCGGGAAACTGGTTTGACATAAATTGGTGACGGCTTTATCCATGTTGATCGATTACAGTAATTCAGATTTTTAGGGTAATTAGTTTATTAATAATTCATTACTTTATCATCAGCAGGCATTTCTCCTTTCGTTATACCCGAAACATTTATTGACATACTGCGCTTCCCGGTACTACCTATAACTTTTCTCCCGGTTCGATTCGTAGTTTTACGAGTTGGGGTTAGATAGCAATATGATAGCCGATTTTCATGCCCAGATTGGTTTTCCACAATAAGAGGATGTTTGAAAGGAACAAACTTTGATTATTTATGAAGTAATTTTCTAATCAGGAAAAAATTTTGGTGGGCTTTTGCAGAAGGAGTACATTTAGATACCTCTTAAACAATCCAATCTTTTAGATTAAAAGGACAACAGCACGGGTTACTAATTTTTTTATCGCTTTGGTTATTTTTTCTGATTAACCAGATCCAATCCTTTCAAAAATTTACAAACGTCACACACCTGGCTATTTTTCCGCATCCTTACAACAACCATTTAATTGACTTATCAATTATTTTAAGGCGGTTTGGCAGCAAAGAATGTTTTGCAGGGATGATACTCACGGACGAAAGACTTTACGTAGAGAAAATAAGTACTCATTCATTGAATCAAATAATTAATAAATAATTTCTATGGCACAACCTTATGTTGGTGAAATAAGAATGTTTGGCGGCAATTTCCCACCAGCCGGATGGATGTTTTGTGAAGGGCAATTACTTCCCATTTCTGAAAATGAAACACTCTTTCAGTTAATAGGCACTACATACGGTGGTGATGGACAATCCACTTTTGCTTTACCCGATTTAAGGGGCCGGTTGCCCATTCACATGGGCAATGGTTTTATCCTGGCTCAAACCGGAGGGGCGGAAGGAATTACATTAACTACCAGCCAGATTCCATCACATTCTCATGTGCCAATAGCTAATTCAGGTACCGGTACCAGTACCAGTCCGGCCAATAATGTTTGGGCAGCGCAACCGGCGCTTTTGCAATATTCAGGGCCAGGCAGTGCTAATGTTATTTTACCGGTTAATACCTTGGCAGCAACGGGGGGAAGTCAGCCGCATACTAATTTTCAACCATATCTCTGTATAGACTTTATCATTTCATTGTTCGGAATTTTTCCATCACCTACTTGATAGCAATGAGTTGATTAAGCAATAAATTAATTATTCAAATAAAATTTATATAAGATGGCCGAACCTTTTTTATCCGAAGTAAGAATCTTTTCTTTTCAATTTGCACCAAAAGGATGGGCATTATGTAATGGCCAGTTATTACCTATTAACCAGAACCAGGCATTGTTTTCATTATTAGGAACAACATTTGGAGGCGACGGACGGGTAAATTTTGCCTTGCCTAATTTGCAGGGCCGGGTCCCTATTCATACTAGCGGAGGTCATACCCTGGGTGAACAGGGAGGTGAACAGGCACATACCTTATCCGGCCAGGAACTACCGGTACACAGACATCTTGTTAACGTAACAAATGCAACTGCTGACCAACAATACCCTACTACAACTACCTTTTGGGCGGGTGGTTCATCTTCTGCCGGGTTTCATCAAAACCACAATACCACAATGGACCCGGGTACTATATCGCCAATTGGTGGCAGCCAGGCTCACTTAAACATGCAACCATTTTTAACATTGAATTTTTGTATTGCCCTGCAGGGAATATTTCCATCACCTAACTAATTTAAATAAAGAATCATGGCGGATCCATTTGTTGCAGAAATCAGAATCTTCCCTTTCAACTTTGCACCCAAAGGCTGGGCATTGTGCAATGGGCAGTTACTTCCAATAAGCCAGAACACCGCACTGTTTGCTTTGCTGGGCACTACCTATGGTGGAGATGGCAGAAGTACTTTTGGCCTTCCCAATTTACAGGGTAGTGCGCCCATGCATCCCGGGCAGGGGCCTGGTTTATCTTTACATGATCTGGGAGAAACAGGAGGATCGGAAACGGTAACCTTACTAGAATCCGAGATACCAGCCCATAGTCATACCATGAAGGCAAATGGTGGTGATGGCACCTTACCATCTCCTGCAAATAATGTATCATCAGGTCCGGGTGCGGATAGGGATTTGTTCTGGTATAAGAACGGTCCGCCAAATTCAACGATGAGAGCGGATGCATCGGGTACGGCCGGAGGAAGTCTACCCCATAATAATTTAATGCCTTACCTGACAATCAATTTTTGTATCGCTCTGCAGGGGGTTTTTCCGCCA
>JANMBO010000045.1:0-3236 GCA_031360425.1 Chitinophagaceae bacterium | reverse complement strand
TCCCCCTGTGCCGCCCTTCTTCGTGCCCACCGGCTTCCAATACGCGATCGAACCCTACCGCGACGGTTTCCTCGTCACTGACGGGCACCATAACCGCGTGCTTTATGTCACCCTCGACGGCCAGATCGCCGAAGTGATTGCATTCGGGGATATCGTACCGACCGGGCTGGCGGTGAGAGGCAATACGATCTACGTGACCGAAGCCGGTCCCATTCCTCACCTGCCTGCAACTGCCAAACTCATGACCTTCTCGCTAGGGTCGGCCACCGCAACGGAAGTGGCCTCCGCCGCCGGGTTGAATGTTGGGTTATTCGTCGACGTGGAATTTGGCCGCGGAAGCACACTCTATACCCTCGCACAGGGCATATGGGATGGTCCCTATGAAGGGGCACCGGCGCTGCCGAATACCGGCGCACTCCTGAAACTCAAACCGAATGGCACTTTCAGCGTCATCGTAGACGGCCTCAACCTGCCAACGTCGATGGAGTTCATCGGCAACAATGCCTACGTGGTTAGCCTGGCCGGTGAGGTCTGGGAGATCGATGATGTCTCGCCTCCGCCTTATGGTCATTAACAGTACGTATGGGAACTTAATTGTGCCACTTCGCTAGCGCAGCCGAACACCCGTTCATTGGTGAAGGTTAATGGGGGCGGGACGTTCACCAAAATCACCGGTGGGGTTAATTGGCAAACCTCATTTGAAATAACCGGGAACACCGCGTACATCGGCACACTCGGCGGGGAAATATGGACTATTGATAATATTGCTAATCCGCCGTATGGTCAGGCTCAGCAAAAACACTTGCTGCATCGTCATGACTGACAGGTAAGGAAATAAATGAGCATTACCCTCTGAGGTTTATATTAGATAGTTCAAAACAATATTTTTTGGACCCTGATATATAAACGAACGGGCAGCTTATAATTTAGATCATCTTACTCGTGGTGGAAGTCTTGGGATTCAAAAGTCAGTGCCGGAATACACTTCCGATTTGCCTTCGATTCCTTGGAAAAGATGTGGGATAATGCAGGAAAATGTATATAAAAAAACTATCTGAATCCTTTGCAATAGGAATTAATAAACTATGGTAGCACTATTGACTACCTTTTCTTACAATAATATCATCAGGCGTTTTTGAAAGAAAACGCCTGATGTATTTTATAGCAGTATTAGTTTTTCCCAGACAATGTTTGATTTAGATGATCTGTATTTCTTCAGAAAATATCCCCCAACATCTTTCAACCTTCCTTCACCACCAAACCCACGGGGCAAGGAACGGGTTTAGATTTATCGTTGAGCTATGATATTGTGAAGGCGCATGGCGGGGAGTTGAAGGTGGAAACCAAAGAGGGATTGGGTAGTGAGTTTATTATTCAATTACCTGTTGTCTGAACTGGTATTTATGAGATGGATAGGATTTGTGGGAAATGATGTTAATCCCTTTCTCTAATAAATCCAATAAATCCCTGCCTGAAGCCTGCCTGTCCGTTAGGCAGGCAGGAAGATTCAGACAATTTATAATATTGTAACTGCACCTTGAGAGGAATTAAAAGTTAATACCAAAGAAAAGAAAAGTCCCGATTTCAAAATCATTTTATCTTTGTGAATTCAGCATAGCCCCTGAAAAAATAACGCATCCACCAGGGATCGGGCTGATTATGAAAAACTTGCCTGCCAATAATAGCGGAGGGGCCCCCGCCAACCGCGGAAATCGAAATTCCAGGTTTAAGTATTGTGACAACCAAACTAACAACGAGGTAATAGGTTTTGATATGAAAATACTTTTAATATTTCCACTCATAATTTGTATTACCATTACATCAAGTTCCCAGCGTCCTGATTCACTTCTTCATTTACTTGAAAATGCAAAAGAAGATACTGATAAAGTAAAATTGCTCGGCCTCTTAAGCCAGGAGTATTGCCTCTATAATCCCGATACGGCCATGCTACTCGTTCAAGAAGGCCTTGACCTGGCTGTAAAGAATAATTTCGCAAAAGGGGAAGCCAGGCTTTTATCGTATATGGGCGACGTATACCTTTCCTATGGCAATTATACAAAGGACCTGGAAGCTCAGTTAAAATCACTGGAAATTTGTGAAAAAATCAAAGCTCCGGAGGAAACCGGTAACACGTTGCACGCAATCGCACTTCTTTACTCTGACCAGCAAGAGATCCGCCTGTCACTTTCCTATTATTTGAAAGAAAATGAAATTTTGAAAAATTATCCTTCCGGAGATGGATTATTGTGGAACCAGTTAAATATTGCTAAAGCATATCGAATCCTCAATAGGTTGGATTCTTCTCAATTTTATTTAGACCAGGCCATTGAATCTGCAAAAAATTTTTATGGCGATCATTTCCCCGGAGATTTATTGAATACGCTAGGTGAATTATACTATTACAGGGGGCAGGATGAACAGGCATTTATATTTTACCGTCAGAGTATTCCTGATTTAATTAACAAGCAGTCCTACCGTCAAATTTGTGAATCCTATCTTGGCCTCGCAAAACTTTTTAAAAATGCCGGCGAAACAGACTCCTGCGTTTATTATGCCAAGCAATCATTAAAAATAGCACAGCAGAGAGAGTTGCTATTTTCCCAATTAAGTTCCGCCAGTTTTCTTGCCACTTTATACAAAAGCCTGCATAATATCGACAGTGCCTTTCTATACCAGGAATTAAATACCAACGTTCACGACAGTCTTTTCAGCGTGAATAAAGTAAAAGAATTTCAAAACATCCGATTTTCAAGACAGATTGAGCAGCGTGAAATACAGGCTGTGAAAGCTGCATACCAAAGCCGTATAAAAATTTATGTTCTCGGGGGAGTGCTGCTGACATTCCTGTTATTAGCCATTATTCTGTTTCGAAGCAACCAACACAAACAAAAAGCAAATTTTCTTCTTAACAAACAAAAGCTGGAAATTGATTCGCAAAAATCAAAGGTGGAAAAGGCTTACCGGGAACTACAATCCACCCAGGCCCAGCTGATACAATCCGAAAAAATGGCTTCCCTGGGAGAACTCACCGCGGGCATTGCACATGAAATTCAAAACCCTTTGAATTTCGTCAATAATTTCTCTGAAGTAAATAAGGAATTACTCGTGGAAATGAAAGAACAAATAGATAAAGGAAATTCGGAAGAAGCAAAAGTGCTTGCCAATGATATTATAGATAATGAAGAAAAAATAAACCAGCACGGCCAAAGAGCCGATGCTATTGTAAAAGGAATGCT
>JANMBO010000001.1:0-113280 GCA_031360425.1 Chitinophagaceae bacterium | reverse complement strand
CCAGCAAGTGTTTCGTCAGTTACTGGGTAACCTGAATAAAATTCGTGTGAAGGAGATTGCTGTCAGTAACGCCCTGATATTTACTCACCAATGGAATAACCACGATAGTATTATAACGGCCAGGGATATCTCTCTCCGGCTTGCCGATTTTGCTTTGGAAGATAAAAGCCCGGGTGATTCCTCCCGATTTCTTTTTTCTAAAGAAATTATTTTAACGGCGGGAAAAATTGATTGGATGAATGAGCGAAAACTTTACAAATGCCAGGTTAATAACCTTGAGATGAGCTCAAAGGATAAATCGCTTCATTGCGGGAAAATAAGCATAAACCCATTACTCGGTGAGGACGCTTTTATGAATAAAGTAAAAGCGCAAATTGACCGCTTTGACGTGGTGCTTGATAGAATTCAATTGCGAAATTTAGATTTTATCGCTTTATTCAAAGGAGTCGTTGAGGCGGATAGTTTACTCATATCAAAAGCGGCCCTGAAAGTATATAAGGATTTTGGCCAACCGAGGGATCATGTAAACCGGGTTGGCACTTTTCCACACCAAACCTTGATGAAACTTCCTTATTTAATAAATATCAGGAAGGCTGTCGTTACCAATGGCTTTGTAGAATATAAGCAGAATACTCCCAAAACAGGTAAAAAAGGGAAGGTTCAATTTTATGCTGTGAGCGCCGTTATCAATAATATTACTAATCAGCCAGAGGCTATTCGTGCCAATAATATCTGCCGGGCTGATACGCGTAGTCTATTTATGAATACGGCTAAAGTGAAGGCGGTTTTCTTTTTTAATCTTGCGTCGAACAATGGGGGTTTCTCCATCGATGGACATATCGGCAATTTTGATGCGAAAAGGCTAAACAGTATTAGTCAGCCATTAGCCTCTGCGAAAATCGTAAATGGAACGATTAACGGAGTCGACCTGCATATTAAAGGGAGTGATTACAAAGGGGAGGCGGAAATTACCTTTTTATATAACAATCTTAAGGTAGCCGTTCTGGAGAAAAATAAAGAAGACGGAACCCTTGATAAGAAAAAATTAGTGAGCATGGCTGCGAATATTCTAATTAAGAATTCGAATCCGGGTAATAATGAAAAAGTCCGGATTGGAAACGGAACGTTCGAACGGGATACCAACCGCTCTTTTTTTAACCTGGTATGGAAATCGGTATTTGTTGCCCTATCTGAAACGCTGGGAGTGCCGGTCAAAGACAAATCAAAGAAGTTATGATTCTTACAGGTTTATGTCACTCATGGTTATTAATTTGAATTTCCTGATAATACTTACCAGTACACGGCTAAAAAGGTTCTCTCCTTTAACTTCTGCTGAATAAATAAATTTCCTGAATTTCAGTCTTTGCCGTATTTTAAGAATTGGCAATTCAATTAGAAATTAATTTATGGACAATTTTATTATACATCGCCGGACTCTTCTCAAAGGAGCCTCTGCTTCTCTTGCCCTGGCCGCATTGAATGTATCGGGCATGAATATTTTTTTTCCTTCCAAAACTCTTCGGGTAGGGTTAATTGGAACAGGTTGGTACGGGAAAAGTGATTTGTTCCGCCTGATGCAAGTGGCTCCGGTGGAGGTGGTGGCTCTTTGTGATGTTGATAAAAACATGCTCGCTGAAGCAGCTTCCCTGGTGGCCGCTCGCCTGAAATCCGGCAGAAAACCCCGGCTATACAACGACTACCAAAAAATGCTTGCTGAAAGCGGATTAGATATTGTATTAATTGGAACACCTGATCACTGGCATGCCCTGCAAACAATTGATTCGTTAAAGGCAGGAGCAAATGTATATGTGCAAAAGCCGATAAGTGTAGATGTGCTGGAAGGAGAAGCCATGCTGGCGGCCGCCCGCAAGTACAACCGGGTGGTACAGGTTGGAACGCAAAGAAAGAGCACGCCCCATTTGATTGACGCTAAGAAAAATATAGTGGAAGCCGGCTTGTTAGGCAAAGTTTCGCATGTGGAAATGTGTTGTTATTATCACATGCGCAATAATGGAAATCCCCCAATACAGCCGGTACCCGATTTTTTTGATTATGAAATGTGGACAGGACCTGCTCCTTTGCGCCCTTACGACGGATTACCTCATCTGAGATGGTGGCGGGCTTTTATGGAATATGGAAATGGAATTATGGGGGATATGTGTATTCATATGTTTGATACCGTGCGCTGGATGATGGGACTTGGTTGGCCCAAACGTATTAGTTCATCAGGGGGTATTTATGCGGACAAAGGCGGCAAATCGAATATTGCCGATACTCAATCGGCCCTATTTGAATATGATGATCTTAATTGTGTTTGGCAGCATCGCACCTGGGGCACCCCGGCGGATCCTGAATATCCATGGTCGTTTATTTTGTATGGGGAAAAAGGCACCTTGAAAGCAAGTACCATGCAATATGATTTTATTCCGGTGGGTGATGGCAAAAAGATTCATAAAGAGGTGGTGTATGAAAGAGAAAAATACCCGGAAGATTTAAAGGAACCCAATATTGAACTGAATGCGGCTCCGGCCACGCGATTACATATGCTTGACTTTCTGAACGCCATTGAAAACAAAACAAGACCCGTATCGGATATTGAAGAAGGTCATATATCTACCGCCTGTTGTATCCTGGCCAATATATCTATGAAACTGGGGCGACCGTTAAAGTACGATCCTAAATCAAGAATAGTGGCGGGTGACTCCGAAGCAACAGCGCTCCTGGAGCGCACATATAGGCAGCCCTGGGTGCACCCGCATCAAGACAGCGTGTAAGAGAAGAACCTCATGTAATTATTTTTTTTAGAACAGCATTCGCATCCGTTCTGATTCTTTTATTGAATGCTTTTTTTCGGATAATTCAGAAGTTTACCGCTGCCAGGCGAAAATCTAAGGCGGGAAGAATTCCAAACCACAACCATTGGGCTATTAACCTTCCTTCTTAGTGAAGGAAACGGGAATTGTGTTCTCTTAATACACAAATAAAACACGGATAAAAGACGGATCAAACAGGGATAAAAAACGGAATCAGTCCCTATTTTATCCCTGTTTAATGCCTGTTTTAATATTGTTTTACTTATCTTTAAATAAAATAATTTGTAATCTTAAATCCGGTTATTATGGCAAGAATTCCAGCTGGTATTAATGGACCGGTGTTGGGTAAAGTGGGTTCCGTAATCGGTTCATCGCGTCGGGGGGTTCCTTATCTGAAGGGGCCGTATAAGAAAAGGACCAGGAAGGTGAGTAAAAAGGAAATGGCTAACCGGAAAAAATTTGCGGACGCACAGGCCTGGCTGCAACCTCTTCTACCCTTTGTCCGGGAAGGATTTAAAGGATACAATGAAAGATCTGAAGGATTTGTGGCGGCAAAATCCTGGTTGTTGAAAAACGCTTTTGAAGGAGATGCGGATAACAGGCATATCAATCCCGCATTGGTAGTGCTGAGTTTTGGGAACCTGCCATTGCCGGTTAACCTATCCGCGGATATACTCGCTTCTGGTGATTTACAGTTTACGTGGGATCCCACGATCCCGATGGGAGCGCATCCCAGGGACCAGGTAATGATGGTAGCCTATGATATGGAGAACATGGTTTGCTTCTTTTCCACCACCGGTCAGTTCAGGGCGGCGGGTATTGATACATTGACAATATCAACGGAAACAGGAAGTACCTACCATGTATATGCGGCATTTACCGCGGCGGACCGGAGCAGGCAATCGCAAAGCGTTTATTTGGGGACACATAAACGGTGAGGGGTTGTGCAGGCGTTGTTTGACAAGACTTGTAGTTTATCTTTTTGGGGTCATCTTGTGTATTGGTCCTGATAAAATGCATGCCGAACTTATTCAAGAATGATAAACAATCTTTCCATCCGAATTCATTTTGCCATTCTCCCCGGCAACCCTATTTTTGCGCCGGAGAGATGGCAGAGCGGTCGAATGCGGCGGTCTTGAAAACCGTTGAACCAAAAGTTCCGGGGGTTCGAATCCCTCTCTCTCCGCTGGAAGCAATATTCAAAGAAGTTCAAAGCCCGCAAATCGTTGATTTTCGGGCTTTTTTTATTTTACTACCTCACCAAATTGCTCCTTTTCACTCCAAAAAATCGTGAGTAATTCATGAGTCCAACATTAACAAAAAAATGACTCACGGGACATGGGATAAAGTATTGATAATTAAGATGTTCAATTTCTGAACCTATTGTCTGCAAGTAACACAAATCTGAAATTTGTAAACCTTTAAAATGAGTTATTATGCTCGAAAAATCCTTCAGTTTGCTTTTCTACTTGAAAAAGCCAAAGAATTATCTCAAAGGTGCGATGCCTATTTACTTGCGTATTACGGTTGATGGAATCCCTAAAGAAATTTCTACCGGAAGACAATGCGACCCTATTCGTTGGAACATGAATGCTGACATCGGCGACCATTTTATTATTCTCATAATTTGCCAATCCTTTCTCGTGCATGAGATACTTAATAAAATAAAAAGAGTTTCAATCTGGCTCTTCATCCTTAAATTATCTTTGCAGAGCATAGTGAGCAGCCCTTCCTGGTTCAATTCGATATCCAATTCAAAACTACCTATGCATCCGAGTTAAAGTTTGAGGCCGGGGATATTATCTAATCCCTCTTTGATATTATTCTTCCAATAATCGCTGAACAAAGGATCCTCACTGACAATTTTGGAAATCGTTTCCTGTCTAGCTACATTTAAAATTGTTTTCCATTTTATCTTTAGGAATACAAACCTTTTCGCCCAAAACAAACAGGATATGAAGAAGCGCGCCCGCTTGAGCATTAACGACAATAAAATCCTCAACCAACTGGCGTATCAATTTTTCCTTATTGAATTCTGGCGATATGTCTGGGGTTTCCATTAAATAAGTTTTAATTAGATTCCAGCCGTTATCTGTGATTCATTAACCGCTGAGAATAGTGCCTGCGCAACCATCTCTATTATTTTTCCAACTCCTCCCCTTATATTGATGGTCTTTATCTGTATATCTTTCAACACGTGATCATTCTTGATATTATTACAATTTTTTTACTGCCGATAGCCTTTGTAGTATCGGTTTTGCTACGCTTTGGTGGTTTAGTTGTCGGAGGTTTTCCATTGTTCTGTGTTTGAGGCGCATTTGTACCTTCCGCTGCTTGTGCTGCTTCAAAATCTTTCATGCCTTCTTCATAACCTTTCTTAAAAGAAGTAGCAAGGCCCACCGCTCCATCATACTTATCTTTTTTCGCTTTATTGAAATCCTCAGCGACCGCATCGAAATCAAACCGGAGCGCGTCGTAGATCATTTTCCCGAGAAGGAATAAAATTTTAATTGGCACGACGAAGATCCAGTTGAACATTGCTTTCATGAATTTCCACACTCCCTGCAGGATCGCCTGGAACTGACCACAATTTCTCCACGCGTATATAATCGCACCCACGAGCGCTCCAATTGTGACAATGATTTTTCCGATGGGATTTGCTGTCAAGGCGGCATTGAGTAACCATTGCACACCCATCCATATTTGTGTGGCGATCGTGACAGCATTGGCTGCGATCAGGTAAGCACCCAAGCTCCGAACGCACCCTCTCCTTCCTGCCATGGAAATACAAGGGGGTAGATATGGACATTACCAACCATGACTTTAATTTCATACTGAATACGAATTTTGGTCTAAAACCACACGCAAATGCAACATAATACGACAATAAAATACTTGTGCAACTTTCGAAGGATCGCTAACCGGTGCATCCGTAACGGCTGGCTGGATAGAGACCCCTTCCTCGCCTTTAAAATAACCAAAAGAGAAGTTGAACAGACAGCACTTACCGAAGCAGAATTAAAACCTATAGCAATTGAAAAATTCTCTATTACAAGACTTGCAATAATACAAGATATATTTCTATTCAGTGATTATTCCGGCCTGGCTTATGCCGAGTTAACGAAATAAAACGATGAGCGATCTTGTGCGGGATCGATGGTGAAAAAAGGGATACCAGGAAAACGTAAAAGCTCTTCGACGACTGTATCGGGGCTGTAAATGACACTTGGTCTTATAATCTTCAAACAATTCATTTTTACCTTGGGATTCTAAACGGCAACTGGCAGTACTTGTTAAGAAACTCTCTGCGCTGTCCCGGATACGATTAAGTCTTTGATTCTGTACGTAAAGAAATAGCGTTTGATGGCGTATCAGTGTAAATCATTACGCTATTTCGGTATTAGTCACTAAAAAACCTTTAATTCAGAAAAAAAAAGAAATAACTGTATCTGATATGAGTTTATTATTGGCGAAATCTCGATTTCAAATTAACTGCTTTATGAAAATCCTTTTCCTATCGGTCAAAAAACTATGTGGTAAATTATTTCCCCTTTTTTATATTTATTTTCTGCCCATTATAGGATTTTCACAGACATCGGCTACGAGTTCGGCTCCTGCAACTATTACAACTTCTGCAACAGCAAGTGGTACTGATTGGACAAATCCCTCAAACGTGCAATCCACTGATGGCAGTTATACTACCTGTTTAATTACTGGGTCTAATAAACCCACATACAACCTGGATGCAAAGAACTGGGGATTTGTAACCGGTGCAGGGGCTAATCAAATACCTGCTGGTGCCACTATCAACGGGATAGAAGTTGAAGTAAAGATGCGGAAAACGAATGTAGGTTCAATTCGCGACCTTACAATTCAGATGTTGAAAGCAGGTATTGCAACTGGCTCGAATAAAGCAAGGGGAGCTACTTTGTGGCCAACCACCGCGGCATATGTTAAGTTTGGCAGTTCGGTAGATCTTTGGGGAGCTACCTGGGTTGGAACTGATTTAATCAACGCCGGGTTTGGAGTAAGGGTAACTGCAAAAAACAGGGGTAATAAAGATGCCCAGGCAGAGATTGATCATATTAAAATCACCATCTATTTTAATCAAACGCTGTTTTATTCAAAAAGCACCGGAAACCTCTCAGCTCTTGCTACCTGGGGAATTGTAACAGATGGAACAGGTTCTGCACCGGCTAATTTTACTAATAATGGGCAGGTGTTTATTTTAAAAAACAGGACTACAGCCATCGTTGACGCCAATATGACGATAGGCGGAACAAATTCAAAAATGGTTATTGGAGATGGGATTGCGGCAACGACTTTGACAATTCCTTTAAGTTTCTCACTAACATCACTGGTGGATATTACCGCTTTGTCGGGCATGATAATACAAAACACCGTTATCCCCACTCTTAATATCCTGGCAGACAATACTACGGTAGAGTATGCGGCCACCACGAGCCAGAACGTGCAGGAAGCAAACTATTATAATCTTATTTTATCAGGTTCCGGTACAAAATCTTTGCAGAACGGAGCAACAGGAAGTTCCGTTGTAAATAATATACTTACGATAAATACCGGGGTCACATTTGATAACCAGGGAAAAAATGTCTTTGTTTACGGTACGGCTGGAGGTATTGTGAATAACGGAACAGCGGCCGGCCCTGCCCGTTTCACTTACTCTCTGGATGCCACTTCCACAAACATTTCAGGTTCAGGAACCTTTAGTAACCTGGAGATGGATTTCACTTCCTCCGGTACACTTACCTTATCAGGCGCCACATCCATAAATGGGACGCTTTATTTAACCAACGGAACATTCGCCAACGGGACAAACTTAACCATGACATCCGGAAGTGGAATTTCATTGACAGATGGTGCTTTGAATTCTCCTATTTCTTCCAGCAGCGGATATGATGTTATTCACAATCCTTTTACGGGAACAACGAAAAATACATCCCACGAGATAAGCGGCACCCTCAGAAATCTTACCATACAGGTAAACAATGGTACCCAAAAAATGGTGCTTGACAGAGCATTGATATTAACCGGTAACCTGTTGATCGGTTCCGGTGAATTTGATCCCTCCGCATCAAATTTCGGAATTACACTGGGCGGAAATTTTACAAATAATGGGGTGTATACAGCAAGGACTAATACTATTACTTTCAATGGAACAGTTACCCAAACTGTCAGCGGCACTTCGGCCCCAACTTTTTACAATTTAACAATCAATAATGGTAGTGGAGGCCGCACGCAACTCAATGCGCCGGTACTTGTAAATAATTTACTGACGCTTACAAACGGAATAGTTACTTCATCTGCGACTAATTTAATGATAACAGGAGCCAGCGCTTCCATTTCGGGTGGTAGCAATAGTAGTTTCATCAATGGGCCATTGGCTCAAACTGTCGCCGTAACCTCTCTGACAAACAAATTTTTCCTGATTGGTAAAGGATCGATATACAGGGCGGTAACCCTTACCGTTACCCAGGCAAGCGCCGCGGCAACTGTTTACACCGGTGAAATGTTTTCCGGCCCCCCGGCAACACGGACATTACCTCCTTCATTAACCACGGTTTCCGATGTTCGCTATTTTAACCTTGTTAAAGGCGTCGGCGCAACTGTTAATGCCGCAAGTGTTTTGATAAATTATGGCCCGGATGATGCCGTTTCAGATGCACCCAACCTTAGAATAGCAAAGAGCAATGGAACAGGCTGGGACGATCTAGGCGGCACAGGAACGGCGGTTACAACGGGTTCCATCACTTCCACAAATTCCTTTACTACATTCAGCGATTTCGCACTCGCCAATGCAACGGGAGGATTGAATATATTACCAGTAAGATGGAGGCGGCTTAGCGCACAGGCAGTTGGAAACAAAGTGGAAGTTAGATGGGAAACAGTTAATGAACTGAACTGCGACTATTTTGAGATGGAAAGAAGTGCAGAAGGTTTGACATGGTCATCTGTTGACCGGGTTGCTGCAAAAAGTTCGTCCGGAACAAATAAATACCTGCTGGTTGATAACCTTCCACTAACCGCTATCGAATATTATCGAATCAGGCAGGTTGATCTAAATGGAAAGTATTTCTATTCTAAGGTTATGTCAGTGAAAAATACCCGCGATGAAAAATCAGCTATCCTGGTAAAGCAAAACCCGGTTATAAACGCTGTTATCAGAGCAGAAATCAATGACCGGTATTTTTTGGATTCCCGGAATATTTTGGTAGGAATCACAGATATGTCAGGCAAATTATTGTATAAAAGACAACAGGCTGGCAGGAATATTGAAATTAAAGCTGCTTTTTTGAAAAAAGGAATTTATGTTCTTTTCGTAAAGGGAGGAACAATAACAAAAGAGACAAAAGTGGTAATTGAATAATGAGTAAAGGCAGCTTAATTAGGGTGAGAAATTGATCTGTCGTCTAACGAGGACACACATCTGATATTTGCATTTGACATTGATGGAGACAAGCAAAGCATTACAAACAAAGCAGATTGTATTAGGCAATAATTGTCGCAACCAAATGGCAATTTTGACTTTATACAAATAGATAATAATTATTATCCTGATGTTCTAAATGTTTTATATTTACTACTTATATTAAAAGATGTAAAAAAGACAACGGATATTATTTTTGGGCATTGCTCCAATATTAAAGAAAGATTGATTCATCACATCCTGGGCAAGGTTAGAAGTACCAGATCAAGACTTCCTTTGAAAATCTTTTCTACAGAAATCTTCCAAACAAAATCTGAAGCATACCTACGAGAACTCTTTTTCAAAAGCAGGAATGGAAGGAAATGATTACAGGAAAATAGGATTATCTGAAATGGCAGAGCGGTTCAATATAGAAAAAGCAGATCTTGATAAAATAAGAAATGAGTTTCAACTAGAACTTGGCTATTGCTACACCCATTCTTGACACCTCTGTATCTGAATAAAAATTTACCCTGTGGTTCAAATTCTTCCTGCAAAGCCATCCTGTTAATTTTAAATCGCTTTCATGAGTCATAGTTTATCCATGCTGTTCTACATACTTTCTTTCAATTGCCTGGTTTTATATTGCGCCTGATTTAAACGATTGTTCTCCGTTTCTTAATTGATCTATCCACTTTTGTTTTACCGGTTCAAGGTGTAGCTGGCAGTAACCGGTAAAGTATTTATGCGATACCAAAAACTCAATATTCCACTGACGCCATTTTTCCTTTGAAAATTCTTTATTATAATAAACCTGCAATTCCTGTCTTAATAACTCCGTCATTTCACTAAACTTATCTGTGCCTAAATGAAACAGATCCGCATCACAAATAATTTGTTCTGACAGGTTTGCTGGTGCAGGAGGCATTTGTGTGGATTGAATACATGATGTTACCTGGAATATAAATTCCTGATCCGCATAATGATGCTGTAAAAAATCAGTTGCCAGTTTTATGCTTTCTTTTTCAAGCCCTTCGGCTTGCCCGGCGCTAAAACCCGTGTCATGAAACCAGGCTGATACAAGCAGGATAAGCTGATTATTACTATTTAGCTGGTAATGGCGCCCAATCACTTCAACCGCATCTACTACCTGACGGGTATGTTCGAGGTTGTGAAAAATAAACAGCGGGTTGACCTTTTTATCAAAAATATCTGTAACGATTTTCTTTACCTCTGCTATTATTTGTATCTGATGTTCGTTCATGGGTCAAATAAAAACCGATACTGCTTGTGCTGTCGCTGATAGTAGTTATTAATCCGGCTTACCTATAAGGACATAATTTGCTGCAATTGAAAGACCCAACCTATTCTGGTATTTCACATTCACATACGCCTGGCTCTTTGGGTCCGGAATGACCAGTGGAATCTTCAAAATTTCCGTCGTGGTCAATATCTATCTCTTCCATTGTAAATACCCCGGTATTTGTAAACTCCGCTAATTTCTTTTGATTCACCGGTTGAATGAAATAGGCGCAATAACCAATACTGTCTTGCCGGAACCATGTATTGACAATCATTGACGGATACCTTACAGCAAATGAATCTTTCACTACCTGCGGAACGGCGCTTGCTGTAATGGCAGGGCAATGATTATCACTTTCGTTGTCTTCATTTTTTCCTTCTTTATTGCAGGCCACCAGAAGACCTATGACACTGAATGCTAACAGGATTGATTTCATACTATGATTATTTTTTACAAAGACAACAGGTGTCTTTAAAATGGTTGGGTAAACTAAAATTTATATGAGACACCTGCACCTATTCCAAAACTGTACGGATATGTTTTAACGACATTGCTCCTGGTAATGGGTGAAATGGCATATTTGAAAGACGGCAGCAAATTAATAGACCATTTATCATTTGCATTATACTGCAGGTTAACATCTGCGACCAAACCTAAATAGTAATTCTTCATCCCATTCAGGCCGTTGATTGATACCGTTTCTTTATTCAAGGCATCCTCTACTTCTGTTTGTACCGTAGCTTTCGTTATATAGTTAGCACTGATCCCTGCCGAAGGCATGATGGAGACTTTCTTTTTGTCATACCTGTAGGTCAGCATCAGCGGTACACTTACTGATTGCAGTTTGTGCTGGGCCTCGGTCGATTGCAGGCTGTCGCCAATGGCAGGTGGCAGGCCAAATCCTGGCTTCACAAATCCATAGCCGGAAGACGTGATATATTTGTAAGCCACAGAACCATCCGGAACTTTTGAGGCATACAATTCCTGCGGATGGATAGTGATGGCTGTATTGGAATAAATCAATCCTGTTTTGATACCCCATTTTTTACTGAAATGCCGGGTAGCGAAAACACCTGTCGAAAATGAAGGTTCGTGTTTTTCCCGGTTATTAATTTCTTCCCTTTCATCCTGACTATTTCCATTGTTATCCTGCACGTCATTATCGAGTTTGTACTGGCTCCAATCATTTGAAGCAAAAGCGGTAACACTCCAATATGGCTTAAATACTGAGGTGGGGCTTTTATTATTACTTACCAACGTTACTTTCCTTAAATTCGAATCGGGCATAATAGACATCAAAACGGATGGCGGCTTGATTACAAATTCATTCTTCTTTATTTTATGCAATAACTCAACGGTTACTATTGCTATTTCTCTTTCAGCCCTATTTTCACACTGCAAAGTATCAACTGGTTTATTCATTTTTTTATTTTTCAAATTATCCGGTTGGGTTTTACTGATCGCCAGAAATTCTTTGGGATAACTACTGGATGCTTTTTGATTACTCCGCTGCTGTTTGTTTATTTGTGGTATAACAGTATTTTTTTTACCAGTTATTTTTTTCTTGGGAACATTTTTATCCGTTTTAACTTCCTCATTTAAGTTAACAGCAATCTCAGTTTTCTTCAGATCTGTCTCAACAAGATCGTTCTTTTCTTCCTGTTGCAGGTCCGGCTGAGCGGGTATCATAAAGGGCGATACCTCTCTTTTATTTTTACGGGGAGAGATTTCCGCTGATTTATCTTCTGCGTTGCGTTGCGTATTGACGGCAACACTGTCCAGCGTAATATTCTTATCTGCCACCCCAATACCTTCTTTGCCATTGGTGATAATGCCAGCTTCATAAATCATCAGTCCACTTAGCAGCAACAATAAAACAATGGCAATACGCTTCCAGCCTATAAATCTTTTCTTATATTTCTCTGCATCATCTTTATCCAGTACAGCACCGATTTTCTCCCAGGCAGCCTCCGAAGGTTCTTCAGTATATCGCTGTTGCGCCTTATTGAAAATATCATCTATATCGTGTAAATCTTTATCCATACGCCATTTATTTTAAATAGTTGCTATCTTTTTTTTTACACTAATTGAGTTTTGCAAAATTTTTCTTGCATCAGACAGGTTGCTTTTTGAAGTGCCTTCTGATATTTGCAACGCTTCCGCAATTTCCCGATGTTTTAGTCCTTCAAAAACATAAAGATTAAAAACCATCCGGTAAGCAGGCGGCAGTTGCTGTACCAATTTTATCAACTCCTTTTCATCATACTTTGATATAATACCGGCTTCCTCTGAAACATCATGCACGTGGCTATTAAATTCCGTTACCACCCACATCCGTATTGATTTATTCCGGTATTTCGACAAAGCCGCACTCACCATTGTTGAACGCACCCAACCTTCAAAAGACCCTGCCCGGCTGTACGTGTGCATATAACGAAAGACCCTCACAAAGCCATCCTGTAAGATTTCCTCTGCTTCTTCCCGGTTGCGGGCATACCACAAACACAACCCCATCATTTTGTTGGCAAATAAATGATAAAGTTTAGCCTGCGAAGCCCTGTCGCCTATGAGGCAGCCCCGTATGATCATTTCGGTGCTATCCGTCAAAATGAGTTTGGTTTGCTGTAAAGACATACAAATGGGAAAATTTGGTTGGGTTGGGCCTGGTTGTTTTTAAAAAATAATAAAAGAGCAAGATTAATCAGGAAATCTGAAGAGAATCTGATTTATGAAAATTCCCGGAAAAATATAGTTTAAAGAAATCGATACTGGCATAGAATTATCCACTCCAAGTCAAATTTAATACTTCGTAGTAATTCTTCTCTTTTAATAAGTAACATCTTTTATCAAAAAGCTATGATCCAAAAAAATGTACAAAGTTTTTGTATTATCTCCAATCGACCCAACCATTTTTAATCCCTCTGTTGTCTAATAGCCAATACACATAATTTAATTACAACAAAATCAAAATTTATGAAAACAACAAAGAGTAGTTTTGTGCTCTTGCTGATGCTTACTCTCATTCTGGCTCTCATTGTTTCCTGCAGCAAAGAAAATTCGGCGACAATCACTACCGCCCCAGCGGGTAAGCAAAGTGTATTGGTGTATATGAACGATGATCCCGTTCCGCATCTCTTAAAGGTCTTGGTAGATATACGATATGTGGAAGTAAAAGTAGATACTGGTACAATTCATCATGAGGATGATTATTACAACGATGATCATGATGGTGATAATGACCATAAAGACCATGACCGTTTCGGCCAATGGGATACCCTGAGCGTAACACCCCGTATATATGACCTATTAAAACTTAAAAACGGGGTGGATACATTAATCGCCAGCAGCTATGCCGATATTGGCAAGATTACCAAAGTGAGAATTACGCTGGGTACAAATAATAATGTTTGGACAGACAGCATACACTCTTTTCCACTTCCACTTTGTGAAAACCGGCCCTATATCTACGTAAAGGTCAGGAGTCACACGATTGACACATTGCCTACCGGGCAGGTGAGAATAAGAATAGATTTTGATGTAGCGAAATCAGTTGAATCTGATAATGGAAGCTATTGTTTTGAACCGGAATTGAAATGTTATTCTGATAATACTAGTGGTAAAATTGAGGGCATGGTAAAGCCCCGTGAAGCACATGCCATGATAAAAGTATATAACAGTACGGATACGTCTTATGCTATACCGGAGGAAGATGGTGAATTTAAAATAAGGGGATTAAAGCCGGCCAGGTATTCAGTTTTATTCAAGGCTACCGCACCGTACAGGGATACTACCCTAAATAATGTGCAGGTACAGGCAGGAAAGAAAACAACGATTCCCGTAATTACACTTCATCAATAGGGTAAAAGTGGTAGTTAGGTTTGATAATACCGGTTGCAAAACCGCAGCCGGTATTTTTTTACCCAAACTTTTTCAAAATAGTAGCAGCACTACACCGAAATAAGTATAAGTGTGCGATGCAACAATACGTGACAATAATAATGTTCCATGGTAAAGTTATCACTGTAAATATTTGTTAAACGAAAATAGTAAGGCATGTCAATTCAGAGTCTGTACAGCATTTCACACTCTCTTTATTTTTTAAGCAATAACTATGTATAAAGCGCTGCTATTTGCATGGCTGATTCTCTTTGCAGCAACTTGTTTTTCGCAAACTAGATATCTCATTTCAGGAAAAATTACAGAAGATGCAAGCGGAAAGCCCATGCAGAATGCCACCGTGCATTTACTGGGGAGCAACTACAGCACCTTATCAAAAATCGATGGAAGTTTCCGGCTTCATAGCAACGATTGGATAGACAGTTTACAAATAACCAGTGTGGGCTTTGAATCCTTTACACTTGCCTTAAAGGAGGGACAAACAATAAACCTGTCTGTTCATATGAAAAATAAAGTAAGTGCCTTGGGCGAGGTGGTAGTGCGTGTTTCAAAGAAACCTGGCAGAAGTTTTATGGAAAAAGTGATTGATCATAAATCCGGCAATAACCCTTCGCGGTTCCACAGCTACAGTTACCAGCGATATACCCGCAATGAACTGGACCTTGACCATATTGATTTTAAAAATGCCAAAGGAAACGGTTTGAAAAACATGTTGATGAAAACCTATGCTGGTCTTGACAGTAATGCCATTGATGACAAAGAACTGCCGATTTATTTTGCCGAAAGACTGGCCAATAACTATCATTCTGTTTCGCCCAATATAGACCGTGAAAATATCATTGCTAAAAAGAACCTCGGCCTTAAGACAGACAACCTCCTGAGCAAACTGGATAAATTCTATTTCAATTTTAATGTGTACGATGACTGGATACCTGTTTTTGATCAAACCTATGTAAGCCCTCTGAATTCAAACGCCTTTACATACTATAAATATTTTGAGGGAGTAAAAATGGCTTCGGATAATGGCGATACTCTGCAACAGATCCGTTTTACACCCTTGCATACATTTGAAAGGGCCTTTAGTGGAACGCTCTGGATAAATACTACTACCCTGGCTGTAGAAACGGTGGATATGCACCTGAGCAAAACCGCCAACCTGAATTTTGTAAACGATATTAACTACAGCGAAGATTATAAACAGGTATATGACAGTACATCTGATAAATGGGTATATATGCCCTACAAATTTTCTTCAGAAGTAAAATTTGAAAGCGGACTTGCTTTATTCGGCATCCCGGTCCAGGAAAATAAAAACAGTGTAAAATTTATTATCAAAAATACTACAGTAACAGATAAGATTAAACTCAATTCCGGCGAACCAGGGGACGTAGTAAAAGGGCTTATAAAAAAAGAACAAACTACCAGCTGGGAAAAACCTGAAATCTTCTGGCAACAGAACCGGCCTGATTCATTAACAAACCACGAAAAAAATATTTATAAAATGGTGGATTCTCTCAAAGAGAACAACCGCTTTCAACGAGATGTAAAACTCATTGCGTTTGCGGGTACTGGCTATTGGGATTTTGGCGAATATGTTCGTGTGGGTCCTTATTCATCTTTCATCAGCAACAACCCCATTGAGGGCTGGCGTTTTCGTCTCGGCTTCTGGACAATGCCGGGTATCAGCAAAAAAATAAACCTGTATGGCTATGGTGCGTATGGAACCAAAGACCATAAATTAAAAGGGATGCTGGGCATCAAGTATGTGTGGAACGAAGCCCGGTGGACCAAAACATCTTTTTCGTACGGTAGCGATTATGATTTCATCATTGATCAGGATGATGAACTGGACAAAGACAATATTGTAAACTCCTTATTCCGCAAGAATATTCCTTTTACAAGGATGTATATTAAAGAGGCCTTGCTGAAGCATGAACAATATCTTTCACCTGATTTTACAGCTAAGGCATCCCTGGGATATAGGGAAATGAACCCGGTTTTTGATTTTAAATACCGGCCTATTAACCCGACATTAGATAAACCTTATGACAGTGTGTTTGTAAAAAGGCTTCCCGTGGCTGAAGCTTCTATCGGCATCAGGTACGCACATAAGGAACGCACTACCATTCTGAACTATGACAATATACGGCTAGGCTCTTTTTCTCCCATTATTACGGCCAATTACACTTATGGTTTTGAACAGGGCAGGGCACAATTTGAATTTCATAAAGTGAACATAGGTATTGAACAGCGTTTGCGACTGCCGCCGAAAAGTATGTTGTATTATAAACTGGAAGCCGGTAAGGTGTTTGGCACTATACCATACCTGTTGCTCAATGTTCCGGCCGGCAATGAGTACTATGTAGCGAGCAAATACCAGTTTAATACTATGTCGCCCTATGAATTTGCTGCCGACAAATATCTCAGTCTCCATACAAGATTTTACCTGGGCGGTGCATTGCTTGATAAAATTCCTTTTCTGCAAAAGTTAGGATGGAGGGAACGTTTCTCCTTTAATTCGTATTGGGGAAATATGAGTGTATCCAATATTGATTACAACAAGAATTCCAATTTTAATCTCATTGGTAAAACACCCTTTATGGAAGCCGGGATTGGAATAGAGAACATTTTTCATGTGTTGTCTATTGAATACTACAGAAGATTGAATTACCTCAATAACCCTTACGCCAGGAAAGATGGTATTTACGTGGGGCTAACCTTGTCATTCTAAAAGCTACTATTCGCAAAGTATGAGAAAAATTATTTCACTTCCCTTACTGCTGATAACGCTGACCATTTTTGCAGCAGCACAGTATAATGCCAACTCCATTGTTGGCCGGTGGATGAGTACTGACCAAAACCTGGAAGTGGAGGTGTACAAACAAGGAGATGAATACTGGGCGAAAGTGATATGGTTTGATGATACGGATGATAGGAGCCGTCCCATGAGCCAACGGTGCGATAGAAAGAATTCTAATGAAACACTTCGCACTCGAAAACTGATTGGTCTGGTAGTGATGCATGGGTTGGTATATAATACTGACAATGGTGAGTGGCAAGAAGGAAGGATCTACGATGCCAGCAGTGGCAAAGACTGGAATGCCAAAGCCTGGTTAACAACCAATGGTTGTTTAAAAGTAAGAGGGTTCTGGCATTATGAAATTCTAGGACAAAATATGTGCTTTAAAAGGGTTTACTAAATCACGAAAATAAAAATGATTTCCATCAAACATTTCATATCTGTCCATGGGCAACAATTTCAGATGTGGGTTTTCATTTCTCTGTTTATCATTAGCTGGAATATTGAAAATATATCCGGTATATTATTCAAATATAAAAAATGGAAACATGCTTTTATAAATGCCCCTTTTATACTCACCAGTATTCCGGGTCAGTTGCTGCTGGGTTTGGCCTTTGTAAAAACCATTGAATGGACAATCCAGCATCAATTTGGTTTCTTATACCGGCTGCCGGTTACTGGCAAACCGTTGCTGTTGTTTGTACTAGGTTTTATATTTCTTGATTTGGGTGAATATGTTTATCATGTCGTCATGCACAAGGTGAAAAGACTATGGATGTTTCATGCTGTTCACCATAGCGATCTTGTAGTAGATGTGTCCACTACACTCCGGGAACATCCGGGAGAAAATATCGTTCGCCTTTCTTTCACACTGTTGTGGGTATTTATCAGTGGCACTTTTTTTTGGATGCTGATGCTGCGGCAGATCATCCAGGCATTTACTACCATATTTGTCCACATGAATTACCGGCTGCCGGAGAAAGCAGATGCTATAATTGGATTGATTTTTATTACTCCCAACCTGCACCAGGTACACCATCACTATAAGCAACCTTATACGGACTGTAATTTCGGTGATGTACTAAGCATATGGGACCGGCTGTTTGGCACTTTTAATCGATTGCCAGCAGATAAACTAATTTTTGGAGTGGATACTTATATGAATAAAGAAGAAGCAGGCAATTTTATCTCGCTTACTAAACTGCCATTTGGGAAATACCGGAAAACTGATAAAGATTTTCATTCGTAACAAACTATCTAAACCCCGGAATATGGATAATAAATACACTACTAAATTACAGTTATGAAATACATTGCAATGACAACACCAATATTTTGTCCGGATATTATTGAGTACATAAAGGGTAGGGATGAACTATGTATAATTGTCTTATCAGCCTGCCGAAAACAAGTTATAGGTAATACCCAATCGTTGCATCTTCAAACAAAACTTTTTACAGAGCTGAACTTTGCAGTAGCTGAAATGGTAGTGTATAAAAACAAGTTTGCTGACCCAACGATATTGCCTGATTTTTACATTATTCCTTCTAATTAGGTTGTTGGCCTGTCTGAAAACTATAACGGCCAGTTGCGGCTTTTAAAGGGTAAAACCGTTGATTATCAGGGCAAATGGAAGGCTTTGCAAGTTTGAACACAATAATTTAAGTCATAAATAATTTATAATAACCCTGTAGAAACTTCACTTTTTGTGAACTTTTACTACATTTACATCAGTATAAATGAAAGTGAGGCTAATTAAGAGAAAATCAATTGAAGATTTCGCCTTACAAAATGCAAGAAGCAGGAGTTCTTTCAGAATATGGTTAACCCTCTTAAAACAGGCAGATTGGAATGATCCAGGAGATATTGCTGATACCTACGGTTCAGCAGATTTGTTAGGCAATGGAAGTAACAGAGTGGTTTTTGACATAGCCGGTAATAATTACCGGATGATATGCAAATATCATTTCGGGATAACAAGGCTTCATTTATACATCAAGTGGATAGGCACACATGCTGAATACACTGAGCTTTGCGATAATAATGAACAATACACAGTGAATATTTATTAAACTGATTACAATGGAAACTTTACAATATAAAATCATTAAAACAGCTGCACAATACAATAAGTATTGTGATGCACTCGAAGCATTGGTTGACAGTGGCAAGAAAACCAAAGCTGTTCAGGAAGAAATAGAATTGCTTACTCTGCTCATTGAAAAGTATGATGCTGACCATAACACTTTTGATGATGCAGACCCCATTGAATTATTAAAGTCTTTAATGAAAGACCATAAAATGAAAGCAGTTGATTTAGCTAACCTGCTGGATGTAAGCGAAGGATTGGTTTCTGATATACTCAATTACAAGAAAGGCTTATCTAAAGAAACTATCCGCATACTTTCTGAAAGGTTCAAATTAAACCAGGAGGCTTTTAACAGGCCCTATGAATTGCATGTGCCTGTAAGCCCCAAATTCAAAGATGCAAAGATGATGAACAGCAGAAAGAAACTGGCAACAGCTTAATTAACGTCTATGATTTCTTCCTTGCTGGGGCTACAGGAACGGAATTTTCACTTACGCAAATAACTTCTTCTTGAGTTGTTTGAACTAGTTATAAATAGCATTTTACAAAATTTAAGTAAAATCATATTAAATAAATGTATATTTGATTTTGGAGAATTATATAATGCCCATTATAGCGCAAACTTCATTTATTGCTATTAAATCTTTAGTAAAATTGTTCGAAACTTGTAAACTTATTCCCGCAAAACGTCCTGATTTTCAGGACTTTTTTTTCTTTTCGTATAATGAAAAACTCCGTAAACGAATGCAATTAAAAAGTATTTAGCAGGCCATTTGGAAGCCGGATTTTTAATTATTCATGCCTTGACTTTATTATGAAAATTGTGATTTTTCCCTGTTAAGAAAAAACTATTGGATAACCCTTTTGAAAGTTGTAATTTACTCACAACGATTGTTCACCAAAACTGCCTGTATGAATAAAAAAGTAGCCGACATTCTCCTGCGTAAAGGAAGCTATATCACTTCCGTTTCTCCGCAATCTTCGGTATTGGATGCGTTAAAAATTATGGCCGATCAGAATATTGGTTCCGTAATGGTAGTAGAAGATGGCAAATATTTGGGCCTGATGACTGAAAGAGACTACTCCCGGAAAATTGTATTGCAGGGGAAATCCTCCACTGATACGAAAGTGGGAACTATCATGTCATCCAACTTTCCAAGAGTAACGCCGGCAGACTCCGTTGAATACTGTATGCAACTTATGTCAGATAAAAATATCAGGTACCTTCCTGTTTTTGAAAATGAAGTGGTAATTGGTATTTTGTCGATTAATGATGTGGTAAAAGAAACAATACTTTCCCAGCAGGAAACCATTTCACAACTGAAAGATTATTTACACTCTAGTTTATAACCTCAAGGGAGGATTGCTTGTCAAATCGAAGTCCCGCCTTACTGGCGGGATTTTTCTTCTCCTGCCTTTTCCAATACCACCACCAGATCGGTGGTATCAACCGTAATAGGCATTAAACCTACCTGCACCACCGCTTTCTTTCCCCTTATTTCTTTCACTTCTCCTACCTGGTGATTCTTTTTCATCAGCACTTTTTTTCCCACCAGGATTTCTTCTCCTGTTTCTTCAAATTTAGAAGATACTTTCTTTTTCACCTTTTCCATCACTTGCTGATGGTTCTGCTTAAACAAAAGCACCTGCATTTGATTAATAAGCTCTTTTTTGTCCTCACTATTCGCCGCTTTCTTCCAGTCCAAAACAATCTGTTTTACCTTGCGCTCCATATCTTTCAAATAAGCCATTCGCTCTTCGCCTGCTTTATTTTGATACTTTAACAATTCAACCTGTTGTTGATGTTTTTCTTTTTCGATTATATGTTGCATTTCCTTTTGCAGGCGTTCATTCTCTTTTAATTTATTTTGAAGCTCCTGATCTTTTTTCTCCAGCTGCTGCAGATCCTGCTCTGTTCTGTTCAATAATTTATCAAGCCGGAAATGATCTTCGTCTACTAACTGACGGGCTCTATCTATAAGTCGTTTATCAAGGCCTATTCGTTCGGCAATCGCGAAAGTATAAGAACTACCTGGCTTACCTATATTTAATTTATACAGAGGCAGTAAATTCGTTTCGTCAAAAGCCATTGCCCCGTTCACAATACCCGGTGTTTTGCCAGCCATTACTTTGAGATTGAGATAATGAGTGGTTACAATTCCAAGCGCGTGCTTTTTTACCAGCTCTTCTAATATTACTTCGGCGAAGGCCCCTCCCAGGTTGGGGTCGCTTCCACTACCGAGTTCATCAATAAAAAACAAGGTTCTTCCATTGGCGTTCTCAATAAAATGCTTCATGTTTCTTAAATGAGAACTGTAGGTGCTTAATTCGAACTCAATGCTCTGCGTATCGCCGATATGAATCATGATTTGTTTAAATATACCGATCTCCGAATCCGGATGCACCGGTATTAATAATCCACTTTGCAGCATTAATTGTAATAGACCAACTGTTTTTAACGTAACGGTTTTCCCGCCTGCATTGGGTCCGGATATAACCAAAATCCGATTTTTCTCATTAAGAAAAATCTGCGTTGAAATTGTTTGCTTGCCGGCTTTTTGATTGTGCAGGTAAAGCAAGGGATGGTTTGCCTGTATTAAATGAATTTGGGCCTTATCGGTGAGCATTGGAAAATTCCCGTTTATACTGACAGCCAGGGTGGATTTTGCTCTTATAAAATCGTAGATTCCTAATATTTCATGGTACGTATTTAACAAGGGAGCATAAATGGAAAGTGTAGCGGTGAGGTCACGCAGGATACGGTAAACCTCCCTGGTTTCTTCCGTTTCAAGAGAAAACACATCATTGTTTAGTTCAATAGTTTCTTCCGGTTCTACAAAAGATGTCTTTCGCGTATCGCTTTCCCCCAATAAGATTCCTTTGACCTGTCTTTTATATTCTGCATAAACCGCCACTACCCTTCTACCATTCAGGAACGCTTCTTCGATGTCGGCTACATATCCTGATTTGGTCCATTTCTGGATTACTTTATCAAAAACCCGCCGTAATTCATTTCGTTTTCTAAATAAGTTCAACCGTATCCTTGCCAGATCTTCAGAAGCGTTGTCTTTTACTATTCCTGTATCATCAAACACGTCGTCCAGCAACTCCAAAATTATTTTTTCATAATAGGTTTCAGCCGTCACCCTGGATAGTGCCGGGTTTGCCAATTTTCGTTCATTGTCAAACCACCGGAAAATATTCTTAAGGCTTTCTGCCAGTTTGCGGAGTTGTAAAAATTGATCAGCCCCCAATACGGCTCCGGGAATAGAAAGTAATTTTAATTCCCGCGGGAGATTCAATACATGGTCGTTAGGGAAGTACTGCCCGGTTTGGATAAGTAATTTGTACTCGTAGCTTTGCCGAAGTTCCAATTCAATATATTCTTTCCGTGTGTGGATGCGCAGTTCAGCCGCTTTTGTTTTAGCATATTCCGTTTTGCAATGCTCTCCCAGCAGATTTTTGATCTTCTCAAACTCCAGTTGTACCAGCGCCGATTCAGGAAAAAATTTCATGATAGTTCTCTGGTTATTTTAGCCTTGCAAAAGTAAGGCTAATACCGGTCTGTTTCTTATCCGGCTCCGGGTGGCCGTTTAAAAAGGTAAGGGAACCGGTCGCTCCTTGCCCCTCTTAATTCGACTTAATTCATTTATTATTGTTATTAATTGAATTTTCTTGAGGATAGGTGATGTTTGAAATGTTAATGGTATTATAAACAAAACCATTTGTCGCATAGCTAACCAATAAAGCGATGGCAGTCCGGGTAAATTGCATGAAATTTGTGTCTGAAAATGTGTATTTCATTTAAAATCGTTTGCATGAAAATAATGTTGACCAGTGTGATTGTTTCTGTTTCAGCGTTATTTTCCTGCGCCCAAAGAGAAAATCCCAATACAAGTATGAGCAATTCTATTACATCAAATTCTGCCGCTGCCGGACAGTCTTCAACATCGCTCAATACCGATACAGCCACTTTTGCCAATGGCTGTTTCTGGTGTACAGAAGCTATTTTTCAACAATTAGATGGGGTTCTGAAAGTTTCGTCGGGGTATAGCGGCGGGCATGTTGTAAACCCAACTTATAAAGAAGTTTGCACCGGCACTACAGGTCATGCGGAATGTATTCAAATCATCTATGATCCCTTGAAGATTAGTTTTGATGAATTGCTGGAAGTCTTTTGGCAAACACATGACCCCACTACGCTGAATAAGCAAGGAAATGATGAAGGACCTCAATACCGGAGTGCCATTTTTTACCACACGGCGGAGCAAAAGGCAAAAGCAGATAAATATAAAGCGGAACTGGATAAGAGCGGCGCCTTCCGGGCTCCTATTGTTACCGAGGTTTCGCCGTTTACCAGTTTCTATGTTGCCGAAAATTATCACCAGGATTATTACAATACCAATGGTTCTCAACCCTACTGTACATATGTGATCCAGCCAAAGCTTGAAAAATTCCAGAAAGTATTTAAAAATAAATTGAAGCATTAAAAGCAAAACCTCCCGGTGAATCGGGAGGTTTTTGCAAGGTTTGGTACGATGGCATTACAAGAGAAGAAGGTTATTGCTTTATTATTTTTTGCGTAAAGGTATTATTATCCATTTTTAATACGGCCAGGTAATTACCGCTCATTATGTTATTGATAGTAGTTAACTGCAGGTTATTATTTCCTTCCAGGAGAGCGATCTCTTGTCGGTGAACTATCCGTCCGGAATAATCTACCAGTTCAAAATGAGCGTTTCCCGTTTTTTCTGCCATTACATTCAACACGGCATTGCTTTGAATAGAACTGGGATAAATTTTAAATTTTGAGTACGCCTGATTTCTATTTTGAAATGAAAGAATATTGCTGTATTGAACGCGGCCATTTGCCGAAATCATCTTTAATCGATACAACACATTACCTTCCGGTAATTCATTATCGGTAAAACGGAATATGTATAACGATTGAACCTTTCCATCGATCCGCACTTCGCCAATCGATTTAAAGGATGAACCAGTATGGCTTTTTTCAATTACCACGGAACTCAAATTATTCTCTTTTTCGAGCCGCCACTGCAATTCAGTTCTTCTATTAATTTCAATCCCCCGAAAAGATAGTAATGGAGACTTTGCAAGGTAAGAATTAGCGTAGCTGAATTTTTTAAAATACACACTCCGCAACCGCTGCTGGGTGGAACTTCCGAGATTATCAGCACCCACCCGGATTGATATCTCCGATTGATTGGCATTAATTACAGAAAACATTGCCTGCTTGGCGGTAGTATCCCGTCCTGGATACGTGGTGGTACCAATGTTGGTTCCAACCGTCCATCCAGGTTTAAAGGTTATAGCAAGTTCACCCCCTATTAAATTAAAATCCACATACGAGCCCGTTGACATTGTTATTTCATCATATTCATGAAGGGTGCTGGTACCATCTACATCAATACAGGTAGAGGGGATTTCCAGTTGAACCATCGGAATCGAGGTTCCGGCTACAACGAACTCAAATTTCATTTCGAGGTAACCTTTAGTATTGGCTGGGATATCCAGCGTTGGTTGCAAGGCTTCGGGATAGCCTGAACCAGCATCAAGGTCAACTACTGTAATACCTGTAGAAATATCAGTAATAGTAATAAATGCATCAACTCCCGGTTTCACATTGGTATATAGATATTTGGCTCCTACCAGACGGTCAGTGCCACCAACCAGTGAACCATTGGTAAAATCGTAATCGGGTTGTGCTTTACCGCTGAAACTCAAAATCAGGATCAACAATTGCACAAACACCACAATAAGAATTATTCGGGTACCATTCGTTTTCATAAAATCATTTTCAAGGGTTACAAATCAAGTACGAATGGTCTTCCAACAGATGAAATGGATCGGTTAATCTTTAGGTTATTGGTTTATTTTGAATTGAGGAATGATTATAACTTGCTTATCTTTTGCTGCACCAATTCATTTCCGTTTCTCACCAGGGCGATATAATTACCGGCATTTAGTTTATCAAAACCATTTATTACAATATTGTTGGTTCCTTCCTGCACCATAATATTTTGGTGAAATACGAGGCGGCCCGACATATCAACCAGGTTAAATACGGTTGTGCCCGCTTTTTGAGCTTGCATACTCACTGTGGCGGAAGAGTTAATTACACTCGGATAAACCTTGAAACTATTCTGATTATCATTCGCCGCACGGAAAGCAAGAATATTACTGTACTGAACAAAGCCGTTGGCGGAAATCATTTTTAATCTATAATAAGTGGTGGCGGTTAGCTGTTCATTATCTGAAAAACGAAAAGCAAGCTGCTTACCAGCATCATTCATCCAGAATTCAGAAATTGGTTTATATGATCCGCTCATGTTTTTTTCCACTATCACTTTTGCCAGGTGATGATCAGTGGTCAGGTCCCAGTTCAATTCCACTTTTTTATTTTTTTCTATGCCGCGGAAGGCCAGCAATGCCGGTTGGGCTAAAAAGGAATTGGCATAAATAAATTTCTTAAAATAAATACTGCGTAACCGGGTAGCAACAGAACCTGGATTGATATTGTTAGCACCCACCCGAATGAAGAGGGTAGATAGGTTTGCATTTATAACCGAAAACATTACCTGTCTTGCTGAGGTATCACGGCCCGGGTAATCAATACCGCCAATATTACGGCAACTCATCCATCCGGGGCTGGAATTAATGGTTAATTCTGTTCCTATCATATCATAATCCATATATGCACTAGCCCCCCAGGTTATTTGGTCATACTCATATACACTTCCGGTAATGCCATCCACATCAATACAGGTAACCGGAATTTCCAATTGTAACATGGGAATAAAAGTGGCCCCTTTTACAAAATCAATTTTCATTTCGAGATAGCCGCTGGTTGCCGGGTCAATATCCAGCGTTGGCTGCAAGGCTTCATTATATCCTGAACTCGCATCAATAGCAGATACTTTAACACCCGCGGAAATATTGGTAATGGTTACAATGGCATCTACACCGGGCTTTACATCTTTATAGCGGTATTGAGCACCTATTTGGCGGTCTGTCCCGCTAATGAGGGAGCCACTGCTAAAATCATAATCGGGTTGAGCATAACTGCTGAAGGAGAACATTACCAGCAGTATATAAACAAAGAAGACAATAAGGATGATACGGGTACCATTCGCTTTCATAACATTCATTTCAAAGGGTTACGAGATACGGGTTCGAATGGTCTTTCCTAGGTTTTACGGATTGGCTTTTACGCGGGATATTGGATTGGACTGTGTAATTTGATACGATCTGAATCTGGGAACAAAGTATAGCGAATCTTCCATAGATGCAAGCCCCTAAAGGGTTTCAAAGGGAAATACCTAGTCTTAGGGTTGTAAATCAATTGCTTAATTCCGAAGTTTTTTTGAAATTTTTCTATAAAGTCCTTCGTGTTTTTACGATCGCACTTATCTTTAGCATAATTCAACTCAATAAAAATATGAAAGGATTCTTTGCCATCTTCTTGATAGTCTCCCTGGCAGCAAATGGGCAGCAAATGGCCATTTTAGACGAGCGCAAAAGGGCTGAACTCGTTGATGAACTACTGGCCGATCGAATAAATAGCCTGTTGCCGGACCTGATGCAAAAAACCGGGCTTGACATGTGGATCATTGTGAGCCGGGAATACAACGAGGATCCGGTTATCAAAACCATGTTGCCTGCTACATGGCTTGCTGCAAGACGCAGAACTATACTTGTTTTTTTCAAACCCGAAAAGGATAAGCCCTTCGAAAAAATGGCTATTGCCCGTTATAATGCAGGAGAAACGATAAAAGCAGCCTGGGATATCCAGCAATTTCCTAACCAGTGGGATCAATTGATTGATATAATAATTAAGCGCAACCCCAAAAAAATTGCGCTTAATTATTCCACCAGTTTTGGGCATGCCGATGGATTAGACCATACAGAATATATTGAACTGATGCAAAAATTACCTTCCGGGTATAAAGCAAGAGTGGTAAGTTCAGAACCGCTCGCAGTGGCTTGGCTGGAAACACGAACGGAAAAAGAAATGATCCTCTATCCTCAAATAATTCGAATTACTCATGATATAATCAATGAAGGATTTTCTGAAAAAGTCATCACACCCGGGGTCACCACCACCGATGAGGTGGTTTGGTGGTTTCGAAATAAGTTCCGCCAAATGGGACTCGACACCTGGTTCCACCCCACTGTAGATGTTCAACGGAACGACTCATTAAGTTTTGAACATCTTCGTGCATTTTCCAATCGCCCCAAAGAAGAAATAATTATGCCGGGAGATCTCATTCATGTTGATATTGGAATTACTTATCTGCGATTGAACACCGATATCCAGGAGCATGCTTATCTTTTGAAAACAGGAGAAAAACAAGCACCGAAATCAATAAAAGAGGCTTTTGACAATGGAAACCGGGTGCAGGATATTCTAACAGCCCAGTTTACCAAAGGTAAAACAGGTAACCAAATTTTAGCCGATGCCTTAGCACAATGCAAATCGGAGGGACTTCAGAGTGTAATATATACGCATCCAATCGGATTTCATGGTCATGCAGCGGGACCAACCATTGGAATGTGGGATAACCAGGGTCGTACAACTGGAAGCGGGGATTATCCGCTCAATTACCGAACCGCCTATTCCATCGAATTGAATTGTTCCACTTTTATTCCGGAATGGAAAAAGGCAATCAGAATAATGCTGGAAGAAGACGGTTACTACGATGAAAATGGTTTTCGGTTCATTAATGGCCGGCAGAAAGAATTACTATTAATTCCACGAGCACTGAAACAAATAGGGGACTAAAAAAAATCCCCCGTATAGAAATACAGGGGCTGAATGTATGTAATTAGAAACGAATGCTAGCGAGGAAAAGCTTAGGCCCTTTTAATTCTTTGGGCTATGAATCATCTTTAGTTATGATTTATTTCAACTTATATAATTTTCCGGTTCTTGTTATTGGATAATTATATTAGAAGGCCTTACGGATAATAAGTCTTATGCGAGTTCTATTGTTTAATGATTTTTTGAGTCAACAGACCTTCTTCAGATTGATAAGCTATTACATAATTACCACGACTCAATTTATCAAGATTATTCAGGGTAAAATTGTTATCACCTGCCTGGATATTTATTGGTTGACTGATCATCAACCGACCTGACATATCAATCACTTTCACAGACCCTGATCCGGTATTATTTGCAAAAACATGTACGGTCGCCATGTAATCTATTACACTTGGAAAAACGGTAAGCGCGGCCTGGTCACTTTTTTGATTCCGGAAAATCAGGACATTGCTATATTGAACCATGCCATTCGCTGAAATCAGTTTTAGCCTGTAATACGTATTAGTAGAAAGTGTCTCACCATCTGTATATTGAAATGATCGTTGCGAGGAGGTATTATTCATTCGGAATTCCGCAATGGGTTTATAATTTCCGGTACCGGTGTTCTTTTCCACTACTATGCTTGCCAGGTGATGGTCCGCGATCAGGTCCCAATTCAATTCCACTTTTTTATTCTTCTCTGCGCCACGAAAAGCCAGCAAGGCGGATTGCGCGAGGAAAGAATTAGCGTATATAAACTTCTTAAAATATACACTGCGAAAACGCGAACTCGACGATAATGAAATATTGTTAGCACCTACCCGAACTACAATGGATGACTGGCTAGCATTAATTACAGAAAACATCACGTCCCGGGCAGTGGTATCGCGACCGGGATATTCAACGTTTCCGATATTGGTACCTACCGTCCAGCCGGGTTTATAAGTAACTGCCAGTTGTCCACCCAATTGATTGTAATCCACATAGGCTCCGGTTCCCATGGAGATTTCATCAAATTCATTTATGGTACTGTTACCATCCACATCAATACAGGTAGCGGGTATTTCCAATTGAACCATCGGGATGGAAGTACCACCGATCACGAATTGAAAGTTCATTTCCATGTATCCTTTGGTGTTGCCTGCAATACGAATCGTTGGCTGAAGTGCCTCCTGGTAACCTGATCCTGCATCAAATGAGTCCACTGAGACTCCGGCGCTCATATTAGTAATGGTAACAAAGGCGTCCACGCCCGGTTTCACATTTTGGTATAAGTATTTAGCTCCAATCTGGCGGTCTGTGCCGCTGACAAGGGATCCACTATTAAAATAATAATCGGGTTGAGCATAGCTGCTGGAGGAGAACATTACCAGCAGCATGTAAAAAAAGAAGACAGTAAGGATAATACGGGTACGATTCGTTTTCATAACATTCGTTTCAAAGGGTAAAGAATAGGTGCCAATGGTCTTTCCCGGATATGGATGCGTATTTTTTTTACGCTATTGGTGATGATCAACTATCACTACATACATGTAAACGCTGATACAAAGATTAATCGCATTTTCGGAAAATACAAGCCACTTCGTAGATATACTAACAAAAAATTGACCGTATTTTTTCAGTTACTTGATAACCAGGGGGTAAAAAATTGGTATTTTTTTTTGCATTCTCTTCTAAGTTCGGTACGGAATAAGCTATTCAGATTGAAATTGATTTCCCATGTATTGACCTTATGAATGACTTCATCTTGCCATAAGGTCCTACCAGGGCCGGCATCCGGCAGCGTTGAATTTCCCCTTATTTACGGAACCACCTATTCGATTGAATTGAATTGTTTCACTTTTATTCCGGAATGGAAAAAGGAAATCAGAATTATGCCGGAAGAAGACGGCTAGTACGATGAAAATGGTTTTCGGTTCATTAATGGCCGGCAGAAAGAATTATTGTTAATTCCCCGGCAACTAAAACAAATGAGGGCCTAAAAAAGAAATCCCCCGTATAGAAATACGGGGGCTGAATGTATGTAATTAGAAACGAATGCTTAGTTTGAACGCTGAATTTTCTGCGTGTATTGGTGCCCTTCAGTAGATATTACTACAAAGTATTGCCCGGTAGAAAATTGAGAAAGGCCCGTTAAAGCAATAGTATTATTACCAGCCTGCACTGCTATATCTTTTTTCATAACCAGTCTTCCCCCCTGATCAAACAAACTGATTTTGGCAGAAGCTGTATTATCGGAAGAGAAAGTAATATTAGTATTATCATTCACCATACTTGGAAACACCTTCATCTTGCCATAATTGCCATCCGATCTGATATATATTATAGCGCTATAGCCAATCTTGCCATTATTATCAATCATTTTTAACCGGTAATATGCGCCGGTAGTGGTTTTGGTATTATCGAAAAACAGGGCAGCTGATTTACCGGCAACCGGCACCCGGCCAAGTGAAAAAAACGAATTCCCGTTTATACTTTTTTCAACATCTGTAACAGCATAATCATGCTGGCTGCTCATGGTCCAGTTTAGCAAAACATTATTATTTGTATTGCGGTTTCCAATAAAGGAAAGTAAGTTGGATACAGGGAGATAAGAATTCTGGAAGAAAAATCTCTTGAAATAAACACTTCGCTGACGGGTAGTACTGCTATTAAGTCGGTTATCCAACCCGATTCGAATTGTAATAGAACTTGTATTCGGATAGATCACTGAAAACATAGCTTCCATGGCCAGCGTATCAATAAGGGCTTTTTCCAAACCCCTGTTATTTTTTCCCATTATTCTGCCAGTGTTGTACATAAACCGAAGGTCCGTACTCACCATGTCATAATCCAGTTGATAGGCCCCTGGCGTCAGGTATTCATCAAACTCCAGCATACTATCAATTCCGTTGGTGTTTCCATCCACATCAATAGAGGTAGCAGGTACTTCCGTCATTACAAGAGGTATCATGGTCCCCTGGGCAACAAAAGTTATGGTAAACTCGGCATACCCATTTGTTTTGCCTATTGCGTTAATGCGCGGTTGGAAGGCTTCATCAAATCCTCCATTTTTATTATCATCGAAATCGACGATCTTAATATCGGTGCTAATACTATTTATTGAAACAATGGCATCTACTCCTGCCTTTACCGAGGGAAAAAGGTATAGCGCTCCCGCGAATTTGTCGGTGCCGGAAAGCAAGACACTATTTTTGAAAACATAATCAGGTTGGGAAAATCCATTGAGTGACAAAATAGTCACCAGGCATATCGCGAGAAGGGTTGAATTCAAAAGGGCACTATTCGGTTTCATTCTATTCGGTTCAATGGGTAAAGAATCAGTTTAACTGGTTCTTCAAAAGATATTCTATCGGTTTTTTTTACGTCTTTTAAGTGATGCCATTATTATTACATACAGGTAAACCCTGGTGTAAATATTAAACCAGATTTCGGAAAATACAAGACGTTTCGTAGAATTACTAGAAGAATTGTTAACCGTATTTTTTCACAAGGCTGATAATCATAGAAAAGAAGATTAATATTTTTTTATACTAACTCGCCGAAGTTCGAGGAGATTCAGGCCGTTGGGACGGAAATTTCTAACGTGTACATTCACCATGTGTATAGCTTCATCGTACCAGAGTGGAACCACAGGGGCATCCTGTATGATTAGCCGATCCATTTCCTGGTATAGTAGATAGCGGAGTGAATCGGTATTTTCCAACATAGCCTCTTCATAAAGTTGATTAAATACCGGATTGTTATAGCGGGTATAATTGGGTGGTGCCGGATTCTTTCCATAGAATACACTCAGGTAATTTTCTGCATCGGGATAATCAGCAATCCAGCTCCCCCGGAAAAAAAGGGCCTGCGATTTGGCCGTTTGTTCCAATAATAAACTTTTGGGTATTACTTCTACCTGGATAGTTAAACCTGTTTCCTCCAGTTGTTTTGCAATAAAACTTGCGAGGTCGGAATAAATGGGAATGGTCAGCAACTTAATAGCGGGTAATTTTTCTCCATTAATATAGCCGGCATTTTTAATCAATGATCTCGCCTTTGCCGGATCATAAGAATACCCTTTTACCTTTGCTGCATTAAAAGACGGCAATCCGACTGGCACGAAGCCACTCTCGGCGGCCGTTCCAATAGAATTTCGGAGATAAAGCATCAATTTTTTCCGGTCGAACCCGTAATTAATTGCCTGTCGTATTTGTTGTAAATGTAGTGGAGACTGCTTTACAAGTTCATTACTACTGTCAACAAGAATTCCCAGGTATTCCGTATTTAAGTAAGCATGTTTATTTAATTGAATTTTTCCCTGCCATTCCCTTTTCATTTCTCCTTGTTTATTCAGAACTTCATCTTTAAAAGAAGGATCAATGTCATTTATGAAATCCAGCTGTTCTTGCTGAAATAATAAAAACTCTGTAGCCCGGCTGTCATAGAAACTCACTTTAACAGCATCCAGGTAAGGCAACCTGTTTCCTTTCTCATCCTTTTCAAAATAATTAGTATTCTTCCATAATATGAGGGCCTGCCCTTCTTCCCATGATTTAAACGTAAAAGGCCCGGTGCCGCAAGGATGACTGCGAAAATCTTTTCCATATTTTTTCACTACTTCCCGGGGAACTATAGAGCAATATTTATTAGATAACACGCCTAGTATCGGACTGAATGGTTTTTGAAGACGTAAACGGAATGTAGAGTCATTAACAGCCGTGAAAGGATTTACCGGATCGACTCTATTATTAAAAATCCAGGCACCCGGACTGGCAGTAGCAGGATCTATTAATCGCTTAAAACTATACACAACATCTGAAGCAATCATTTGGCGGCCCTTCCCTCCGTCAAATGCATCATTGTCGTGGAAGAATATATCTGTTCGCAGGTAAAAAGTATATTGAAGGCGATCGGTGGAAATTTCCCAATGGGTAACCAGGCAAGGAATAATTTTCAACCCGCTATCTGTTTCCACCAGTGAATTATATAGCTGGTTAATCATCCACATGATCGATTGGTTTTTCGCAAATGCCGGATCCAGCGAAGCGATTCCTGTGGGTTCATTGTACCGGAAGACTTGCTTATTATCCGATTTTTTTAGGCTACATGCCTGCATCACCAGGTAGCAGCTGGTTATGAAAAGAAAACCATAAAATATACGTAAGCGGGGCATAAATGTAGACTGATGCAACTAAATTACCGAACTAAACGCATTGATCAATCAAGCATTTACTATGAATAAGATTCTCCTTGCCGGATTCGTATTGTATTTGATTGGTAACAGCGTTGAAGGGATTGCTCAGCCAATCAGCAAGAAAGGTCCATTTACCCGTCAGGATAGTTTGCGGGGAAGTTTAAATGCAGAACGCGATTGGTGGGATGTAGACTTTTATGCTATTGATATTACCCCGGATTTTAATAAACGTTCTGTTTCCGGAAGAACAGAAATTACCTTTAGAATAAGAAAGCCATTTTCCATCATGCAGATTGATTTGCAGGAACCAATGGAAATACTCCATATTACCTGGAGAAACAAGAATCTTACCTATCAACGCGAAGGCAATGTATACCACGTTCATTTCCCGGAATTGCTAAAGGCAGGTGGCTCCGAATCCATCAGTATTAATTTCAGTGGCTACCCAAGAATAGCGGTCAATCCTCCCTGGAATGGAGGTTGGATTTTTCAGAACGATAAACTCGGGCGTCCATGGATGACTGTGGCCTGCCAGGGGTTGGGAGCCAGTGTATGGTACCCTTGCAAAGATCACCAAAGCGATGAACCCGATCATGGAGCTTCCCTCAATATAACTGTTCCAGATACGCTAATGGCTGTTGGCAACGGAAGATTGGCAGATAAGAAAAGTAATAGTGCGGGATCCATGACTTACCGGTGGACGGTAGTGAATCCGATCAACACCTATAATATCATTCCTTATATTGGAAAATATGAACATTGGAGCGAGAATTTTTCCGGTGAGAAAGGTAACCTGACCTGTGATTATTGGGTGCTGGATTATGAACTTGAAAGAGCCAAAGAACAATTTAAGCAGGTTCCCAAGATGCTAAGAAGTTTTGAATACTGGTTTGGCCCCTACCCTTTTTATGAAGATGGATATAAATTGGTGCAATCTCCTCATCTGGGTATGGAACATCAAAGTGCGTTAGCGTATGGTAATGGGTTTCAAAACGGTTATAGTGGCCGCGATCTAAGCGGAACCGGCTGGGGCAAAAAATGGGATTTCATAATTGTTCACGAAAGTGGACATGAATGGTTTGCCAACAACATTACCACCAATGATATCGCAGATATGTGGGTTCATGAAGGATTTACCAACTATGCTGAAACCTTATTTACTACCAGTGAATATGGTATAGAAGCGGGAAACGATTATGTTATTGGTACCCGGAATCTCATTGCAAACGACTTTCCTATTATTGGTCCGTACGGAGTAAACAGGCAAGGAAGCGGCGATATGTATTATAAGGCAGGTAATATGCTGCATATGATTCGATCCATTATAAATGATGATGAGAAATTCAGACAAATCTTACATGGCCTTAATAAAGAGTTTTACCATAAAATAGTGGATGGAAAAGAGGTAGAAGACTATATCAGCCGGCAATCAGGAAGGGATTTTTCTTTGGTCTTTAACCAGTATTTAAGGACCATTCAAATTCCGGAGCTCCAGTACAAAATAAGCGGCACGTCAATCACCTATCGATTTACCCATTGCAATAAATCCTTTACCATACCTGTGAAAGTTAATATTGGTAAAGATATATGGCTTGAACCAACAACGGAATGGCAGACACAGCAGTATGGCGATTGGTTTGATGGGACGACATTTATCGTAAACCGAAATTTCTATATTCAAACAAAAAAAATAGAGTAGCGCTAATGAACTACGCACTTCGTGATCATCGATGGTCATTATTGGTTTTCGACTATTCCCCATTCACTATCTTTACTGCATGAGTACCATCCGGCGGCAAAGCATTATTTCTTCAGCCATTGTTTACTTCGGCTTTGCGCTGGGCTTCATTAACACGTATCTTTTTACCCGGGAAGGGAGCGGCTTTACCAAGGCAGAATATGGTCTTATCGGCGTTTTTGTGTCGCTGGCAAATATCATGTTTTCGCTGGCAAGCCTGGGCATGCAGTCGTATATATATAAATTCCACCCCTACTATAAGGATAATCTGCGACCCCGCGAAAACGATATGATGACCTGGGCCCTTGTAACCAGCGTATTTGGCTTCTTGTTAGTGGTAACGGGTGGTTGGATTTTCAAAGATTTGGTGATCCGTAAATTTGGAACGAATGCCCCTGCCCTGGTAAAATATTATTACTGGACCTTCCCTTTTGGTTTTGGATTAACTATTTTTTCATTACTGGAAGCATTTGCCTGGCAACTAAAAAAATCGGTTCTTACCAATTACCTGCGGGAGATTCAATTTCGATTGTTTACTACGGTGCTCATTGTACTTTTTTCCTTTGGTATTGTACACCGGTTTGATCTGTTCATTAAAGTATTCGCGGTTACATATGTGCTGTTAGCCCTGGTCTTGCTAGGGTATCTGGTTTTTACCAATCAGATCAATTTTAATTTTTCTGTAAGCCGCGTTACCAAAAAGTTTTTCAAAAAAATTCTTACACTGGCCTCCCTGATTTGGGGAGGCTCGGTAGTATTTACCATTTCCAGTCAATTCGATTCTCTGGTAATCGCCGCTGTTATGAAGGATGGGTTGGCATTTACCGCCATCTATACGGTGGCGCAAAATATTGCCAGTCTCGTACAGGCTCCGCAACGCGGAATAATATCTTCCTCCATTCCTGTATTGTCACAGGCATGGAAGGATAAGGATATGGAAAAGATTCAGCGGGTTTATCAACGATCCTCATTGAACCAAATCATTTTTTCAGCGGGCATGTTTGCTCTACTATGGATTAACTTTACTGACGGTGTTTTTACTTTCCACCTCCAGCAGGATTATTTAGCCGCTAAGGAGATTTTTTTATTTATAGGATTGATGAGGATTATAGATATGGGAACCGGGGTGAATGCACAAATTATTGGTACGTCTAACTTCTGGCGATTCGATTTTATCACCGGCATTATTCTTTTGCTAATTACATTGCCGCTTAATTATTTGCTTACCAAAATGATCGGAGTTACCGGTCCGGCCATAGCTAACCTCATTTCACTGGCGGTCTACAATAGCATTCGATATTACTTTCTGTTCAGGAAATTTAATCTGCAACCTTTCAGCATCAAATCTATTTATCCATTAATGCTGAGCCTGGCTGCCTATATTATATGTCATTTCTTATTTCATCAGCAACAAGGGCTGATTTGGATTGTGCTCAGGAGTTCGGTATTTATCGGCATCTATTTGACCGGGTTACTTTCTCTAAACGTGTCACCCGATATTATTCCCGTTTGGAATACCATCAGGAAAAAATTGGGGTTAAGGAAATAGTTCACTAAAAAAGAAAACCACCAAGTCGAACCTCATACTCACTTTCGTTCGTATTTCAGCTTACCCGATGGTTTCTGAGTTGCTTATTTCCTGTTTAGGGATTTCTGCAACCCCGATCACATGTTTCTTGTTTCCAAAATTTTTGTAATCGTATTGTGATATAAAGTTAACTATACATGAGACCCGTTTCCAAATATTTACCCTGGTTGTTTTACACTTCTTATGCACCTGGTTTTCCACATCAATCAGCTTCGCATATTCTCAATCTGCAGGGGAATACCAAGATCCCAATCTTTTGACGCCTGGATAACGGTTTGCAGATCATCGATTTTTTTTCCGGTTACTCGTACCATATCATCCATGATAGATGCCTGTACTTTGAGACCGGCATCTTTTATATTTTTTACAATTTTTTTTGCATCTTCCTGTTTGAGCCCGTTACGTACTGCCACCTCTTTTTTCCATACTTTGCCACTTGGGTTACCCTCCTTCGACAGGTCAAATGCTTCTGGGGCGATACCCTGTTTGTGCGCCCGGCTTATCAATACATCAATCAGTTGCCGCATTTTCATATCGTCTTCCGTTTCGATATTGACCACAAATTCCTTCTTATTGAGATTAATAACCACGTGCGAGCCTTTAAAATCAAAACGATTGGTGATCTCTTTGGTAGTTACATTTACCGCATTGTCGAGGGCCTGGCCATCTACCTTACTTACAAAATCAAATGAAGGCATAAAAATAGTTTCAGTTACTGATTTGGTTCCTTTTCAAAAGTAAGATTGTTGGCAGACTTTTTTCCAATAAAAAAGGGCCCTGTAGAAACAGGGCCCGTTAACCAAAACTAACTGCTTATGAGAAAAACTGTATAAGTCAAATTATAAAAACACAATTTACATATACGATATGCCACAACTTACCAGGTACATCAGCAACAATGATATAAGTATTATTTTTTTCATTCTTCTGTACTTTATATATATAAGACGTCGAATGGATAAAAAGGTTAAAAATAAACCTGTTAAAAAAAATAAAATAAAAAGCCCTGTTCTTCAGGGCTTTTGGATTCAATTGGATATTCCATGGTTTTTTACTGTTGGGTGTCAGTTTCCGTTATCTACCTTTATCCGGCTTTGTTCATCACTGGCTCCACCGGTTCTTCTTTTCTGCCCGTTTGATTTACCCTTACTGAAGCGGTAAGTAAAATTGGCACTGAATACTCTTGAATCACGTGTTTGCTGAAAGGCTGCATCAATATTGCTGAAGCGGCTGGTACCATTAATTTTCTGGGTCCAGAACAAGTCTCTCACACTAATCCGGACAGAGCCCTTTCCTTTCAAGATTTGCTTGCTGATGCCAGCATTCACCATTCCCAGTCCGCGTATACTGAATACTCCATCTACCCCTTTGGTTCTGTAAAAACCACCCAATTCCGCATTAATCGTTTTACTTATTTTAATTTGGTTCGATACATTAAACTGGCCAGTGGTAGCACCTAACTCTATTGGGTCGCCATTAACAATGCCCGTATACAGGTTATTGTAAACATTTGCATAGATATTTGTATTCCACCATTTGGCAATGGGGAAACCAGCACTAACCGAAATACCATATTGACGTTGATTGGCTATATTCGATGTTTTTACGAAAGTTTCATTGTTGGCAGAATTCTGTTCCAGCACCTCAGTAATAATATCCGTCGTCTTCGTATAGTTAAGGGTGGTGGTTAGAAAACCCTGGAAAGTATGGCTCAACTCAATATTGTGACTAAACTGGGGTCGAAGATTAGGGTTTCCCTGTTCAAAAGTATATTTGTCAAGGAAAAGAATGAAGGGATTCAAATCTTCATAATTCGGACGCTGAATACGACGCCCATAATTCAAACCCAATGTATTTTTCTTGTTAACCACATACTGGAAATAGGCCGTTGGGAATAGCTGTGTATAGTTGCGGTCGAACTTTTCACCGGTGGTAAGCTGGTTGCCTTTTGCATTGGTATTTTCAACGCGTAGTCCGAATTGACCGGTTATTTTTTTTGTAAGGGGACGGCTATAATTAATATATATCGCATTTACATTCTCTTTGTAAATAAAGTGATTGCTTCGGCCGATATCCCGAACTTTTTGCCCGTTCTGAATGCTGTCATATACTGCGTTATTATCCGTTTGTACATAGCTGGTTTTGGCACCGGCCTCCAACTTTGCTCCTCTTATCAAAGGATGAACATAGTCGACTTTTACACTATAAATATTGATTTGCTGAGGAAGGTTGCCAACCAGCGTATCTGGTATAAACGAAGATGGTTGATTAGCTGATCCGAAATACGCGTTAATCAATTGCTGATTGTTCTTGCTTCGGTATCCAAGGTAATCGGCATCGGCTGTAATTTCTTTACCGGTTGTATCTAATACATGGCGGAAATTCAGGTTGGTACTAACGTTTTTCCAGCTTCTTTCATTAACCGTAGCCGCCCGGGTAATGCTTTGCAATACTTTTGATGCGTCGGCTATATATACATCACTATTATTGGCAAATTTACCAGGGTTACTAAACCCGCCTAACACGATCCCCAGGGTTGTTTTCTTGGAAGCATAAAAATCCATTCCCAATTTTCCATTGAAGGATTCGCCATTTTCACGAATTCTTGATTCCTGGTCGAAATGCGACTTTAATTCTTTGGTGCCGGCTTCAATAAATTTTCTTTGAATATCCAGGTCGTTAAAATTTTTTCGATAGCTATAGCCAACATTTGCAAAAATGTTCACTTTGTTTTTGCGATAATTAAAATTAGCAGATTCATTAATCTTTGGATATCGGCCCTGTCCATATCCCAGCGAAAGGCTTCCATTATACCCAACCTGTTTTGTTTTTTTTGTCTTGATGTTGATTATTCCGCTATTTCCGGTTGCATCGTATTTAGCCGGAGGATTGGTCATAATTTCTATCTGATCCAACTGGCTTGCATTCATATTACGCAGTAGGTTGGCCAGGTCGGTACCAGATAAATAAGAGGGACGTCCATCAACATATATTTGCACTCCCTGTTTTCCTTTTAAACTGATGTTACCATCTTTATCTACGCTAATGCCCGGTGATTTCTCCAGCACCTCTAATGCAGTTGCGCCCACATTTGATACCGATGCTTCTACATTAACTATGGTTCGATCCAATCGCTGTTCTATTAATGGCTTTCGTGCGGCAACCGTCACTGACTTTAGATCGTTGGACTTTATTGCCAGCGAAACTAATTCCATTTCTTTTTTATTTCCGCCTGTTAATGTCATCGTTTGGGAAATGCTGGTGGTATATCCAACCGCTGATATACTGACCCGGTAGTCGCCATCCCCGATATTGGCAAATTCGTAAAGCCCTTCCTTATCTGTTACCGTCATTTTCACCAGGGAAGAATCACCCCCTTTTAGCAGAGAAATTGAAGCAAAGGCCACGGAGGCTTTTCTATTGTCTACTACTTTTCCAATAATTGAATTGGCTTTTGATTGTGCTTGGCCGACTTTGGGTAAGGTTACTATTACCAGGATCGTCAGCAGGATCAACATTTTTCTCATATTAAGTTCCTTTGTTTATTTTATACTATGTTTTAGCAATTACAGTCCAAAAGTAAGTACTATTTTATACATAGTACAATGTTTAGTGCTGAGGGGCTTATTTTATTGATAATTGGCCAAATCTCAGCCATGAATGTGACGTGGGTAGTAAAATTTAGTTACAGGAATTCTGGAGGATTGGGACAGAAGGCAGAATTACGGTTCCCAGTGGAAGCTGGTGCTTTGGAGAAATAAGAGGAAATTTCATGAAGGCAAAAGTAGAATACCAGGTCAGCAATAGGCTGAAAAGCAAAAAATCTTATTGAATATTACGCTTTGGAAACCCTGGCCTTTCGTTTTAAGTAGGAATAGAGAAGAATTCCGATAATTACCATGGAAGCAGATATTAATTCAGCCTGGGTTGGGTGAAAACCAAAAATCGAATAAGTGGTATTTACCCGGATCTTCTCAATAAAGAATCGTTCAAGTCCATTCAGGATAAGATAAAAGGCAAACAGCGTTCCCGGCACAATAAACCTTTTCCTGATTAGCCATAAGAAAGAAAATAATATGAATCCCATTACGGTTTCATAAAAGGCAGTAGGAAAAACCGGTGTTGGTAATTGCTGGCAATATTGTCCATCTGCACAGCCATTAATAGCTATGCCATTATTAATTACATTATGAGGGAAATGATAAGCTACCATCCAAACAGGAAGCCAGGAAGGAGCCTTAACTGATTTATGGGGGACCTCCGACAAATCGGCTGTCCTAAACTCTCTTAAATAGAAATTGGTGTTTACTTTGAGATTCCTCTCAAAATCTCCCGGACCTGCCGGCACCACGCTTGATTCGCTGGCAGAAGTAATATACCCACTGTTCAAAATTCCCCAGTCTCCATCCCCACTCACCTGGCATCCGATGCGACCGATGGCATAGCCAATTAAAAGGGCCGGAGCCGCCGCATCGCACAAATGCTTAAACCCAATTTTATGTTTGCGGGCATAATACCAGATGGCAAGTGTTGCGCAAATTAATCCCCCGTAAAAAGTAAGTCCGCTAAAAGACAAAAGCGCTTCAATAGGGCTTTTCCAGAACTCATCCCAATTTTCGAGGTTATGAAAAATTTTCGCTCCTAAAAATCCAAAAAGGGCAGCAAATATTACAATATCTCCTACCCTGTCGTGCGGCCATATGCGGATGGTTCTTTCTTCAGGCTTTTCCAATTTACGTTTGTTCTTTTCCCACCACTTGATACCGGCAAAAAAAACTGCCAACGCAATACCTGCGGGCCAGCTTCCCTGGGAGGAAAAAATAAACTGTTGAGGATCTACCGACGAATCATTTCCCGAAACAAATAAGCCAACGAATTTGTACCCTAGCAAGAACCCAAGTGCAAAATTCAGCAGAAGGTCAGCTGCTGTTGCGGGCTTACCAATTATGATTTTTATATCTGTTCCTTGTAACAATCCTGCCCGTTCTTTACGCTTCAATTCCCGGACCAGAAAAAAAGCCGCAACCAGAAATGCAATAGCCACAAAAAAGCCGAACGAATTAATATATCGCAGCCAGTTCCACTCAACTCCAAAAATATCTCTGAACGCAAAATGAAGATTAGGATACATGAAAATGAATTGGTAGGTATTATACTTTATTTAAAGATGCAATGATAGGTAAAAATTCTATCAGGATGGCAAGGTTAGATTTCACCCGGCATAGTTGCATAAAAAAAAACCCCGCTCTTAGGGTTACTGACAAGTAAGCATTTAAATTCGGTAAGGATGGTCAGCAATACTGATCGAAAGCCGCAATAAGATTATGTGCAATCATTTGCGCCGGTCTGCCTTCAATCTGATGTCTTTCCACAAAATGCACCAGTTTACCATCTTTAAATAATGCAATGGCTGGGGAAGAAGGCGGATAGGGGAGCAAATGTTCCCTTAATTTTTTAACAGCATCAATGTCGAACCCTGCAAATGCAGTAGTCAACCGGTCGGGTATTTTATTGGTATTTGCCACAGCCATCAAAACGCCGGGCCGGGCAGTGCCAGCAGAACAACCGCAAACCGAATTGATCATAACCAGTGTAGTACCGGGCTGTTTAAGCTGGTCTTCCACTTCGCCGGCAGATACCATCTCGTTAAATCCATTTTCTGTCAGCTCTTCTTTCATGGGAATTACTATTTCCTGGGGATACATATTGCTCTTATTTATTTAATTAAATGAACGCAAAACTAAATAAAAAGATCAACTCGTAGTTTCGAATTGAGAAATAAGAATTTCTGGCAGAAAAAAAAAAGGGGTAAATGCAAAAATGGCTGCTTTAATCCCCTTTATAGTACAAGAAGTCATATATATAACCCGAACCTGCCAATGGTATGTGGTTTGATCAGGATCATGTAAGTAAAATAATTCATCATCGAAAAAAACTTATAGCTATGACAACGGTAAAACTTAACAACAGACCTATCGCAAAGAATTTCGACAACCTGTTTAATGAGTTATTCAACAATCTCCCTGCTTCATGGGGTGAGACCTGGAAAGATGATAATTTTCATTTTCCTCCGGTAAATATCCATGAAACAAAAGGGGCCTATCACCTGGAGTTGAATGTGCCGGGCCGAAGCAAAGAAGATTTTAACATATCTGTGGAGGATGGCCAATTAATTATCAGTTTTGAACAAAAGGAAGAAAGCAAGCAGGAAGACTATAAAACAATCCGCCGCGAATTTAACTTCCGCAGTTTTAAACGCAGTTTCGTGGTAGATGATACGGTGAATACCGACGATATCCAGGCCCGATATGAAAATGGCCTATTAAAATTATTGCTCCCCAAAAAAGAGCAGGTAAAAGAAGGTAACAAACAGATAACTGTTCAGTAATTAGCATTGTTAAAATGCTTTCATAGACAGTTGATTTTGGTTTAAGCGCCGTCCTGATTTCTATCGGGACGGTTTTTGATTTTTATACATTAACTTCGCCATTCGATTTTTTAAACCAACATGAGAATAAATAATCCGCGTATCCATCGAATCGCACTACTGGCCGTGCTTTTTACGGGTTGGATAGTTGATGCTCGTTCGCAGGTTGCTGCTGATAGTACCGGAAAAGCAACTGACTCTATACATGTGTTGACGCCCGATACAACATTGCGGATAAAAAATCTCAATCCTTACTTCAACCTGCATGTTGATTCCACTCTTAGTTACCACCTGGAAATCAACCGGGACGAGACTAAGTATTATTGGTATCTGAGAAATTCGCCTCTAGGATTAAAAATCAATAAAGACAATGGGATACTAACCTTCAAAGCGGATAAGTCTTTTTTTCTTTCCGGCAAATTGAAGTTCGATAATGAATACAGAGTATTTGTTGGAGTTCAAAACCTGGATAATCCTAAAGATAAAGTTGACACGTTCTTCTCCATTTTATTTTACAATACTGAAATTATTCCTTCCCGGATAAAACCAACCGTCAGTGCTACGCTTGTTGTGGAGGAAGGTGATACGGTGGCCTTTAAAGTTCAGTGTGAAAATGGAAGTTTTCCGATTGATAATATCACTTTTTACGCTAATACTCCCCTCAAGAATTTTACGCTGGTACGTCATTGCGATGATGAATTCGTTTGGTCGCCCCCATTTGAATTTGTAAAAGAAACGGATTCGGCTAAAGTAAAACTGATTATACTCAGCTTTATAGGGACTAACCGATTTATGGTCAGGGATACTGCTACCGTGCGCATAGTGGTTAAAGACGCGCTGAATTATCCGCTCGCCCTCCAGGAGTATAGTATAATTTCAAAAAATATCACAAGCTATATCCTGCAGTTAAAATATACCTTTTTGCAATTGGATAAAAGTGTCAAGAAAACCAAGAGCACCCGCACCACCTTTGACATTACCAGTTCAACGACGGCACTTACCGGAACTGTGCTAGCTTCCTCATCTAATGAGAGCACAAAAAAAACCGGGCAGATATTACCCAGCGTAGGAGTATCATTAGTACCGATCAAAGAAGCGGTAGCGCCGCAGAAAATATTCGATCAAAACCAGGCTGCATTAATTCGCACATCAGTTAAGCGGTTGCAATATATGCTTGGCGACAATGGGCTGGTAGGAGAAAAAGATCCGGATATCGCCAAAAAAGCCAATAAACTGAAAGACGAATTAAAGCAAATTCAAATTCAATTGATTGATATTCCTCTCGAACTGGCCAACAGTTTATCGGAGGAAGAATTAAACCAATACTTTAATAGTCCTAAAGTGAATAAGAAATACCGGATGAAGAGATAATTAATCGCAGCCCAACTTTCGACGGGTATCGATGAGGTATTGAATTTTCCACTGTCCATTTATCCGGACTAACTGAAAGGAATTTACTCCGCAGTGGCTGAACTTTCCATTATAATAAAATTTATATGGTGTCCATACACTGGCCAGGTCCGCGTCAATCTTAATACTTCCAAATTCAATTCGTTCATCTAATGAACCTTTCTGGCTTTTGCCTACCTGCCCGGCAAATTCACTCACTTTTTCATCTCGTATCATCACTTTGCCATTACCATTTCTGTTTATAGTTTGCAGCACCGCACTATCTGCGAAAGATTCTATCAGCATGGCGGGATCAGCATTTTTCATTCCGTTAAAAAGTTTATTAACCGCCGCTTTTACGGAGTCTTCGGTGGTTTGTGAATACCCGCTTATTACAATAAATAGCGTTGTTAACAGAAAACAAATTTTTTGCATATAGTTTTTTTTAACGGTTTTTGGCAAATTACTTGGCCTATAAATATAAATCCTGCAAATATGAATAAAGAGAATTTTACACAGGCGGTCATTTTATTAGGGTTATTATCTTTTGCGGCTAGTTGCCGCAGTACGCGTACTTATCCGTCGTATCCTTCCCGGGACGAAAGACCAGTTGTGGTGGTGAATGAATCACATCGGCTCCCTCCTGGCCAGGAAAAGAAAATCTATGGCGACCGCTCCGCAAAGAACTATGCACCCGGTCAGCGTAAAAAATACGGCTATGGCGATAACCGTGGATACATTCCTTTAATAATTATTCGAACGCCTGATATTGTTATTCAACCTTACGGAAAGGGAAGATATTATTACCGGAATCCGCAAGGCTATTATTATTGGCAGGGTTATGATGACAGGTATTATTTAGATGAACAATATATTGGCCGCATCCAATACGATGAAAGGGAATACCGCGACTGGAAATATAAAGGGAAAAAATATCGTGGTGATGAGGATGACGACGATGATGACCGGTCAGGTCACGGACATGGGCACGGCAAAACAAAATACAAGAAAAGAAAGGATTGAATCACCAGGAATATTCAGAAAAAAGGCCTTGAAGAATTTTTAGGGCCTTTTCTTTTATTTAGTATAACCCAGAATTTTCAACATGCTTTGGGCCGTTTGTTCCTTGGCATAAACCCAATCAGTTAGCTTTCCATTTTTATCATGCCCTACAATAATATGTTTTGGAGATGGTATCAGGCAATGCTTAATACCACCGTAACCGCTGATCTGGTCCTGGTAAGCGCCTGTGTGAAAAAACCCCACATATAAAGGCTCTCCATTATTTATTTTAGGAAGGAATACTTCATTGACGTGTTCTTCCGAATCGTAATAATCATGGCTGTCGCAGGTAATCCCTCCTAAAACTACGCGCTGATAGTCCTGGTCCCATTTGTTGATCGGCAACAATAGGAATTTTTCACCAATTCCCCAGGTATCCGGTAACGTAGTAATAAAAGATGAATCAATCATATACCAGATCTCGCGGTCATTCTGCACCTTTTGGCCGATAACACTATAAATATGCGCCATACTCTCTCCTACTGTGTAACTGCCGAACTCCGTAAAGATGTGCGGCATCGGGACTTTATTTTTCTTGCAGGTCTTTTTGATATTTCCTACAATTTCGTTGATCATAAATTGGTAGTTGTAATCAAAACCCAATGAATGTTTAATTGGGAAACCACCCCCGATATTAATAGAATCCAGTTCCGGACATATCTTTTTTAACTGGCAATACAGATTAATAACTTTATTTAATTCGCTCCAGTAAAAGATATCATCCTTAATACCTTTATTCAAAAAGATGTGCAGCATTTTTAACTGGAACCGATCTTCGTTCCCCTCGATCTTATCTACATAAAATTCCAGTACATCTCTTGTCCGGAACCCCAGCCGGGAAGTATAAAACGGGAATGTCGGTTCTTCCTCTGCTGCCACCCGGATACCCAATTTGAATGGCACTTTCACTGATTTTTTATAATGCTGCAGTTCTTCTTTGTTGTCAAGAATAGGAATTACATTTTTAAACCCGCTGTTCAGTAACCCGGCAATACGGCTGGTGTAGCTTTTCTGCTTGAACCCATTGCAGATAATATAGTTTTCCTTATTGATCTTCTTCTTCTCATAAAGTTTTTTAATAATCTCGATATCGTATGCGTAGGAAGTTTCCAGGTGAATCTCGTGCTTCAGCGCTTCTTCTACTATAAAGTAAAAATGAGAACTCTTGGTACAATAGCAATAATGATATTCTCCCTCATACTTATGCCGCTTAATGGCATTGGCAAACATTTTTTTCGCTTTTTTGATCTGCATGCCAATTTTAGGCAGGTAAGTTAATTTCATGGGGGTACCGTACTTGGCAATAAGAGATTTCAGTTTAAGGCCATTAAAGTAGAGTTCGCCATCGTGGGTTTCAAATCCTTCCTGCGGGAAGTTGAAGGTTTGCTTCACCAGATCGGTGTACGTATTATTCATTTAGCTAAAATGGGTTGTAAGAAAATGAACTAAATTTTTATCGGATACAAATGTAATTTTTTACCTCATTCTTCCTAATAAAAAATCCGGAAGACTTTTCATCTTCCGGATTCTTATTATTTATAGATTTCGTTAAGAGGGAAATAGGACCCCTACTTAACTGAAGCCACCAGGTTCTTAAATGTTTCCGGCTCATTCATTGCCAGGTCCGCAAGGATCTTACGATCCAGGCCAATACCCTTTTGGTTCAATTTATGAATGAATTCTGAATAATTCATTCCTTCTGCGCGAACAGCCGCGTTAATACGGGCAATCCACAAACTGCGGTATTCTCTCTTTTTTAATTTGCGGCCCACATAGGAGTAGGTTTGTCCTTTCTCCACTATGTTTTTGGCTACGGTATATACGTTCTTACGTTTTCCATAAAAGCCTTTAGCTTTTTTTAATATTCTTTTACGGCGTGCCCTGGAGGCCACAGCATTTACTGAACGAGGCATATCTTAATAATTTGAAGATTTGAAAATTTAATAACGAACATTTTGCACCCTGGATGGAAGCCGGATTATTTCATCCTCAACAAAAACTTCACAAAGTTCATGTGACTTTTAGAAACTTCCCCATCCTGCCGCATAACACGTTTACGTTTTTTCGACTTCTTGGTTAAGATGTGACGCTTGAATGGCTTTTGGTGAGTGATCTTGCCTGTGGCAGTCACTTTAAAGCGCTTCTTTGCGCTGGAGTTTGTTTTTACTTTAGGCATTTTTTAATGCTTTTTGATTACACCTTTGAGGCGTTCCCGCACCGGCGGAACCCTTATTGAGCCTCTTCAGGAAATATTCCAATTTAATGGAAGATCGTTCGTTTTTTAAACGGAGCGCAAAGATAAGCGTCTGCTTTCAATAAATAGCACCTTAATTAAAGAAAATTTATTGCCACAATCCGCAATGAAGCCTGATTTTAAGTGGTTTATAAATGGGTCATTCCGCCGCTTGCCTTAGTTTTGTCTTTCTAAAATGTCGAATTGAATACCAGCTTAAACAAATACATCAGCGAAACGGGGTTTTGCAGTCGGCGCGAAGCGGATCAATTTATAGAGCAGGGCCGGGTGACCATCAATGGAAACATTGCTTCAAAAGGAAACAGGGTGGGTGAAAATGATATTGTTCATGTAGATGATGAGCTACTCAAAAAGAAAAAATCATCCGCTCCTATTTACATTCTTCTTAATAAACCCAAAGGGATTACCTGCACCACGGACCAAAAAGACAAAACCAATATCATTGATTTCATCAATTATAAAACAAGAATATTTCCGGTGGGCCGACTCGATAAGCGTTCGGAGGGAATTATTTTTTTGACCAACGACGGGGATATTGTAAATAAGATATTGCGCGCGGGTAACCAGCACGAAAAGGAGTATGTAGTTACAGTCGATAAACCTATTTCACCCGAGTTTATAAGAAAAATGCGAACAGGAGTACGCATACTTAATAGCACCACCCTGCCTTGCTTTGTAAAAAAGGAAGGACCTCAGCGCTTTCGGATTATCCTTATACAAGGTCTTAATCGCCAGATACGCCGCATGTGCGAAGCGCTGGATTATAAAGTGGAGTCCCTGGTTCGCACACGTATAATGAACATTACTTCAAAAGGATTGCTGGCAGGTAAATGGCGGTATTTTACGCCTGATGAAATATCAACCATAAACGAAATGCTTGCGAATTCCAGTAAAACAGCAGACGGGCAAGAGGGAATGGACGAATGAAACGAAAATGTGGAATTTCCGATTTTGAAATTGGCCAATCTCATTTTGCACGGGAAGGAATTGGTAATGCAAACCACCCGGGGGTGAACAAACGCATTTCCTGGCCCATCAATCCAACACTTCCTTTTTTATATCCCACGAAATTTTGTCGCGAAATTTCTACCTTTTATCTATATAATCTTTTTCATTTTGGTTAATCTGCTATCTTTAGCATATATCTATTATATAAATGAAAAAGATAACACTACTCTCCTCCCTTGCTGTTTTTTGCCTGTTAATTTTCAGTTGTGGTTCCCGCCCCGGAAAATCCAGCGTGTTGGTTTTCGCTAAAACCGCGGCCTTCCGCCACTCCTCTATTCCTAATGGTAAAGCGGCTATTATGAAGTTGGGTGAAGAAAACGGTTTTAGTGTGGATACTACCGAAAACGCAGAATACATTTCGGAAGATTCATTAAAACATTATTCGGCCGTAATTTTCCTGCATACCACCGGTGATATTCTAAATAATTACCAGGAAGCCGACTTTGAAAGATATATCCAGGCCGGCGGCGGATACGTAGGTATTCATGCTGCCTCCGATGCCGAATACGACTGGGGTTGGTACGGTAAATTAGTTGGTGGGTATTTCGAAAGCCACCCTCAGCAACAGGAAGCAAAACTGGATGTTGTTGACCAAACACACGGTTCCACTAAACATCTTCCAAAAGAATGGAAACGCAGGGACGAATGGTATAATTTCAAAAAATTAAATCCCGATGTAAAAGTGCTGATTAAGATAAATGAAAAGAGTTACGAGGGAGGTAAGAATGGAGATAATCATCCGATGGCCTGGTATCATGATTATGACGGCGGCCGTGCTTTTTATACCGAGCTGGGCCATACCGAAGAATCATTTACCGAAGACAATTACCTAAAGCACCTGTTAGGCGGCATTCAGTACGCTATTGGTGGAAATAAAAGTGTAGATTATTCAAAGGCGAAAACACTTCGGGTGCCAGAAGAGAACCGTTTTTCAAAAACTCAACTTACGCTGAGCACTTTATATGAACCAACCGAAATGACCATACTGCCCAATTTAGACGTTTTGATTGTTCAGCGCCGGGGAGAATTAATGTTATATCGCAACAATGATAAGAGCATAAAACAGGCAGGTTTCCTAAATGTATATTTTAAAACCCGGACGGCAGGCGCCAATGCAGAAGAAGGATTATTAGGAATTCAGGCTGATCCTCATTTCGATAAAAATCATTTCGTATATATTTTTTACAGCCCGGCCGATACGTCGGTAAACAGGTTATCAAGATTTAAATTCGAGAATGATACGCTGGATCTCCAATCAGAAAAAATTGTTTTGCAATTTTATTCCCAGCGCGAAATATGTTGCCATACGGGTGGCTCCATCGCGTTTGGAAAAGATAATATGTTATTTCTTTCTACAGGAGATAACTCGACTCCCTTTGATCAACCAGGTAAGTTTGCAAACCATGGGTTCGCTCCGCTTGACGACCGGCCTGGCTTTGAACAATATGATGCCCGTAGAAGTGCAGGTAATACCAATGACCTTCGCGGAAAAATTCTCCGGATTAAAATTAATGAAGATGGCACTTATGATATTCCGGAAGGAAATCTTTTTGCTAAAGGAACCGAGAAAACCCGCCCCGAGATTTATGTTATGGGAAATCGTAATCCTTACCGTATTTCGGTGGATAAAAAGAATGGTTATTTATATTGGGGTGAAGTTGGTCCTGATTCCGGAACTGATAGTTTAGATACCCGTGGGCCCCGTGGATACGATGAATTAAACCAGGCAAAAAAAGCAGGGTACTTTGGATGGCCCTTGTTTGTAGGTAATAACTATCCTTATTATGAATATGATTATGCCAATGGGAAAAAAGGAATACTGTTCGATCCATTGAAACCAGTTAATAATTCCCGCAATAATAACGGGTTAAAAGAATTGCCTCCCGTATCCCCAGCATTCATCTGGTATCCGTACGCGGTATCTCCTGATTTTCCGCAAATGGGTACGGGTGGACGTAATGCCATGGCCGGCCCGGCATATTATACAGATATGTATCCGGAAGCAACGCGTCTCCCGGAATATTACAATAACAAAGTTTTCATCTACGAATGGATGCGCAATTTTATAAAAGTAGTTACCCTTGATTCCAAAGGCGATTTTTATAAAATGGAACCTTTCATGCCCTCTACCAGGCTGGCAGCGCTAATTGATATGGAAGTTGGGCCCGACGGAAAAATTTACATGCTTGAATATGGCAACGGATGGTTTACTAAAAACCCAGATGCCGGTTTGTCCAGAATAGACTTTACGGCCGGTAACCGCGCGCCTGCCATTGCCCGTATAACTACCGATAAAACATCCGGAGCACTTCCTTTTAATGTTACTGCCACTGTGGAAGCCAGAGATCCTGAGAAAGATAAGATGACCTATACATGGGATCTAGGTAATGGCGAGAAAAAAGAAACAACAGAACCCACCTTACAATACACCTATACAAAAGCAGGAGATTACAGTATTTCTGTTGAGATAAACGATGATAAAAAAGCGATGGCTAAAAGCAAGACGGTTAGCGTATATGCAGGCAACGAAACGCCCATTGTAAATATCCTGGTGGATGGAAACAAAACCTTTTACTTCCCGGGAAAGCAGGTGAAATATTCTGTTAGTATCGAGGACAAGGACGATACAACAAAAATAAAGGACCTGAATAACCTGGTAGTTTCAGCCGATTACCAGGAAGGAAGCGACAAAGCAGCTTCTCCCCAGGGGCACCAGGTATTGAGCGCCGCCGTGATGGGAAAGAATTTAATGCTTTCACTGGATTGTAAGAATTGTCACCAGGTCGATAATAAATCGATAGGTCCTGCTTATGTAGATGTATCCAAAAAATATCAAAAGGATCCCAATGCGATTGGTTACCTAAGCGATAAGATAATCAAAGGTGGTAGTGGAGTATGGGGGCAGGTGGCCATGGCGGCTCATCCAAACTTAAAGCCAGAAGATGCCAGGCAGATTGTAACATGGATTCAAACGCTGTCGGGTAATGAAAATAAAAAATCTTTACCGGCTTCCGGAAGCCTTTCTCCCACGCTAAACAAGCCGGTAAAAGATAAAGGATTATTGTATGTATCGGCCACCTATACCGATAAAGGAGGTAGCAATATTAAACCTATGACAGGAAGCAGTACCATTGCCCTACGCAATAGTAAATTGTTATTCTTTGGGGCAAACAACCTGAAAGGGTATACAGCGGTTGATTTTAGTGGGATGCATTTTATGGTAGTGCCTTCAGCCAATGGCTGGTTTAGTTTAGACAATATCGATCTCACTGGAATCAATGAAGCCATGTTAGTAGCCGGGTGGCAGAAGGCTCCTGAGTTTGGCTATACTTTTGAATTACGATTGGACAGCCCGAAAGGAAAAAAGATTGGAGAAGGAAAGGTAACGGGGGGGGTAGTTACAAAAGGACCTATGGGGGGAACCTCGGTGCAAATAAAAACAGAACCTGTAACCGACGGAAAACTACATAGCCTTTATATTGTAAGCAAACCAATAAAGGAAAAGGAAACAGCTCAAATGGGATTGCAGTTTATTCAATTTACTACAAAGTAAATATGATAAGAGCGATTGAAGAATGAGTATTTATGGGGTGAATCGTCAATTGTGAAATGTGAGTAGCGAATAGTGAAAGGTATTCAGCGTTTGAGAGATTGAGTAGTAATTATTTTTACCTATCGGTTTCAATAAAAAAGCTCCCTTATTTCAAGGGGGCTTTTCTTTTGGAATAAAAATAATTCACTCCTAAAACAATTATCAGGATCAGCAATCCACCAAACTCCCGGGTATCTTCGATCCATGGTTTTTCGGCTTTCATGGTTTGCACCAGGCTTTCGGCATGGTGCTCCCTTGCCCAATCCATCACTCCATCTTTGGTGAATACCAAATAAATGGCATACAGAAGATATACGCTTATCCCAATAATATAGGCCGTGGGATAAAATTTATTTTTAGCTGCCCACCAGCATAACAATGCAGCATAACCATAAATGGGTATCCAGATATAAGGATCCGGATCGTTGTATTGCAAGGCTGCAAATAATAAAAAAATAACCACAAATATAAAATTGAATACCCTCATTAGTTGTTCACGATTTAATGATCTATTGCTTTACTAATTTAACCATTTTTTTTCCATACCATACTTTGTTTTTAATAATTTTATAACTGGCGGAGAGGTCACCAAAAAAAGACTTCGGCAAAAATCATCATATCCTTATAAGTTTATTAGTAACTTTCCTGCGGAGATGTATTTAGTTGCATCAATTCAACAAGAAGATTCTTGTGAAATCCTTTTGATCAGGAGTTTTCGTTTTGGGAACTATTAAAAACTCATTTCATGAAAAGTAAACTCGTTATTCCGTTTTTATTATTCATCGCAGCTTGCGGTGGCAGAGATAAAGTGGTAGTGAAGGACGGAGAAGTATCGGTTACCGACCTCCCGAAAGTAGCAGAGAAGATGAGCGAAGGCGTAAAGCAAGCTCAGGACCGATGGGCCGAGCGTAAAGCGAAAGGAGATACGCTGGCCATGCCCTATAAAGACTTGCAGGCTTATTTACCGGATGTAAGTGGTTATGCTAAAGATGGAGGACCCAAAGGGAGCCAGGTTAATATGCCAGGTATGGGAAGTTGGTCCCAAACAGACCAAGCTTACACTAATGGCGAAAAAAGAGTAAAGGTGCAGATAGTTGATTACAATGCATCGCAAATGGCATTTTCAGGAGTAACAGCGATGTATAAAATGGGCTACTCTATGGAAGATGATAATGAAAAATCGGGCACTATTGACATTGGAATAAAGGATGTAGCAGCCTACGAAACCATTTATAAGAAAGATAAGCGATCTAAACTGGTATTGATCGTTGCAGATCGCTTTATGATTGAGCTGGAAAATGAAGGCAGTGATGACTCCGAACTACTTCGATCCGCGGCAAAAAATATCAAGCTGTCTGAATTAGCATCCAGGTAATCATTACAACCCAATAGTTAAAAAAGTAAAAGCAGCCTGGTTAAAGGCTGCTTTCTTTCTAAAATGGCAGTTGGTTTATTCAGCTTCTTTCTCTTTTTTCTTTTTACCTTTTGGTGCAAGCATAATAAACATACGCTTTCCTTCCAGCCTGGGCAATGCTTCCGGTTGCCCGATCTCCTGCAATCGCTCGGCAAATTTCAATAAAAGCAACTCTCCTCTTTCTTTAAACTGGATGGCGCGGCCCTTAAACTGTACATAAGCCTTTACCTTATTTCCATCTTTTAAGAACCCTTCCGCATGTCTCGACTTAAAATCGAAATCATGATCATCTGTATTGGGAGTAAACCGTATTTCTTTCACTTCAGAAACTTTGGCCTTCGCCTTCATTTCTTTTTCTTTCTTCTTTTTATCGTACAAAAACTTATTATAATCAATAACCTTACAAACGGGCGGATCAGCATTGGGCGAAATTTCAACGAGGTCCAGCTCCTGCTGTTGAGCAATTTTCAGTGCATCCTGGGTTGAATAAACACCTATTTCTACATTATCGCCTACCAGGCGAACCTGCGGTACCCGGATAAAATGATTAATTCTGTGTTCTGCTTCTCTGCGGGGTGCGAAACGTCCACGGTTGAATCCTCCACTTCCACCCGGTTTGTTAAAAGGTCTTTGCGGTAATGCCATTTACGATTATTGCCCCCTACCCTGAAAGGGGGATATTTTTTAATTAATAATTACCCTCAGGGAAGGGCGATTTAATGATCGGCAAAAACGAATGCGCATGATTATATTTATTGCCAATACACAGTATAACTACAAATCTTTATGCTTCTCTTCTATTCTTAATTTCCAGCATTGCATATTCAAGGAACTTTTCAATCGTTTCAATTCCTGCGTCCCCCTTTCCTTGCCGGCGAATGGCCACTTTACCCTCATTCATTTCTTTCTCTCCCACCACCAACATATAAGGTACTCTCATTAGCTCAGTATCACGAATTTTCTTTCCGATTTTTTCATTTCGGTCATCAACCTCGGCACGAATATCTGCATTTTTCAGTTTCTGCAAAATACTTTGTGCGTAGGGAAGAAACTTATCACTGATGGGCAGCACCTTAACTTGAACGGGCGACAGCCAGAGTGGGAACTTACCCGCATAATGTTCAAGCAGGAACCCTATAAACCGCTCATGTGTTCCCAGGGGAGCCCGGTGAATGATTAACGGGGTTTCTGGCTTATTGTCCTGGTTAATAAATTCGAGTTTGAAACTGCGTCCCTGCGAAAAATCTACCTGGTTGGTTGCCAGGGTAAACTCGCGGCCTATTACACTATAAATCTGAACATCAATTTTAGGGCCGTAAAATGCCGCCTCATCCTGAACTTCTACATAAGGAATATTTGAATCAATTAACACCTGCCGAACCATGGCCTCCGTTTCTATCCACAATTCCGGTTCATTCACATACTTCTTACCTAACTTTTCAGGCGAATGAAGACTAAGGCGCATTACATACTTATCGATTCCAAATATCTTAAAGTACTTCTGGTACATTTCGTTTACCGCCCGAAACTCCTGCTCGAACTGCGATTTAGTACAATAAATATGTGCGTCATTCATATGCATGCATCGCACGCGCATGAGTCCAAATAATTCACCGCTTTGTTCATACCGGTAAACGGTTCCGTATTCGGCAATACGATAAGGAAGGTCGCGGTAACTTTTAGGTTCAGCCGCAAATATTTTGTGGTGATGCGGGCAGTTCATAGATTTAAGATAATATCGCTCCCCGTCCATTTCCATTGGGGGGTACATGCTATCCGCATAATAAGGAAGATGGCCACTGGTGATATACATGCTTTCCTTAGCTATATGAGGAGTAACTACCCTTTTATATCCACCAGCCTGTTCGGTTTCCTTTGCCAATTTTTCTAACTCCTCAATGATAATGGTACCATTGGGCATCCACATGATAAGTCCCTGGCCTACATCGTCATCCATAGTATAGATACCGAGTTCTTTTCCCAGCTTGCGATGATCGCGTTTCTTTGCTTCTTCCAGCAGTTGTAAATACTCATCCAGTTCTTTTTGGGAGGGAAAAGTAATACCATACAACCTGGTTAATTGCTTATTCTTTTCATCCCCTTTCCAATAAGCGCCGGCAATATTGGTTAGTTTAATGGCTTTAATAAGTCCAGTGTGGGGAATATGAGGTCCTCGACATAAATCGGTAAAATTTCCCTGTGAATAAAAGGTGATTTCCCCATCCACCAGGTTTTGCAGCAGATCCAGTTTATATTCATCATTCTTGCCGGTAAAATAACGAATCGCTTCTGCTTTGGGTATTTCTTTACGTTCATAACTACTGTTCTTTTTAGCAAACTCGTTCATCTTCTTTTCAAGCGCCGCCAAATCTTCTTCATTAAGTTTCTTATCGCCCAGATCCATATCGTAATAAAATCCTTTCGGGTTTTCTGTAGCGGGGCCCACCCAAAACTTCACCCCGGGAAATAATGATTCTACTGCTTCAGCCATCAGGTGCGCCGAAGAATGCCAAAACGTATTCTTACCTTCCTTATCGTCCCAGGTTAATAATTTCAGATGACTGTCTGAAGTAATGGGCCGTGTGGCATCCCAAACCTGGTCGTTAACACTGGCTGCCAGAACCTTCCTGGCCAACCCTTCACTGATAGACCGGGCGATTTCCAACGAGGAGGTGCCATTTGCATATTCCCGCACGGCGCCGTCAGGAAAAGTGATCTTCATCATAAATTTGTACTGTAGTATTATATTTTAAGAACCGCAAATTTAACGAAGTTTTGCCAACGGCTGCATACGATTATTATCGTATTAATTTGAAAATAATTAATTTGCTCCCGAGTATATAATCAATATGAAAACACTTTTACTGGTCATTTTTTTTCTCAGTTCCATTCCTGGCTTTTCGCAGGATGTAACCGGTATTTGGAGAGGTTATTTTAATGAAGCGAATTATAACAGGGACCTGGAAGGAACCGTTTTTGATAGCCGGTACAAATTCGAAATACAACTTGATCAGAAAGAAAATCGATTTGAAGGGGTTACTTACTCCTATAGGTCCACTATATTTTACGGGAAAGCAAGTGCCGTTGGAACGGTCAATACCCGGAATAATAAAGTGCTGCTGGATGAATTGAAGATTCTCGAAGTTCGCATGTCAGGAATGAGTGATGCGTGTATTATGCGTTGTTTTCTTCAATACTCCAAATCGGGAGATGAAGAATTCCTGGAAGGCACTTACAGCAGCATGAATACCCGGGATTCGAGCAATTGCGGCCGGGGTACTGTTTACTTGCGAAGAGTTGTTACGTCTGATTTTTACAAAGAACCTTTCCTGGTTAAACGGGAAAAAGAGAAGCCAGTTAATATTGAAACAAAACCGTCCGAGAAAAAAATCGTAAAAACCACCCCCGTTAAACCTCCGGTTACCAAACCGGCTGCCCCCGTTGCTACCACCAAAAAAAATAACAATAGTTCTATAAAAAATAATCCAATAGCTAAAACGCCTCCCCCCAACAACAATAAGAATATATCTCCCAAAACGAATGAATTGAAGATCGCGGTTGTTGATTCGGTGAAAAAGATAGATCGGAAAACAGCCCCGGCTATTACCCCCAAAGTACTCGCGTCCCGCGAAAACGAAGTAGTAAAAACCATTATTACTAATGCGAATGAAATTGTTATTAATGTATATGATAACGGAACGATTGATAACGATACTGTTTCTGTTTACCTCGACAAAAAGCTGGTGGTTTCCAAACAGCGGCTTACTGAAAAAGCGATCACTGTAAAATTCCAGTTAGATGACAATAATGATTATCACGAACTGGTTATGGTAGCCGAGAACCTGGGGGAAATTCCGCCTAATACTTCCCTGATGGTGGTAAATGCCGGAAATAAACAATACGAAGTTCGGATCACCTCCACCGAACAAAAGAATGCAGTGGTTATTTTCAAATATGAGAAAGTCAAATAAGACAACCGTTCACATAAATTAGATTTCTATTGCTTCACATTCCGGTAATTTCCCGGATATTCGTTTTATGCTACGACCTATTCTTCCGATGGTATTGCTGTTGCTTACAGGTTCGCTGTTTGCACAAAATTTAACGGGCGTCTGGAGAGGCAAAAGAACCCAGGCCTCCGGAGGTTGTTACCCGGAGTATTCGCTTGAACTGCATGTATACTATACAAAAGATAATGCCATCATGGGGAATGCGTTTAATTACTATGACAAGGATCGGTTCACAAAGATAAATTTCACGGGCCGGTACAACCCTCAAACAAAACGGTTGGTCATCATTGAAAATGCCGTGGTTCAATATAATGTTCCTGCGAATTGTATTCCCTGCATAAAAACGTACGATCTGAACTGGCTGCAAACGGATAAGCAATCCCTGGATGGTGATTGGAAAGGACATGAAATGGGAAACAGTAATGTGTGCCCGCCGGGAAGAATTCATTTAGATAAAGAATCCGTATCTGTATTCCCCGTAGATGTTTTTCAAAACGATACCCTGGCCAGCTTGCAAAAGCGCATGCAACTTCAACCCCGCGAAAAAGAGCTTGTTCAAACAATTACTATAGACACCTCGGAGATCAAAATTGAATTATACGATAATGCAGAAATCGATAATGATACCGTTACAGTATTTTTGAATAACACGCTGTTGTTGTATAAAAAAAGACTTACTGATAAACCGCTTACTTTAAATCTTACCGCTTTCCCCAATACTGATTATGAATTTATGATGTATGCAGACAACCTGGGCCTCATTCCACCCAATACTTCTTTAATGGTAATTACCGCTGGAACCAAACGGTACGAAATGCGCATTTCTTCCAGCGAGCAAAAAAGCGCCGTGGTCAGATTCCGATACAAATTGTAAATGTATTAAGTTAGTTTGTGACTATTTAAATGAGCAACCCGATACAATAAAAAAATTTCCTGAATTTTAGAAAATGAAAAGTGTAAACCTTATTTTCCTTGTTATCCTATTTGCTGCAAAAAGTTTATGTGGTCAAAAAGTCAAATTGGCACCAAACAACCTCACTGCTAATAAAGTGTATATGTCCTTTGAGAGGTTTCATCACAAAGAGGCTGTTAAAGCAATAAAAGATTCTACTGTAAAAGAGGCAGATGAGCCGACTTTTATACGCTTAAAAGTATCGATTTTAGAAATGGTACCATCGAAGTAAAAGTATTAAGTCGGCTTTTACCAAATGCCTCTCCTTCAGACCGAGGATTTATTGGTGTAGCATTCAGAATTAATGAAAATAATTCTCAATTTGAGTGTATATACATACGTCCTACCAATGGCAGAGCAGAAGAACAAGTGCGAAGGAATCATTCTATCCAATACTTTTCTTTTCCAGATTTCAAATTTTCACGGTTAAGAAAAGAAAGCCCGGAAATGTATGAATCATATGCAGACATGGGTTTAAACGAATGGATAAAACTCAGGATTGTTGTGAATGGCAAGCAGGCTAAATTGTTTTTAAATGAAAACAATCAACCGTCTTTGATTGTGAGTGACCTGAAACTTGGTGATAATGAATCAGGCGCCATTGGTTTATTTGTTGACGTAGGGACAGAAGGCTATTTCAGCGACTTAAAAATTAATAACAAACAATAAGCCATTGTACATGATGTATGTAAGATTATTTTCAGCCCTATTTTATTAATTGTTTGTTCAAATATTTATGGACAACAAAAATTAAGGAGATTTCTTCAACCAGCAAATGTGGTAAATAAAATACCATTTGGTGCAAATAAAAAAGCCGGGCGTTATGTACAGGCGGGAGATGCCAAAATATATTACGAAGTTTACGGTAAAGGGCAACCCATAGTATTGCTGCATGGTGGTTTATTTGGTTCTGCAATAGAAATGGCAGGATTTATAGACAGGTTGAGAATAAACTATCAAGTAATTGCTGTTTCTACAAGAGGACATGGCAAATCTGAAATCGGCACAGAACCCTTTACGCTGGAACAAAGGGCTAATGATGCAATGGCCGTCGTCAATGCTGTAACAACAGACAGTGTCATTATTCTTGGATTCAGCGATGGCGGTTTTACAGCCTACAAAATAGGTTCATTGTATCCATCCAGAGTAAAGAAAATGATAGTAATTGGTGCAGGAGAATTATATCCTGGGTTAAGGGAATTTAATATCAGTGCAAAACAAGCCATGAGTATGGACACTGTTTATTGGAATCAGCAATTGAAACTAATGCCAGAACCAAACAGGCTTGAGGATGTTTTTGAACAAGTGAGCAGGTGTTATAATAAATTAACCGTTGGGAAAGATTTATTGAGTTCTATAAAATGCCCTGTTTTAGTAATGGCGGGCGACCGAGACCAGAGTAATAGCGTTGAACACGTAGTGAATGCTGCACGAATGATACCTATCCATCAGATTAGTATTATTCCAAATGCTTCACACCCTGTTTTTAATGAAAATTTTGCAGCGGTTTGGGCAAGTATAGTCCCTTTTTTAAAATAATAGAAAGGCGATACACCAATGAGATTAATGAAGATCATAATAATTGCTACAATAACAAGTCCGTCTTGATAACACAGCCACTATCATGGGCATTTGCAAAAGTGTGGTGGACGGAACCAATGGTTCAGCAGCTGCAACAATTGTTGTCAGTTGCTCGGGCAGGATAAACAACTCTCGACTGTGTGTCAATCATCAACTTTCATTTCTATTTTCATCCTCGGTTAGCCGGGCTGGACGGTTGACTATTTCCCCGGCTTCGCAAATACCTGTTAGCAACACGGAACAACCTCCCAAAAAAGAAGACCAAGGTTCAAATCATTTCCGAGATGAACAATGATCTTCCGAAAAATGCTATATCCTATATTCTAAAATATAATCTTCTGTACCGCGTCCCTTCTTAGATATTGCATTCCTTATTTTACATTTCTTAAAAACCTTGTCTTTGTTGCGTAGCGCCAGGTGCCGGTTTGCGCGGTATCTTCTCTGCTCGCTGCGCGGTATGATAAACAAAAGAAGCTATGATAGTAGCGGCTTGTTTTAGATCATCAGCAATCAGGTGATCGTAAGAGTCCATGTTAGTATGGTGAGTACGCGTATTATAATCAATTTCATCCTGTATAAACTGGAAACCCGGAATTCCCACTCCATCAAATGCCAGGTGATCGGTACCCCCGGTATTTTGCAAGGTTATGGTAGCGGCGCCTAAATCGTTGAAAGGTTCCAGCCATTTTGTGAAGATTGCCTTAACGCCGGCATTTCCCTGCAGATAAACGCCTCTCACTTTTCCGGTTCCATTATCCAGGTTAAAATACGCGCTTACTTTATCCCCTTCGCTATTGGAGCGCCGCGTAACAGTATCCGATAAATGATTGCGTACATAGTTTCTTGAACCATGTAAACCCTGTTCTTCACCTCCCCATAAACAAATACGGATGGTGCGTTTGGGTTTCAATCCACTGGATTTTAATATGCGAACTACTTCCATCATTACTGAACAGCCAGCCGCATTATCAGTTGCCCCGGTAGATCCATGCCATGAATCCAGGTGTCCTCCAATCATTACCACTTCCTCTTTAAGTTTTTTATCCGTTCCTTTTAATTCCGCCACCACATTATATCCTTTAATATCCTTGCTGTTGAAACTGGTTTTTACATCCACTTCCAGTTTCACTGGAATATTATTTGAGGCAAGACGGTATAAACTCATATAGTCTTCATAGGCCAACATGATATCCAGGAAATTCTCCGGGGCATTAGCGGCATAAGATCCTCCCCCTGATACAAAAACGGTTCCATCACGTCCCCGTGTACTGGCACTTAATATGGCCACCGCTCCTTCCTTCCTGGCAAATTCTTTGAGTTTATTAATGTTTACGGTTAAGGAAGGGCGTTGACCACCAGGTCCGCGTTGCGGGTTGGCTGCGGGTTGATTTTTTGGATCCCAATCTGCCATCTTAATTAATTCTTCTTCGGTAAATCGGCTGGCATCCGCTGTAAAACCTGGTTTCAATGTATCGGAGCGGGGTAATAAAATAATTTTGCCTGTCAACGTACCTTTATAATTATCTAATTCTACGGAATCCTTTGCTTTGATAATTATTATTTCAGCATTTTGTAAACCATTACTCCCGCTGCACCATGCTTTGGGGAAAGCAATCAACGGGCGATAATAAGGAACTGTCATCGCAACATAGGAGCGTTGCAATTCCCAGCCTTTGCCCCAATCGCCCCATGCTTCCAGTTTAGCTTCCAATCCGTACTCTTCTAATTTATTTTTTGCCCAGTTGGCTGCCCGTAAATAACCCGGTGAATTATTAAGTCGTGGGCCGCTTACATCGGTTAGATAAAAAGCATGCTCCATTACTTTTGAATTATTGAACCCCTCCTGGCGGATTTTTTGTACCGCTTCCAGATCCAGGCTTTCTTCCTGGGCGTTGCCCATAATACAAAGAGAAGTTGCCCATAAAAGCAGGAATAGTTTTCTCATGGTAATCATTTTTGTGTTAGAATTGGAAGCTACATAATTCCTGCTTTTGAAGAACATAAATTTATAAACGTTACTGCGGCACCGCGGTATTCTTCAATAGAGCATTACCTATATTGCAATCAAGACAGCGCCTGACATCACAATAACGCGTCTTTAGTTCGAGCAATGCTTGTGAATCGCAGGCATTTTGGAGGCTAACACCCAGCCTGGCATATCCATTAGTCAGAGTATTTTTCTCGGCGGCTGTTTCTTCTAACCACCGTACTGCTTTGGTTTTGCAGGCAGAATCATTCATTACCAAACCGTAAGTAAACAGCATGGGACAAATGCTGTTGATGACCAATGAATTTATCATCTGGGCGCCTACCCTTTTGGCTTTAAAGGTGGAGGCCTCGTCCAACACATAATGGTAGTGCCAGTAATCGTTAGCTGTTACATTAAGCATCCTCTGTACGGTTTTCAATTCAGTTGTTTCTTTTATTTCGGTAAATAAGCGACTGGATTGATGAATAAGCATGGCCAGTTGGGCCAGCCGGATAGTTGGAAAATTAACGGGCCTTATACGAAGGAAGAAAACACCCTCGGAACTTTTTTGCAGGGTATATTTTTTTTGCAGGAATTTGTACTCGGATTTGAGTAAGTTGGGATAGTCTTCTTCAAATTCTTTGTTCAGCAAACCGGCCTGTCCCAGCAACAAGGCTTCTAATTGATGAATCCGGGATCTGTTTTTTGCCAGTATTTGAACTGGAATGGTTCTGGCAACTGCCTCGAAGGCCGAGGCGTTTACATTGGTTCCGAAGTGGCGGGCCAATAGCCACCAAAATGTTTCTTCCCAATGCTGATTGTTTTGCAGCAGGTATTGTTGAATGGTGGATGATTTTCTCATAAGTCTTTCAGCCAGCAAACGATCCTTCCATCCTCTCCATATTAAATCACTTACTTTATTAACCTGCTGGTTGCAGGGAATGAAAGCTGGTTGTTTCATCCATTGTTCATATTGCTGAAGGAGTGAGCGATGAACGCGGTTTTGCAAAGAAAGAATGGGAACTCCGTTGTAATCTTCCTGATCGTTTTCCCAAACTACATGCAAAATAACATTGCGGTAATTTTGATCCTCATCGTGTTTATGCTTCTGCCAGTCAGATGTTTTAACATGGAGTTCAATACTTCCGGCCAATATGGTTTTGTTGATCTTAATTCTTGCCTGGGTAAAATCGGGGCCCTGGTGAATATTATAAATTCCTGGATAAATGATTTGTAGTTGCTCGCCTCCGGAAAGATACAATTCCTGTATATTGTAATACTGGAATTGCCAGATAAATTGCAGTAATCGTTCAGTCATAAACTTAGGTGTTTATTGCTATTGAGGTTACTGCGTTACCTAAAAATAAATTATTAATTGAATAGGCAAATGGTGATTATATCATTTTTCACCGTTTAAATCACGGAGTGCCTGTACTACCCTGCTGACAGGTAATCCCATTACATTATAAAAATCTCCTTCAATCCGGCGAATACCAATTACCCCAATCCATTCCTGGATAGCATAGGCGCCCGCTTTATCATAAGGCTGGTACTTGTCTACATAAAATTCAATTTCTTTTAGCGTAAGGGTGTGAAACCAAACAGCCGTAGTATCGGAGAAAGCAATTTCGTTTTCACCGCGTTTTAATATTACCCCGGTAATAACAAGATGTTTCTGCCCCGATAAGCGGGAAAGTATGTCGATAGCTTCGCTACGGTCGCCTGGTTTTCCTATTACTGCATTATTCAGCACCACTATGGTATCAGCGGCTAATATGGTCGGCGGGGAGCGATAGTTATTGAATGATGGGTGCTCAGTAACGGTGACTGCTTTATTTCGGGCAATATGAACCGGAATTAACTCTACCGGCATTTCGGCAGGAAAAGACTCGTCGGTTGGTTGAACTAATATATCAAAATCTATCTCTGCCCATTCCAGCAATTGTTTGCGCCGGGGCGATTGCGAAGCCAGGATAATTTTACTATTCATAAAGTTTGAAAAAAAGCATGGAAAGTATTCCGGTCATCATCACCAGCTTAATCCCATTACTAAGCAGGTGGAAGTCTCCGATACTTTTCGCTTTAAATAATTTTCTGAAAATATATAGTAATGGCAAAAGAATAAATAAAACAGCATAGATAATAAACCACCACCAGCGAAAAGGCAGAATATAAAATTGTACAATTATTAAAGCGCCAAGAAGTACAATCAGCCAGGTTGCCATAAATACCTTAGAAACATTGAGGCCCCAAACAATAGGCATGGTGCGGCAGCCGTATTTTTCATCACCAGCCATATCTTCCACATCCTTTATTACTTCGCGGATAAGAGAAATAATAAATGCAAATCCTCCATACAAAATAGCCAGCTTAAATATTTTAGAAATAGCTTTTGTGAGAAGGGGATTGTCAACAGCATAAAAGAAACGATCGAGTTCAGCTACATACAATACCAATATTACCCAACCCGTGAGCAAGGAAATAATTATATTCCCTGAAAGCAATTTCTTTTTAAAAGTGGTGGAATATACCCAAAGTAAGAGTACACAACCACTATTGGCCAATCCGAGCAATAGGTTATGATTAATTTTCCAGCCTACATAAAAACTCAGTAAAATACCAATTGCCGATAATCCCAGGTGCCATACGATGGCCCAGCGGCGTTTGATAATTTTTTCCACCACCAGCTTGCCAGGCTTATTAATACGATCGATATTTAAATCGAAATAGTCATTTATAATATATCCGGCGGCCGCAATGCAAACCGAAGCCAGCACCAGCAGGGAGAATAATTTAGGAGATAGTTGTGCTTGCGCTCCCACCTTGTTGAGGGAAGGGATTATTATACAATACTGGAAAAGGAACTGGGTAAGCGCAATAAAAAGGAGATTGAGCGAACGAATAAGGCGAAAGAATGCTGCAATCAGTTTCATGCAATTAGTAGAGATAACAAGTGAACCGTTAAGATAAGAATAAAAGGTCAACGGCTGGCAATACCCGATTCCAAATCCCAGGCATCGTTCAGTTTCAGCACTTTTTCAATAACATCCCTTGCACAGCCCTTCCCCCCCTTTGAGGGAGAAATATAGTGGGCGATTTCTTTGATTTCAGTAGCTGCATCTACCGGTGCGCAGGCTAATCCAACTATTTTCATTACCGCGTAGTCTGGCATATCATCTCCCATAAATAACACTTCATCCCAGGAGAGCTTATTCAATTCAACATATTGATTTAACCTGCTTTTCTTATCTGTTTCTTTCATATAAACGTCCATTACTCCTAAGCCATTCAGTCGGGCAACCACGGCATCGGAACTGCTACCGGAAATGACGACTACGCGGTATCCTTTTTTGATGGCCAGTTGCAGAGCATATCCATCTCTTATATGCATGCGCCGAATGGGCTGAATAGTATCAAAAACCAACAGCGTGCCATCTGTAAGCACGCCGTCCATATCAAAAACAAAAGTGGTAATTTGTTTAAACCGATCTGGTAAATTCATAGTTTTGAAATTGCTTCCTTCGAAAATTTTTATGGAAAAAACAGCCAGTGTTGGGTTTATTTTTGATTGTCCCTCCATTCATACACCCAGGTACTTTGAATCATTTCCAGGTGTCCTTCATTACTTTCTTCCCGCGTGCCACTGAAATTAGGTATCTGCAAAACCCATTCCAGCAAATCAGTGAACCGGATGCGGTATATTTTGCCTTCATTAAATTCGGAGCCAAACCGCTCATATAGCTTCAGGGCAATGTCTTCGTAGTCGGTCCACTTAATGGGAGGTTCGTAATGCATAAGTCAGTTAAGTTATTCGCCTAAATATTGAGTTTGATCCGGTAAGGTTACCATAATTTGACCACTATCACCGGCCTGTAATATACACTGGCAGCCGAGTCTGGAATTGATTCTTGGATTTGTGGCCCGGTCTATAAAATCCTCTTCCTTATCGCTCAGTTCTTCCAGGAACTGTTCTCCTTGTTCTACATACAAGTGGCAGGTGCTGCAGGCGCAAACACCTCCGCAATTATGGTGCAATTCTATATTATTGGTGAGTGCTACTTCCAGCAAACTCTGGTCCGGCGAAGCATTGGTAATGGTAACCGGCTCCAGTCCTTTCTGTTCAAATTTATAAGTGATGGTATACATAACTCGGTGAAATCGGGTGCAAAAATAAGCTAATTAGCTCTTGCATACTTAATAGTCATTTGATTTACCCATTGATAAATTCAAAAAAAGTACAGCTTTTCCGTATTTCGGTAATAAAAAAACCGCTCCGCATTAAGCGGAACGGTTATCCAAATATATTCCTTGAAATTATTTCCTGGTATTGTAAACGATGTTTTTTTGAATTACCATATCATTAATTACATTAACCGTTTCATCCAGGTAGATATCGCTGCGCAATCGTTTAATCCATTCTTTGAAGCGTTCCAGTTTACCACTATCATATTCAAATTTCTTCAAGTCGTCGGGCAGGGCCGTCACCTCTAATTCACCAGGTAGTTTAACTGCCGTTTCAATTTGCTTAACAGAATTTTTAATCTGTTTTTGCTCTTCCTGGTATTTCTTCAAACTTAGTGTACCAATCTTATCGTTTTGGTCGGCTATCCATTGTGCATTTTTCTGAATTGTAGTAAATGAATTACCAGATCGCATTCTTTCCATGCTCGCTTTTTTGATTGGATCGAGGTTGAGGCTAAACTTCCAATTAACGTAATCTGCCTTTTGGATTTCATCCCAGGGCAATGCCTCCGGATTGTCTTTCTCGCGGTATTTGGAGAATTCATAAATGTCCGGTAGACTGATATCGGAAACAACGCCACGCAATTGAGTGGAGCCTCCGTTGATCCGATAAAACTTCTGTAACGTAAGTTTTATGGTTCCGAGGTCACTGTTGGGTTCAACGAAACCAATAATTTTATCGAGTCCTATATTACGTTGAACGGTTCCCTTCCCATACGTTGAAGTGCTTCCTATAATTACCCCGCGATTATAATCCTGGATGGCCGCCGCGAAAATTTCAGAAGCCGAAGCGCTGAATTCATTAACCATTACCGCTAAAGGACCATCATACAGAACTGATTTATCACGATCGAAATAAACCTGGGGCTTACCATCGCGATCCTTTACCTGCACGATGGGGCCGCCTTCAATAAATAATCCTACCATCTGCACCACATCATATAAAGAGCCTCCGCCGTTATTACGAAGATCCATTACGATACCATCCACTTTTTGCTCTTTTAATTTGATGACTTCCTTGCGCACATCTTCTGAGCAGCGGGCTCCCTTGGGATCATCAAAGTTGGCGTAAAACTCGGGTAAGTATATAAAACCAATTTTTCCCTTAGCCGTATTGATAACCGCACTGCGTGCAAAGGTTTCATCCTGCACAATTTCATCCCGGATTAACGTAACTACTTTTATTGAGCCGTCCGATTTTTTTAAGGTTAGCCTTACTTCTGTGCCTTTTTTGCCTCGAATAATTTTTACCGCATCTTCTATTACAAAACCTGTTAGCTCTACGGGTTCCGCGGATCCCTGCGCAACTTTTAATACAAAATCACCCACCTGCACCTGGCCTGATTTCCAGGCAGGGCTTCCGGCCAGCAACGAACCAATTTTAATATTTCCGTCATCTTCCCGTAAGGAAGCGCCGATTCCATAGAATTTTCCACTCATTTGTTCGTCGAAATATCTTTTGTCAACCGGCGGAAAAAAGGTGGAATGCGGATCCATCGATTCGGTAATAAGATTTACATAACTGTTGAAACGATCATCCACACTTACTTTAACCATCATTCGTTCAAAAGTTCTATCCATTATTTTAAGCACTCGTTCCCGTGCTACTTTTTCCAATTCTGCATCTGTCTTTGCTACAAACCCTTCTGTGCCTTTATTTTTTTCCCGATTCTCGAGCAAATCAGCGTAGCGATCGAGTACCAGGTATTTCAAACGTTTTCGCCAGTTTTCCTTCCGGTCTGCTTCATTTTTGGGAAAGTCATACTCATCGGGGTTCAGATTAATAGTCTCTTCCTTGGTAAATTCAAAAGGCTTTGAAAGAATTTCTTTATACAACAAAGCTACTTCCGGCAAACGATTGTGAACAGTCTCAGATACGGCCGGCACAAAAAGTACATTTCCCCCCAATATCTCATCATCCAGTTTTGTTTCAAATTTCTTCAGCAATTGAATATCCGATTGAAGCAATATGTTTTTGCTTTCATCTACAAACCGATCGGTCAGGAATTTCTTGAACAGCACTTTGGAAAATTCGTCATCAATTTTTTTGGGATTGTAATGCACTTCTTTTAGCATATCGCCTACATTATGGAGGATCTTTTCATATTTTCCTGGCGGATTTCCTCCCCATCCAAATGTGTTAAAGGCAACAATCAAGCCTGCGCACACAAACAGGATCAGTACGGGTAAAGTTCTTTTGCTAAACATAAATTTTATGGCTTTTTGCATTAATTCAAAAATAACGATAAATGAGCTTTGTTGTTGCGGGTTCTAATCAATATTAACAACTGATTTTACACAATTTACATAAACGGAAGCAGGTAAGTTTGAACGAAAAAAAGAATCCCGAAACAAAGTTTGTTTCGGGATATTAACCCGGGTGACTGAGGGGTCTCGAACCCCCGACCCTCAGAACCACAATCTGATGCTCTAACCAACTGAGCTACAGCCACCGTCTTACGCCGCAAATCTAAGCATAAAAATAGGTTCGCTCAAAACATGCAGCATAAATTTATTTACATGGGGTAATTAGTTTTTCTTTGCCACTCAAAAAGATGCAATGAACAGTTGGTTATTAATTTTGCCCTTTATTTCCGCTTCCATTGGTTGGATCATTTATAAATTGGCCGTTTCAATTTTTCTGAAAAAAATTCTTCCAAAAAAGCAACAGGATATTGCACAAAAAATGGGGGAACTGGTATCCGGTGGCTTGTTTTCCATTTCCGATTTAGAGGGGAAACTGGTTAGTGAGGAAAGCATGAAAAAATTAATGCCTGTGATTGAAAAACATATTGATGAATTCCTGCGGAACCGGTTAAGTAAAGCCCTTCCCGTGGTTAGTATGTTTATTGGCGACAAAACTATCAACCAGCTAAAGGAAGTATTTATGAAAGAACTGGAAGTAATAATTCCTGCCACCATGAAAACCTATGTTAGCAATCTTGAAAAAGATATAGATATTAAGAAATTAGTAGCAGATAAAATCTCCTCGCTTCCTCCCGGCAAAATGAGCGCGATGATTTACCATTCTATTCCCGGGGAATTAAGGAAGATTCCGCTCTTTGGGGCAATAGCTGGTTTTATGATAGGCGCCATACAATTATTGCTCACAATCCTAATTGGCTCCTGATTGATCTTGTGTATATTATGGTAATAATCTTCCGTCTTTTCCAAACCTTTTACCTACCTATTGGTTAAACATTACCATTCATCACATTGTCACAAGTTAGTCAACTTTTTATCGTCCAATTTTACAGACATTTTCAAACGCAGATAATTATGAAGCAGTTTTTGTTACTTATCCTTTTGTTTTTCATATTTGCAACTGGTTTTTCGCAAATGCCGGGAGGAATGGGTGCTGGTCGAACAGGAGGCACTCAAAATATGAATATGGGTCGTTTTTATGGTAAAATCCTGGATGCTAAAACAACTAAGCCCGTTGAAGCCGTTTCCATCCAGTTGATTCAAAATAAATTTGACACTATTTCTAAAAAAAGAAAGGATACTATTATATCCGGTATGCTCACCACCAAAGCCGGAAACTTTAGTTTAGAGAACCTGCCAATAATGGGTAATTTTCGATTAAAAATTACAGCTATTGGCTTTAAGACTATCGAGAAGAAAGTTGCCTTCGAGCTGAAATTCGGACAGGGTGGAGATATGACCCAGGCCTTGAATGGAATCGATAAAGATCTTGGCAATATAAAAATTGAAGAGGATGCCCAGGTGCTCGAGGCGGTGACGGTAAGTGGTTCCAAAGCCTTTGTTTCATCCAGCATAGATAGAAAAGTGTTTAATGTTGAAAAGAATCTTACTTCTGTTGGTGGTTCTGCGATCGATGTAATGCGAAATGTACCTTCTTTAAATGTTGACATTGATGGAAACGTAACCCTGCGCAATAACACACCAACCATATTTGTAGATGGAAGGCCTACCACGCTTACCCTTGAACAGATCCCGGCGGACGCAATACAAAGTGTGGAAGTTATTACCAATCCTTCCGCCAAATTTGATGCATCAGGAGGAACGGCCGGTATATTAAATATTGTATTAAAGAAAAATCGTAAAGCCGGATACAATGGCAACCTGCGGGCCGGCATAGACCAGCGTGGCAAATACAATTTGGGAGGTGATATCAATGTTCGGCAGGGCAAAGTAAACGTATTCGTCAGCGCGATGTACAATCAGCGTAAATCAATATCAAACGGTAACACCGACCGGCTTACGCTGGTTAATGATCCGAATACTTTTTTACTTCAGAAGGATAAAAATATCAGCGAAGGGTATTTTGCTTTCCTGCGGGGAGGTTTTGATTATTTCATTGATAACCGAAATACGCTGTCTTTATCTGGCGTGTATGTAAATGGGAAATTCAAACCGGAATCCAATAGTGATATTTTTGTAGATACCTTATACAACTCCGGAAAATCAACTTCCTTCAGCAACCGCCTTTCCAACAGCACAGGCGAATTTAAAAACCGCGGGGCGGTCATAGGGTTCAAACATAATTTTGCCAAAGCAGGTAAGGAATGGACGGCCGACGCAAATTTTAATAAGAGCCGTAATGAAAATGAAAACCTGGTGGTAAGTAATAATTACACACAACAAGGTGGCACACTTACCCGTAGTTTTAAGCAGTTGCTGACTGGTGGGGGCGAAACGCAGTTTATTACCATGCAAACAGATTTTGTTAACCCCCTTACTGAAAATTCAAAATTGGAAATGGGTGCAAGGGCACAAATGCGTAAAATAGACAGCCGGAATGATATCAGTTTTATAGATGGAAGCGGCACACCGATTAAGATTCCCCAACTTTCCTCCCGGTTTCTCAATCAAGATCACGTGTATGCCGGGTACGCTACCTTTACCAATAAGATAAAGGATTTCGGATATCAACTTGGATTACGGGCAGAAAGTTCAGGTTATAATGGCGACGTAAAAACAGTTTCATTGGGCGGAAAAGATACCTTAATTAGCTATTCAAATAGTTTCCCGATCAGCTTTTTCCCCAGCATCTTCTTATCCCAAAAATTAAAGAAGCAGCAGGAAATGCAATTGAACTTTTCGCGTCGAATCAACCGACCCAACTTTTTCCAGTTATTTCCCTTTACGGATTATTCCGATACGCTTAATCTATCGCGCGGAAATCCTAACCTGGTTCCCGAATTCACCTATTCCTTTGAATATTCCTATACCAAGACATATCAAACTACTAATTCCTTTCTCGCTTCGGTATACTATAAATTCACCGATAAGTTAATAACCAGGTACCAGGTGGCGGAGCCAAACCCGGTGAACCCATCTGATAGTAATTTAATTAATACCTATATAAATGCTAACTCCAGTTATGTGGGCGGACTAGAATTAATATCCAGGCATGCGGTTGCCAAATGGTGGGACCTTACTACTAACCTCAACCTCTATACTTCAAAAATTAATATCACTGATCCTAAGTTGATTCAGCAGGATAAAATATACAGCTGGTTTGGTAAGATAAATAACAGTTTTAAACTTCCAAAGAATTTTACGCTGCAGATCAGTGGCGATTACCAATCAAAAACGGTATTGCCACCCGGTGGAAGTGGTGGTGGCAGCAGTGGCGGTTTTGGTGGCGGTCGTGGTGGTCCTGGTGGTGGGATGTTTGGCCAGGCACAAAGTGCTTCGCAGGGATATGTTCGCGCTAACTATGGAGTGGATATGGCCCTTCGATTTGATTTCCTCAAAGAAAAAAGAGCTTCTCTTACACTTAATTTCGGTGATATATTCCGCACCCGCAGAAACGATGTATTTTCCGAGTCCGGCTACTTTGTGCAAAATACATTTCGCCGGCGCGATCCCCAATTCTTCCGGATTAATTTCAACTGGCGTTTTGGCAAGTTTGATGTGTCGCTCTTCAAGCGAAAGAATATGAAAGGAGATGCAGAGGGTATGCAGAACGGAATGCAGGGAGTGCAGCAGTAAAAAGAAGAGTCAGGATTTATCATTTTATAGTCTGGAATTAGATTCCCGGTTTGTTTGTACCGGCTAAACAATAAAATTAATCAAAGGAGTCATAATCGACTCCTTTTCTTGTTTCGTATATTGAGTAAATAATTTTATGAGAAAAAAAATAGTGCTTTTTTTACTTTGCGTTAGTTATTTTCACTATTCCCATTCTCAGGCAATGCCTCATAAAACGTACACATATCTCGCACTGGGCGATTCGTACACCATTGGTGAAATGGTTGCTGCGCAGGATAATTTTCCCCGTCAAACCGTTAAACTATTAGAAAAAGAGAAATATTCTTTTCAGCCACCTGTTGTCGTAGCAAAAACCGGATGGACAACGGACGAATTGCAGGAGGGCATTGCTAATGCTGCCCTGGATAAAAAATATGACTTTGTTTCCCTGCTAATTGGCGTAAATGATCAATACCGCGGAAGAAGCAAAGCAGAATATGCACAACAATTTGAGAAATTATTAATCCAAGCCCTGCAGTTAGTTGGCAATTTCCCGCAACATGTATTCGTGTTATCTATTCCCGATTGGGGCGTTACGCCCTTTGCTGATGGCCGCGACCGCAAACAGATTGCCAATGAGATCGATGTATTCAATGGCATTAACAAAGAAATAGCTTTGAAATACCGGGTGTATTATATCGATATAACACCCGGAACGCGGGAAGCAAACATCGATATATCTTTGCTCGCTGAAGACAAATTGCATCCTTCAGGAAAGGAGTATTATCGATGGGCGCAACAATTAGCCCATGCAATACTGAAACAGGTAAAATAACTGTGAAATGAGAATATGGAACGTAAAAGACTAGGAAAATTCTGCGAATATGGTTGAAGATAAATTAAGCTGGAAAGAAAAATTTGCTGCGGTTGTTATTATTGGCATTGGAATAATGCTGATTATTTTAATGGTGATGAGCGTAGTGTCCTCTCAATCATCGGTTGTTTCTGACCATGGGAACACTTTTACTATCCGCAAATCGGAACTGCTGAATTACACCCGCTTCTTAATAACTATTATACTGGCACTGTCAGGAGGTATTCTGCTTTTCCGTCAACGAAAGTGGGGCTGGATAATAGGGGTACCTTTTTTATTATTCAGCACATTCCTGGCCGGATATTTCATCTGGTTCCTTTACATCATGTATTTAATTCCCTCCTTTATAATGTCGATCATGATATTTTTGGTTTTGTTATCGGCACTCGTTTTCCTGCTACTTCCATCCGCCCGCAAAAAATATAAGGTCGGTAACCGTACCTGGTTACCGACCCTGGTTTTCCTGGTGGCCATATGCGCATTGTACTTCTTTCTACAATAGGTCTTCTTCTTTAATTTGGTATCGTTCTTTAATTTTTCGCATTACTTCATCCATTGATGATCGATGATCTTTGGCATTCCACTCGCCCCGCTCCCACTTATCAAGTTCTTCATCTATATGTTTTTTTTGCAACAAACTCATTTGCTCACTCACCTGATCACTAACTTCCTTTTGTCGCTGGTAAAATGCCTTTTTCTTTTCGGAGGTAAGCTCTTTGTCTTTACGCATTTCGTTTTCCGTTGCAGCCATGCTTATTAATTCCTCTTTTGCCAGGGCGATATCATAAGGGCCTACCGGCATAATCAATTTGGAAAGAATGGGACCTATTTCAATTAGAATAATGAGCAGTGAAATCAGGAGACTTGTCCAAAAAACACTATTCTCCTCCCCCGACAAATCGGACAGGGCTTTGTTCCTTTCCAAAAAACCAATATTAGATTGCAGGGAAGCGGCATATTCTTTTCTTTTTTCCTCCATCGAAGATTGCGAGGTAGTCAGTATGCTATCCTGCCTGGCAATATCTTCCGAAAGCAATTGCATTTCGGGCCGGAACTGTAGCTGTGCTGTGGCATACGCATTCATTTTTAATCGGGTAAGATCTTCAATTCCACGTTGGCCCGATCCACCGGTTCCATCAGCCTCCTGCACATACGATTGTTGCAAGCGATGTAAAGTGTCTTCAATAGCCAGCTTACGGGTGGTCAACCGATTTCGCTCCGCAAGGGCCGTTTGCAATACCTCTTTATTTTCTATCTGCAGTAAACTATCATTCACCTGAACTTTTTTATGGAGGTTCTCTACTACTTTGGTATTAATTTCTTTTTCAAAAATTTTCAGTTCCAGGGGGCGGGCGATGGTAACACCGATCAGTACGGCAAGTATAATTCTGGGTACTGCCATCCAAAACTGTTTACGTTTGCTGACTCCATATTTGCGCATTGTAGAAACAAGAAAACGGTCGAAGTTGAAAATGATAAGACCCCAAATTGCGGCAAACCCAATGGTCCATGCCCAGTTGTCAAATACACTATGCACCGCATAGCCGGCCGATAAAGAAGCCAATACAAAGGTGGCCAATATTACACCGCCTAATCCTGCATATTTACTATGCTCGGAGGGAAATTCTTTTAACAAAGGCTGGTGGGCACCGGAGCACCACCATAAAAAGTTGCTCTCAGACTTCTTGTTGTTGTTACCCCCGAATGAATCATACGAATAGAGACCATTGGCCTCTGCTGGTTGGTTAGCAGGCATACTAATTAAATTAAGTGAATGAAGTAGAGTTGTACTATAGAAGTTGAAGGGGAACAGAACAAAGAACGGCAAATGAGGCGAATTAATTGTAAAGGAAAAGTGAAAGGTTTGAAGTTAATATGGAATTGTTAATAGGTAAAGCTATTCGCTGTTATTTTCTATATGTTAGTGCCATCACTTGCCCCGATCTTTTGATCGGGGGCAATTATTTTATTTTGTCTCTTCTTTCTTTTAATTCCCGCCAGGTGGTAAGTATGATTTTCTCATCGGCTAACGCTTTTTTAAAGGCCGGATCCATCATAGCCAGCAGATCACCTTTGCGGGTGGGCCCCGATGAACTAATCTTTTCAAATATTTTACTGGGGGCGGTGCAATGCATTATTATCATTGTTACACCCGGCTTCAACGATTTTAATCCGTCGATATAATTTTTTGTTTTAATCTTTCGCAGGTTTTCGTCTGTTGGCTTAATTCCTTTTGATAATTCCCAACCATAACTAGTATTGTGCAAATCATCCAGCACGGGTAAGCCAGCATTCCATAACTGTTTTCCCATTGTTCGGATCATTTGTATTTGCATCTCAGGCATCTTGGCCTGCTCTTTTATCAGTGTTGCATGCCCCGCCGGAAACATTACCGGAATTTTATACTCCATTCCTACTTTGAGATAACGTTGTATAAAAGGAGCAGAGGCAAACAAAGTTCCCATATGACTGTCTAGATGTGTGGGAGTAAAACCCATACTCAATGCTCTATCCACTTGTGCCCTTATTTCCATTTCCACTTCATCGGCACTGGCATGTTTTACCACATTTTCAACACTGGCCCACATTACTCCTTCGCTGTCAACAAGGCCGGGTACATTTTTTGCTCCGCTCAATGGTGGCCATCTGTATTGATCCCATTCGGATGTTAACGTAAGGTGAAGGCCGGCATCTAAATGCGGATGTTTTTTTAAATATTGAACAAAACCCGGCACCCAGGAACAAGGCATCATAATACTGCAGGAATTAGCTACCCCTTTTGTCATTGCCTGAATAGCGCCTTCATTCGAATCCCAACTCATGCCAACATCATCTACATGGAGTATGACTACTTTGGCTCCCCTCGGATAGCCCAATCGTTCAGCGTAGGTGGTATCATTATTTTGTGCGAACGAAAGTTGAGCAACAAGCATTGCGGGAATGAATAGAAATGTGCGAAGCATAAAAATCGATTTGTAATGAAAGATAGCAAAAGATACCGGATGGCTGATAGAAATTGCCATGCCGTTAAAATTTGTTAACCCGGGAATGGGTGGATTTTGTAATGTGCCAATATTTTTCGCTTTGAAGTCTTTTGATTAAACAGAAATAATCCATATCACAATCGGGTATTATAAAAAAGCAAGCCGGTTCTGTTTAATAGAATTTACATAAATTAATATGCGCGAAATATTATAAACATGATCTGACCGCCAATAATAAAAAATAAAAAAACTATGGCATTAAAGTATTTATATTTTACATTTAGGTTCCTAATCACACAATTGAAATAAATTTGGCTTATGGGAGATTTCCAGATCAAAAAGAATCCAAAAAAATACGACGCGATCATTGTAGGTTCCGGAGCAGGGGGTGGAATGGCCGCGTATGTGTTATCAAGAGCAGGCTTAAAAGTTTGCCTGATTGAAGCAGGAGCGATGTATGACCCGCGTACTAATCAAACACAATTTAAAAATCCCTGGGAATCGCCCAGGCGGGGAGCCAGCACTAAGTTTCGTCCCTTCGGAGATTTTGATGCTTGTTATTGGGGCTGGCAAATTGATGGCGAACCCTATACCCAGGCAGAGGGAACCAAATGGGATTGGTGGCGAGCCCGCATGTTAGGGGGAAGAACCAACCATTGGGGTCGTATATCATTGCGTTTTGGTCCGAAAGATTTTAAACGGCATAGTATTGATGGATTAGGCGATGACTGGCCGGTTAGTTATGATGATATTAAACCATATTATGATCGCATTGATAAAATGCTCGGGGTATTTGGAAGTAATGAAGGGTTGGAAAATGATCCGGATGGTTATTTTCTTCCCCCTCCCAAACCTAGACTGCATGAGTTGATGATCAAAAAAGCGGCCACGAATGCCGGGGTAAAAGTAATTCCTTCAAGACTATCTATTCTTACGAAAGCTTTACCGGATGATAAAAACCGGCAGGAATGTATTTTTTGTGGTCAATGTAACAGAGCGTGCAGCGTAGCATACGCAGATTTTTCTTCCTCTTCGGTATTAATAAAACCTGCTATAGCCACCGGAAATATTGATGTAATGGCCAATGCAATGGCGCGGGAAGTAATAACAGATAACGAGGGTAAAGCTACCGGCGTTTCTTATATCAACAAAGAAGATATGATGGAATACCAGGTGAGTGGCCGGGTGGTAGTGTTAGCCGCAAGTGCGTGCGAATCATCCAGGTTATTACTGAATTCAAAATCTAAACGTCACGCAAATGGCCTGGCCAACAACAGTGATGTGGTGGGAAGATACCTGCATGATAGCACAGGGGCTGCCTTGGGTGGGGTATTACCTCAGTTGTTTGATCGTAAAAGATATAATGAAGACGGAGTGGGCGGGATGCATATTTATTCGCCCTGGTGGTTAGATAATAAGAAACTCGATTTTCCACGGGGATATCATATTGAATATTGGGGAGGCATGAGCCAACCTGCTTATGGATTTGGTTTTGGCGTGGAAGGATTAAATGGTAAATACGAAGTAAGGGGGCAGAAGAAAGAAGCAGGGGGCTATGGCCAATCGCTGAAGGAAGATCATCGCTTCTTTTATGGAGCGGGGGTAGGAATGGCTGGCCGTGGAGAAGCTATCCCGTTTAGAGATAACCGCTGTGAAATTGATCCGATGGTTGTCGATAAATACGGCATACCAGTTTTGCGATTTAATGTGAAGTGGAGCAGCCATGAAGTGAAACAGGCAAAACATATGAAGGAAACGTTCAAGGAGATAATGCACCAGATGGGTGCCATAATTACCTGGGGTGCTGATGATGGTCCGGAGAATGATTACGGATTGGAATCACCCGGTAAAATCATTCACGAAGCGGGAACAGCCAGGATGGGAAATGATCCAAAAACTTCCGCCTTCAATAAATGGAACCAGGCGCACGATTGTAAAAATTTATTTTGCGTAGATGGCGCCCCGTTTGTTAGCCAGGCCGATAAGAATATAACCTGGACGATTCTCGCGCTTTCGCTGAGAGCATCCGAATACATTATTGAGGAACTAAAGAAACAGAATATTTAGGTACTGGTAGAAGAGACACTGGGTAAGACCAAAGAGCAAACAAAAATTACCAACCTGCCTGCGGCAAGCAGGTCACAAACTATAAACTTATAGTATGGACAGAAGAAAATCATTAAAAGCAATTGCCATTGGAACCTTATCAACCGGCGCCTTGCTGCAAGGCTGTAAACTCGATCCAAAAGACGAGAAAAAACCAGCAGCCGAAAAAACGGTTAATAAAGATTTTACCATTGATCGGGCCAAAGAAGAACTGGAAAGAGACCGGGCGCTGATGAGTAAGAAATTCTTCAGCGAACATGAAATGGCAACCATTACCGTACTCGCCGATATTATTATTCCCAAAGATGAAGTAAGCGGTAGCGCCTCCGAAGCAGGCGTTCCGGCATTTATTGATTTTATTGTACAGGATATGCCGGATCACCAAACACCGATGCAAGGCGGCTTGCGCTGGCTGGACATGGAGTGTTTTAAGCGATTTGAGAAGAGTTTTGTGGATTGTGATGAGAAGCAGCGCATGGAAATGGTGGATGAAATTGCCTGGCCCGACAAAGCCAAACCTTCTATGAAGCAAGGGGTTTCTTTTTTTAACCTGATGCGTAATTTAACCTCCACTGGATTTTATACCAGCGAAATCGGGGTGAAAGATTTAGGGTATGCGGGCAATCAACCCAATAAGTGGAATGGCGTGCCGGATGATGTGTTGAAAAAATATGGATTGTCCTATAGCGAATGGGAAATGACCAATTGTGCGAGATATGATTTTAAATAAGCAAGGACTGCTTAATAAGCATAATACAATAATAAAGAACGCACGTGAAATTATAGGCGGAATATTTCTGGTTGCTTAAAATCTAAATTCATTTTTTTTAGAATAGAATTCCGTGGTTCATGAGAGACATTACCAAACGATATAGCAACGGAGAAATAACCATTGTTTGGAAACCTGGTACCTGTATTCATTCTACGATCTGCTGGAAGGGAGTTACGGGCCTGTCTGCTGTATTTAATCCGGCTGAAAAGCCATGGATTAAACCCGAAGGCGCCTCTTCAGAAAAAATAATTGAGCAAGTAAAAAAATGCCCTAGTGGAGCACTAAGTTTTTATAATAATAGCGATGGGGAAAAGAAACCAACAGATGAATGATGGCCTAATTTTTTTTCGACGGATAATTAGAGAGAAAGTCTTTTGAATAACGGGTACCCCTGAAATCTATTTCTTTGCTTCCGAAAGTTTAGTAAATTCCGAACCATTGAAGATCTTCGCCAGGCCGGCATTACTGGTTTGCTTCCATTCGGTAAAATGGGCTTCGGTAACAACGCGCCAGAAATTTTTGGATTTCATTTGCGCATAATCATTGCTGCGTAAAAAAATACCCGTTATAGAGTTCCGGGTTTTAAAGTCAATCTTGATAGCTTGCTTTACCAAATCTTTTCCTTCCAGGAATTTGGAAATTTGATCACTTGTCATGCGAAAAGTTTACTGAAAGGTACTTGAAAAAATAGTGGCGCCCAAAGTATATTTGGAACTTTCAAATTCAGTTACTTTTGATCTTTATGCAAAACGTATGAAAAAAATATTCCCTTTATTATTAATTTTCTTCATCCCGGGATGGTTGATCGCCCAGCGTAATAATTTCATTTCGGTTCAGGATAAATATTTGCAAACCCCCAACGGTAAATCTTTTATGATGAAAGGGACCAACCTTGGTAACTGGCTGGTGCCGGAGGGCTATATGTTTCGATTGGAAAAAACCAGTTCTCCCCGGCTGATTCAACAAGTGATTACCGAATTGATCGGCCCGGATGAAGCAAAACTATTTTGGCAGCAATATCTCAAAAATTATATACAAAAGGAAGACATCCATTATCTCCGTTCCCTTGGAATGAACTCGATCCGGATTCCCTTTCATTACAAATTATTTACCAATGAAGAATACCTGGGGGGCAGCGGGGAAAAAAGAGGCTTTGCTTTGCTCGATAATGTTATTCGGTGGTGCAAAGAAGAAGGATTGTATGTTTTACTCGACATGCATTGTGCACCAGGCGGACAAACAGGCGATAATATTGATGACAGTTGGGGATTCCCATTCTTATTTGATAGTGAACCTAGTCGTGGGCTCACCATTAACATCTGGAAAAAAATTGCGGCACATTATGTCAATGAATCTATTGTTATTGGTTACGATTTATTAAATGAACCCATTGCTCATTATTTCGATTCATCTCATTTTAATCCATTGCTGGAACCATTTTATAAACAAATAACGGCGGCTATTCGCACGGTAGATAATAATCACCTGATTTTTTTAGGTGGCGCCCAATGGGATTCCAACTTCCGTCCCTTCGGAAAGCCATTCGATAATAAATTAGTATATACTTTCCATAAATACTGGACACCCCCTACCCTTGAAGTGATAAAGGATTATATTGATTTCAGTAATCGGTACAATGTTCCTGTATATTGCGGCGAAACGGGCGAAAATAACGATGAATGGATAATGGCTTTCCGCAAACTGTTGGACGAGCAGCAAATTGGCTGGCATTTCTGGCCCTACAAAAAAATGGACAATCATAGTAGTATTGTTCAGTTCTCCATTCCAGCTGGCTTTAATTCTATACGCACTTATGCCGATTCCAGCCGGACCAGTTTTGAAGATATTCGGAGGTTGAAGCCAAAAGACCCCCAGGAAGTGAAGCATGCACTGAAAGCGTTTCTTAAAAATTGTCTTTTTAAGAATTGTATTTCAAACAAAGGATATATAGAAGCACTGGGCTTTGGTAAATAAAAAAACCGGGTCTATCGAACCCGGCTCAAGTTATTCTTTTACTGATGATCTATTTCTTTAGCATAATTGTTCCGAGATCTGTTTCTTTACCACGGCGAACGTTAATACCCGTGAGCAATGTATCGCGGTATCCATCAATGCCATCGACCCATAAATTGTAGTTTCCTTCTTTTAACCCACGGATTTTGAATTCTCCTTCGTCATGATCGGGTCTTGCATAAAATGTATCAATTCCGTTATACGCCTGTATCATTCCGTGCGATTTGACCGGTCTTATTTTGCCCTCAATTTCTCCATAGTTGTTATGACCAAATGGCTTTAATACAGGTTTCAACCAATAATTTCCGTCTCTTAAAGTAATAGACCGAGCCAGGTCAAAATCAAGATAGAGATTAAAATTGGTGCTGGTAATTGAGTCAATATCCTCGTGCTTTATTTTCACGTATATATAATTCTTATTTTCTCTTAGTGCTAAAGGATGCAGGACGCTGTCAACCATAACGCTATTGTTAGGCCCCAGGATAATCTTTATTTTCTCAACTCTTCCTTGAGGTATATAACCGCTTGCCAACAACGTATCCACTCCATTTTGTAACTGAAGCAGATCATACACTCCCGCATGGATACTTAAGGTATCCCAGATATCACAATTTACATCCAGGGTATCTTTGTAATCATCGCAACGGTCTTCATGATCGTCCCGGTCATTGTCGTGACGGCCATCTTTTTCACAGGTATCTACTTTGACAACAATTCCCTGTATATCTACCAACACTTTTTGGTAATCATAGGGCCCATCGGTTAGAAAGACAGAAAGTTTAGCCTGCCCTGCGGGAGTATTTCCCCCATCGCGGGACACATCTTTCTTACAGGAAACTACAAAGAAGGAAATTAAGGAAATGCTTAACATACTAGCTAATAACCAGCGCAATTGTTTCATACAACAGATTTTGATTAAAAAATAAAAATTAGTGAGTAAAGTAATAGTTCAATAAAAGGAAGATGGATGAGAAACAAGCATAATCCAAAAATGATGCCAGCACCAAACCTAAAATGCTAAATAGAAGTTTTTGTAACAAATTATTTTATAGTAAAAACACGACAATCAGGTTAATCTTTCCCCTATTACCGTATTTGAAAGCTGATCGTGGAAGAATTTCTTTGTTTTGGCGTAGGCAATTATTTGTGCTATGAGATATATAAATACAATAACCCCATCTCCTATATTACTGAACGCGCCAATCAGCAGTTTTATAACATTGCGCAGCACAGCTTTCATGAAACTGATTGGATGGCCCGCATTATCCGTAATCTGTAATTTCATTATTCGCTTGCCGGGCGTTCCGCGCCAAGAAGAGGATTCCATTATTGCGTAGATTATTATTTGGGAAATTACCATCAACAGGTAATAAAAAATTATTGTAAAAGCAGTTTCCTCAGAAATGTTGCTGAATGTTTCATCTGCATAACCACCCTGGGCCTGTACACTATTAAATATTAACGCATAAAAAATGATGTATAAAGGAAGTCCTATTATTAATCCATCGAGTACGGAAGCCGCTACCCTTTTCCAAAATACCTTCCATAAATAATTCTTGCGCCAGTCAATTTCCAGCATCGATTTTTGGGGCGCTCCCATTTGTATAACCGACTCTTTGGTTTCCGGCTTTGTAAAATCGTTGATTGATTTATAAATATCATTCACTACTTCCGTAAGGGCGTCATCTTCGCTGTTCCAGAATTGCTTGTTGTTAAGGGGTTGTTGATTTTTTGGCAATAATGGCAAATTAGCGAATGGAGTGGCCTTCCACATACAGTTACGGGCCAATATGGGAAGGAGAATTGATTTCCGGTTATTATGATTGGCGATTACGGTTTTCAGCCGTTCGTAGCACTCATCATTATTCAGCAGGTCTACACTCACAAAAACTAATACGATATCAGCTTCAAACAATTTTTGTTTATACTGGTTGATATTGGCCCCGGCTTCAATTTTATAATCGCCATTTATTTCAACAGGAAGATTCGTGTTGAACCGAACCGTGGAAAGGTGCTTGTCAATAGCCCGGCAGATATTTTCGTCCTCAGCAGCTGCTAAAAAGTAAACGGAAATTCTTGATTTGGCTCCTGTGGCTGATGGCTCCTTCTTTTCCTGGGCTGGCTCATTGATGGGCGACACGGGATCGGCGGACGTTGAATGTGTGGGTCCTGTCTGTATGGGCGTAACAGGGATAGCGGGTACCGTTACCTTTTTAGAAAGTTGAAATATATTTCCACCCACCGTGATAAAATCGGCCTCTGTAATAAACTCCTTATCAATTTTCTTATTGTTTACAAAGGTTCCGGTAGCGGACCCAAGATCAACTATCAGGAAATTATTATCTCCTACTTTGGATAACTGGCAATGGCGGGGAGATGTTTCTTCATCGGTAAATACAACATCATTTTCGGCTGCGCGGCCTATAAACACCGTGTACTTCGAATTAAGAATATCAAGGATAGTAGACATACAAAACTGTTTTTAATAATTAAAAATAGTTCGAGGAACATTCTACCAATCAGGAGCGTTAATTTAAATTATTTTGAAGTCAGTAAACTATCAACTAATAAGCGTATGCCTGCTGCAATTTCTGTGAACGCGTCATCTTTGTCGGGAAATTCACTCACCGGTCGGGCACCTTTGGGCAAAGCCTGTAGTTTCGCATAAGGCATATCTTTCCATTCACACTTTCGAACAATGATAGGGATAACACGAGCCGTTCCCAGTTCGTGCCGCTGCATAGCCTGCGCAAGCTCTTCTTTCCATATATATTCCGAATTATTAAAATCTGAGCTGATCAGTAACAGGATGATATCTGCTTCCCCAATTTCTTTCTTAATACCGCTGTCCCACTCCTGCCCGGCAATCAACTGCCGGTCGTTCCAAACCTCCACTTTTCCCGATCGCTTCAGCATTATCAAATGCTTATCGAGTTGGATTTTGAGGGGTTCATCTTCGTGCGAATAAGAAATGAACAGTTTAAGCTTCCCGTTGCTTTCGGCCATCCCTTAAATTACAAAATAAAATGAACAACCAGATAAATTTAGTTTGCCTTATACAGATATACCGGAAAGTAGTATCAGAATTTAAAGTTCCAGGTCACTGATGGAATTATCGGGAATAACGACACCTGGCGGGCATCAATTTTCAGGGAACCATCATACGGGCTGCCTGTTTGATCAAAGTAAATGAAATAGGGATTCAATCGGCTATACGTATTGTAAATACTAAATACCCAATAATAATTAAACTTTTTGTTTTTAGGCTGCCGGGGTACCAGGGTAGCTGAAAAATCAAGCCGGTGATAAGCAGGTAGCCTATACTGATTGACTTTACTGTATTCCTGGGTGAGTACTCCATTGATAATATAAAATCGTTCGGGCAATGTCGTTGAGTTGCCGGTACCATATACAAACACTGCCGAGAACTTCCATTTTTTACTGAGTTCATACATGCCCACTATGCTCAGGTCATGGCGCCGATCATATTTCGCGGGAAATTTTTCGGCACTATTCAATAGTGGAAACTTTCGCCAGGTCCAGCTCCATGTATATCCAATCCAGCCGGTAAACTTTCCACGCGCTTTATTAATAAACAATTCCGCCCCATAGCTCCACCCTTTTCCAAAAACAAAATCTTCTTCAGGATCTTTTAAGCTCTGAGTATATCCTTCCTTATATTCAATCTGGTTCTTCATGGCTTTATAATACAACTCCACCGATGTTTCAAACATATTACCATTGAAATTCTTATAAAGTCCAGTCGCATACATCCAGCTTATCTGGGGTTTTACCCTATACGTACTCGGCACCCACAAATCGGTGGGTAAGGTAGACCCCGCGTTGCTTACCAAATGGATATACTGAAGATTTCGGGTAACAGATGCTTTAACAGAAGTTTCATCGTTTAGTGTATACCGCAGTGTAACCCGTGGCTCCAATCCACCATATGTTTTAATTTGTTGTCCTCTTTTGTAAACCGTGCTGTCCAGTTTATTTCCATCTACATCTTCGTTATATTTTACGTAAGGTCCCATTTGCGAAAACGTACTGTACCGTAACCCTGAACTTAATTTTATTGCGTCATTAATTTCCCAGTCGTGCTGAATATATAAACCAGATTCGCCCGCGTATTTAACTCCTTCGTTATTGGGTGTAAAGGTGGTAGTACCCTGGCTGCCGCTGACAATATTGGGGGTGAACTTGTGGTAGGTATACAATCCGCCGAATTTTATTTTATGTTGCGGCGCCGGAAAATAATCGAAATCCGCTTTAGCGGTGGCGTCACGGATACCGGAATTAAGTTTAATAGAGAAATCGTTTTGGGTTCCGGCAAACGTAAAATAATAATCATTATAAACGAGGGTAGTATTGGCGAATAATTTCTTATTAAATACGTGATTCCATCGCAGCGTGGCGGTAGCATTGCCCCAGGGTATATTTGCTTTAAAGGCCCGGTTCGAATTATTGAAAGTAAAAACATCCCTTCCAACATAACCACTCAGATACAAGCGGTCTCTTTCAGAAAATTTATAATTTACTTTGGTATTTAAATCGTAAAAATAATAGCCCGATCCGTAAAAATCGCTGCTCTTGGGAATAAAAGGTTTTGCCAACACGTCAATATAAGTTCGCCGGGCAGAAACAATAAAAGAAGCTTTATCTTTTTTAAGAGGGCCTTGCACCGACAATCGGGAAGCGATGGCCCCAATGCCACCTTCCATTTCATACTTTCTCATATTACCTTCCTTCATAGCAACGTCCAGAACGGAAGATAGTCTTCCACCATATTGGGCCGGCATACCACCTTTAATAAGAGAAGTATTTTTAATTGCATCAGAATTGAAAATGGAAAAAAAGCCAAATAGGTGACCCGTATTGTATACGATGGCATCATCAAGCATAATAAGATTCTGATCGGGCCCACCTCCCCGTACATATAGCCCGGTATTTCCTTCCCCGGCATTACGAACCCCTGGTAATAACTGAAGTGTTTTAAGAATATCCACTTCCCCAAAAATTACCGGTATCGATTTTATTTGCGCCATGGTAAGATCAAACTTCCCCATTTGCGAATTTTGTAGATTGGCATCGCGTCGCTTAGAATACACTACCACTTCCTCCAAAACCGACCGTTGCAATAATTCAATATTCAATTGGAGGTTTGAATCGAGAATTATTTCGGCTTGCCTAGGCTGATAGCCGGCAAAAGTAACGCCAATTGTGTAATTGCCTTTGGGGAGCGTTATTGAGTAGAACCCATATTGGTTGCTGCTAACTCCACGACCTTTACCATTAATAGCTATTGTGGCACCTATAAGCGTTTCGCCCGATAGAGAATCCTTAATATAACCACTCAAGGTGAATTTATACTGAGCTGCTGATGATTCAATAATCAACAGCAGGATGACCATACCGGTCCAATTTTTAATTTGCATATGATAAGACTTCCAACAAAATTTCGTGGTCAAGGTTTATAGAGCAGAAGATTTATAGTCGTTATTTATGAGAATAATCCAATGAATCCTCAATACTGCCGCATTCCGGCATCTTATCCCCGAAATAAGGATTCTTTATCTGACGCTCCTTACTCATCCAATAGGCCCCTTTATTATCGAACGCCATGGGGCAGTATTGATAATACACTTTTTGGCCGGCATATTTTACGGTTCGGGTCAGGCTCCATAATGCATCAGAAATCATTTCAAACTCTTTGCGTTTAGCCTCAATCCCTTTTTCGCCTATTAATCCTTTCCCCCACCCACTAATGGTTCCGGCAAAATCTTTTGCGGTGGCTTTGATGGCGCCGGTTGAATCGCCCTGTATCTCGTCCGTTTTCAAACTGTCAGCTGCCACTATCAGGGCATCGGCGGCCTTATTCGCTTGGGAAGTATCGCTGGCAACCAGGGCATCCTTTACCGAAAAATAAGCGGTTAATAAGTTATTAAAAGACTGATTAAATGTCCCGGTATTCTCCCTTATAGCCAATGGCTGATCACTCGGACCCCTGTCTTCTTTTTCCTTTTTAAAAAACAAAAAATAGGCCCCTATTCCCAAAGCGGCGATGACCAGTACAAAAGCAAAAGCACGTTTCATTATAAAAATTTTGTGGCAAAGGTAAATGATAAAATCTTTCAGGCCGCTTTGTCATACTTTTGCAGCCGAAAAGGGGAATAGGCAATTGTCAATGGTGAATAATAAACGTTTAAATCTGGAGTTTCCAGGGTAAATAGTAACTGTTGGATTATCATCGTGCATTATCGGCTATTGACTATTTGCAATTGACCATTCATTATTCATTATTATGCTGGCAGGATTAACAAATGTAACTTTTGAATTTGGCGCCCGGGTTATTGTGCAGGACGCTACCTGGCATATTCAACCAGGCGAACGTATTGGTTTAATTGGTTATAACGGAACCGGAAAATCTACCCTGCTGAAATTACTGGTGGGGGAATACCAGGCCTCCGCCGGAACAGTGGAGAGAAGCCGTAACACCAGTATTGGTTACCTGCACCAGGACCTGTTGAGTTTTGATACCAGTAATTCAATATTGGAAGTAGCATTAGGCGCCTTTGAACGGGTGCTGCAACTTGAAAAAGAAATTGAGGAAATCGGAAAAGAACTGGAAAAAACGGGGGATGAAAAAACGCTGCATGAGTATACCGACCGCCTGCACGAATTGGAAACACTGGGTGGATATAATATTCATCATCGAACCGAGGAGGTATTGCAGGGCCTTGGATTCAATAATGCCGATCTCAATCGTCCATACCGGGAATTCAGTGGTGGATGGCGTATGCGCGTATTACTGGCAAAAATGATATTACAACAACCCGACCTGTTATTATTAGATGAGCCCACCAACCACCTCGACCTTCCTTCCATTGAATGGTTAGAAAAATACCTGGTGCATTACCAGGGGTCGGTAGTAATTGTAAGTCACGATAAATATTTTTTGAACCGGATGGTTACAAAAATTGTAGAGTTGTACCAGCAGGAACTGAATATCTATAACGGCAATTATGATTATTACGAAAAGGAAAAAGCCATCCGGATAGATCAGCAACAAAAGGCTTTTGAGAATCAAAAAGACTATATCCGGCAGCAGGAACGTTTCATTGAACGATTTAAAGCCAAAGCCAGTAAGGCGGCCCAGGCGCAAAGTATTCAGAAAAGATTAGATAAGCTGGACCGGATAGAAGATGCAGAACTCGAGCGCCCTAATATCAAAATCAATTTCCGCGTTGATAAAATACCCGGAAAAGTGCTAACAGAATTAAAGCACATCACTAAATCTTTTGGAGAAAATACGGTAGTGAAAAATACGTCGGCTGAAATAAACCGGGGAGATAAGATTGCCCTTATTGGCGCAAACGGAAAAGGCAAATCAACCATGCTGCGAATTATAGCCGGTGCAGAAACTTTTACCGGCCACCGCAAATGGGGACATAATGTGGAAGAAAGTTTTTATGCCCAACACCAGCTGGAAGCACTTAATATCAATAATACGGTACTGGAGGAAATGAAGGAATGTGGCAGCCAGTTAACCGACCAGGAGCTGCGCAACTTGCTGGGATGTTTCTTATTTGGAGGAGATGATATAGATAAAAAAATAAAAGTATTAAGCGGGGGAGAAAAAGCCCGGGTAGCATTGGCGAAGACCATTGTAAGCAAAGCCAACTTCTTATTATTGGATGAACCCACCAATCACCTGGATATGCATTCGGTGGAATTACTCGCAGATGCATTGATGAAATACGAAGGTTCTTACATATTTGTGAGCCACGACCGTTATTTTATTTCAAAAGCCGCCAACAAGATTTGGGAGATCGTTGACCATGAAATAAAAGAGTTTGCGGGAGGATATGAAGAGTGGGTGCAATGGAAGGAAAGGAATTCGAAACCGGAAATTCGTAATTCAAAAACTGTAGATAAGCCAAGAGATAAACCTTCCGCTTCAGCGCCCCTTACTAAGCCCGCTCCCGAATCAAAAATAACGGGGCAGCCCATCAATAAAGAAGTTAAGAAGGAACTGCAACGCCAGCAGAAAATTTTTCAACAGCTGGAAGACCGGATTGCCTCCGCCAACAGGCAGCAGACTCAGTTGCAAGCATCGCTTCAGCTGCCCGAAGTGTATGGCGACAGGAATAAATTTCAGCAGGCAGAGACTAGTCTTAAAAAAGTATCGCAGGAACTTAGCCAACTAAACAAAGAATACGAGCAGGTTTTTGAAAAGATAATGCAGTTGGAAAAGTCGGGTGGCAGCAATTGAAGAAACAGTATATTTTTTTTGGAACTTTGTTTCTTGTCAAGTAACCTTTTCGTAAATAACTCTATCTTAGGGGTATTCAAAAAATATAAACCAGTTTATTATGCAAAAACGCCTGCTTACAATGCTGCTTATGTCTTTCATAGTAGCATTTGTTTCTATTTCCTTTTCTTCCTGCAAAGGAGTTAAGGATTCCGACCTTCAATTGTCAATTGAATCCGCCTTAAAAGCCAATCCCGACCTGGCTTCCACTTCTGTAACTGTAAAAGATGGGGTGGCTACTCTTTCGGGCGAATGTAAAGATGAAGCTATGAAAGCCAAATGCGAGGAAATGGCCAAAGGTATTAAAGGAGTCAAAAATGTAATTAATAATTGTACCATTGCCGCTCCTCCTCCTCCTCCTCCCGCCCCTGTTGAAATTACGGTAGACGATCCGCTCGCTAGAGCGCTTACTGATGCAACGAAAGATTTTCCCACGGTAAAAGCAACGGTAAAAGATGGCGTTATTACCCTTGCGGGTGAAATTAAAAAGGCGAGCCTGCCAAAGCTAATGATGGTATTGAATTCGCTGAAACCAAAAAAGATCGAAAATAAATTAACTATTAAATAATTTTAAAAGCTTCTAATATGGCATTACAAGATAAATATAAAGAACTGCTGGATGCTGCTACAGCTTCTGGAGTTACTGATCTGCAGGTAAGAGAGCAGGATAATGTTTTGTATATAGATGGCCAGGCACCTACTGGCGTTACAAAAGATAAATTATGGGATATATATGGTAAGATTGATCCCGATTTCCGTGCCGGCGATGTAGTTTTGAACATCAACGTTTCGTCCATGGCACCCGGTGCCCGTGCGAAAGTGACCACTGAAAAAACGAACTTGAATATCCGGAAAGGACCAGGTACGGATCAACCGATTGTAGGTAAAGCAGCTCATCATGAAATAGTAACCCTGGTTAGCAAAACAAATGACCAGTGGTGGTTAGTAAGAACGGATGATGGTGAAGAAGGGTATGCTTATGCACAATATCTTTCGGTAGAAGCATAGTTTACAACCGGTGTTAGCCGATTATAATCAATAGCAGCATTAACATAGAATTGCCTATAGGCCGTGGATCATTTCCACGGCCTTTTCATTTATCTTTATTCAATATTCGCTGGCTATGTTTTTTCGCTTACCACTCATGTTTTTTTTTATTGTCTGTACTTTATACCAGGTTAGGGCTCAATCCACCGGTCAACGGCCAAAAATAGGTCTTACCTTAAGTGGTGGTGGTGCAAAAGGGCTTGCCCATATAGGTATATTAAAGGCCATTGATTCGGCCGGGCTAAAAATCGATTACATTACGGGAACCAGCATGGGTAGTATTATGGGGGCTTTATATTCTGTTGGATATTCAGCTGCAGAACTGGAAAAAATTGTCAGCCGTTTGGACTGGGATATTTTATTGAGTAACTCTTCTTCCCTGCGTGCATTGGTAATGGAAGAAAAAGAAGAGTATAATAAATATGCTTTTGAATTACCCTGGCTGAATCACCGTTTTCAATTACCCAGTGGTATATTAGAAAGCGAAGAACTCTGGTTGAAATTTTCTGAGCTTTTTTTTCCGGTATACAACATAAAAGATTTTTCAAAATTTTCGATTCCCTTTAAATGTATTGCTACCGATATTGTTTCTGGTCAGGGTATAATAATGGACCAGGGAGAAATTGTTACCTCAATCCGGTCGAGCATGGCCATCCCATCCATTTTTACCGCCGTGGAAAGCGATGGGCGTAGACTGGTGGATGGCGGAGTGGTTCGTAATTTTCCCGTGCAGGATGTTAAACAAATGGGGGCCGATATCATTATTGGCAGTAATGTTTCAACAGGCCTTTTACCAAAAGAAAAATTGACCAATGCCTTCCAGATACTCCTCCAGATTGCTTTTTTCAGGGAATCAGAATCGGTTAAAAATGAAATCAGTCTTTGTGATATTTACATACCCATCCCACTCGAAAATTATAATTCGGCCAGCTTCAGCCGCTCAGATGAAATCCTGAAAATAGGGATACAGGAGGGAGAAAAAATGTATCCCCGGTTTAAACAGCTGGCAGATTCGCTGAATGCAATTTATGGACCAACTCCCAATATAGAAAAAAGGCTACCCATAGTTGATTCCATAAAGATTACTTCCATTGAAATAATGGGATTGAAAAATACGACCGAAGCTTTTTTTACGCATATGATGGGATTTTATAACAACCGGTATTATACCCCGGAGAAACTGGGCCGCATGATCCGCAAAATTTTTGGCACCCGCTATTACCAGCGCATACTGTATAGCCTCCAGCCCCAACCTGATGAATCGGTAAAAATTATATTTACGGTAGAGGAGAATCCCCGGAGCATCGCTAAAGTTGGGTTGCATTATAACAAGTTTACCGGTATCGGGCTGGTAGCTAATTTCACCACCCGTAATTTTTTTACGCCCCATTCCCGGAGTATGGCAACCGTAAACCTGGGAGAAAAGTTTCGGATACGCGGAGAACACCTTCAATACCTTGGCCGTGGGAAAAATGTAGCTGCTATTGCCGGCACGCAATACGAATTTCTTGATATCCCTAACTTTTCCAATTTTAAAAAAATTGGTGAATACCGGCAGAATTATTTTAGAGCCGATCTTAAAATGCAGTACTCGAGCAACCGGAAGTTTACTATAGGAGTAGGCAGTCGTTTCGAATGGATAAAATATAAACCATCGATTGTTTCAACGTTTGAAGTAAAAGGGAAAAACGATTATTTAACCAGCTTTTTATATTGGGGCATAAATACCCTCGACCGCCCCGTATTACCACGGCGGGGTGTAAAGATGGAGGGAGAATTGGGAATTGTATATAACCAGGCGCCAGTGGTAAAAGTTTTTGTAAACGGCCAGGAAGTGAATCCTGATTCACTGGGTATCCGATACAATGATTACCATCGTTTTTCTTTCAATTTTGAAACCTATGCGCCCTTGAGCCGCCGTACCACATTTTCCGTGCAGGTACAGGCTGGTATGAACTTTAAGTATGATCAGAATATATTTAATGATTTCGTTATTGGCGGAATTACCCGGATGTTCCGCAACCAGATATTATTTGCCGGCCTGGAAGAAGGAAGCTTTTTTGCACCCAGCGTGGCAGCACTGCAACTGGGGCTACGGGTAAACGTTACTAATAATTTTTACCTGGCAGGCCGAACCAATGGATTGGTGAATAATTTTATAAGCCCTGATAACCGGTTGCAAAGACCCAGTTTCTTATCGGGTCATTCGGCCACCCTTGGATATAATTTTGCCCTCGGCCCGCTCGAATTAAGCGCCATGTACAGCGATCAATCCAAAAAAGTGCTCGCCTATATTAATTTGGGTATTCCTTTTTAATCCTGGCGGGCCTTAATAAAATCGCTTACCAGGTAACTGATAAGCTTACCGGTTGTATCTTCTTTATTCCCATCTGCCAATTGAGTGGCGCCTTCGCAGATATGCATATAAGCCGGTTTGCAATCTACCGCCGTAAAGTTCATATACTGCCGCGCATGGAGAGAACTGATACCGGCAGGTGTTTGCGCACTGCTGAGTACATTCTCGATACAATCCAGATCCAGTTCTATACCAGCATAATTGTCATCAGTAAAACCAGTAGCATGCGCTACTGCCTGGATAAAATTTCTTTTTTCATGAATGAATATATCTTCATAAGTTATGAAATCAATAAAGGGATTGTTTACGATATCCATCCATACATTTTGCGGCAGGTAATTTTCGTGAATGCCAATAACGCAATATTTCTGCAGGTAACCATCTTCTTCCGCATACCGAAATCCATTTCCGCTATGCCGTCCCTCAGATGGCCGAAAATCGCTGTGCGCATCAAGATTCACTGCATTAATCTGCGCCAGCGCAATCAATCCGGCTTTGTGCAAGCCCTTGGCAGATCCCTTTATTAATGGATATGCATTATTATGTCCACCCCCAATCACAATGGGTATTTTTTTGTGAGCGCTGATAATCTTTACGAGCCCCTCCACTTCTTCATCAATAGTAATTACTGCATGCCGATAGGCATCAATCCTTTCTTCGTTTCCATGCGCATTTTGTTCAATAAGGTATTTGATATCACCAAAATCAAAATGCCCCAATAAAAGTATCTCTTCACCCCCTAAAAAATCATTACTCTGTATATTCAGGAAAGAAGAAAGAAATGCATTCCAGCACGAATCAGTTCCTCCTATTCCGCCGTTGGCGCGTACACCAATATCCTCCGGAATTCCAAACAATACGTATTTTATAGCCGGTTGCTCCAGAACGGATTCCAATTTTGAAGCGGCAACCGGAACTTTTACCTGTTCTCCCAACTTGGTTTCAAACCGCCTGATTTTTGTGAAATAAAGAACATCCTGCTTGTTGTAAAATTTGAAATGTTGCATGTAGCCGGTTAAGAATTACAATTTATGAAAAGAATACTATTCTTCGGTAAGAAGTCTTTTTTGGGGCCACAGGAAATCCATCGGGCTCCCCTTAAAATAGCGCCAGAGTATTTTTATGAATTCAGGATAATCCCGCAGTCGAATACCCCGCGATTTTACGGCCACCACAAATGCCAGGCTAAAGCTCACCAGGAAATTAAGAAAACCTATTCCTATAACACCCAGGAAAACGGTGAGTAAGTATAGTGGAGGAATATGAGTAATGCCCAATTCATATATGGCAATACCACAATTGCCGGCAGCAATAGTGATATGACGAATATCGAATGGAATACCAAAAATTTTACCAATGATTCCGGCCATACCCAGGAAGAAGCCAAGGGAAATATTGCCCACTATTGAACCGGCATTTTTTTCAATGAATAGAGCCAATTTCTCCAAGCGATGGCTGGCAAATGAAAATCTTAATATGGGATGCATTTTTAACCGCTCCCCTATTTGAGCATACTGGATTTTGTTTTGTACATATCCTGCTATAATGCCGCTGGCAAAAAGGAAGAACCCCGTAAAGCAGGCATAAAGCAGGGCAAGGCTTAACCAGGGATGCTGATCTTTCAATAGTTTTGCTGCCCCTTCTTCATTAGTTATATGCGAACCGGTAAGCCCATGATAAGCCCAAGCCAGCAAAAACGTCAAAGGAAATACGACGATCAGGTTTCCAAGGAATGAAGCAATCTGGCTGCGCGAAACTTTGGCAACCGTTACAGCCAGGTTATACAGGTTTAGCTGACCCGCATTCTTTTTGTTATCCAGGGAGGCAGCTACCGAACTGGCGGTAAATGCCGGCTGCTTGGTGGCAAGGGTGGAATGCGTTTGTTCGATGCTGATAAAACCGACACTGTAGTTAATGCTGTAAAAAAATCCCTGCCAAAAAGGAGCCATCGCCAGTTTACCCAGCAAATTCTTAAATATGGCAATAAATGAAATTATGAACCCTCCCCACATGGCAGAGCCTATCATGGCCCAGTATTCACTTCGGGTACTGGTAATGTATTTATCCCCTTTCATTCCTTTGTGTTCCGCTATCCGGTAAGCAAGATACCCGAGCCCCTTTGATAGAAATTCGCGGATACTATTTTTCCGGTTTTCATTTCGAACCAATTCCCTGAAAAAATCCACCAGTTTCCCGGTATCAAAACGGTGATCGGCATCCAATACGTCTAATAAAATATGCATGCGCTTCAAACGGCTCGAAAGTATCAAGATAATGTAGGTTTGATTTAGGCTAGCGCCGCGTTCAGAAAGATTTTCACGAATGTGACCAATACTTTCTTCGCAATTATTGATCATTTCTTTAACATTACCATACATGGTCGTGCTATCGGTTTTCTGTACCGAATGTCCCAATTGTTCTTCCATTTTATGCACGAGGTAATTCTGCTGCACAAAAGGATTCTCTCGGAAAGAAGATGGAATGTATTTAGCCACTTCTTTTTCCAACCCTAATTGAGCCACCTGGAAGGAAAGCATCTTCAAGGAACTCATCAGTTGCGATTGTAGCTGTTTGTTTTCCGAATTGAAAGGAACGCCTGTCTTCTCAAAAAATAAAATCCAGCTTTCTCTCGATATTTGCTCTACCCATTCAATATCATTCTTCCGAAAGAAAATGCTGTTTATTACATAGAGAAAATCATTTTCGTCCTGGAGCGGGGGTAAAATTTTATGCTTTAACCGGTTAAAGAATTCCTGCCAGAATCCACGAGCCAATGGAATGCCGCTTTCCGTAATCGCTGAAGTTAAATCGGTAGTAGTTAATTGTGAAAATAATGCATGTTGCAGATTGGTAAGTAGCAGGGAATATTCCTGCAAATACTGCAAGGCGGTTAGCAGATTCTTTTCGGGATTTTGTTTGTTCTTTCCTGGTCCCGGTCTTATACCATTTACAAACTGAACGAGAAATCGCAATGCTTCCAAGCTATTATTTCTTTCTAATATGGTTAAACGTGTACTGGCTGATTCAAAAAAATCAACATTTTTCTTTTTCGAAATAAGCATGTTCAAAAATAATGAATAATGAATGATGACTGAAAGAGCGGAATAAATGAAGGGGTGCCTGACTAGTTGAATCTACTGCTTATTTTGGCAGCTAATCAATAGTAAAGTCTCCCCATTACGATAACAGCTCCCCGTTTATCATCACTTTACTAACAAGATTACTGCCAAAAGCATAAGGAAAGTAAGCCAGGGATGGAATGGGTTTTGTAAAAATAAGATTGGCTTTTTTGCCTACAGTAATGCTTCCAAGTTTTTGCTCTAATTCCATAGCGTAGGCACCGTTTAAGGTGGCGGCATTTATGGCCTCTTCGGGGAGCATCTTCATTTGAATGCAACTCATCGCTAAAACAAGGTTCATATTGCCGGAGGGGGAAGAACCGGGGTTAAAATCGGAGGCCAATGCAATGGCACATCCTGCATCAATAAGTTTACGCGCTGGTTGAAAAGGCATACGTAAAAAGAATGCAGCCGTTGGCAATAAGGTTCCAATGGTTGCTGAATTTGCCAACAAACTTATAGTTGCATCGTCCATTGTTTCTAAGTGATCCACGGAAACCGCTCCCAGGTTAACACCCGCTTGTACGCCACCGGAAAGATTCAATTGGTTAGCATGGATCTTTGGCTTTAGTCCATAGCGCATGCCCGCCTTGCAAATGATACTTGTTTCCCCGGCTGAAAAAAAACCTGTTTCACAAAACACGTCAATATAATCTGCTAATTTTTCAGCGGCTATTACCGGCAGCATTTCATTAATGATAAGGTCAATATAACCCTGGTGATTGTCTGTATACTCCGGCGGATAAGTATGTGCTCCCAGGAATGTTGATTTGATCGAAAGTTTTGAGCGTTCTTTTAATTTCCTGATCACCCGCAACATCTTCAACTCCCCTTCAACGGTTAATCCATAGCCGCTCTTAATTTCTATGGCACCTGTTCCAAGCTGGCTTAATTCTTCGAGTCGTGCCCATGCCAGGTTAAATAATTCATCTGCTGACGCATCATGTAACTTATCGGCAGAATGCAATATCCCACCGCCTTTAGCCGCAATCTCGGCATAACTCATTCCTTTGATCTTGTTTACAAACTCTTCCTCGCGACTCGCCGCAAAGACAAGATGGGTATGGCTATCACACCAGCACGGAAGAATAAATTGATTGGTCGCGTCGATTGTTTTTGCAGGGCGATGACTAGAACCAGGCAATTCATCCATAGGGCCATAATCAGCAATTTCACCATCCTCTATAATTAAATACGCGTTTTCAATGATCGGGAGATCAGCTAACGCCTTTCCGCGAAGTAATTGGTTTTGCTTTCGCGTATTTACGAGACACTTTATTCCGGTAATGAATATTGAAGACATGCGGGTAATTTAATGAACTATTCCGGAACTTCTATTACTGTCCAGTTTCGGGTACGACGATTCCAGAGAATTGAATAATCTTTACCATGCATTAATTTAAAAGTGCGGAATCCGTTGAAGTAAGGCAGCTTTAACCAGCCGTAATTATATATTTCGAATTTAAAAACAAATGGCTGTCCAACTTTAATTTCCGCCGCCTGGTAATTTTTTCCATCATCACTTAAGTACACGGTTTCATTTTTTGAACTGATTATACTCAGGGCAATCCAGCTTGGATCGGTAGCCGGATCAGCGTTATTGGTATTATTACCTGGCCCCGTCGGGTTACCGACGCTACCTGCTCCACCGGTATTATTATTGCCAGCATTTCCTACATTGGCTGAAGCGCCTTTTGCCTGGTTCCATCCTTTGGTAATAGCCGTTAGCCTGTCTTTTTTCGCCGGATGTGTAGAGCTTGCCCTGTCGGTAGCAATGGCCTGCATGGCGGCAATAGATTGTTCCAGCGTAGCGCCAATTTTATACATCACATATCCGGAAAAACCATCCGCTTCAATTTCAGTAGGAATTGTACTTCCTCTGCCATTAACTACATGATTATAGTAATGATGACCCATTTCATGCGCCAGCACACTGATGGAAGCCCATTTAGTGGCGGCATACGTATCGAGGTTTTCTAAGAAATCATTATCATAAACAATCCATCGGGTATTCCGGATTATAGTGGCATAGGCATTATTGATACCATTCTGCTCCTGTAACTTAAAATTTTCCTGCCAGCGAATAGAATCCAGCATATTCTTAACAATGCCGCTTGCTTCGTATACCGACTGAAATTTTGATTTGAGTAATGATTTAGGAGGTACTTTAAATCCGCAACTGTTTACACCCTGAGCCTGCGAGGAAGAATTAATCAACAATAATAAATACAAAATACCATTAAAAAGCAATCGCATAAAATTTCTTATTATAAATGTAAGGTATTAATAAATAACAGATTTTAATTGGAAGAATGCTGTCCAACTTCCCTATTATGCCACAGACCTATTTCAGATTAACCTGCCAACTCTTTCAAAGCAGTTACCAGGTGATCCAATTCTTTGGGTATAGTATAGATGTTAGGAGTAATACGACATCCTTTTACATTTGCGTAGTCAATTGCTACGGTATATATGCGGTATTTTTTATAAAGCGCCTCTGCCAGGTCCGCTGGTTTCATCGAAGCAATCCCCACATTGGCGATTCCGCAAGCCCGGAAATTTTCAGCAGGGGTATTCACCACTATATTCGGATGATTCCGTACTAGTGAAGTCCAGTAATTTTGCAGGTAGCGCAACCGCTCCTCCTTTCTTTCGGCACCAATTTTTAAGTAATAGTCAACTGCATTGGCAATGGCCAGGTCAGTAGCCACCGGATGTGTGCCCGTATGATTAAGGCGATATATATCTGATTCTTTTTTCGAATCACCATCAGCAATCAGTGGCCATACGCCGGGGATATTTTCTTTTTTTACATACAGAATACCGGCCCCCAGCGGAACACTTAACCATTTATGCAAGCTGGCGCCATAATAATCACAATGCAGATCCGGAATAGAGAATTTGATATGGGCAAAAGCATGGGCACCATCCACCATTACTTTAACTCCTTTACTATGGGCCATATCGCAAATCTTTTGAACAGGCAGAATATGACCGGTAATATTAATCATATGCCCAATCATCAATAAGCGGGTTTTCGAATTAAGCGCATTGGCATAAAGATTTACTATCTCTTCATCGGAAGCAGGATGATTAGGAACGGAAACCACCCTGTTAATAACAGCATACCGTTGTGCAACCAGTTTAAACATATCCAGCATAGATCCATAATCCTGTTCTGCCATCACCGCTTCATCTCCCGCATTCCAGTGCATACCCCCTATTATGGTGTCGAGTGATTCAGTAGCATTTCGGGTAACAATTAATTCTTCTGGAGAACAACCGGCAATTTCGGCTAGTTTAGCAGCTACTTTTTTCTTGTTATCCCATTGAACAGTGCGCATATAATAAGAACCCTGGTAATTCACTTCACGGATATGATTTAAATAATGCTCCAGGGTTTCCGTAGGCATGAAACAGTAATACCCGTTTTCAAGATTAATATAATCCGGCTTTAATTTATAGCCTTTTCGGATGCCATCCCAGAAGTTTTCGTCGCCAGCTAATTGTTCGGGGCTGCGATCTTTAAATTGAGGCAACCATTGATCGAGTTCCTTCATACCGGGAACGCCGGCAAATCCCAGCAGGGAAAATTTTTTAATAAAACTGCGCTTGTCCATATTTCAAGTTACAGAAATACTTCATTCCTGAATTTTTTTTTCGAAAATACCTTTATTGACAAAATGATTAATAACAATTACCCGGTAGAAGGTTCAATCAAATCCCACAAATTACCATACAGATCCTTGAATACGGCCACTGTGCCATATGACTCCTTCATGGGTTCCCGTACAAATGAAATTCCAGTCTCATTCATATATTTATAGTCGCGCCAAAAATCATCCGTGAATAAAAATAAAAATACTCTTCCGCCAGTTTGATTGCCTATCCGGCTTTTTTGCTCGTCGGTGGCCGCTTTTGCCAACAGAAGAAAGCAAGACCCATTTTGAGAGGCATTGGATCCCGGAGGTGCTACTATTACCCAGCGTTTGGTTTCACTCAAAACGGTATCTTCCACTACGGTAAATTTTAGTTTGCCTGCATAAAAATCGATAGCTGCATCATAATCGTCAACCACTACTGCAATATGGGCGAGGTATTGTTTCATAGCATCAAAGATTTACCAGCATAAAATAAGTGTGAACGTACCAATGGGAAGGTACTGCATTAATATAAAATGAGGTAACAATAGGATCTCCGGTAATAGAGAAGTAAAGGTAATTTTTACGAACCCGCCTCCCGGAACTATTCAATGCAGGGAAAATATGCTTTTTATGTGCGACGGGAATTCACCAGGGAAGCAATTTTATCGAGGGAGATAGATCCTTTTTTCAGGGCAGAAGGAACCTTAAATAACCGTTTAATGGTGCCCTGCAGCAATAAAAGCAAGAGTATACAAGTAAGACCATCACTAACCTGAACCGAAATCACTCCACGGGCGATCAAACCAAGAAGTATTGCGATCATCCCAATATGAAGAAATGGAACAATACTTTCTACTGCACTTTCCCAACGGGCATTTTCAATATTGGCGGTGAACAATTCATTCGATTTTTCAAGAAATCTTCCCATTACTTTTTCTTCCTGCCCTTTTATTTTTATAGAAGAAAACCGTTGGAAGCTGCGGGTAACGTAAGCAAGCAGGTTACTTCGCTTATTACGGCTTTCGCGGATAACCGTTTGCTGGTGATGAGCCAAAACGATCATACCAATCGCAGCGGCAGTTAAATAACCTGCAACTAATATTCCTATCGATTTGTTCAATATAAAAAAACAAGCAAGCCCCATCAGGACAAATACCGTATCGCGAACCCCCGCTAACACAGCTTTTGTCAAATACTGCTGCACCGCTTTCAGATCGTTGCTGTACCTCAATAAATAATTTCCGTAGCCATGCCTGGCAAAAACGTCTTCGGGACTCCTTACCTGTGAAATAAATAGCTCCTCCCGGATATTTTTTACAAACTGCTCACCTTGCAAAAGGGCCTGGTATTTTTCAAAATATTGAGTAACCAATTTTATTATCAGCAATATCAATAACAATCCAAAAAATTGATCAAGAGTGTTTATGTGTATTCCTAACCATTTTAATAGTTTTCCCTTGCTGCTGCCAGAATTAAACTGAAGGAGGAAGAATTCGCCAAACATAAGAGTAAGAAGGAAACTGACAGCGCTATGCAGGATGCCCGTGAATAAAACCCCTGCAACAGGCAGTTTCTGACCTAACAGGTGCCCGCGAAGGAAATGGTTGGAAGGGAATACCTGTTCTATATCCTTTTCCGCTGGAAAAATTTTACCGGGTTGAACGGTTGCTATTGTTTTTTCAATTTGCATCAGTTGGTGGCATGAATAAGATCCGGAGATAATATATTAATGGCCGTATCTCCGTTTGAAAGTTGTTCGAGAGTATATACGGGGACATAAGTATTTTCCTGGACTTCGCGGATCAACAATGGACTGGTGGTGAGCATTCCGGAAACACCTATTGGATAAAGTCCCCATCGTTGAAGCGTTTCTACTCCATTAATAGCAGCAAGACTATCACCTGCTGAAAAAATGACTGCCTCTACTGAATCTTTAAAAGTTCTGCAGTTCAAAAGCATTTTTGTTTCTCTTTCATACAATCCATCCGCAATTTCCATAATCACATAATCGGGGTTAACCGGCAACACTTTCTGCAGGGTACCTTCGTATAAGTTCAGCAATTCCTGTTCCGAGCACATGTAAGTAGAAGGAAATCCGAAATCACCAAAATCGGAAACGGCATCGGCTCCGAGGTCATTAGCCAGATCGCTATCTTTTGTATAAATCGTGCCGGTAAGTTTAATAAAAGCGACACGTAATCCGGCATTTTTTAGTCCTCGTACAAGATAAGCTGCCGTGGTAGTTTTACCGCTGTCCATCGATGCACCAAGCGATAATACTACCCGGGTGGCCGCAGCAGCCGCGCCCGTAAAGAAGGGAGGTTGTTTGGGAGAGATCGCCTTAGTATTAATGATTGTTCCAAAATGATCTTTTACCAACCCTTTGAATTTTATAATTGTAGGACCAACTTCTTTATATTTAATATGCATGCTGGCAATAATGCCTACTGTACCCCCGGCCCCTAGTATATGAAGATCCTGGTTTAAGTGGTCGGGAACATACCCTTCAAATTGTTCAGTGGCATATCGCGTTCCAAATGCAGCCATGATCCTGTCTCCCGGCACAATGGTGATATTTCGTTTATTGTCTCCCTGAACTGTTTTATGTTTCCCCAGTTTCATTACTTCAAAGACTGCCACATCACCCACTGCAGGTTGGTATCCTACCGGAACTGTTTCATCGATCAGATGCGCATTAACATCTTTACAGATATAGGTTATTTTGATCTTGTTTTCCATAAAAAGTAATTTTAAGCGAAGATTAATATTGTAATGATTTTTTGTTGTGAGTGGGATACAGATTAATATCATAAAGCAGGCTCAAGCCGGCAACCCGGTAGGAATCAAATGGCCGGGTAATTTTGCCCGTGGCAGGGTTTGCCACATTCATTTGCCGGAATTCGGAACTAAGGAGGTTAAACTCATTTTGCTGCATATAATAGAGGGAGACAGTTAATCCCTTGGCGACCTTACTGCCAGCAGCGAGATATAATCTGCCCCGATGCAGACCATCGGGACTGTGACGGGTTACTATAGCACCTGTTTTATTAAAATACCTGATTTGATTTCCGCCTTGATTATAGTAGAGCCAGTATGTGGCAGATAAAGTTAGATGCAAAAGCGGAATTTCTTTTCGGTTACTAAGCCTGGTAATATAAATAAACCGGTAACGATATCTTGTTTCACCAGGGGAATGATATTCACCCTGCACCCCGTTGGACCAGTTGAGAACCTGGGCCAACCGGATTTTATAACTCACCCGCGCATAGACTCTTTTAGTTGATTCTGACAGAGAAGAAGAAAAGGAAGTGAGCATGGCGCCGCCGAGCAGGCTCATTTTTTTGGTTAGATCATAATGTAGGCTTGCAGAGGTTTGATTAAACCCATTTTGCACCGGGTTATTGAAACTATAAGAGCGCAAATGATTGAGCCGGAAATCAAGCTTCCTGGTGAAAGAAAGCGTTGCGCCTGCAGAAGCCCAGCCTTTCCATTCTTTTTGAGCAGATGAAAAAAAGAAGGAACCGCAAAGTGCAGTTTGCAATATGATGTTTTTAAATACCCGCATAAAAGAGATTTATGCATATTGGTAAGCGCCGGTAATAAAGTTGTAACCCTGAACTCAAAAATATTGAGCCTTTTTAATGGAATTCGGGTCTTTCTCCACATATTGACTAAATAGATAAGGTTAATAATACTGTTTTGAATGAACAGCAGTTTAAAATGATTCCAGTATATTAAGAAGGATAGAGTTGCAACCTTTAATTGGGATAAAAAGTAAATGAATTAACAAGTTTATTGTTGAATTTAGATAATCAGGCATGTCAATAAAAACACATGTTAGTATTTGGATCCTATAATTCTTTCCTGCCATAAGAAAGTATTGACCAAGCAGGTAATAGCTGACAAATCTGTATTTGTCCTTATCAATACAAGGGAAATAAAGTCGTAAAATCTGCGAATTAAAGCGTATCTTCGCCCGGACAAAATTGAGTTTTAAAGCTTTTGTAAGCGATTAACTATTTCTGCCTGAGTTTTTTTTACGCCTGCATTCTGCTCAATTATTACGAATTGAAAATTTTTTAGTTATGAATATTTATGTTTCAAATTTAGGTTTCAGCTTCGGCGATGAAGACCTCAAAGGTCTTTTTGCTGAATATGGTGCCGTTTCTTCTGCCAAAGTAATTATGGACAAAATGACTAACCAAAGTCGTGGTTTTGGTTTTGTTGAAATGTCGGACGATGCTGCTGCTCAAAAAGCTATTAAAGAACTGAATGGTGCCATGGCCGACGGACGTTCCATTAAGGTGACCGAAGCAAGGCCCCGCGAAGACAATAACAACAGGTCTTCTGGCAAACGTTGGTAATAAGCCTTTCAATGCCCCATTTGATTAATTAAACTTAAAAAAGAGTCGCATGACCTCGGAAATGATTGAAAAATTTGTTGAAAGCAAAACGCGCAAGGATACAAAGGTTAATATTCACTTTAAAGAACGAAGCACCGTAAACGGTTTGTTTGTTCAGGGATCTGATTACAAAGAGCTGAAATCAAAAAATTTCTGGCGTATCGTAAATGGAATGTATGTAGAAGAGTGGAAACAGACTAAGGATCCCAACCTGGCCCGCATTTACAGCGGCGTATCCTTTACGCGATTATCGGATGAAAAAGGATCCTGATAATTGTTTCTGAATAAGAATCTGCCTTCACAACGTTAAAACTACAATCGTATGTTCGCACAAACCTGGAAAAAATATATTCCTGTAATCGCCATTTTATTGAAGCGTTCTGCAGCTGGCGAGCAATCGTTAAGCATGAATCATACTGATTTTAGAAGGGCAGCAGGTGGCAGAAAAATCAAATTCAGCTTTAGTCGTCTTCAACTTAATAACGGCCGCATCAATAATGGTATGGAGCTATCTCCTATCGCTAAAGAATTTGCGGTCCTGTTGCAGGAAGGGGAAGTGACCCGCACCATTCTGAAAGAGCAGCAATTTGAATTCGCCATGAACAATGACTTTCAATTGAGCATTAAAAATAACACGCCTGTGGCTGTGGAAGCCCTGGAAGAAAATATAGCTTAAAAGATAAAAGCAGTTAGCCTATTATTGACGCTTGTGTCAGGAATTAGCTAACTGCTTTTTTATTTACTTCTCTTGAATTAAATTTTCTGCTGCCTTTTCTGCAATGCATTAAGCTCTTTGCGAAAAGGTATTTCCATATCTCCTCGTTCTTGCCGGCGCATTGTTTGCAGATCTCGAAGGCCCGTTATTATATGTTGCGCGTTTAGTGAAATCCACTTCATAAGCATGATCCTTTACTATCGGAATATTCTTACCGATTAGTTTTTGAATATCCGACAACAATGCTTTTTCTTCCGAATCGCAAAAAGAAATCGCTTTTCCGCTGGCTCCTGCCCTACCTGTTCTCCCAATTCGATGTACATAGGTTTCGGCCACGTTAGGCAATTCGAAATTGATAACATGCGTCAGTTCATCGATGTCGATTCCGCGGGCGGCGATGTCGGTGGCTACCAGTACTCGGGTGCGCCTGCTCTTAAAATTCTCCAGGGCAGATTGCCGGGCATTCTGGGATTTGTTTCCATGAATGGCTTCGGCCCGAATGCCCGATTTGTTAAGATTTTTTTCCAGCTTATCAGCCGCATGTTTCATTTGCATAAAAACCAACACAGTTTCTATAGATTTATCCTGGAGCAAATGAATAAGCAGCGGCAATTTGTTATGTCTTTCTGTAAAATAAACGGATTGCTCGATAAGTTCTGCCGTGGAGGCTACCGGCGTAACTTCCACTTTTACCGGGTTGGTCAGTAACATATCCGCCAGTTTTTTGATTTCAGCCGGCATAGTTGCCGAGAAGAAAAGTGTTTGGCGTTTATCTGGTAGCCGGGTAATAATGCGCTTAACATCATGCACAAAGCCCATATCCAGCATGCGATCTGCCTCGTCCAAAACAAAATATTGAATTTCGTTCAATGAAATAAGCCGCTGCTGCATGAGGTCAAGTAAACGACCAGGAGTAGCTACGATTATGTCTAAACCCCTGCGTATGGCCTGCACCTGGCTATGTTGTGTTACACCACCAAAAATTACATGATGACGAAGATTAAGATATTTTCCATAGGCTTCAATGCTTTCACCGATCTGGATAGCCAGTTCCCGCGTGGGTGTAAGTATCAGCGCCCGGATACCTCTTTGTTGGGAAACCGTTTGTTGCTGGTACATCAGTTGAAGAATGGGAATGGTAAACGCAGCTGTTTTGCCGGTACCGGTTTGGGCGCAACCCAGGAGGTCCCTTTTCTGTAAAATAATAGGTATTGATTTTTCCTGTATAGGTGTGGGTTGGGTATACCCTTGATTGCCCAACGCCTTTAGTACAGGCTCTATGAGCTGCAATTGATTAAATGACACTTGTAAATTGTTTAAATTAAAAATGTGATAAGGCTATCAAAAAAATTGATACGATACCTGCCCTACGTTAAGCCATCACAGAATTTGAGGAGAAATTAACTACACAAACAGGAGAGAGCAATAACATTAAGAAAGGCGAAGCTAAGATATTTTTCCCGTAACGCCTAATTAGGGGTGAATTTCGTCTATTCAATAAGGATTGGTGCATGTTGAGTATAGAACGCACAAATTACCCAATAAAAAATCTGGCCTGAAATCATCCTATTAAAAAGCCAAATAATCTTTATGAAAAGCCTGACTACTTTCGCTTTTTAGCTGAAACCGATTTGGTAATAGTTTGTCCTTTGATGATCAGCCCCGGGTCTTTGACTTTTTCCAACGAATTAGCCGAGGCTTCTTTCACTAGTTTTTTCATATATGTTTTGGGAAATTCTTTTTCTGATTTTACGAGAATATATCGGTATTGTTTTCCGCCTCCCAGTAAAATTTTTTTTGGATCTGAAATCTGCGATCCCCAATAAAAACCAAAATGTACATTGTGAGTGGTTCTTCCCACTGCAATAGAACAAAAGATATGTCCTACCCTATCGGTAGGCGACCAGCCAAATGCCAAAGCGTTGTAATTATCATATATAAGTTCATTACTGTCAGGATTTAAATCCCACACAAATTCTCTAAGCCATAAGGCTATTGCTCTTACCTCCGCTGGGAAAGGCTTCAGAAATTTCAACAAATCTTTGTTATCTTTTTTACCCATAACAATAATTAGTCTGCGGGCAGGCTTTCTTCCTCTCCAAAAATATATTTATTGAACCATTGCCAATTATGCCAGATAGCTGCCAGCCGTTCTTTAGGTTTAGTAATACCATGGCCAAACCCTTTATATACGATTAATTTGGAAGGTATGCCTCTATCCTGCAATCCGCGATACAGTTCATATGCATTTGGTATGGGTACCCGGCGGTCAAATTCCCCGTGCTGAATCAATGTGGGTGTACTTGCCTTATTAATGTTGGTCATTGGGGATGTCTTCTTATAAATATCCAAATCACTCCAGGGGGTGGATTGTAGATATTGACGGGTAAATGGAGTGATGTCTGTATTTACGTAATAGGTAATCCAGTTAGAAATACCTGCTCCCACTGAAATTGCTTTAAACCGGTTGGTATTGGTGGTCAGAAATGCAGAAATATAACCACCCTGGCTCCATCCCATAGCACCCATCCGGGTTGAATCAACAAATCCCCTGCTTATTAAATGATCAACACCGCTTAATACATCCCACATATCTCCCACACCCAGGTTGCGTACATTGAGCGATCTGAATTTTTCGCCATATCCGGCACTGCCCCGATAATTCACTCGCAAAACAATGGCCCCTTTTTCCACCCATTGCATTATTGGGTATACATAGGTTGGCGTGGGATCAGGAAAATCAATACCAGTCGGTCCGCCATGAATAACCACCAGTAAAGGGTACTTCTTCATTGGATCAAATTTTTTAGGTTTTATTAATATACCTTCAATATCGGTTCCATCTGTACTAATCCATGAGATAACCTCATTAACCGGAGTGTTCCAATTTGCGATTTGCGCTGTGCTATTAGTAAGCTGTTTTAACGGTTGGTTAAGTTTACCCAAATAGATTTCAGAAAGTCCCGCATAACTTCTTCCCGCAAGTATTATATAATCAGTTCCCTTGCTAAAAGAAAGACTTCCGGGCATATCTATTGGAAAGGGTGATGCCTTTGATTTCCCGGTTTTAGTTTCCGTAAGATATATTTTTGGTTTTGTTTTTTCCAGGGCAGATAGAAACAATCCTTTGGTGTTCCACTCTATTACCGATTTGTTTTCATCAATATCCCCGGCTATTTCCCGGCTATTGCCCGTTGCAAGATTATAAATGAATAACCTATTATTTTTATAAAAATTAGAAACAGAGTCATTGATGGCGGAATTATAAACGAATTCTGTTCCATCGGGACTCCAGCGGCTTAAAAAATCTCCGGCCGGGTTACTTATCAGGGTTTTTATTTCCCTGTTAGTTATATTAACCATTACAATATCCGAACTGGTACCAGAATTAATTAACGGGTTAGACTGCCGGTTGAATGCTATTTCTTTTCCATCAGGTCTCCACGCAAAACCATTTACGGTAAAGTTACCTTCCGTTAATCGCCTGGCCACCGGTAGCACAAAACAATTCTTTTTCGAATCATTGGCTAAAGCAGAATCCTTTTTTGAAACATAGCAGGGTAACTGACCAGCCATTGTCACCGAATCATAATCGAAATTGAGCAACCACAAATGGTTTTGTTTGTACTCTTCTCCTTCTACCCCAAAAGAACCATACCGTTCTTTAATGGATTTATCCTGTTTGCTGTCGACTTCCGCTATTGTATAGGCAATCTTTGATCCATCAGGGCTCCAGTCATAGCCCCCTATACCCTCTTCCTCTTTTGTAATTTGAAGCGCTTCGCCCCCATACACAGAAATAATATAGAGTTGATTCTTTTCCCCGCGATCGGCTACAAAACTTACAAATCGGCTATCAGGGGTAATCCTGGTATTGGTGCTACTGTTTTTATTAGTACGCGTCAATTGAACAGGCGCTTCGCCATCACGGGACATCCAAATCTCACTGTCGTAGGTATTATTGGCCCAATCAGTAGTGGTAACAATAAAGGCAACAGTTCGGCCATCCGCAGAAATTAGAGGGTTGCTATAACTTTTTAAGCTGAGCCATTTTTCAAATGAAACGGAGGCTTTCTGCTGAGCATAAAGGAAAGTTCCCGGAAAGATTATTAAGATAAGAAACAGAACTCTTTTCATGTGTTAGAATTTCAGATACTAAATGTAAGAAATAGTGAACAGGAAATTACCGTACGGGTTAAAGACTATCTTCCAATTACCATATATTGATTATGGAGATTATTCTACAGACCGATAGATGTATTTAAATAACGATCTTAACAAAACCCGGGAGCTACCCCAACTGCCGATGAAGCCTTGCATATTGCAAAAGCATAATAGTTTTAGCATCCTTTATCTCGCCGGTGACTATCATTTGCTCTGCCTTTTCGAATGATATCTCCAAAACTTCAATGTCTTCCTGTTCGTGGTCAATACCCCCTCCGTCAGTTACCTTCATGTCGTTCGTATATTCAGCTACGAAAAAATGTAAGATCTCTGTTACCGAGCCAGGCGACATATACGCTTCAAATATTTTCCGGACTGAAGATATTTTAAATCCTGTTTCCTCTTCCGTTTCTCTTTTTATACATTCTTCCGGATGGTCGTTATCAAGCAAACCGGCGCAGGCTTCAATCAGCATGCCTGTTTCATTACCATTGAGGAAAGATGGTAACCGAAATTGCCGGGTTAGGATGACCGTTTTGTTTTCTTTATTATACAAAAGAATGGTGGCACCATTACCCCTATCGTAGGCTTCGCGGGATTGGGTTTGCCAGGTTCCATCATTCTTTTGAAATTCATAAGTAATTTTCCGGAGTGTATACCAGTTATTGGACAATACTTCTGCGTTAAGCACTCTTATTCTATTATTCATTACTCGTATAAATTGGATTTAATGGTATTATTGATAAGGTGGGTTTTGAATATTTCCTTTTGAATGTTTCAATAAATAGATGGAATGGAAAGAGACGGATTGTACTACTTTATTCTTTTCATTCGGGAGAACGGAAATCCGTTACACCCTTTACGAGGGTTTTTTTTGTCGGCCTTATACCCTGTTTCAGCAAATGATTCGGATCTAGCATCATATACACTCAGGCAAAAGCCCCACTGATAGGGTTCCATATCGGCAAAAATAGTATAATCTATACGGGTAAATAATCCGGCAGCAGAACTATTCTCTGAATCATTTTTAGCTATGATATATTCCTCTGCGTAATTCCATTTGATTATATGATACCGGGTTTTTGGGTGCTGTACCCAAACCGAATCCGTAATAGTATAGCTAATACCATAGTCATCCATAAAGTTTCCTGTTAAACGGATTGGAATTGAATCGGCCGGCAGCCGGATCGAATCGGCCTGGTTGCTGCTTTCGCTTTTCTCAGCCATCATGGTCAGTACCAGTAAAAATACAAATATCGCTTTCTTCATTTCGTATCAAAGGATTATTATTATTCTAAATGGCGGTCATATCAATTTAATCAATTACCGCCGCATGAGCTTTCTTTGAGAACTCCCCATCAGGATAATTCCTTTAACATCTTAATATAGTCGTACTGCAGATCTTCGTGAAAAGTTTCCAGTACGATTCGAATTTTTTTAAGTTGTGAATCGTACAAATTTTTAATTACCAGGTTTTTTTGGATAGGAATACCCGATTCGTTCAGCAGCCGGCAAAAATAAATACGTAATTCAATTTCTGTTTCTTTGATACCGCTGTATCTACAATACTTACCGATGATTCGGGCTATTTTTCGAAGACTTTTTTTGGCAAAAAACAACTGCGATTGATTGATAGAGGAGAATAATTCATCGATTTCCTTTTTCACACTGTCTACAAACTCCTGTTCATTATTCGCTTCAAACAAGAGGTAGGTAAGCAATTCCTTATTTTCCTTCTTGAATTTGCCCAGCCGAAGGCAAAGCTCGAGCAAGATGGCGGGTTTAACGGTTGTAAGCTCCTGCTTGATTTCATGAATAGTAGCCGTCTTCATTGGATTATTGCACTTATGAGTGAAAGAAGATTATTTCGCAACCCCTATCTTCACTTTCTTGTTCTTTATCTTTTGTTCCTTAATCAATTGAAGTGTATGGCTAACCTTGGATTTCTTTACCGCTACAAAAGAAAAGAAGTCTTTTACTTCAATCAACCCAATATCTTCCTTTTTCAAAAGCCCCTTATTAGATAAGAATCCAACGATATCAATTTTGTTTACTTTATCCTTTTTGCCCGCGGCCACAAATAAGGTGCTCCATTTCGGTTTTTCCGGCAGTTCTAATTTATCGGGCAATTCAATTATTTCCACTTCTGGAATTATATAGGAAGGAATCTTTTCCTCCGGCGACAATATCAATATGGCAGTTCCGCTGGCATCCAACCGGGCGGTGCGGCCATTGCGATGGGTAAAGATGTCTTCCGTAGCGGGCAAATGGTAATGAACAATGTAACGGATATGGGGAATATCCAATCCTCTCGCCGCCAGATCAGTTGTCACCAAAACATTGGAAGTACCATTTCTGAATTTGCACAGGGCTGCATCCCGCTCCTGTTGTTCCATTGCACCATGATAGAATACATTGACAATATCTTTTTCTTTTAAGAGGTTGCTGGTTCTTTCTACCGATTCGCGATGATTACAAAAAACAATTGTAGAACGGTTTCCAAGAAGGCAAATCAAACGGAAAAGGGTTTCTAGTTTGTCTTTGCCATCGCTTTTCAGAATCTTGATCGCCAGCTTATTTGTTTCAGCCGTTTTATCTGACAAGAAATCTAATTTCAATAAATTTTCCACGCCAACAAAGCCAGGAATTTCTATTGTTTCGGTGGCGGAAGTAAGCGTTCGTCTTTTCAAATTTTTTAATGATCCAATTATGAAAGACATTTCTTCACTGAAACCCATCTCAAGGGATTTATCAAATTCATCAAGGATTAAGGTTTCGATGGTGTCTGTTGAAATACTTCCCCGCCTTATGTGGTCTGCTAACCGTCCTGGCGTACCGATCAGTAAGGCAGGAGCCTGTGTCAGGTTATTCTCTTCGATTTCTCTTTTATGGCCACCATAGCAGCAGGTAACTTTGAATTTGGTCCCCATACTCTTAAAAACTGTTTCTATCTGTATAGCCAGTTCGCGGGAGGGCACAATAATTAATGACTGCGTTTTGCGTTTTAAGGGGTCCATTAATTGAACCAATGGCAACAGGAAAGCCAGTGTCTTTCCCGTGCCCGTATCAGCCAAAAGCATAATGTTAGAATGACTTTGGGTAGCCTCCGCAAAAGCCACCTGCATTTCATTTAACCCTTCAATATTTAAGCGGGAAAGTATATTTTCCGTTGCTTCTTCCGTATGTTGCATAAGGCCAAAAATAAGCAAGATTAGGACAGGATCAGTTATATAAATTGACGTCCGAATTCTTTGACAACGTTTGGGTAAATGGTATTGGATGAATTATTATTATAGGAGAAATGCGTTAATGCAAGCTCCAGGTTTTAATATCTTATCTTTCAAAATAATTAATCAAACGATGAGCGATATAAAGGCCATCATTAAATTTCGTTTCCTGAAAGGAACACCGGGCATGCTGCAATGGATCATTCTGCTCAGCACAATAATTGGATTAAAATACCAGGTGCTCGCTCAAAACGATTCTTCAAAATTTAAGGTTATTGCTTTTTATTCCGCCAAGATTGAGCCGGCCCATATTAGTTTCATACATGAGGCAAACAAATGGTTTCCCCAAATTGCTGCCCAGTATAATTTTACCTATGATTCAACGGATGATTGGAATAATCTGAATACGGCCTTCCTTTCCAGGTACCAGGTTGTGTTGTTTTTAGATTCCCGGCCAGACGATCCGGCACAACGGAAAGTCTTTCAAACATACATGGAGCAGGGAGGAGCCTGGATAGGATTTCATTTCGCAGGTTTTGCGTTGACACCCTCCGATTTTCCGCAAAACTGGGATTGGTACCATAATCAATTTATTGGCGCAGGTCAGTATAAAAGCAATACCTGGCGTCCTACCTCTGCCATTTTACGCGTAGAAGATCCCACACATCCAACTTCTAAAAATTTACCTGCAACATTTAAATCTTCCCCTAATGAATGGTATCGATGGGAAAATGATTTGAGAAAGAACCCTGATATCAATATATTGCTATCCATAGATTCCACCAGTTTCCCATTGGGAACCGGTCCAAAACCACACGAAATATGGCATAGTGGTTATTATCCTGTTGCATGGACAAATAAGAAATACAAAATGGTTTATATAAACATGGGGCACAATGATGTTGATTTTGATAGCAGGCCCATTAAAGATTTGTCTTTTCAATTGGCTAATGCAATTCAAAACCAATTTCTGATAAATGCATTGCTGTGGCTGGGGAAGGCTTCTAAGAATTAAATTCAAAAGCATAATTCGCCTTACAAATT
>JANMBO010000107.1:0-43263 GCA_031360425.1 Chitinophagaceae bacterium | reverse complement strand
TATTTGTCCGTCATTTCCCCTGGAGGCAATTCCCACGCTTCCACTTTCCTGTTGCCCGCCATAAACATTATACGGAAATGCATTATCAGTACTCACATGATAGAACTGGGCAGTGGGCTGGTTATACCAGGATGAAAAAGTCTGTCCTCCATTAACGGTAATGATAGCGCCCTGGTCACTAGCCAATAGGATGATATCCGAATTGTTTGGATTGATCCATATTCTATGATAGTCGTCTCCACCAGGCGCCCCCCTAAAGGCACTCCAGTTTTTTCCTCCATCCGTGCTCTTCCAGGTTACTACATTGGCTGTATAAACAATGTCTCCGTTTTTGGGATCTGCTTTTATTTCCGCGAAATCACTTCCTCTTCCCCAATATCTTCCATCTTTCGTTAATAAATACCAGGTTGAACCGCCATTATCGCTTCGATAAATTCCTCCAAATTCACCGGCATCTACGGTTGCATACAACCTGTTAGGATCAGAAGCCGCTATGCAAAAGCCAATTCTTCCTAATCCTTGTTCTGTTGTAGGCAATCCATTGATCAATTTTTTCCAGGTTGTTCCACCGTCTGTTGATTTAAACAGGCCGCTTTCTTTACCATTCCATGCGCCATTTTCCCAGGGCCCTTGTCGACCAGCCCACAGGTCCGCATAAACGATTTGTGGATTTGAAGGATCAATCGAAACCTGTATCGCCCCGGTATTCTCATCTATATAAAACACCTGCTGCCAGGTTTTTCCTCCATCCGTAGTCCGGTAAACACCCCTTTCTTTATTAGGGCCATAGGGATGACCCAAGGCAGCTGCAAAAACCCTGTTTTCATTAGTAGGATCAATAGCTAATCCTCCTATTTGCTGTGCGTCCTTCAGCCCGGTATTTATCCATGTTTTTCCTGCATCCGTCGATTTATAAACACCATCTCCTACAGAAAGGTCCGGCCGTTGTAATCCTTCGCCGCTACCAACATATAATACGTTCGGATTGGAAGGGGAAACCACCACATCCCCCACGGAACCGGTAGGTTGATCATCAAAAATCGGGAACCATGTTCTTCCAAAATCGGTTGTCTTCCAAACACCCCCATTGTTGACTCCAATATAAAATACATTGGGTTGCTGGGGAACGCCGGTGGCTCCCACGGTACGACCACCCCGGTGCGGACCGATGCATCGCCATTGCATGGAATTAAAATAATTGGAATTTACTGTTTGCGCAAATGCCTGCGAGGCAGAAATAGAAAGCAAAACAAAGAATAGTTTTCTCATACAACAATCATTTGAAGGGAGTAAGTTAAGCAAGGTTTAATGTTATTCATTCTGATTTTTTCCGAAAATCTGCATAACCCGTTTCTTTTTTCAATTTTCTATTTAGTGATAACCGATATTTTTAGGTAGACAATCAGCCCGGGAAATTATTTTTATAGGAAGAATATTTTTTTAGCCCAGCTTCGCATTTTAAATAAGTAGAATCAAAAAACAATTTAACAATAGCTACAAACCCTATTCAAGCATATAAATTTTATGTCTCGTCTTACCTTGGCGATTAGTCATTTTGCAAACCGTTCTTTCTTTAATTTGCACTATGTTTTCCGAACAAATAGAATTCATGCGCAAACAAACCTGGCTACGCCGGGTTATATATTTTCTTATTATTTGGTTTTCTATTCATGTAGCAGTTATTACTGTTGATGGTATTCGGGATACAAATGCCAGGGCTGATATTGCCATTGTGTTGGGAAACAGGGTATATGCGGATGGCTCGCTGGCATCATGGACAAAAGGAAGAGTTGACAAAGCATGGCAATTGTATAGGGAAGGAAGGGTGAAGATGATTTTTGTAAGTGGAGGATATAGTGCTGAAAATAATTATCCCGAAGGAAAAGCTATGAAATCTTACCTGGTTAGTAAAGGTGTTCCGGATTCGATGGTTATTGAAGATAATGCGGGAGCAAACACCTACTTCACCGCATTAAATTTTTTGAAGTGGAACGAGGATCAGAAATATTCTACGGTGATAATAATTTCGCAATTTTATCATATCACGCGTTCAAAATATATTCTGAAGAAAGTGGGCTTTAAAGGAGACATTTATTCGGCTTCTTCTGATGTTTATAACTGGAAAGATATTATGGGAACCATACGTGAAGTACCGGCCTTTTACAAGTATGTGCTTTTGTATTAATTCATTTGCAGGGCAGGAAGACGATAATGTTGCCCGTCAATAACAAAAAGCTCATCTATTTCAACAGTGATCCAATACTTAAAAATAGGAGACTTTTTCAAGCGTAGTTCTACGTCAGGCTTATCCTTAGCCGTTAAAGTGATCCACACCCGCTGGGTTTCCATTGATACCAGGTATTGCTCAATAATTCCTTTTTCAATCAGGCTGTTTATATAAACACGATGTGAAGGAACCAGTGACATAAAATCGTCGTCCATCTCAAAATGTATAGTAACCTGAAACTTTTTCATTGCGCCTGTTTCTACTTCTATTAACGAAATTACGCCGAAAATGGTTTGCTCAAGAGATTGTTAAGATTCCGGTATTGGATTTCACCCTATTAACCACTAAAAAAAAGTGCCGCAAAAAGCGGCACCAGGCAAATAATCAATTTTGTTTAGGCTCTTCAGGCTTCTTTTCTTCGTCGCCGTCAAACTTATCCACTATTTTATTCCAGAGATTTTTGGCTCCTTCTTTAATATCCCCCAGTTTATCTTCTGCCACATCTTTCCATTCGCCTGCTTTTTCTTTTACATCCTTTATAACATCTTCAGCCTTGTCTTCGACTTTGTCCCAAACCTTTCCGGCTTTGTCTTTCATTTCTTCTGCCTTATTTTCAAGTTTGTCCTTCCAATCAGCTTCCGGCTGACCTGGAATGCTATTTTTTTCTTCTGCCATAAAAATTGTTTTAGTATTTATCCGAAAGGTACAGAATTGTGGTAAACGTAGCTGGAAAACTTAATAACGAGGAATAGTAGCTGGTGAATTCATTATTCCTGGTACCAGGTGTTGGGTTTCTGGATGCTGGATACCGGATACTTTTGAGGACCTTTGCTCTTAGAGGGCTACTCTGAAATTTCACTGTTCTCAACACATGAACCATTTTATAATCACTTTTATAGCCTCCAATCTACTAGTTGATTAACCCACTCATCCCGGGTACTGGTGGTAATTCTAATGTAATTATCAGTATATCCCTCCATCATCCCATTTTTGCTATGTCCTTCAAACAGCACTTTCCTGGTTTGACCAGCCTGATGTTCGGTGAAATACTGCATCTTCATAAAAGAAAGATTGCGGAGGATCTTATTCCGTTCATGCCTTACATTTACCGGAACGGATGGTTGGATATCGAGCGCTGTGGTATTATCTCTTTCAGAATAAGTAAATACATGGAGATAGGAGACTGGGAGGCTTTGCAAGAAATCAACGGTTTCTTTAAAATCCGCCTCTGTTTCCGAAGGAAATCCGACAATTACGTCTACACCAATAGCACAATGAGGCATCAGCATTTTAATAAGTTTCACACGCTCGGCATACAATTCTCTTTTATACCGGCGGCGCATCAATCCTAAAATGCGGTTGCTGCCACTTTGCAGAGGAATATGAAAATGCGGCATGAATTTTTTACTATTGGCCACCAGCTTAATAATTTCGATGGTGAGCAAGTTAGGTTCAATGGAAGAAATACGGTAACGTTCTATTCCTTCTACATTATCCAGTTGACGCACCAGCTGGTAAAAGTTTTCATCCTGAATTTTGTTTTCATCCGACCCCTTGCCAAAATCACCCAAATTCACCCCTGTCAGAACAATTTCTTTTACTCCGGAAGCGGCCAGTTGCTGGGCCTGGGCAATTACATTTTTAATGGAATCACTTCGGCTTTTTCCTCTTGCCATAGGAATAGTGCAAAAAGAACAATTGTAATCGCATCCATCCTGCACCTTCAAAAATGTTCGTGTCCGGTCATTCACTGAAAAAGAAGCGTTAAACCCGTTAACATCACCAATATCGCAGCTGCATATCTTCGCCGAATCTCCCTTTGTAAACTCTCTTAAATGGTGGCCGATATTAAATTTCTCGGCGGCCCCCAGTACGAGGTCAACGCCAGGAATAGCGGCTATTTCGGCTGGCTTTAGTTGGGCATAACAACCGGTGATCACCACCAGGCTTTGGGGAGACTTGCGCTGGATGCGTCTAACAATCTGGCGACATTCTTTATCAGCATTTTCTGTAACAGAACAGGTATTTATCACATATACGTCGGCCAGGTCGTCAAACTCTTTTTTTTCAAACCCATCCTTTTCCAGTAAACGGGAAAGCGAAGACGTTTCAGAAAAATTAAGTTTACAACCCAAGGTGTGAAAGGCAATAGTTCTCTTTTCAGCCATAGAACCAGCAAAGATAATCTTCCGGGCACAGCCTTCCAAAAGGTTGAGTGTACCCGGTTTTGCTGTATTTTCAATTAAAATTTTCTAGTGATAAGAAAATCACCTGTCATTGCTATTGTCTTGTTTGTATTACTGGTAGTGCTTTACTTTTTTAGATCTACAGGATCCGGTTCCGCTGATAAGGATACAAACCTGGACAGGTCGGTTTCTCATTTTATTTTCACAAAACATGCTCGCTGTCGCATGGATTGCCGCCATATTGACGAAAGCGAGGTAAGGGAAATTTTACAAAAGGGTACTATCAATTACGGAAAAAGCGAACCGAATGATAAGCCTGATCCTAAATACGCGGTAGAAGGCCGTACCCATGACGGGCAGCAGGTGCGCATTGTATTTGCTCCATCCAGGAGAGGAATGGTGGTGATCACCGTTATTGACCTGAACGTGGAATGGCAATGTGACTGTAAGTGAAATCGGGAACTCAATTTTTAACCTCTCATTCTGTAATATTCATGCGCTACTTTTTACTTCCTTTTCGCTACCTATATGTTATTTACGCTTTACTGACGTTTGTTGTTCTAATGCTGATAGTATTACCCTTCGCTGTCGCAGGTTCTTTTTTTGGTAAGATAAGAGGAGGTAATTTTATTTTCCGCCTGTGCGGTGTGTGGGGGGACCTTTGGTTCTTTTTCATTGGAATCCAGCACCGTAATCTTTTTGAAGTACCACACGACAAAAAGAAACACTACATTTTTGTAGCCAATCATATTTCTTACCTCGATGCTCCAATCATTGTTAAAACGATGCGGCAGCCTATCCGGGTACTGGGAAAGATTGAAATGTCCAAAATACCCCTCTTCGGTTTTATATACCGCAATGCAATCGTACCGGTTGACCGGAGCAACCCGGAGAACCGCGCAAAAAGTGTACGTATATTAAAATCGGTTGTAAATAAAGGCATCTCTATTTTTTTGTTCCCGGAAGGTACTTTTAACCTGACAACAGAACCCGTAAAGGATTTTTTTGATGGGGCCTTTCGAATTGCCATTGAATCGCAAATTCCCCTAAAGCCCGTTTTATTTCTTGATGGATATAGCCGGATGCATTATAAAAGTCTTTTTTCGCTTAATCCAGGCCGTAGCCGCTCTGTTTTTCTCGATGAAATTACCGTAGAAGGCCTCACCATGAATGATGTTGAAATGCTCAAACAAAGAGTATTTGATATAATGGAAAAGAAACTCCGCGATTATAAAGTAGCCTGGATAAACTGAACCATTTATAGATTTTTAACCCGAACAGTGTAAATTTAGTTTTGAAAACAGACTGATGTTTGCTGAAATTATTCTGCCTCTAGCATTGCCAAAGAACTATACCTGGTCAGTTCCTGCACATTTACTGGAGCAGGTGCGGCCGGGAGTGCGGGTAGAAGTTATTTTGGGCAAAAATAAAAAATACGCGGGCCTGGTTAAAGAGCTCCATAGTTCCAAGCCCGAATTCTTCGAAACAAAAGATATATTGAATGTATTAGATAATGAACCCATTGTTTTTCAAGAACAATTACAATTATGGGAGTGGATCGCTTCGTATTATATGTGCAGCGAAGGGGAAGTAATGGCGGCGGCCCTGCCATCCCATTTTAAATTAAGCAGTGAAACGGTGCTGGTTTTTAATGAAGAGTATGGAGACGATTTTTCTCATCTTGATTACGACGAATATCTGGTAGGGGAGGCGTTGTTGATTAAAAAGGAATTGAAGCTCCCGGAAGTTCAGCAACTATTGGATTCTTCCCATGTGTATCCGGTTATCAAACGACTCATTGACAAAAAAGTTTGTTTTGTTTGGGAGGCTTTGAAAGAAAGTTATTCGCCCAAAAAAGAAACGTATGTGCTGCTGAATCCGGAGTACGATAACGAAGATAAACTGTCCGATTTACTGAATAACTGGAGCCGTGCTCCCAAGCAGTTGGAGTTATTACTCAGTTATCTCCACTTTATGAAAACGGAAGGAGAGGTAACGAAAACAGCCTTACTGAAGAAGAGTAATGCCAGTGATGCACAATTGAAGGGCCTGGTTGAAAAAGATGTTCTGTGGCTGGAAAAAAGACAGGTAGACCGGTTACGCTATTTACCCCGCGATATAAAAATTGATTTTGAGTTGACCGCTCAGCAGGCGGTTGCCCTGGAGCAGGTGAATACCATTCATCTCAAAAAGCCGGTTTGTTTATTACACGGTGTTACTTCTAGTGGAAAGACCCTGGTCTATATCAAGTTGATGGAACAACATATACGGCAAGGCAAGCAGGTATTGTATTTATTACCTGAAATAGCTTTGACATCTCAGATCATCCGCCGCCTTCAAAAACATTTTGGCGGATACATTGGTATCTACCATAGTAAATTTAACCAGAATGAACGCGTAGAGATTTGGAACAAGGTTAAAAACGGGGAATTAAAAATTGTATTGGGAGCGAGGTCCTCTTTGTTTCTTCCGTTCTCTGAACTTGGAATGGTAGTAGTGGATGAAGAACATGACAGTTCATTTAAACAACAGGATCCGGCACCGCGTTACAATGCCCGGGATGCCGCCGTTTATTATGCTTCTCTTTTTAAAGCCCACGTGTTGCTTGGTAGTGCTACTCCTTCGGTGGAAAGTTATTTTAATGTTCAAACTGGTAAGTACGGACTGGTAGAATTGAACGATCGATATGGAGGGGTGCAGTTACCGGCTATTACCTTTATTGATACTAAAAAAGTAATAAGCAAGGATAAAAATAAAATTATTCTGACACCTGATCTGCAATCTTCCATTGAGCAGGCACTTGAACAACATAAGCAAGTCATTTTATTTCAAAACAGGAGGGGATATTCGCCTTACCAGGTTTGCCAGGTATGTGGATGGATTCCGCAGTGTAAATATTGTGATGTTAGTTTAACGTTTCATAAGAACACTAATAAGCTGCATTGCCATTATTGTGGCACTGTGTATCCGCCGGCACTTAGTTGTTTGGCTTGCGGCAGCCATAATTTCCTGCAACGAAATTTTGGCACCGAGCGGATTGAAGAACAGCTGGAGGAAATCTTTCCGAAAGCAAAAATAGCCCGAATGGATGTGGATAGTGTGCGTGGGAAGCAGGCACATGATAACCTTATTCAATTATTCGAACAGCACCGCATTGATATATTAGTAGGAACACAAATGGTAGTAAAAGGATTGGATTTTGAAAATGTGAGTTTAGTAGGAATATTAGATGCGGATAGTTTATTAAGTTTTGCCGACTTCCGGGTGAATGAGCGCGCTTTTCAATTGATGGAGCAGGTAAGCGGCCGGGCAGGAAGAAAGGAGGTACAGGGAACCGTTATGATACAGGTAGCCAATACCCGTCATCCCGTTCTTTACTTTGTGCAGCAACACGATTATAAATTATTTTACCAGCATGAAATTGAGGGGCGCAAACAGTTTGGATATCCCCCTTTCTCCCGATTTATTTTACTGACCTTCAAACATAAAATAAAGGAAATAGCCGAAGCCGCTGCCAATCATTTTGCCGGCACGCTGAAGAAAGAGTTTGGAAATTACCTGGCAGGACCTGCCGAACCCATTGTAAACCGGGTTCGCAACCAGTTCCTGATGGAATTAGTTATTAAGTTACCTAAGGAAACCCGGATTTTACAGTCATGCAGGCAAACCATACAACAGGAAGTTGCTATTCTCCATAACGACAAGAGATTCCGCAGTGTGGTAATCATCATTGATGTGGATGCCATGTAATCCGTATATGAAAAATTTGCAAGTAGATAATAAAAACCTGCCCCTGAATCGATGCAGGTTTTTATTATCGGAAATAAGGACGTCGATTCCCTCTATGGGGAATTCTTGCCAATATTTACCTGCGCAATTAAACTATCCAAACGCGATGCACTGTAATGGACATTGATATATCCGTTATAGTTTAACACGCTATCATACGTTATAGTATTTATGTTAGCCGTAGTAGCCTGGGCGGTAGTACCCGTACCTATAATATTGCCAAGAGAGATAGCCACTGCCCCCGGGCTGCTGATGCTGCCACTGTGAATGTGAGAAATATGAATAGTATCTTTTACCGACTTATCCAACACGAGCAATACATTGAAGGTTTTATTTGCATTTTCGGATATGGTGACTTTACCCGTTACTCCAGATTGCCCCACGGGCACTAATGCGTAGTCTTTCGATCGGAGAGAAATGCTGTCATTGTTTTTATCACAGGCCATAAAAGTGGTGCCCAGGGTAATGGCAATTGCCAACCCCATGTTGCGAGTTATCATAATTTTTTCTTTTTGAGATTACAAGATTGTGTTCACAGCGCTGATCCAACGGCAACATCCAATAACAGCACCAGTTATTGAAATTGTGGAAAAGTATTAATTAAAGAAAAGTTAATGGCGAAACAGGAAGAGAAGCGAATGGGTTAGTCCAATTTCCTATTGAAGTCTTTTAATCTCGTTATAATGATGAATAATAATTCCTTTTTTGTTGCTGTCCGCAGCCAGCATCATCGCATGCGCTACTTCATCGGATGGGATGGCTTTATACTTGGACCATTTGCCGGTAAACAGGAAGGAAAAAGATATGCCAATTATTTGCGCGATACCCTCTCCCAACCTTCTATCTTTTCTTTTTCCAATCAAAATGGAAGGTCTGAAAATATGTATGGCTTCAAAAGGTAGTTTCCCTATAGCATCTTCCACTTCCCCTTTTAATCGAAGGTAAAAATTAGAAGAATGGCTATCAGCTCCCACAGCAGACACTAATATAAACTGCTTATAACCCTTTTCTATACCCAGTTTGGCTAAACCAACAGGAATATCAAAATCAATTTTGCGATAAGCGGCTTTATCTCCCTTCATATTCTTCATGGTGGTTCCAATGCAGCAAAAGATAACCGTACCAGGGGGAACTTTTTCTCGCAAGAGGGAAAGGTCTTCAAAGTTGACTATAATGTTTCTTTGTTGCTCACTTACCGCCGCAAGGGGTCTCCTTGTTAGGGCAGTCACGGATGAATAATCCTTATTTTTCAAAAGAAACTCCAGTAGCTGGCTTCCGATTAAACCAGAAGCGCCAATAAGTAGAGCCTGCTTGTTTTCCATATTATTTTTTTTCAGGTACGAGTACTATTTTATTGAAATCGGCCGCTACATTTATTATCCGTTTGAAATCCTTATATCGGGACAGGGGATACAGTACAAGGCGGTATTGTTCATTTACATGAACATCTAATGGGTTGCCCTCTATCGTTTGGTTTAAAATATATCATGATTTTTTTTTCTGTTTCGGCAGGCCGGCGACAATACTAATCAATATTTGGCAAGGCAAAAAACTCTGCTCATACGGTTAACCAGTTGAATCAATTCGAAAAAAAAATAAATTAGTATCCAAATCAGGTTTTACTTACTCTATTTAACGTAACATTGTTAGTGAAAATTGGATACAATGACAATCCATGAAAATACTTCTTTGATTCATATTAATACCTTCCAGGTACCCGCTAAGGCAAGATATTTTTCCACATTTTCTGATGCGGCTGAATTAGAGAATTTGCCTGTTAATAATGTACCCCTATTGATTGTGGGAGGAGGAAGCAATATACTTTTTACCAAAGATTTTGATGGTCTTGTTTTGAAAAATGAAATTAGGGGTATTGAAGAATTGCATGAAGATCCGGAATACGTATACGTGCGGGCGGGAGCAGGGGAGAACTGGCATTCCTTTGTGCTTTATTGTCTCGAAAAAGGATGGGGCGGTCTTGAAAATCTTTCGCTGATACCAGGTAATGTGGGGGCAGCACCCATTCAAAATATTGGTGCTTATGGAGTAGAACTGGAAGACCTTTTTTGGGACCTTGAAGCCTTTGATCTTACCCAAAAAAAAATTCGTACGTTTACAAAAACAGATTGTGTATTCAATTACCGTGACAGTATTTTTAAAAATAGATATAAAGGCCAGTTGGTGATTCTCAATGTAACTTTCCGGCTGCGCAAAAAACCCGTGTTCCATACCAGTTACGGAATTATTCAACAGGAATTGGACAATATGGGCATTAGGGAACTGGGTATAAAAGCTATATCACAGGCAGTAATCAATATCCGAAGTAGAAAGTTACCCGATCCTGCGAAAATTGGGAATGCGGGCAGTTTTTTTAAAAACCCATCGGTTCGAAAAGATTTTTATGATTCATTACAAATAAAAAACCCAGGCATAGTGGGGTATCCCAACCTGAATGGCTCAGTGAAATTGGCAGCCGGATGGTTAATTGAGCAATGCGGACCGGAGAGTTCAGTTTCCTGGAAAGGGTACCGGATTGGAGATGCGGGCTGTCATCCCAACCAGGCGTTGGTGCTGGTTAACTATGGCAGCGCTACTGGTGCACAGGTGTATGAATTGAGTGAAAAAATAAAGAAGAGCGTTAAAGACCGGTTTAATGTTGACCTGGAAAGAGAGGTAAATATTATTTAATAATATCAGCAAAGGATTTTTCTTCATTCATTTCAAACCTTAAAATAAGCTTTATGAAACACAGTTTTACATTATGCATGATTGGTTTAATTATTTGCGGCAACTTATTTTCCCAGGAAAAAGTATCCTCTCAACGTGCACAGAGTGTATATGGTGAAATACTGGGGAATGGGTTGATTTTTTCAGCTAACTATGATTTTCGCTTTGCTCCCAAACAAAATGGATTGGGGATGCGGTTAGGGGTAGGATTTTTTGGTGGAAGTGGGGGAGGAATTCTCACAGTACCCGTAGGGTTAAATTATCTGGCAGGTAAAGGACCACATTATTTTGAAGCCGGTTTTGGATATACCTATGCAACATTTACTTCAACTGACGATTTTCTCAATGGAAGCGGATCCATATTGGTACCCAGTGTCGGGTACCGGTATCAACCACTGTCAAAGGGATTTATAGGCCGGGTTTATATTTCCCCGCTCATTGGAGTTGGAGATGGTGGGGGCTGGGTAATGTGGGGCGGCGTCAGCGCAGGGTATAAGTTTTAATGAAAAGTGAATGGCCGATCAGGTTACGCCTTTATATAAAAGTAAAGGAATATTGTTTGCTGGCACCTTTCACTTTTCACTATCCACTAACTAAAATCTTCCGAATCTAAATCATCTTCATTTAAAGAAGTGGCATTTCCAAGATTCAGCATCGAACCCATCAGGTCTTTAAATTCTATTCTGCCTTCCACCATTTTTTTGCTAATTACAGAATAGGCCGACAGACCATGCAAGACAAATTCCATCAACAGCGCCGCTTCTTTTTCATTGGCATGTTTAAAAAATTTCTTAACCAGGGAATGCAATCCATCTACTTTATAGAGTTGCTGTATTTTTTCATCGTCTTTACTGTTAAAGAAAATATTCAGCGAGTTGCCTTTATCGAACCATGTTTGTACGGACCGGTAAGGATTTTCCTCAGCCTGCTGTTGTGATCCTCTTTTCTTTTTTGCCGCATCCGGATTGGGGAAGTATTGTACAAATTGAGAACGGATTGCTTTATCAAGGAGGTTCATCGCAACCTGGTAAGGACCTTCCTGCTCGCCTTCATACACCAGTTCGATTTTACCGGTAATGGAAGGAATAATACCAAGCAGATCACTGATCCATACCAGTGTTTCTTTTTCTTTATTAATGATGGCTCTTCGTTCGGCGGTACTTAAAGCATTTTCATAAGCAGAAATACTTAGCCGGGCCGATACTCCACTTTTTTTATCTACATATTCATTACTTCTTGCTTCAAAAGATATTTGCTCGATCAATCGCTTTACCAGGTCGCTGATTTTAACGATGGCTTTTTGATCTTCATGAATATCCGCTTCCTGTTCGGTAATCGTTAAAGCCGTTTCAATTGATTTTGGGTAATGCGTTAATATCTGGCTTTCGATACGATCTTTCAGCGGGGTAACAATAGAACCGCGATTGGTATAATCTTCCGGGTTGGCCGTAAATACAAACAGGATATCTAAGGGAAGGCGAAGTTTGAAGCCACGTATTTGGATGTCGCCTTCTTCGAGGATATTGAATAGGGCCACCTGGATACGTGCCTGCAAGTCTGGTATTTCATTAATAACAAAAATACCCCGGTTACAACGTGGGATAATACCATAATGAATGACCCCTTCATCGGCAAAACTCAACCGGAGATTGGCCGCTTTGATAGGATCAATATCCCCAATCAGATCCGCAACACTTACATCGGGGGTAGCCAGCTTTTCTCCGTAGCGCTCACTGCGGTGCAACCATTCTATAGGGGTTCCATCTCCTTTTTCCGCTATCAATTTTTTGGCATACTTAGAAATGGGTTTCAGTGGATCGTCATTGATTTCACTTCCGGTTACAACCGGAATATATTCATCTAGCAAATCGATCATTTGCCTGGCCATTCGCGTTTTCGCCTGTCCGCGTAATCCAAGAAATAAAATATTGTGGCGGGAGAGCAGCGCTCTTTCCACGTCGGGTATCACCGAGTCCTCATATCCGATGATACCGGAAAAAGTATTTTCTTTATTTTGTAGTTTACGAATAAGGTTGCGTCGCACCTCCTCTTTGATGGTTTTTGGCTGATAGCCGCTTTTCTTTAATTCGCCTAAACTATTAATGTTAATGCTGCTCATAAATGGGTATTGTATTTTCTTTTTCTGAGTTGCTTATTTAATCACAATTATAGGGTATTGTTATTGCACAAAAAATTCACTGTATATCGGATCATTTCCCAGGATTAACAACCCTCGCTTTTCATGAATGTTATTCTAAGGTTCCACTCAAACAATCTGGAACAGGTCTCAGTTTTCTTTTGTTATTCGCCCTTTTGATTCTGGTATAGCCGATATTTTTACATTATAAAGATCTCTGAAAGGTTGATGTTGCATGTTGGTAAGTCTCCAGGGGGCTTAGCAGGAAGGGCTTCTAATAAACTGTCTTCCTTTTCCCGCTTTCAAAGTCTTTAAAGATAAATGCCCCGAGCTTGTCCAGCGAAGCAAAAAACGCCTTACCGTTATTGGTTTCGGTAAACTCCTGTACAAAGCGTTGCAGGTAGGGATCAGTTGCAATCATAAAAGTGGTAATCGGAATTTTCAATTTTTTGCATTGCGCTGCCAGGTTCAAACAGCGGGCAGTTATCTTTCGATCTAATCCAAAGCTGTTTTTATAATAGCGTTTGCCTACTTTTAAACAGGTGGGCTTTCCATCCGTGATCATGAATATCTGCTTATTAGGGTTTTTCCTGCGGCGAAGTAAATCCATTGCCAGTTCCAAACCGGCTACCGTGTTAGTATGATAGGGTCCAACTTGTAAATAGGGCAGGTCCTTAATCTCTACCGTCCAGGCATCGTTTCCAAATACCACGATATCTAATGTGTCTTTCTGATACTTGGTGGTGATGAGTTCACTAAGTGCCATCGCTACTTTCTTTGCAGGGGTAATACGGTCTTCTCCATAAAGAATCATCGAATGCGAAATATCAATCATCAATACCGTTGATGTCTGCGTTTTGTAATCCGTTTCCCGGATGGTCAGGTCGTCTTCCTGTATATTGAAACTATCGATACCATGATTGATTTGGGCTGTCAGTATTGAAGCGGTAAAATCAATCTGCTCCAGCATATCTCCGAAACGGAAGGGCCTTGTTTCCGGGTTAATTTCATCGCCCTGACCGGGTTTGAAACTATGGTGATCCCCCTGCTTTGTTTTCTTGAGCTTTCCGAATATTTCTTCCAGCGACCGTTTACGGATCCCTTGCTCCGTTTTGGGTGTAATCTTGATTTCACCAGAAGGGCTTTTATCATCAATATATCCTTTGTCCTTCAACTCATCAATAAAATCACCCATTCCGTATTCACTATTGGTCATTTCATATTGCTTATCTAACTGGTTCATCCAGTTCAATGCTTCGGCAACATCCCCATTGGTATAAGAAAGCAGCTGCATAAAAATATCCAGCAGTTGTTCAAATTTTGATTTGCCCTGCTGGTTGGGATCGAATTTTGAAAAGTTATGTCCAATCATATCACACAAAATCAGGTTAAAGAAATTTATTACTGGTTTGCTATACGGTTGGTGGAAACACCAACCATGTATTGAATTTTGAAAAGTTACGTCCTGGCATATCTCTCCACCTCTCTTTATTTCAATCGGTTCGATACCTGTTCACTTAATTCTAAGGTTAATAATTCAGGCAGGTGAAGTCACCAGGCCCGAAATGTTTTATGCTGTAAGTTCGTACTAACTATATAATAAAAAAAATCCCGGAATGTTCAATTCCGGGATGTTAAGTTATCAGTCTGTTAAGTATTATTATTTAGATGAATCTGGTTTTCCCTTTCCAACACCAGGAACCGGAAGTTCAGGGCTTGCTTTCTCTGCCGGATTAACTGCACCTCCTGATTTAAATTGTTTTTCCCAGTCTTCTAATTGGCCGAGGAACTGGTAACAGGACATTATATCCTGTGCAAATCCTTCTTGTTTGGTGGTTAGATTGGCAGCTTTCTGATTTAAATATTGTAGTGACTGCATACCCAACTGCTCGTTAGTCAGATTTTCTTCACCCAGGGACCGGTAATATTTCATCTCCTGTTCCAGGTCGCTTTTCAAGGATTGGTTTACTTTTTTAGCCAGTCCCAAATCGCCGCTGCGATAGGTGGCAAGCAGAAATGTCATCGAAATTCTATTGTGCTGGTTGCCCCTGTTAGAAGTCATACCATATGGAACATTGGTAATATCCACCATCTGATCATACCGCTGTACAATTTTACGGGCAGAATCCAATTTATTAGCATCTGCCAAACTCAATCCGAGAAAAGCATGTGCTGCCCGAATACTGTTAATATGGCGGCGATTTTCTTCATCATAGAAAATGCCTGGTTTGTTAGCATTGCCATAGCCGAATTTTTCCATGATATTCTTATAGGAGATATCCCGTTCTATACCGCCCTGCTGACTTTTGCTTTCCACGGGAACCAGGCGGTAACTCATCCCTTCCATGCGGGTATATTTTTCCAGGCCAAGTTCTTCCAGTTCCTGGGTAGAAGTAAAATAAATGGGTCGCTGCCATTTGTTGGCGGCAATCAAAGCAAGAATAGCCAGGTCGTTCTTCTGAATAAAACTCTTCTTGATATCCAGCTTAAGTTCACTCACAATGCTATCACCCGGATTAAACTGCATAGTCTTTGAAACAAGTTCCTTATCTACCGGAACACTCACTTTGGTAACAGGGAAAGTACTTAAGGATTCTCCTTCGTCTACACCCACAAGGTATCGCTGATCGTCACTGGCGGTTACTGTTTTTAAAATAGTATACAGATCGTGGTATTTATTCTGATCAAATAATGATGCCGGGTTATTCGGAATATTATACCTGCTTAAATAAGGCGCTCCAAAAACATAATCTCTTTTGCTGCCTTCAATTTGTTCCGGTGTAAATATTACATCGGCCGGAGCGCTTTCGTTTACCTTGTACCGCAGTTGATTGATGTACCAGTCAGTCCCAAGTAAGCTATAATTCATTACCCGCAGGTCGCGGCGGTTCCCGGCCACTTCCTGGGTATACCATAATGGGTAGGTGTCGTTATCACCAAATGAAATGACAATGGCATTTTTCTCGCAACTTTCTAAATAATCTTTTCCGAGATCATACGCTAACGTCTTTCTGCTACGGTCATGGTCATCCCACTCTTGAGATGCCATCAATACTGGTACGGCCAATAATGAAATGCCCAAGGCGGCATAATTAGCAAAGCCTCCTTTGATCCATCGCTCCAGTAATTCTTTCAGCCATAATACGCCCAGTCCTATCCAAACAGCAAACGCATAGAAGGAACCAACATAGGCATAATCCCGCTCGCGGGGTTGCTGACCAGCCTGGTTCAGGTAAATAACAATGGCAAAACCGGTAAAGAAGAACAATAGAAAATTTACGAGGAAATCGCGCCGGTTCTTTTGAAAATGATACAAGAAGCCGAGAACTCCAAAAATGAGTGGGAGGAAAAAAAGTTTATTATTAGCTTTATTATCTTTACCTGCGGTGGATGGTAAAATATCTGGTGTACTTATATCAAAAGCCTTATCGATGAAGTTTATTCCGCTCGCCCAGTTTCCATCCCGCGAATTTCCAAAGCCTTGAAGGTCGTTTTGTTTACCGGCAAAATTCCACATGAAATACCGGCCATACATCCAGAAGACCTGGTACTTGATGAAATAGATAATATTATTGGCAAAAGTGGGTTGTTGTGAACCATCCATACCACCAAATGTCCGGTACACATATTCCTGGTTTCGTTCGTTACCATTATCCCACATGCGGGGAAATATCTGAGGTCTTATTTTATCCGCATCCCATTCCGGATGCTGTTTTAGCATTTGTTCAATTTCACCATCAGAAGGACGGGCACCCCAATCCTGTTTTCTTAATTTACCTACCACTTTGTACTTGTCTGTACTTTTTACATACATTTCTCCTTCTTCAATTCCCGGCGCGCGGTAAGTGAAATTGGGTCCATATAATATTGGCCAGTCACCATATTGATCGCGGCTGAGGTATCCAACCAGGCTCACCGGGTTATCTACGTTATACATATCAACTGATGGATTGGCTGAGGAACGGATAAGGGTAGTGAAATAAGTGGAGTATCCAATAATTACAAACAACGCAGATAGAACACCAATGCGCAGGAAAGAAGATATTTTGTCTTTGTAGTAATAACAAACTCCAACCACCAATCCTAAAATCAATACGAGTCCTATCCCCGTAAGCCCTGATTTTATAAAAGGAAAACAAAAAAGTAATAAAATAAGGAAAAGCCATACTCCAAAGCTGGAGAACTTTTTTATTTGCGCGTCACTGAATCGAAGCCCCAGTATCAGCAATCCAAATAATAATATAAAGTAGATAGCAAAGCCCACAAAGAAGGGCATGCCAATACTGTTTACAAAGAAGATATCAAATGCTCCTGCTCCTTTAATACTCCACTGGATAATAGCCACCTGAACAATTCCGGTTATTAGGCAACCTGCAATAAAAGCCCAAATTGCGCCCCAACGGGAAACTTTATACCGCTTAAAATAATAAACCATTACAATGGCGGGTATCGTGAGGAGGTTTAACAAGTGTACGCCAATAGAAAGCCCCATCATAAAAAAGATAAAAACAATCCACCGGTCTGCGCGGGAAAATTTATGACCATCAGTTTTGCTTTCGTGGTCAACCTCATGTTCCCATTTTAAAATGGCCCAAAATACTAAAGCGGTAAATAAAGAAGACAAGGCGTATACTTCTCCTTCTACGGCACTAAACCAAAATGAATCAGAAAATGTATAGGCCAATGCACCAACTATCCCAGCCGCCATAATACTAAAGAGTTGTTGGTTGCTAAGTTCCTGACCGTTCTTCCGAACAATCTTTCGGGCAAAATGGGTGATGGTCCAAAAGAGGAACAAAATTGTAAAACCGCTGGCAATAGCACTCATGAAATTCACTCCGCGGGCGGCAGTCATCGCATCATCTCCAAATAGAACAATAAAAAATCTGCCCAGCAAAGTGAATAAAGGGGCTCCGGGGGGATGGGGTATTTGTAATTTATAGGCACTCGACACAAACTCGCCACAGTCCCAGAAACTTCCAGTGGCTTCCATTGTCAAAACGTACACAGTGCAGGCGATCAGGCACACGATCCATCCCACTATGTTATTCAGTCGGTTAAAATTCATATAGCGTTGATTTTGATAAAACTTCGCAAACCTACAGGAAATTTGACTACTTCCAAACTGAGAACCCGTTAAAATTCGCTGGTAGTGAGTAATGAGGTTTGTGTGGTAGCAGATATTTGAAAATGCCTTCCAATTATTAGTATAGAGAAAGGCAAAATACAGACAGCGCTTCGCAGTCAGGCCACGTCATCATACCTGGGAAGATATCATTAAAATCCTGTTATAAGGTTCGCGTTTCCATCCTCCAGCAATTCCTTATTTTCACTTATTAAATTGAGCGCATGATTTATCAAGGCTTTCAGAAAATGGCAGGGATCTCAATCTGTATGATATGTTTTTTCTTTTGCAGTTCACCTAAAAAGATAAGTCAGAAAAATCCGTCGGTTACCGACACGACTGTTAGTCCATCCTCTGCAGAACCTGTTCCTGCAGTTAAACCTGCTTCTATGGCAAAAACAGATAGTTTACTAGAAAACCTCTTGCAACACTACCCGCAGTATTTTGGAAAGTTGCTGAACCAACGCAATTCCTTCCGGCTTCAAATTATTTACACGCAAATAGACCGAAAAGAAAATAACAAGCCTGTTTTTACTGACTATTATTTTAACGTTGATCCACAGCAATACTTTTACCCAGCCTCCACGGTAAAAATGCCTACCGCCTTATTAGCCCTCCAACGCCTCAATGAATTAAAGTTGCCCGGTCTCGACAGAAACAGTACGATGATAACCGGTAGTAAGTACAGCGGGCAAAATGAAGTATACAATGAACCCACTACTTCCGATGGACGTCCTTCCATCGCCCAATATGTAAAGAAAATATTCCTGGTTAGTGATAACGATGCTTTCAACCGGTTATATGAATTTCTGGGGCAGGAATACATAAATAAAAAGATGCGCGCCATGGGTTATGAGCGAGCCGAAATTATACATCGGCTCGAACGATTTTTGAATGAAGATGAAAATCGTCACACGAATCCGGTTACCTTTTATGATGGAAGCGGAAAACTCTTGTATAATCAGCCGATGCAATTTAATCAGCGGGCCTATCAACAGCGAAATGATTGGTTAGGGAATGCTTATTATAAGGGAGATAAGTTAATGAACGGCCCTATGGATTTTTCAAAAAAGAACCGGATGGGGCTGGAAGAATTGCACCAGGTGGTACGAAGTATTCTCTTTCCTGATGATGTTCCGTCAAAGCAACGCTTTAATATATCACCCGAAGATTACCGCTTTGTATGGAAGTATATGTCGCAATACCCTGGCGAAACTTTTTATCCTTCTTACAACACACCAGATTACTGGGATGCTTATTGTAAGTTTTTATTTTGGGGATCAGAAAAACAAACGTTACCCAAAACCTTCCGGGTTTTTAATAAGGTAGGGGACGCGTATGGATTTTTGATTGATGCCGCCTATGTGGTGGATTTTGATAAGAAAATTGAGTTTATGCTGTCGGCTGCTATTTATTGTAATAGCGACGGAGTGTTAAACGATAGCAAATACGACTATGACAGTATAGGATTTCCCTTTATGAAAAACCTGGGGCGAGTTATATATGACTATGAATTAACCCGCGAAAGAAATCATATACCCGACCTTTCCACATTTCGGATGACCTATGAAAAGTAAACAGTCGTTAGTGGGTATAATTCTTATTTTCGCAGATTCGTATCACGTATAATCTAACAAAGAAAATGCAAGCAACACTGGAAACCATTCAACTCTCTTCTCTCTTAGAAAAATTCAACGAGCCCGAAACGCTAAAAATGGCGAAGCTGGGTCGTGAATTAAGAGCAAAAGGGGCCGATGTAATTGACCTGAGTTTGGGAGAACCTGATTTTGATACCCCTCAGCACATTAAAGAAGCGGCCAAGAAAGCCATAGACGATAATTTTAGCCACTATACTCCGGTAGCCGGTTACCCCGACCTGCGGGAAGCGGTTTGCACAAAACTGAAACGAGATAACGACCTGGATTATAAAGCAGAAAACATAGTAGTATCAACGGGTGCAAAGCAAAGCCTGGCCAATGTTATTTTATCCCTTGTTGATGCAGGAGATGAAGTAATTATTCCCGCCCCGTTTTGGGTTACTTATTCTGAGTTGGTGAAAATTGCCGGGGGAATTCCTGTAATTGTGCCTTCCAGTATAAAAAATAATTATAAAATAAGTCCGGCAGAATTGGAGGCAAGCATCACAGATCGCTCAAAGCTGTTTTTATTTTCTTCTCCCTGTAATCCCTCCGGCTCAGTATTCAGTAAAAAGGAATTAGAGGGTTTGGCGAACGTATTTCGCAAGCATCCGGAATTACTGATCATATCAGATGAAATTTATGAGTATATCAATTTTGTAGGGAAACACGAAAGTATTGCGCAGTTCACCGATATAAAAGATCGCGTTATCATTGTTAATGGATTAAGTAAAGGCTTTGCTATGACCGGTTATCGGCTTGGTTATATTGCCGCACATCCAACTATTGCCAAAGCATGCGAGAAGATCCAGGGCCAGTTTACCAGTGGTGCCAATTCAGTAACACAGCGCGCAGCCATTGTTGCACTAACATCTGACCTCAAGCCAACGCTTGAAATGACAAAAGAGTTTGAACGTCGCCGGAAGCGGGTGATGGAATTGATTTCTGAAATTCCGGGATGGAAATGTTCTCAACCGGAAGGTGCTTTTTATGTATTTCCGGAAGTTGACAGCTATTTTGGAAAGAGTGATGGATCGCAAACTATTGAAAACGCCGACGACCTTTGCATGTATTTGTTGAACAGTGCACATGTTTCGACTGTAACAGGTCGTGCGTTTGGATCCCCAAATTGTATCCGATTGTCATTTGCCAATAGTCTCGAAAAAATAGAAATAGCTTATTCCCGGATTAAAGAGGTATTGGAAAAATTGAAATAATCTTTGGTACAATTTTTTTGAATGGGCTATGATCTATTGGGCCTCGTCTTTGTTTTTTGAGAGTTGGATGCTTAAGATGCCACTTACCAGGTCAAGCAGGAAGTGCAGAATAATTACGGCAATTAAGGAACCTGAATGCCAGAAAATCATCCCAAACAATAAAGAGAGGACTAATATCTTAAATACCGCTTTAGAGCCCTGGTAAAAATGTGCCAGGCTGAATATAATAGCGGGAGTAATAACGGACCATGCTGCGGCCGCCGGAAATCCGGCGAAAAGATATCTAAAGAAGGTAATCAGGTACCCACGGAAAACAATTTCTTCAAATACTCCGGCACTAATGCACATGATCGTGTAGGCGGGTATTTCTTTCCATTTCGACGGCATAAAAGGGGTTTGTTCTTCCAGGCGATCTTTTGTTTGTTCCAGTTCCGACTTATCAGTAACAGAATGAATAATGTCCATGGCATAAAGTGCCACAAACAACCCTATCATCCACCACGGAGTGCTTTTTCCCGCTGCTTCCGCGGTAGTAAAACCCAGTTCTGTAAAAGGACGCTTGTACAACCCCCAAACAACTACTATAACAAAGGCTATAATAAATAAAAAAAAGCTGTTCCCGAGATAGAATCGTTTTTTGGTATTGGTGTCAAATGCAAGATTCATATCCTTAAAGGCAGCGGCACTTTTTACGCCAGAAATAAAAGGCAGTAGTATACCGAAAATGAGAACAAGCAGGTAATCGGCAAAAGCCGGAAAATTGGCCATCTACTTTTGAGCTTTTGATAATTCCAATAATTTGGTATTCAACAGCAGGACCTGTGGAGTTAATAATTGCTGCTCATCATTAGTGATTATAAAATTGCATAACCGCATTTTGATGGGTTCGTGGATTTGTTTAGCCATTCTGGCAGTTACTTCTGCCCGGCTGATACTGTCTCTTTTCATAGCCCGGTGAATTCGGAGATGAGCAGGAGAGGAAACGCCTATTACATAATCCAGCGATTCCTGGGCACCGCTTTCAAATATCAGGGCGGCCTCTTTTATTGCATACGCTGCTGTTTGTTTTTGCATCCATTCGGCCGCATCGCGTATAGTAATTGGATGTACCAACGAATTAAGCAGCTCCAGCTTTTCTTTATTATTAAATACAATAGCAGAAAGATAAGACCGGTTAAGTATTCCGTTTTCGAAGGTCTTTTCTCCAAAATGTGTTACCAGCAATTCTCTTAATCCCGAATCTTCATTCATCAGGCGTTTAGCGGCAGCGTCTGCATAGTACACCGGTATTCCCAGTAATTCAAAAATACGCGCTACAGTACTTTTGCCTGACCCTATTCCGCCTGTAATGCCGATGTGAAGCATGATTGAAGAAATTCTGGATAATTAATGAAAGGGTTGGCGGCATTCAATGGTAAATGTCCAGATGAATACTATTCCAACAACATCTCCCTCAAACAATTTTACTATGTATCCGGGGACTTGGTGGTAAAACCAGCGATCTTATAAATGTCTGCCAGTTGTTTCAAATAATAAGTTCTTAAAAAAAACTTACAAAACAGGAAAAAAAAATCTCAAAACTCAAACGGGTTTCCTGAGTTCTGAGATTTCTGTTATTTGTTGAAACCATCAATACTATTTCGTGGAAACAACAGGCGTTTTGTTGACTGCCTGGGACCATTCAATAGAAATGGCACTTTTTTCCACTTTAATATAACTGCCGGGGCTTGTTTCCAGCATAATAGTGGTGCCGTCTTCGTTTACCTTGTTAACTGTCCCATGAATTCCTGCAATAGTAACTATTTTGGCTCCCTTTTGGAGATCGGCCTGAAATTGCTTGGCCAGTTTGGCTTTTTTAGCCTGCGGCCGTATCATAAATAACCAGAACACTAAAATCATACCTCCCAGTAAAACCAACTGCAAAGTGCCGCCACCCGCAGGTGATTGTAATAAATAAACTAAAGTTGTCATTGTTGTTGTTTATGTTTTATTTGATATTGTTTTACTTCGACTTATTGATTGTTACATCGAACCAAAGGGTGTAAGTTTGTTCTGCCGTATTCGCAAAAACGGAAATATTTTTCTTTTGCATTCCTTCTTTTCCATGGCTGTCGAATTCCGCTTTTATTTCGCCCACCTGGCCGGGTCCAATCGGCTCTTTCGGATAATCGGCAATAGTGCAGCCACAGCCCGGTTGCACTTTTTCAATAACCAATGGTTTGGTGCCTGTATTCTTAAACTTATAATTTATTTTTAAAACATCCCCTTCGGTAATGGTACCTAAGCTTTTTGATGAATCAAGCCATTGAAGCGATGTATATTTCGACGAATCCCGGGGTTGATCAGGTTCCGTTGTATTTGATTGTTGAGTAGTGATATTTTGCCCCGCAACAGAAGCATTTGCTTTTTCCTTATCTGTTTTATTCAGGCAGGCAATTAACACAGTACAAAAAAATGCCGGGATCAATATTCGTTTCATATTCCTTCTTTTTAGAAAATTAATAATACTTTTTATCCTTTTGATTTGAAATCAACCTTATGCATTTTCTCTTCCCGCACAAAATCTTTATGAATGCTATCGAGAATGCCATTTACAAACTGGCCACTTTGCTGGGTGCTGTATTCCTTGGCCAAATCGATATATTCATTAATAGTAACCTTGGGAGGAATGGTCTCAAAAAACAGAAATTCACAAACCCCCATACGCATCAGTATCATATCCAGCACAGCAATTCTTTCCGAATCCCAGTTCTTCAACTTGGGTTTTATATAGTCCATTACCAATTCCTTTTTTTCCAGGGTCGTTTCCAAAAGTCCCACAGCAAATTGCTTTTTTTCTTTGCTGATCAGGTCCTGGAAATTGTAGGTGTTGGGTTTATTTAAGAAATTGTTTACCAGTTGTACCATTATATCAGCATCATCGTTCCAATTGGTAAAATTCTCTTCGATGTGCGATGTAAAAGCTTCATTTGGCAGCATTAATTCTGAAAAAATCAAGTCTAGTATCTCTTTTTCCTCTTTTCGGTCGCGACCTGGCATTGCAATATATTTTTTATATTCTTCCCCCTCTGCCAGTTCGTGGTAAATCTTACGGACCAGTTCATTGTCTTCTATGAGTTGGGGCTTATCTTCTTTTACTGCCTGCTTCCATCCGGGACTTTCAATAATCTTCCAAAGCAGTTCGTTGCCGGCCAACTTTGTATTTACCCGTAAGTCTTCTTTGGTAGGCAAATGTTTGGAGGCTCTATTTCGGGAATCCTTTTCTGCATACCGGGCAACTTCGGTAAGGAAATAAACAATATAAACAAGTAACTGCCGGCTTTGATCAAAATGCTTTTGCAACTGTTTTACCGCATCAAATGAACTGATACTTTCCTCCCGCGTTTCAATTGCATACAGGGTTTGCATCACCTTAACCCGAATATTTCTTCTGCTGATCATGAATCAATGAGCTTGTTTTGAGCGGGCAAAGCTATGAAAAACTTAGGAGAGGAAGGCATTGTAAATCTTTAAATCTCCTGCTGCCGGCGGTATCCTAAAAGGAAAGGACTTAATTTATTTGCCGGGCTTTTTCCTAATTCCTTAATCCTAAATCCTTTTTTTAGTGAAAAATTGACACTTTGCAACCAAATGGGTACCCAACTCCTTGCCACTATCTGCCAACTGGTATCAACAAACTGCCATCTCTTCCTTTTTTCAGCAACCTATTCCAATTGGTATGAAATTCGAGTACATTTGCTGCCCGCCCTAAAGGGCATTGATTAAAACTCATCAAAAAAAACAAAACTGATAATCATGGCTAAAAACAAATTTAGTGTTACCCCCCTTCACGACCGGGTAATAGTGAAGCCTGCAAAGGCTGAAGAAAAGACCGCTGGTGGTATTATTATTCCAGATACTGCAAAAGAAAAACCTCAGCGTGGTACAGTGGTGGCCGCCGGCCCTGGCAAAAAAGACGAGCCGGTTACCGTTAAAGTTGGTGATACTGTTTTGTATGGTAAATATTCTGGTACAGAAATCCAGATTGAAGGAGATGACCTTCTGATCATGAGAGAAAGCGATATTCTCGCAATCGTGTAAGAACATCTTTCCCGCAGGCCATTACAACCTGCCATCATATGCCTTAAAGTGGCTTATGGTAACAGTTTGCAGCTTGCGTACATCTAATAATTCAAAAATCTCAAAACTAAATAACAATGGCAAAACAATTGTTCTTCGATATTGAAGCCCGTAACAAAATGAAAAAGGGCGTTGATATTCTGGCTAACGCCGTGAAAGTTACCTTAGGACCTAAAGGTCGTAACGTAGTGCTAGAGAAAAAATTTGGTGCGCCTACCGTTACAAAAGATGGCGTAACGGTGGCTAAAGAAATTGAATTGGAAGATCCCATTGAAAATATGGGCGCTCAAATGGTAAAAGAAGTGGCTTCCAAAACGGCTGATATTGCCGGTGATGGAACTACTACTGCCACTGTATTGGCCCAGTCAATTATTAGCGAAGGATTGAAACTGGTTGCGGCAGGTGCCAACCCAATGGACCTCAAGCGTGGAATTGATAAAGCTGTAAGCCTGGTAGTTGAAAATCTGAGAAGCCAAAGCCAGACAATTGGAAACGACTTCAAAAAGATTCAGCAGGTAGCTACTATATCCTCTAATAACGACGAAGCAATTGGTAAACTGATTGCGGAAGCTTTTGCCAAAGTTGGAAAAGAAGGTGTTATTACCGTTGAAGAAGCAAAAGGTACGGATACTACTGTTGATGTAGTAGAAGGTATGCAATTCGACCGTGGATATATCTCTCCCTATTTCGTTACTAATAGCGAAAAAATGGAAGCAGAACTGCAAAATCCATATATCCTGATTTACGATAAGAAGATCAGTGCTATGAAGGATATTCTTCATATCCTGGAGAAAGTTGCCCAGGGAGGTCGTCCGTTGTTAATTATTGCGGAGGACCTGGAAGGCGAAGCACTGGCTACTTTGGTAGTAAATAAATTGCGCGGGACGCTGAAAGTGGCAGCTGTAAAAGCTCCGGGTTTTGGCGATCGTCGGAAAGAAATGTTGCAGGATATTGCTATCCTTACTAAAGGAATAGTGATCAGCGAAGAGCAAGGATATAAACTGGAGAATGCAGACCTGAGCTATCTTGGATCTGCTGCATCCGTAACTATTGATAAAGACAATACGACTGTTGTTGGTGGAAAAGGTAAGAAAGAAGATATTGTTGCCCGCGTAAACCAGATAAAGGCCCAGATGGAAGTAACTACTTCTGATTATGATAAAGAAAAATTGCAGGAACGCCTGGCTAAATTAAGCGGTGGTGTGGCCGTATTGTATATTGGCGCAGCCACTGAAATGGAAATGAAAGAAAAGAAGGACCGTGTAGATGATGCATTGCATGCTACAAGGGCCGCTGTGGAAGAAGGAATTGTTCCAGGTGGAGGGGTTGCTTATATCCGCGCCATTGAAAGCCTGAATACAAAAGTAAAAGGCCAGCTTGAGGATGAAACAACTGGTATGAGCATCGTTCGCAGAGCTCTGGAAGAACCACTTCGCCAGATTGTAGAGAATGCCGGGATCGAAGGTTCCATTGTAGTTCAAAAAGTAAGAGAGGGTAAAGGAGACTATGGTTTCAATGCCCGCACAGAGGAATATGAGAACCTGTTAAAAGCCGGTGTAATTGATCCAACAAAAGTTACCCGTATTGCCCTGGAAAATGCCGCTTCTATTGCTGGAATGTTGTTAACCACCGAGTGTGTGATCGCCGACAAACCTAAGAAGGACGAAGCGCCGCATGCACATGGTGCGCCAGGAATGGGTGGAATGGACTATTAAAATGCGAATAAACACGAATTGAAACGAATAAGTACGAATGAAAAACCGTCTTGTGAAACAAGGCGGTTTTTTTGTTTTATAATACTTATAATTTTCTAAGCTGGAACTGTAAATATGACTCCCAATATCAAAACAAGGTTTACAGGGCAGGATTAATAAGAAATGATAGAGAGCCAATGGTACAAAACAAAGAAAGCGGGTAATATACCGGCTTTCCTTATTTGAATATTGATTGCTCGAATCATTAGATTACATCAAACACCACCAGCAGCGCATAGATTACGCCCGGAATCCAGAATAACAGCGTAAGTATAAGGCTTATCCAGAATTTGGTATTGATTTCTTCCTCTTTCAAATAAACAGCCAGGGGTGGTAATAAAATGGCAAGGATTGCCAGCAATATGATCCTGTCATCTGCAGATGTGCCCGCGCGTTTATCAGCCTTATATTGGCTAAGCATTTTCTTAACCTCCTTAATGCGACTTTTTCTTTCTTTACGACTAAGGCTATTAAATTCATTCAGGGCATTGTTCGCATCAGCTTCATTGCCCGGAACTGTTTTACCGGAAGCGGGAACTGCTGGTTCGCTTACAATGGTAGCCATTGATGGAGTAAAAAAACTCATAGCTGCAAGCGAAAGCATAACTATACGGAAAGAAATCTTCTTCATAGTTTAATTTTTGGTTCAAATAATTGCCCGCAAGATACAGCCAATACTTCTTTTCAATTCAAAGATTCATCGAAATTTCCGAAAAATGCCAATACTTTCTTAACTCTTAATTAGAAGGCTTAAAAACAGCGTCGTCAATTTTTGGGTTAATTTCAATCTTGGAGAAGTAAAATTCTTGACTGCCATTGGTCCTCTTAAAGGCAATAACATATCCTTCGGGTGTTTTTCGGTAATCGGAGTATTCCTGTGTTACTTCCTGTTCTGATCCTTGTACAAAAGCCGTTGTTACGGATTTAGTGAGGAGATAATCTTTGTTAATATAATAGGTACCTATTTTTCCGCTGGCCCGGGTTAATTTCAATTTATAAAATTCCTCTCCCTGAACACTTTCTTTACCCAGGTATTCAACGGTATGCCCCTTGGTTTTATAATCAAGCAAAGGACCCTGCATATCCAGTTGCGATTGTGCATCTTTCAGTGCATCCGCAGGCATTGCCACAGCAGAACTGTTTCCTGCAAAGGGATTGAATACCCACCCCTCCGTACTGGTAACAATATTGTACCCACTTTGGCCCGCCACGGTAAATTCTACTTTTATAGCCTTATTATGCTGGTAATAAAATTTCATCTCAACATCCGTTCCCCCCTGGTTCATGTTTCCTTCCATAATCATAGATTGAAGGGCCCTTAATTTATCTGCGCCGCCGCGGGCCTCCAGGTGTTTGTTGATGATTTCGTCGGCAGTTTGGGCCCGGGAAGTAACAGAAGAAAGAATGAACGCAATAGCCATAAGTGGCATGAATATTTTTTTCATTTTAATTATTTGTAATACAAACATACGTTGGTTGCCTGGGGGAATTATTACATCCTATGTTTTTTATTTCTTCGGGTATTTTTGATTACCGGCGGGCACTATATTTGAAGTAAATTTCGGAATGAAAAAAATTGGTTTAATTGGGGGGCTAACCTGGGTATCTACCCTGGAGTATTACCGGTTGCTGAATGAATTGGTTAATGAGCGCAAGGGTGACTCCGAGGCGGCAGAGATTATTTTGTACTCGGTTAATTTCGGACAAATAAAAAAATTAACCGAAGCTGGCGACTGGAATAGTATTTCAGCTATTATTTGTGATGCCGCCCGGGCTTTGGAAAAAGCGGGGGCCGACTGCCTGCTGCTGGGAGCAAATACCATGCATAAGATCGCTCCTGAAATACTGGCTTCCATTAAAATACCGTTAATTCATATTGCTACAATAACTGCCCATGCCATCGGTAGGGAAAACATGAAGAAGGTCGCGTTATTGGGAACTAAATACACCATGCAACTGGATTTTTATAAAAATGCGCTGGCTCAATATGGTATTGAAACCCTGATTCCAGCGGTAAGCGAAATAGAAGTAATTAATAAAGCGATTTATACAGAACTGGGGAAAAATATTTTTCTTCCATCAACCAGGCAATATTTTGTTTCAGTCATTGATGACCTCGCCAGGCAAGGAGCACAGGGAGTAATATTAGGATGCACAGAAATTCCCATGCTTATAAAGCAAAGTGACAGCCCGATTATAGTTTTTGACACCACCCGGTTACATGCTATGGCGGCCGTTGAGTTTGCTTTGGAGGGTGAGATTTGGAATGAAGAATGCTGATTGAAGAATACTAAATAAAGAATTTAGAATACAGAGAGATGAATACAGAATAAAGATCGCACGAAGAAAAGTGAAATCCAGAGATTTGGATTCCTTGATTTTTGAAATAGCAATAGATTTTATTCCTAAGACGGGGTTACATTCTTTCAGGCACATTTATGCCCAATAAGGCCATGGCCGATTTAATTACCGTAGCAGTAAGAAAACTAAGCTGGAGGCGCAATTCTTTCTTTTCTTTATTCTCCGCATTCATTACGGAGTGTTCGGTATAAAAAGAATTGAACAATTTTGCCAGGTGATACACGTAATTGGCTACTACTCCCGGATTCATTTCGGTGCAGGCTTCATGAATAATCGAAGGGTATTGTTCCAGGTTAATGAGTAGCTTTTTTTCGAGCTGAAGTAATCCTTTACCAGTATCAATTTTTTGTGGTAGCTCTTTCCGCAGGATAGAACGGATTCGGGCATGTGTATATTGAATAAACGGACCCGTAAATCCGTGAAAGTCGATGGACTCTTCCGGGTTAAAAAGCATTTTCTTTTTGGGATCCACCCGCAACAAAAAGAATTTAAGTGCCCCCATACCAATAGTATGGTAGAGTTGGTTTAACTCCGCTTCCGTAAAGTCCTTCACTTTCCCCAATTCTTCCGTATGCTTCGCTGAAATGCTTTCCATTTCATCTATGATATCATCCGCATCTACTACTGTTCCTTCTCTCGTTTTCATGCGGCCGGTAGGCAGTTCTACCATTCCATAGCTCAAATGATAAATATCGTTTGACCCCGGAAGACCGAGTTTCTGGCAAATTAGTTTCAGTACTTTAAAATGATAATTCTGTTCATCGCCCACTACATAAATACTCAGATCACTGTTGAATTCTTTTTGTTTTAGTTCCGCCAGACCAATATCCTGTGTTATATAAACTGCGGTACCGTCACGCCGACGAACAATTTTACGATCAAGACCATCCGCGGTAAGGTCAATCCAAACACTTCCATCTTCTTCTTGCTCAAATACGCCTTTCTGTAATCCCTTTTCCACCATTTCTTTGCCTAACAAGTAAGTATTGCTTTCATAATAAGTTTTATCAAAATCACTACCAATACGCTGATAGGTTTGTGTAAAGCCATCATAAACCCAACTGTTCATTTTCTTCCAGAGTTCGATTACTTCAGGTTTACCTGCTTCCCAATCCACCAGCATTTGCTGCGCTGCCTTCATGATAGGAGCTTCTTTTTCGGCTTCCTCTTTTGGCATTCCCTGCCGCATCAATTGTTCCACTTGTTTTTTAAGCTCCTGTCCAAACTGCACATAATAATCACCCACCAGGTGATCTCCTTTTATGCTGGTACTTTCTGGGGTTGCTCCGTTAGCGAAAAGTTGCCAGGCTATCATGCTTTTGCAAATATGAATTCCACGGTCGTTTGCTATACAGGTTTTTGCCACCTGGTAACCATCTTGTTTGAAGATGGCGGCGATACTCCAACCCAGGAAATTATTACGCAGATGCCCCAGGTGGAGTGGCTTGTTGGTATTGGGGGAGGAATATTCAACCATTACTTTCTTTTGCCTGGAAGCTTGCTTTCCATACTCCGTGTTGGCAAAATTCGAAAGTAAAAATTGCATCCAGTAATTATCTGCAATAGTAACATTGAGAAAGCCCTTAATTACATTATAAGAAGTGAAAAACTCATTGTGAGCACTCATCAATTCTTCTCCCAGTTCTTTGCCTAATTGTTCAGGCTGTTTTCTAAGACTCTTTACAAATGAAAATAAAACAATGGTGTAATCGCCTTCGAATTCTGGTTTTGTTTCGCTGACCACGATATCTGAACCAGGCAAGTTGAATCCGTATAATTTTGCCAATGCCGCGCTAACCGTCGGTTGTATAGTTTCTACAATTCCCATATCCTTTATTTAGGATGGCAAAAATAACACAATGACCTGAGAGGGGTAAAAATCAAAAAGCTGCTCGTTTTAAGAACAGCTTTCTGTACAGTTTGGCTTAGGGGTTAAACTAGAAATTGAATATCACTAAATTTTTCAAATCACCAATAACCTTGTTTTTTTCTTGATTGAAATCAACATGTTGACCTGATTTTAAGAAGATTGAGTAGATTATATTCTACAAAGCTGTTTTTTTGGGTCAGAATTTATTGTTGAACCCCTGACCCTAATTCTATTATATTCGCAACGATTTTTCCTGCTATGCCTAAAAAAATCCTCATTTCGGTTATTGATTTCTTTTATCCGCCTTTCCGCCAATTGATGCCTTTGCAGACTTTTCGATATGCGGCTTGTGGTGGAGGTAATACAGTACTTGGACTTATCATCTACTCCATCAGTTTTAAATACATTCTGCATGAGCAGGACTTAAACCTGGGCTTTTATGCATTTAAACCTCACATTGCCGCTTTGTTTTTTTCGTTCAGTGTAAATTTTCCATTGGGCTTTTTATTAATGAAATATTTAGTCTTTAACGAATCAAACATAAAAGGACGCATTCAACTCTTTCGCTATTTTATCTTTTTTATTTTCTGTCTTTTTCTCAACTATGTTCTGCTAAAATTATTTGTGGAAATATTTCATTGGTATGCTATCATCGCCCAGGTAATTACAACGGCTATTGTTGTATGCGTAAGTTATCTTACCCAAAAACATTTCACCTTTAAGGTGGAACGAAAAGAAGAAGATTTCCCTTTTTAGTATCATTCGCAGCGCTGCCTGTAAACACAGTGTTCCCCAAACGGCCTACATCGGGTTCCGGCTTTTCAATACATGATTAGTTACCCAATGCCGGAAATAATATAATATAACATCATAAAACAAACAATCACTTTTAATAAGGAGCCGAGTAAAAAACCAATAAAAGATCCAAGAGCTGCCCGTAAGGCATTCCGGGAATCCTGCTTAGCAATCATTTCTCCTGCAAAAGCACCGATTAGCGGGCCGAGAATAACACCCCAGGGTCCCATCCAAAAGGCAAGAACAAAACCTAATGTACATCCCCACATACCATATTTAGTACCTCCGAATCTCTTAGTTCCCCAAATGGGTACCAGGTAGTCAAGAATTAACGTGATTGCTACAATCACTGCCCAGGTTAACAGGAAATTTGCACTGAAAGCTTTTTCTGTTTTTAATTGTTGAAGTAACAAACCAGCATAGGCTATCGGGGGCCCCGGAATCAATGGTAAAAAACTGCCTGCTATACCCAGTAAAACACAAACAATGCCCAGAGATATCCATATCCAGTCCATACTTAAAATTAAAATGAAAAAGTGTGCCAAAGCTATAACTATATTTTTTGCCCAATTCTCCACGATCAGTTTTACATTCACCACCTGTTGAATTCTCGCCTGAAAAGTTAACATGATAATCAGGGGTTAGTATTGGTGCTGGTTCTATGAATATTTTTCCAAAAATATTTTTAAGGCATTTCGGAATGCGGGTCAAAATAAAATAAATTTTTAGAATGCTCTTTTTGTAATTTAGAAAGAATTAAAACATAGAATATGAGAAAATTCATACCACTTCTGGGTATTATTTTTATTTTAAGCACAGTTATACACGGTCAGCAAAAGAAAGCGCTGGTGGGGGGAACATTGATAGATGGTTATGGAGGGGATCCAATAAAAAACTCCGTTATACTTATAGAAGGCGAGAAGATTGTAAAAATAGGGCAGGTAGGGTCTATCGACATTCCAAAAGACGCCGAAATTATTTCTACCGAAGGAATGAGTGTATTACCGGGATTGTGGGATATGCATGTTCACCTGATGATAAATGGTCATTCGGATTACAATTACTGGGATAAAAAATTCCCCCCGTTGTTTCGTTCCGTAATAATGCCGGCTTCTGCTAAACAATTATTATTGGCGGGCGTAACAAGTGCCCGCGATCTGGGTGGTCCGCTCGATGATATTATTTCGGTAAGGGATGCAATTAACCAGGGTAAGATAGAAGGGCCCACGTTATACGTAAGTGGTCCTTTCATTCAACACGAGCCCTATCCCGGAACTGAGCAATTTCGGTGGGGTGTAAAGGGAGCTGCCGATGCCAGAGCAAAGGTCCAGAAGCTGGCAAAAGCCGGAGTGGATTGCATAAAACTAATCGACCAGGATTTGATGGAGATGGATGAGGTAATGGCGGTTGTGGAGGAGGCTCATAAAAACAAATTAAAAGTAGTAGCGCATGCGCATCGCCCCGAAGAAATAAGAAGGGGATTGAAAGCGGGAGTTGATTGTTTTGAACATACCGGGCTTGCCACTGCACCGGAATACCCCGAGGATATTATGAATATGATAAAAGAACGCACAGGGAATTCAACCAACAAATTATACTGGTGTCCAACAATACAGGGTTTATGGAACTACGATTATGTACGAAGCAACCAGGAACACCTGGATGATCCATCCTGGAAAGTGGGACTGCCGGACAGCATTGTTAGAGATATCCGTAAGTCAATTTCAAAACCTTCCGAACTTTCTTACACCCAGCTAACAGCCTATAGAAAACCAACCCTAAAAAAGAAGTTTCTCCAGCTAAAAGAATCGGGGTTGATCCTTTTGATTGGGACTGATTCGGGTATTCCGATGACTTTTCACAGCCAGAGTACCTGGAACGAACTGGATGTTTGGGTGCGCGACATGGGAATGGACCCGATGCTTACTATTCGGGCGGCTACTTACTGGCCTGCGGTTTACCAGGGTGTAGAGGATAAATTTGGTACGGTTAGTGAGGGAAAATATGCAGATATTATCGCCGTGAGGGGTGATGTGTTGCGGTATATAAACCTGTTGCAACGAGTTGATATGGTATTTAAGAAAGGTAAACAGGTAAAATAGTTTTTAAAATCTTTTCTATTTAATTTAGAAATTAAATAGTGATATTAATGTTAATCTGGCATCAAACATGATACGAATATTTTTGATATTTCTATTTTTCACCTTATCCAATTCATGCAATATGGCAAACTCTGACAAGCCCAAAGGGGCCGTTGCGCTGCAAACGGATCATCCGATGGCGAAACGGAAAACTATCCAATCATTCAAAAACCAGGAAGGGGATATTGTTTTGATTGATGGAACTAACATGGGCATTCAAACAAAAGCAGCGATTGTTTTGCTTCCCGTTAATTTACCGGCTTCCATGAAAAAAGCGGGGGTTCATGTTAAATTCAGTGCAGATGCAAAAGAAACAGGTCCTGCGGAATTGTGGGCCGCTCAACCGGTAATTCTTACTGAGATCTCCAAAAATTAAAAAAAGGGCACTGAGGTGCCCTTTTCTCTTATCTATTATATTTCGCTTAATTATCCTTTGCCAGCAAGGTGGAGCTTTCTCGTCTTATTTTTTCTTTTACATGTTCTTTAATTGGAAGTTTAGTAAAGTAATTGATTATGTCCTTTATTGTTGCTTCGGCAGCTTTTTTATTTCCCTGCCTGTGATATGCTTTTGCCAGTGTTTGCATGGCCTGGTCCAGACTGATATTATCCAGCCCCTTATTAGTTCCTTTTGATTTTTCAATTGTTTCAATTAACAATGCTTCTCCCGTCTTATAATCTGGTTCCCGCACATCGATCACTTTATCGGGTGTAATCGTTTTAAAAGTGCGCTGGGCATTTACTCCACGAACAAACTGGGCGTATAGTGCCATTGGATGTTCTTTGTATTTTTCACTTATCAATTGCAAGGCATCATTCCCTTTTTTCAGATACGAAGCATCCGAACCTTTAAAGGTCATCAGCATACCTACCTCATTTAACAATAACATTTCGGTTATTTCATCGTCTTTGGCGGTAACCGGGTTTTTTACACGAATAGTAATTGTATTCGAAACAATTTGAGAACCATCGGTATGAAAATAAACCGCTTTCACCAGGTAATTTCCTACCTGATCAAAAATAAATCCATCCTTTCCAAAACCGATGTAAGAACTTTCGTAGATGGATGGGTTTTGGGCATTAAGAACAGTAAATGTCGGTTCAACGCATTTTTCAGCAATGGGTTCATAAACGATTATTTCACCACTTGGTTTGCGAATGCCAATAGATACAAACCCCATATCAGCGTGCAGGTTACTCACTACCCGCGTGCTCATACTGCTGCTTGTCTTTAATTTTGTTTCCAGGCAAACAGGTTCACCCCAGAGGTAAGAGCTTTTGGCTTCCAGTTCAAGATAGAGCGAACTGTGATTCTCAATGTTGTCTTCGAATGCTCCACCTGCCTCGTTATACAGGGAAGAACCAGTACCAAATGGATTTCCTCCCATAATAACATTATTGCGGAACCCGTGGCGTATATGGGCTACCTCTACCGGATCAAACTGGAATGGGAATGCATTCCAAAATGCAGCAGGTCCACCGGGGAAATACCATGGATAATTCATCCAGGATAAAGAACCGGGAATATTCGGTTTGGGAGGAGAGGCATAACTTTTCTGCCATGAGTGAAGCAGGTTAAAACAATGTCCCAGTTCGTGAACAGTAGTGTACAATTGCAAGCGCTTTTGCTCTGCCGTTACACCACCAATGCCCCTGTAAAATACGGCACATCCCTGGCGTTGCAATCCTTGCTGATCGAACATAATACCATACAATCCCGGACCAAGTTCATGTTCATAGGCATGCAGCAACCATACGGCCCATTGCGGCAGGTTTTGATACAGGCTAAAATTATTTACCATTGAAGCGTGTAATTCTGCATCCGACCATCTGGTAGCGGGTGGGGTAATATTTACTATAGGAACTACATTACTAATTCCTGCATTAATCATTTCTACCCCTGCTTCCTGGTAAGCCGTATTGATAGACAAAACTCTGGCTGGCCCACCCGATGGAAGAGAGCCTGTATTATACATTGTGAAGGGTACTATACCAGCTGTGCTGTCCTGTTCAAGCCGAACTGTTCTGAAAGCACGGTTAAAATGATTGCATACATACAAGGCACCAGGAACATTGGTGTTAGCATGAAACCATTGCAGTAAGGCAGGGGCCAATGGCTGAAATAGATTGGTTTGCTTTACTGCCACCTTAATTTTTTTATAAGAGGTGACCCAGGTAGTATTGGCAATACCCGTTATAGTGATTACACCATTGGCTATGGTTTTTGTAATACTATCGACAATAAATGATCCAAAATAAGATTTGGTTTGTCCGTTTACCTGGTAATAATCGCCACTCAGTTTTTGAAGCGGGCTCACCCCGTCGATATCTAGCCGCATTTCCAGTTCAAAGGAACCTAATTGAGCGCGGTACCGCCCATACACTTTGTTCTTAATAATGGGAATAACAGGAATAGGAGGCGCTGCGGCTGCAATATCCATCATATCCCCGGCTTCTGCTGTTTCGCTGAGATTGTCTATAGCCTCCTCTCCGAATTCCATTAATTGCATAAGCTGATCCATTTCATCAGGCTCTTGCTTTTCAATTCTGGAAGATTTTGCTTTTTTTGAGGTGGGAGGTGTTGCTTCGGACAACGGAGGTCCGTTGGGCTCCGCCAGCGTAGCGGAATGCCCGTCATGATTGTGATAACTCATAAGAAAGGCTTTAGGTTATTAGAATGGAGCGCTGTTCTGGCAAGCACTGTTAGCCAGTATATCATAGAGACTCACGGTTAGGGGTGTAGGGAAAGTTTCAGGGGGTCATTCGCGTAAGTGAAAGGGGAAAAAATAATAAATCACGTAAGAAGTAAATCTATTTTTGTGGTAAGCCAGTTTATCAGTCAGATCCGATAATAGTCGTTTTTGAATCAAAGGTAACGTAACCTGCAGCGCAAATCCAACTATATTTTATTCAAATTTATTAGCCTCTTTCAATATTTCAGATCACTATAATTCCGGCCTATGGCGAAATTGAATCTTGTAAGATGAAAACATTTACGGGGGAACTATCCGTAAATTTTGGGTTCAATGGTATCTGCCCAGCTGTCGGGTAGTACCAGGGTAAACGCCGCATGTCAGCCGGGTCTTCGCTGTAAACACATGTAAAGGCCTAACAGCGTATTCTTTCTGCCATTTTTTCACACTTTTGGCCGTGGCATAATGATTGACTGCATTCAGTGAACATTAAATTCAACAAAATCATGGGAAAAATAATTGGAATTGACCTCGGTACCACCAATAGTTGTGTTGCCGTAATGGAAGGGAATGAGCCAGTGGTGATTGCCAACGATGAAGGCCGCCGTACAACGCCTTCCGTAGTGGCTTTCCTGAAAAATGGTGAACGCAAAGTGGGGGATCCAGCGAAACGCCAGGCCATTACCAATCCGCAAAATACCATTATGAGTGTGAAGCGTTTTATGGGCCGTCGTTTCGACGAAGTAACTAATGAACTCAGCCATTGGAGCTACAAAGCTACCAAGGGTGACAATAATACCGTACGTATTGACATAGATGGTCGGTTATATACACCGCAGGAAATCAGCGCAATGATTCTTCAAAAAATGAAGAAAACTGCTGAAGATTACCTGGGCCATGAGGTAAATGAAGCGGTGATTACGGTACCGGCCTATTTCAATGATGCACAGCGCCAGGCAACAAAAGAAGCAGGTGAAATTGCCGGATTAAATGTTCGCCGAATTGTAAATGAACCCACTGCCGCTGCCCTGGCGTATGGCATGGATAAAGGAAAACACGATCAGAAAATCGCCGTATTTGACCTCGGCGGTGGTACATTCGATATTTCAGTGCTGGAATTGGGAGACGGTGTTTTTGAGGTTAAGAGCACTAATGGCGATACACACCTGGGTGGTGACGACTTTGATAAAGTAATTATGGACTGGCTGGCAGAAGAATTTAGAAAAGAAGAGAATGTTGATCTGCGTAAAGATCCAATGGCTTTGCAACGTTTGAAGGAAGCATCGGAAAAAGCAAAAATTGAACTGAGTTCATCTTCTGAAACAGAAATCAATCTTCCCTACATTACCGCTATTGAAGGAGTACCCAAGCACCTGGTAAAAAAATTAACCCGTGCAAAATTTGAACAGCTCTCCGATAGTTTATTTGAGCGTTGCCTGCGTCCTTGCGAGCAAGCGTTAAAAGATGCGGGAATGACTACTTCACAAATTAATGAAGTGATATTGGTAGGGGGTAGTACCCGTATTCCCAAAGTACAGGAGATTGTTGAAAAATTCTTTGGCAGAAAACCAAACCGCAGTGTAAACCCTGATGAAGTAGTAGCGGTAGGTGCGGCTATACAAGGAGCCGTATTAACCGGAGAAGTGAAAGATGTATTGCTGCTCGACGTTACCCCGCTTTCATTGGGTATTGAAACGATGGGTGGAGTAATGACCAGGTTAATAGATAGTAATACAACTATTCCAACCAAGAAATCAGAAGTATTTTCTACTGCCAGCGATAATCAGCCAGGCGTTCAAATACATGTATTGCAGGGAGAGCGCCCGATGTCTTCACAAAATAAGAGTCTCGGTATGTTCAACCTCGATGGTATTCCGCCCGCACCCCGCGGCGTACCGCAGGTAGAAGTAATTTTTGATATTGATGCCAATGGTATTTTGCACGTAACGGCAAAAGACAAAGGCACCGGAAAAGAACAAAAGATACGTATTGAAGCAGGTAGTGGATTGAGCAAGGATGAAGTTGAAAAAATGAAAGCCGACGCAAAAGCTAATGAATCAGAAGACAAACTGGCGCGTGAAAAAGTTGATAAGATTAATCAGGCCGATAGCCTCGTATTCCAGACCGAGAAACAATTAAAAGAATACGGCGATAAAATTCCGGCCGACAAAAAAGCCCCAATTGAAACGTCCCTTAATAAATTAAAAGAAGCTCACAAGAGCCAGGATGTTTCAGCGATTGATACATCAATGGCGGAACTGAATACTGCCTGGACTGCGGCCAGCGAGGAAATGTACAAAGCAACCCAGGGTGGTGCACAACAACCAGGTCCTGATACAGGTGGTCAGCAAGCGGGAGCTAAAAATGATAATGTAGAAGACGCTCAGTTTGAAGAAGTGAAATAAGATTATATAAAACTTGAACAGTTTTGCCGGGGGTTGAGTCATCAATCTCCGGCTTCTTTTTTATTAAAGGAACTGACGTCAAAAAAAATCGCACTATCTTCTATATTCCTTAATAATTTGATTAAAGAATTTCTATTTCAGAATCACCGTCCATATCCTGCTTTTCCTTCTTGCATTGTTCAAAGCATGTTCTACTTTCGGGGTATGTCATTTCTATCACTTTCTGGAATTTCTAAAAAACAAAACGGAAGCTATTCCGTAAGGGATATCAACTTTACGCAACAATATTTACAACGGTTGGCCATTGCCGGAGAAACAGGATCCGGTAAAACTACCCTGCTCAAAATGATAGCAGGATGGATCCAGCCAGATGAGGGAGAGATATTATTCAATGGAGAGAGGATACGAGGACCTGATGAACAATTAATTGCTGGGAGAATAGAGATTGCTTACCTGTCTCAAAATTTTGAATTAAAAAATAATTATTGGGTGCATGAAATTTTAGAGTATGCCAATGAATTATCTACCGAAGAGGCTCATGCCTTATATGAAGTTTGCCGCATTGATCATTTATTTCAAAGAAGAACCGATCAGCTTTCGGGAGGGGAGAAGCAACGAATCGCACTGGCAAGATTACTCACCAGCTCCCCTCAGTTGTTATTAATGGATGAACCCTTTTCAAATCTCGACTGGGGACATAAGAACATTATTAAATCGGTAATTCATGATATTGGGGCAAGGCTTAACATTACTTGTATACTGGTATCGCACGATGCACAGGACCTGCTTGGCTGGGCAGATACTATTTTAGTTATGAAAGAGGGAGTTGTAATACAGCAAGGTAGTCCGGAAGAAGTGTATAGGAAACCAATTAATATTTATTGCGCGGAACTTTTTGGACCCTTTAATATAATTGAAATATTGCCCGTCTCCGCCTTTGCCACAATAACCGGCAGCGAGGGAATAGGAAGAAAATGGATTATACGTCCGGAACAAATTCAAATTGCTCCGCCCGGAAGAAATACGGTGAGGGGTATTGTTCAGAAAGTAGAATTCCAGGGAAATCATTATACGTTGGACGTATTAGCAGACAAACAGCTGATCAACGTTCAATCAAGTCATAAAAATATTAACGTAGGTGATGAGGTAAATTTATGGTTTGAATTAAGAGATGCACAGCGCATTTAATGCGTTAAATTACTTAACAGGCCAAATTGTTTTATCTTTTGAGTTGCATAACAATTAATCAAATAAGTTTATATGAAAATTTTCGCTATTATTTTTTCAGGCGCGCTACTTTCGGTTGCCTTGAGTAATTGTAATACTGATTCAATTAGTCAATCAGGAAAGTCTAAAACAGAAATTGAACAGGCCGAAAAAGAGTTCGATAAAATGGCTTCCGAGAAAGGCATTGAGGAAGCGTTTTGGTTTTTTGCCGATTCCAACGCGGTGATCAAGCGAGGTAATGATTCATTAGTTCATGGCAAGGAGGGGATTCGTAATTTTTATTCAGGCGCTTATTATAAGACTGCTACAGTAACCTGGTCACCCGATTTTATTGATGCTTCTGCCAGTGGCGATATGGGTTATACCTATGGGAAATATACATGGCGATCCAAAGACAGCACCGGTGCTGTTACAGAAGCCAAAGGCGTTTTTCATACAGTTTGGAAAAAACAACCGGATGGATCGTGGAAGTATGTATGGGATTGATCAGGCATTTTCGTAAACGAAGTTTTCTTACGTATAAACTTAATTCTATGATTAGTCCAGAATACTGGCTTCGCGGCCCAGTGCCCAACATCCCACCATTGCTTCAACCAGTTGCTCATGCCTTGTTGCAGTCGAGAGATGAAATAACAGATGCTGTTAAAGACATCCCTGGATCGCTATTATGGCAAAAGCCCGGAGGATCAGCATCCGTCGCTTTTCACTTACAACATGTGGCCGGAGTGGTTGACCGGTTATTTACCTATGCAAAAGGCGAGCAGCTAAGCCAGTTGCAAATGGATTATCTTAAAATGGAGGGGAAGGAAGATATAACTATTCCATTGGATTCTTTTTTGATGCATTTAAATAACCAGGTAAATCAAGCACTGCAACAATTACAAAATACCACAGAGAAATCACTATTAGATTATAGAGTAGTTGGCCGCAAAAAAATTCCGTCTAATGTAATTGGGTTACTTTTTCATGCGGCAGAGCATGTGCAGCGGCACACCGGCCAGCTGCTGGTAACAGTAAAGATAGTTAAGGCGCATTAATTCGGAAAAAGTGCCGACCATATACCAGGAAGACAGCTTGGAAATATTCATTTAATTTTTCAATATCTTAAATTCTACTCTCCGGTTCAATTGCCTGTTTTCATCTGTATCATTACCTACCACCGGTTTTGTTTCTCCATATCCCTGGGAAGTAATTCTGCCAGGCGCTATGCCTTTCGAAAGTATATATTCCATGACGGACCTCGCCCGGTTATCACTGAGTTTGAAATTATACTCATCAGAACCCCTGCTGTCGGTATGTGCACTCATTTCAATTTCTATGGAAGGATTTTCTTCTAATAGCTTTACCACACGGTCTAACTCAACAAATGATTCAGATCTGAGATCAGCTTTGTCAAAATCAAAGAATACATTATTGAGACGAACCACCTGGCCTATTTCGATAGGCACGAGATACAAATCCTTATGTATTTCTTTATACCCTGCCTTCACCAGGGAATCGAGGTTTAAATTTTCTGAAACAGCGAAAAATTTATCAGCAATAGCCCTGATGAGATAATTCTTGTCGTAAGGCAATACTATTTTAAAAGAACCGTCAGAGGCATTGGAAACAGCATTACCGGCTTCCACCCCATCGGGTAGTGTTTCATAAACTAATGAAGCGGTTATGGGTTCTTTTGTTTTTTGATTGTATACATTGCCGCTCACCATTAATACTGGATTCGGTTTTTCTCTTTCCAATAACTTAACCCGAACAATATCACTTTCTCCATAGGTATTCAGGTTGGTTGTTAAATAGGCGTACTCGCCACCAGCATCCAACGTAAAAAAAGCATCCCAGTTTTCTGTATTGATTGGACTCCCAAGGTTAACCGGTTCACTCCATTTTTGCCAGGTTTTATCCAATCGTTTAGTCATCCATATATCATTATCACCTAGTCCTCCGGGTCGATCGCTGCTGAAGTATAATGTTACTCCGTCGGCAGCCACATAAGGCGTCATTTCATCAGTCACCGGAGAGTTGATTGTTTTACCCAGGTTCTTAGGCTCCGTCCACGAACCATCGGCTGTTAAGAAGCAAACGAATAAATCATTATTTTCCCCTCCAGGTTCGGGTGTCATATATAATAATAACGTCTTACCATCATGCGCCATGGTAGCGCCAGATTGCCGACCGCGATCATATTTACTGTAATTTTTTATCATCAATGCATTAGGTTCGCTCCAGCGACCATTGCTCTTAAGGGAACACATACTAACTCCCTTACCGTTAAATGCTCCATTTAAAAAAGCTCCCCGGATAAGAATCCGATTATTATCGGGCGACATCCAGTACACCGCGTTGTATTGCGATGTATTTAACGGGTAAGCCAGGTGCCGGGCCTCTGACCATTTGCCGGAACTATCTCTCCGCGAATACCAGATATCCTGGGAATTTGGAACAGAATTGTATTTTGTATTAACCGGGTGGTTTTCGCAAATGAAGAAAAGCGTATTACCATCGGCTGAAATCGTTGGTCTTAATTCGGGCAGGTCCGAATTGATATTTATACCGAGGTTTTCAATTTTCAGAATCGTGGAGGCGGTAATAACATTATCTTTTTGGGGCTTCAAGCCTAGTGTATCATTGGATGGCTGCGCAATCAAATATTGCATGCAGGTGCATAGTACGGATATAGAAATCAGGGTTTTCACGGCGTGGGTTTGCTGACAAAATAGTAAGAATTATTAATAAGTCATAATTTTCACCCCCATTTATCCGGTATTTTTTTTTGTACTAGGCACAGTTCGGAACCATGGTATCTTGGCCAGGTTCGGATCAACAGGCCGTTTCATATGAATTTAATTGTCAAGAATT
>JANMBO010000047.1:0-61022 GCA_031360425.1 Chitinophagaceae bacterium | reverse complement strand
GATGATTACAGTACCACATGCTTCTAATGTTGCGCCAGTAGTTACTACATCATCTACTAATAATAAATTTTTACCGCTTAACTTTCTTTCATCTTTTACAACAAAACTACCTGCTACATTTTGCCATCTTTCAGTGCGATGTTTTTTAGTTTGCGTATCAGTATACCTTTGACGGACTACATTGCTTTTAATAACAGGCACATTTATTACAGCTGATATTCCTTCGCAGATAATTGCAGCCTGGTTATAACCACGTTTGCGTTCTTTATCAGGATATAATGGCAATGGGATGAGTGCGTCTATATTATTAAAACGGCCGCTTGCTAATAAATTTTTCCCCATCAGCTCGCCTAAATAAAGACCAATAGCTATATTGCCTTTGTATTTTAACTGGTGTATTAATTGTTGTATTAATGATTCTTTCGAGAAATAGAATTCGCTGTGTGCTGCTATCAAAGAGATACGTCCCCAAAATACTTTTTCAATTGGGTTATTGGGTTGCTGTTCAAAATTTGTATGTGGTAAATTACTGATGCAATGTAAACAAAGCATGTTGTGTTCTTCCAGTAAATCACTGCCGCAACCGGTGCAAATATGCGGATAAAAAAGATGGAGGGTATCGTTAAATATGTTTTTTAATGATTGCATACCATAACAGGTTAAAGTATTGAATCGTTTATTTTAAAATAAATACTGATATAGTTCTTCCACTTTTGCTAAGGGCACAACTTCAATACCCGATTGCGCCGACTTTACTTTGCCTAAAGATTTTGCATTGTACTTACTCACAATTATTTTTTCGAAACCAAGTTTTTCAGCTTCAGCAATCCGTTGTTCAATTCTGTTAACAGCCCTTATTTCACCACTTAGCCCAATTTCACCAGCAAAACAAATTGTATGGGACAAAGGCACATCTTCATAGGAACTGAGCAGGGCACATAAAACGGCCAGGTCAATAGAAGGGTCTTCTACTTTCAATCCTCCTGCTATATTCAAAAAAACATCTTTAATGCCAAAGTGAAAGCCTCCTCTTTTTTCCAGTACGGCAAGTAATAATTGAAGCCGCCTTAAATCGAAGCCCGAAACGGTGCGTTGGGGTGTTCCATAAACCGATTGGGTAACTAATGCCTGTACTTCTATTAGCAAAGGCCGCATTCCTTCTATTGTGGCTGCAATGGCAATTCCACTGAGCTGTTCTTCTTTTTGAGTGATCAGTAATTCACTGGGATTGGTAACAGCGCGCATTCCCGAGGGCGTCATTTCATAAATTCCTAATTCCGCGGTGCTGCCAAAACGATTTTTCAACGTGCGTAAAATACGGTAAGCATAGTGATGATCTCCTTCAAACTGTAAAACAGTATCTACCATATGCTCCAGAATTTTTGGCCCTGCAATGCTGCCATCTTTAGTATTATGGCCAATTAAAAAAACAGGCGTGTTGGTTTCTTTGGCAAAACGCTGCAGTTCCGCGGCGGATTCCCTTATTTGTGATATACTTCCGGGTGATGAGTCTATATAGGGGGATTGCAATGTTTGAATGGAATCTACAATCACTACATCCGGTCTTAATTTTTTTATTTCCTGGAAAATAGTTTGGGTGGATGCTTCAGTAAGTAAATAAAAATTATCATTTACAATATTCAATCGGTCCGCGCGCATTTTTATTTGTTGCTCACTCTCTTCACCACTAATATAAAGGGTAATTCTATTTTCAAGTAATAAGCCTACCTGGAGAAACAAGGTTGATTTTCCAATGCCCGGTTCGCCGGCCACGAGTATAATACTTCCTGGAACAATTCCTCCCCCTAACACCCTGTTTAACTCTGTATCTGCAGTAACAATGCGTTCCTGCTCTGTACTGGTAATATCATTTAATGCGATCGTTTTGGAAATTCGTTTATCATCATTGTAATCTTTCCACCCATTTTCATTTTTTGTATTTCCTTTGTGAATTACTTCTTCGGTAAATGTATTCCAGCTATTACAGGCAGGGCACTTACCTACCCATTTAGCACTCTCATATCCACAGTTTGTACAAAAGAAAGCCGTTTTAACTTTGCTCATTTATTAAAGGTAGTATGTAATTATATAGCTTGATTGAACTTAATGCATCGGTTATCCTTGCTAAAGTAAAAGCAATAATTACCAAGAATAAAAATGATAATTATCTAATTCAAAAATGAATAATAGGAAGTTATTAATTGAAAGAAAAAAAACATGATGTGCAGGAAAAAAACGTCAACGATGTATTTAATTTATCAGGAGAAAAGAATAATGAAACAGAACTCTTTTTATCCCGCATCTTTATAAAAGTAAAAGGGCCGGCATTGCTGCTGACCCTTTACTTACTAACCCATTAAATTCTGCCACTAAATTACAAATTGGCGCCACATAACAAAATTAATTTTGAGTGTTGTTGATAAATTTTGACGTAAAACGGTAAATGAACTGAAATCCGCAATTTTTGCACAATAAATTGAAAAAGAGAGTATTACAATTATATTATGAATTATTATTTTTGAAAATGATATATTGTCAGCAATTGGTGCTCATGCTGTTACCTGTTGAAGAAAAACATTTAAAAATGGCAGAAAAAAAACGCTAAAGGAGAGAAAAATTGGATTGGATTTGAATTTGATAACAAATAGTATAACAACTAAAACAAGGATAAAATGACACCCTCAATTATGTTCGTATCCATTGCTTTTTTGCTTATCAGTATGTTGGTTTCCGGAGTACTGAAAAGCAAATTTTCAAACTATAGCAAGGTGCCGATAATGAGCGGCCTGAGTGGGCGCGAAATTGCCGAAAAGATGCTGAGAGAGAACGGCATTTTAGATGTAAAAGTCACATCCGTTCAGGGTTTTTTAAGCGACCATTATAATCCTCTAACCAAAACGGTAAACCTTAGCCCGGATGTATATAAGGGGAGTTCTATAGCATCATCAGCGGTAGCTGCCCACGAATGCGGGCATGCTGTTCAACATGCTACCGGGTACCAATGGCTGATGCTCAGAAGCCGCCTGGTTCCCGTGGTTCAGTTCAGTTCAGGTATTGTTCAATGGGTTTTACTGGCAGGAGTGTTCTTAATAAACAGGTTCCCGGCACTGCTGTTAGGAGGGATAATACTATTTGCTTTTACTACTCTTTTTTCCCTGATTACCCTACCGGTTGAGTTTGACGCAAGCCGCCGGGCCCTGCTTTGGCTTGAAAGCAGCAATGCTACCACCTCCCAGGAGCATCCAAAGGCAAAAGACGCCTTAAAATGGGCCGCCCTCACCTATGTGGTAGCCGCTGTTGCTTCCATTGTTACCCTGATCCAGTATTTATTGATATATAATAATCGGAACAGGCAATAGCCGGTTGATTGAGGTTAATTTTATATGTTTTGGAATTGATATTTTACCTTTCCAAGCAGCACATCATTATTGCCATTTGTCCTTACCTTTGGCCGTTAATTTAAATTCTCCTATTTTTAACAGGATTTTTTTAAAAAACTAACAGACATGAGAAAAATTGTAACTCTCCTTATGGGGCTGCTGCTATTGTTCGGTACAGCATTCTCCCAAACAAAAGAAGTAACCGGACGAGTTACCGATGCAGCAGGAGTACCCTTACCAGGTATTTCTGTGTTGGTTAAGGGAACTAAAATGGGGACCACTACTGACGCAAGCGGTAAATTCAGCATTCAGGTAAAAGAAGGGGCAACCCTGGTAATTTCGGGGGCCAGCTATGGTGCTTTTGAAATTAAGGCTACCCCCGGTGTAGAAATGGCAGTCACACTTTCTGAAAAGAAACAAGAATTAACCGAGGTGGTAGTTACCGCTTTGGGTATTCGCCGTGAGAAGAAAGCGCTCGGCTATGCGGTTTCAACTGTTGATAAAAAAGCATTGGAGCTTCGTCCGGATGGCGACATAGTTCGTTTGCTGAATGGTAAAGCGCCTGGAGTTGATATTGGTGCAACCAGTGGTATGTCTGGTAGCGGAACGAATATCATCATTCGTGGGGTAAATACCATTTCTGGTAGTTCTCAGCCCTTATTTATTGTAGATGGAGTTCCTTTCGATGCTTCTACCAATGCACAGGCGAGTTTTGTTTATGGAAATACCACCACCAGCCGCTTTCTTGATTTGGATCCAAACAACATCGAGAATATAAGTATCCTGAAAGGATTAAGTGCAACGACCCTTTACGGTGAATTGGGACGCAATGGTGTGGTAGTAGTAACTACCAAGAACGGAGCTAACCGTAAAATAGCCAAGAAAACAGAAGTTACTGTTACGCAATCTTTATTCTTAAATAATGTATCTAACCTCCCCGACTATCAATACTCTTATGGAGGAGGATTCGATCAGAGTCTGGGTCTTGCTTTCTTTAGTAACTGGGGCGCCAGATTTACAGACCCAGCCGCAAAGGTCGCCCACCCTTATGACAGAGGCGCTTTACAAGGGGTTTTCCCGGAATTCCAACAGGTTCCCGGAAACAGTAATGATATCATATATGAATACAAGCCCTACCGCAATACCGTAAAGAATTTTTTCCGGACCGGACAAATTAAAACAACCTCAGTAAACGTAGCGGCTTCCGGTCAGAATGTAAACTTCAATGCTAACTACAGCTATATGGACGACCAGGGTTTTACACCTGGTAATAGTGTTTATAAGAATACATTTGGAATGGGTGGAACTGCGAAACTGAATAATAATGTAACCGTTAGCGGTACTTTTAACTATGCTTCTACCGATTTTAAAGCTCCACCAACCTCTACCAGCTTTGGTAGTAACCCTTCGGTTTCATCTGTATTTGGAAACCTTATTTATACACCCATCGCAATTAACCTGATGGGAACTCCGGCAGATGGTTCAAACTACCTGCCATGGGAAAACCCATTAGATCACTCATCTATATATTATAGAGGCGGTAATGATATTCAAAACCCAATCTGGACAGTAAATAACAGCTTTACCGGCCAGAAAGTGAATCGTATTTTTGGTAACCTCCAACTACGCTATGAAATATTAAAAGGTTTAAATGTAAGCTATCGGGTGGGGTATGATAATTATAGCGATTATAACTACCTTTCTCAGAATAAAGGAGGTACTGTTGGTGGTTCTGATTATACCTTAGGATTACATCGTACCGTAAATGGCTTTAATACTATTTGGGATCACTCGCTCCAGGTTGATTATTTGAAAGATCTCACCTCTGATTTTAACCTGAACGTTAACGCGGGTCTTAATTCCCAGGAGAGAATATACACTCAGAACGGACAAAGAAGCACTCAACAATTGGTGTACGGCTTATTTGACCACGATAACTTTATCACCCACCAAAACACCAGTGAAGGCGGTGGCGGATTAGATTTTAAATCAAATACGCAATCAATTGGGCTTTTTGCTCAAGGAACCCTGGGGTATAAAGAATATGTTTACCTGACTTTAGGTGGAAGAAACAGCTGGACTTCCAACCTGGAAAAAGCTAACCGTTCTCTCTTCTATCCAAGTGCAAGCATATCATTTGTACCTACTTCCGCAATTGCATCATTACAGAATAGTAAAATTCTTAATTACCTGAAGCTTCGGGGGGGATATGCAACCAGCGCAAACTTCGGTTCTCCATATAGTACCAGGAATACACTCAGTATTTCTACTAATGTTTTTGTTGATCGTGTTGGTACGGTTATTAACCAAAATACCATCAGCGACCGGTTGGCAAATCCTAATCTTCAACCAGAATTACTGAAAGAATTGGAAGTTGGTCTCGAAGGTAAATTCATAAATAGTCGGCTGAATCTTGACTTTACCTATTATAACCGGGTATCCAAAGATCAGATCCTGGACAGGGAACTTGATCCCGCAACTGGATTTACTGTAACCTCGATTAATGCCGGCTCAGTAAGAAACCAGGGAATTGAGATTGCTCTTGGGTATACAGTGGTTCGGACAAAAGACTGGAATTGGCAACTAGATGGAAACTTTACCAGGAACAGAAACAAAGTATTTGATCTTCCAACGGATATCAAGCAAATTGGTATCGCCGGTTTCTCTAATGAAGGATTGTTTGTAATTAACAATCAACCATTGGGAGTTATTCAGGGAACTTCTACCCAAAAAGATCCCAAAACAGGGCAACGCCTGGTAAACAGCAATGGAGATTATATTACGAGTACAGAGATTGGCATAATCGGGAATCCTAATCCGGACTATAAATTAACAGGTATCAGTACCCTGAGTTGGAAAGGATTTTCCTTCCGAATGCAATGGGATTTCACTAAGGGAGGTGATATGTTAGCTTACACGCCCGGTACCCTGGTGGGTCGTGGATTGACAAAGGATACTGAATTCGATCGGTACCTTCCTATTATTTTACCTGGAGTTAAAGAAGATGGAAGTGTAAATGATGTTCAGATCAGTGCAAGCCAGGCATATTTCAATAACTTCAGCGGATTTTTTGGGATGGCAGATCTTATTACATACGATGCAACTATACTACGCCTTCGCGAAGCATCTCTGTCTTATTCGTTACCTCAGACTGTATTGTCAAAAACTCCATTTGGTTCCGCTTCTATTACTATATCCGGACAAAACCTTTGGTATAATGCACCTTATTTCCCCAAGCATGTGAATTTTGACCCTGAAGTAAATAGTTTGGGAGTGAGTAATGGCCGGGGTTACGAAACATTGGCAGGTCCAACCTCACGCAGGGTTGGAGCCAGTCTTAGGGTTACATTCTAATCATCGAACAGTTAAAATCATTAGATATGAAATGTAGAAAAATAATTGTAAGTCTGTTGGCAGTGGCAGTGCTGGGGGCCTGTAGTAAGATTTCTGATAAGTTTGACAGTAATCTCAATAATCCAAACACCCCATCTCCAGAGTCTGCTAACTCCGATCTTTACCTGAACGTGGTTCAGTTAAGCTTTGCGGGTTTATTTAATGGTATTTCCGATATCGGGATGCAGGTTACCCGCCAGATTGTGATGTACGGGCCAACCTATTCTAACGCGTATCAGCCTCAAAGCTTTGATGGCTTGTGGGATAACGCCTATACATCAGTGTTAAAGCACGCAAATGTGCTTATCCCGATTGCGGAAGCACAAAAGAAGTATGTGGTAGTTGGGATGACGAAAATAATGAAAGCCTATACCTTGATGGCTATGGTAGATATGTTTGGCAATATTCCTTACACAGATGCCAACCAGGGTGCTGCCAATACCAACCCTACTCTTGAGCAAGGAAAGGATGTATATGCAAAAGCAATTGCCCTTTTGGATGACGCAATTGCAGACCTGGCAAAAACCCCCGCTTCTTATCCGGGAGTGTTTGATTTGTATTATAAAGCAGGCAATGCGGCCGGAGCTGCCAAATGGGCTACTTTGGCAAAAACACTTAAGCTTAGAGCTTATATGACTACCCGTTTAGTAGATGCCTCTGCAAAAAGTAAAATTGATGCGTTGCTAACTGCCAACGACCTGATAGACACTCCCGCTGAAGATTTTGAATTTAAATACGGTACTCTTCAAACAAACCCGAATAGTCGCCATCCACGGTACAATGGTAATTATTCGGCTACTGGTAGCGCTGGAGATTATTTGGGTACTTATTTTATGTGGACGATGGTGAGAGAGAAAGGAAGTTTCAGTAATAATACAGCCAGTGATAAAAGTGATCCTCGCACTCGGTATTACTTTTATCGTCAGCGCGCTAACTATGCTGACGTGAGTGAAGTATCTTCTTCCTGCTCTGTAGCTCCTCCTCCCGCCCATTACCCGGCTGGGATGCCATTTTGTTTGATAACATCTGGATTTTGGGGTAGAGATCATGGTGATAATAGTGGTATTCCACCAGATGGCCCGCTGCGGACTACTGTGGGTATTTATCCATGTGGTGGTGACTTTGATACCGGCCAGGGAACCAGTGTTAGTCTGAACAGGGGTGGCCAGGGAGCCGGTATTCAACCTATCTGGCAATCTGCATTCACCGAATTTTTAAAGGCAGAGGCCAACCTGATACTTTCTACAGCCGGGAATGCCCGTACTTCTTTGCAGAATGGGATAACCGCCTCTTTTGCAAAAGTCCTTGGTTATCCCGCTACAGTTGGGATTACACCTAACCCAACCTACGTGCCAAGCGCTGCACGCCAAACCCAATATATTACGGATGTATTAACTGCATACGACGCGGCTACTACCAATGATGCCAAGCTGGATATTATCATGAAGGAATATTATATTGCTTTGTGGGGCAATGGTATTGATGCATATAATAATTACCGCAGAACCGGTAAACCATCCAATATGCAATTGCCGATTGTGGCCGCGCCGGGAGCTTTTGTAAGTTCCATGTATTATCCATCTGTGCACGTTAACCGTAATCAGAACGGCGCTCAAAAAAGCGGGGTAGATGTTCACGTATTCTGGGATACTAATCCTCCAGGTTTTAATAAATAAAAAAATACGAACTATGCGTAAAACAATAATAAGACTACTTTTTGTTTCGGGCGTTATTCTCCTTGCCTACGCTTGTACCAAAAAAAAAGACGTATCATCTTTTGATAACGTAACCACCGGAGCTTACCTTAACCTGGTAAAAAAGGGCAACCTGATCTTGGATTATGGTAACCTTGGCACCACTTCGGCAGATATAACAGTGAAACAGTTCGGGGCAGATATTGAGAAGATAAAAATATATGCCACGGAAGGATTGACGAATCTGGATAAATCAACCTGGAAAGCCGTTAAAGAAGTGCCGTACAGTGGTGGTGAAATCCAGCTAAAAGTAACTGCAACCGAACTTGCGACTGGGTTGGGGATTGCACCAGCTGCATTAAAAACAGGATCACCTTATACTTTTTATAATGAGCTTATCCTGAAAGACGGTCGTATTTTTAATCCGGCTAACACAAATGGTGCATTCCAGGGAATTTCGAATTATAATATGGCTATGACCTGGCAGGCGGTGGTGGTTTGTCCTTATGTTCCTCCAATGGCAGGTTCTTATAAAGTAATCCAGGACGATTGGGCTGATTGGGGTGCAGGCGATCTCGTGACTGTTACTGACGTTCCAGGCAATAAACTTGATCTGAGTGCGGTTTGGCCTAATCCTATTTATGGTTCGGTTGTAACCCCCCTGGTAATTTCATTGGATCCTGCTACCGGTGCGGCAACCATTCCTGCTAACTTGGTATTCGGTAATTATGGTTCATATAACGCGAAGACATTATCAGGTAGTTCTGGTTATGTATTCTCTTGTACCGGAACAGTAACATTGGTGATACATGTAGATGCTGGTCCTTTTGGCGACCAGGGATTCCTGAAATTGATATTGAAGAAGCAGTAATAGTATTTTAAAGAATAAAACGGGCCACGGGTATAATCCGGCGGCCCGTTTCTATTTTATTACAAAACATCAGAAGTATGGTATAATGTCTACTAATAATTAGAGCAAAATAGTATAGCCTGAACTTATAGTTTTATCTCATCCTCATGTTGATCAAAGAAATGAAACTCGGTAAGGTGGTAATTACTGTTTTCTTTTACCTGCACTTTTTGGCCAAACTTCCATCTCCATTTCCATTGCCTGGAGTTGAAGAGTCGCCCTTTAGTTAGATAGGCGTATAAAATCGGATGTACTACAACTGTGAGATTCTTATGTTGGTGAGTAATCAAATAACTGAGATTTTTTTCAATCTCATCTTCCAGTATCAAAGTAGATGATATTTTCCCGGTGCCACTGCAACTGGGGCACACTTCCTGGGTATTGATATTCATTTCCGGCTTCATGCGTTGCCGGGTAATTTGCATCAATCCGAATTTTGAAATGGGAAGAACGGCATGCTTGGCTCTGTCGGGCCGCATAAACTCTTCCATAGCCTCCATCAGCTTCCGTTTATTCTCGGGAAGCTTCATATCAATAAAATCTACTACAATAATTCCCCCAAGATCTCTTAACCTTAATTGACGCGATATCTCTGCCGCCGCTTCCAGGTTAGTTTCCATCGCGTTCTGCTCCTGGTTATTGCTCACACTTTTGTAACCGCTGTTTACATCAATTACATGTAATGCTTCCGTATGTTCAATAATAAGATAGGCGCCACTCGGCAGGTTAACCGTCTTTCCAAATGCTGCCTTAACCTGCTTCGTAATACCAAACTGGTCGAATATAGGTAACCCGTTATGATAAAAAGAAACGATATCGCTTTTTTCCGGGGCAATACGCAGAATATAATTACGGGTATCGTTGAAAATATTTTTATCGTTGACTACAATTTTGTTGAACGATTCATTCAATAAATCGCGTAACATACTGGTGGCCTTTGTTTGCTCACTTAGTATCTTGGCAGGAGCAATGGATCCTTTAAGACTATTTTGAATGATCTTCCATGTTTCGACCAGCATAGAAAGATCTTCATGTAATTCGGCGGTATTCTTGCCCTCAGCGGCCGTGCGAACAATTACTCCAAAATTTTTGGGTTTAATTGCTTCTATAATTTTTTGTAAGCGTTTGCGCTCGTCGGAGGAGTGAATCTTCCTGGATACAGCAACAATATCATTAAAAGGAGTAATTACCACAAAACGGCCCGGTAAAGAAATTTCACAACTTAAACGGGGTCCTTTAGCGGCAATAGGTTCTTTTAATATTTGAACCAGTACATTCGGCTTACCACTAAGCACCTCGTTAATCTTTCCTGTTTTAATGATTTCCGGTTCTACCTGGAAAGTTGAAAAATCAAAGCCATTTTCTGGATTGGTAATTATAGATTGTTGAGTAAACTTAAGGAGAGAACGAGCGTAAGGACTCAAATCGGTATAATGCAGAAAGGCATCTTTTTCGAATCCAACATCAACAAAAGCAGCATTGAGTCCGGGAATAAGTTTTTTTACTTTTCCGAGATATAAGTCTCCCACGGCAAAACTGGCATCCGCTTTTTCGTGATGCAGTTCAACCAGCTTTTTATCCTCTAAAAGTGCAATTTCTACACCCTGGGGAGCGGCATTTATTATTAGTTCCTTATTCAAGCGTTTCTACTTTTTCCGTCAAACCATCATCACTACAAGGAAAGGTTGCTGAGGTAGAACAATTTGCAAATTATAGTTATTGGAAACAATCGTGTACATGAACAATAATAAGCAAACAGTAAGATCAGCTGAAACCTGCCTGCCGGCAGGCATCATAAGAAGTAGACGGCCGGCATACAAGGTTTTGCCGGCCGCTGTAGAAGAAATAGTTACCTGCTCTTCTTCTTATGGCGGTTCTTTCTCAATCTTTTTTTACGCTTGTGCGTTGCAATTTTATGACGCTTTCTTTTTTTACCACAAGGCATAATTCTCTGAATGATTTAGTTAAACAATTATTTTTATTACTATTTTCTATTGCTGATACCGAGAGAAGACGATACTATCACTCCTTTTCAATCTTCCCTTACACTTTTTTGTCCTTATGGTCTTTTCATTATTTCTTCAACTCTTCGATCCTAAGATCAATTTCTTTCATGATCTCCTCTTCACCCTTAAAAAAACGCTTACTTGCCTGGTACCATTTAATCGCATTTACTTTATCCCCTTTGCGTTCATAAGCTTCAGCCAGGGTTAAAATTGCTTCGAGATTTTCAGGTTGCTTATCTGCTACCTTATTTAAACGCTCAATTGCCTTTTCTATTTGCCCCGATTCCAATCCTCCTACCCCCAGCATAAACTGGGCATACACATTGTTGGTATCCCTTTCTGCCACCTCCCTGATCAACTGGATTCCCTGCATAGGGTTTTCGCTGATATTCCCAAAAAGATAGCAACTTCCCAGGCCCACTTTACTGGAATCATTCAAGGGATTTAATACCAATGCCTTTTCAAATAACTCCTTTGCCTGCTCACCCATCCAGCGTTTGAGAGCCGGATTGCTTTGCGGACGAAGTCCACTCAAAAAATTGTGGGCAGCAAAGGTGAGGCTTTTCTCCGAATTTTCCAATTTAGAAGCCATTCCAATATAATAAGAATAGGGAAGAAGCAGATGGGCCGAATCCTTCCAGAAAGAAGCAATCTTTTTATAAACTTTTATTTGTTGTTCTTTTACATCTCCCCTAACTACAGCGGTTTCTAATTGGTTGATATAGGCCTGTTGTTCAGGGGTTAGTTGTTGCTTTGATGCCGCCAGTATAGTCGAAATAGTAATTGCTTCAGCGGCTGGCTTTACATCCCCTTGTGTGGCATTGGCCTGCTGTCTATTCTTAGGAGGAATGGTCTTTCCAAAAAAATAAATAAGACAGAAAAGCAAAGCTCCGCTGCCAATTAGAATGAATTGTTGTTTTTTCACTGCGGTAAATAAAATTTAGGCAGCAAAATTACACTTCACGATCGGGGTTTGGCTGATCTGCTTTTACAGATTGCAGTTTTTTTACTTCAGCCACAATTTCTTTGGCTGGCTTAAATGCAGGAATATAGTGTTCGGGTATGTGAACCGCTATGTTCTTCTTAATATTACGTCCGATTTTAGCAGCTCTTTTCTTGGTGATGAAACTTCCAAAGCCACGGATATAAATATTTTCACCAGCCGACAAGGTATCTTTAACTTCCTTGAACATGGTTTCCAGCGTAACCAATACATCAACCTTCGGGATACCTGTTTTTTCAGATATTTGGTTAACGAGGTCTGCTTTTCTCATATAATTGAATTTTTAATGGGTTTAAAAAATGTGTTTATTTTTTTAACTGGCCAACACCCACATAATCAATCCATTACTGAAATTAGAACTTTATTATCAAATAAGCAAGAAAAGTATAAATCATTGATAATGACTTGCCAATCTGATTTTAAGTTTCTTTTTCAACTACCCTCATTTTCAAAACGTTAAACTATTATAAATAGTATGAAGCCTGATTTTAGAAGTAAGCTATTGAAATGGAACCTACAACATAACGATCGCAAAATGCCATGGAAAGGAGAGAAAGATCCCTATAGAATTTGGTTGAGTGAAATCATTCTTCAGCAAACAAGGGTGGAACAGGGGTGGGCTTATTATGAAAAATTCATTAATACATTTCCGACCATAAGGCATCTTGCCAAAGCGCCTGATGAAAAGGTTTTTAAGTTATGGGAAGGTCTTGGATATTATTCGCGGTGTAAAAATTTATTGGCAACAGCCCGCATTATTGTTCAGGAGCATAATGCTATTTTCCCCAACGATTATGAGCAGATAAAAAAATTGAAAGGAATTGGTCCTTATACTGCTGCTGCCATTGCTTCTTTTGCATTTAATAAACCTCATGCTGTGGTAGATGGCAATGTGCATCGAATCTTGTCGAGGTATTTTGGGATTACAACCCCCGTAGATAGTGCTTCGGGAAAAAAGTTGTTTTTCGATTTAGCGCAAGCTTTACTGGATAAAGAAAAGCCAGCTATCTATAACCAGGCTATTATGGATTTTGGCGCAGTGATCTGCAAGCCACAAAATCCTTTATGTACAGAGTGCGCCCAACGAAAAGATTGTATTGCTTTTAAACTTGACCAGGTAAAATCACTGCCAGTAAAAGAAAAAAGTATTATAAAAAAAGATCGTTGGTTTTATTATTTCCTTTTTGTGATTGAAAATAAAATCTATGTTCGAAAACGAACTCAAAAGGATATCTGGCAAAACCTCTACGAATTTGTTTTGGATGAAACAAAAACAGCCGTTCCGAATGCCGATGTTAATCCGCGAATACTAAAAAAGTTCATCGGCAGACAACCATTCAACATTGTTTCTGTAAGTAATATATACCGGCAACAATTATCACATCAATATATTAACGGTCAGTTTATGGTGGTTACTATAAAGAAAGAACCGCCCGGATTAAAACAGTATGTGTTAATCGAAAAAAATAAAATAAAGCGATTGGCTTTCCCGGCATTGATCAATCAATACCTTTATTCGCTGCCGGAATTCCACTTAATTAAGTCGAAGTAAAAGGGTAAAAAAATCTGTAATTGTCTTCGAAAAAATTTAACTTTAAAGAGAATTGAATTCAACGGACGATTTCAAATCATTAAACTTATTCTCTATGAGAGGGGTAAACAGGGTGATGCTTATTGGAAACTTAGGCAGAGATCCGGATGTACAATTTCTCGAAGGAAATATTGGAGTTGCTAAATTCCCATTAGCCACTACAGAAACTTTTAAAGATCGTGGAGGTAAACTGATTTCACAAACAGAATGGCACACGGTGGTGTTATGGCGGGGCCTGGCAGAGTTGGCACAGAAATACCTGCATAAAGGGAGCCTGGTTTATATTGAAGGTCGCTTAAGAACCCGCAGCTGGGAAGATAAGGAAGGCAATAAGAAATTTGCCACGGAAGTGGTGGGCGACAACCTGATCATGTTAGATAAAAGAGCAGATGGCCCGGGGCACCCGACTTCCCACAGTACTTCTCAGGGAGATAATGCTGAGGGCTTTCATACCCAGGAAATACCACCCCTGGGAGAGACTTCGCAAGACTTGCCTTTTTGAGCTATACATGTATTATTTTTGCACCTACGTACAAACAAGGGCAGGCCTTTTGACCTGCCTTTATGATTAACGCATGCTCACAGCATTGTTGATCCCTTTAAGAAACAAAATTGATAATATTGGCTAACTCTGCTTTTTTCTGCTTTTTGAATAATGGAACAGGACTCGTATTACTGGCTGCCGGTGTACAGGCAACCGCAACCATTCTGGCACTACTGGTGGTAGTTCTTCTTATATTGTCTTTTTTTATTTCCGGTGCTGAAATTGCTTTTTTTTCACTCAATTACCGCGATATCAATGCGCTTAAGACAAAGCAAGATGCCGGATGGAAGAGAATCGCTGATTTACTGGAGGAGCCTAAAATATTATTAGCCTCTTTATTGATCGCAAATGCTATCGTTAATATCGCTATAATCATTCTTTCCAATCTTCTTATTGACCAGGTAATTCCTTTTGATGCAACTCAAAATATGGATTGGATCAAACTGGCCATTAAAGTACCGGTCATAACAGCCGCCATTTTGCTTTTTGGGGAAGTGCTCCCTAAAATACGTGCCGCACATAATAACCTGCGCACCGCCTACGAAACTTCCTATCTCGTTGAAGTAATATATTATCTTTTTAAGAGAGTGAGTGCATGGCTCATTACCATTTCGGATCGGATCGAAAAGTTTTTTAGCAGATCCGGCTCCCGTGCCCTCACTCAAAAGCAATTGGAAGAAGCTATCCGCTCTACTGTTCATGAGGAAGAAGAACAACGAATTCTTGCAGGAATTTATAAGTTCAGGCATATTACCGTTAAGCAAATAATGCGTACCCGGTTAGATGTAAGTGGCCTCGATCATACGCTTTCCTTTGCTCAATTAAAACAACGCATTGAGGAACTTCATTATTCCCGCCTGCCCGTGTATAGAATTAGCCTGGATGATATAGCCGGAATCATTCAAACAAAGGATATTCTTCCTTACCTGGACGAGAGCGATGATTTTAACTGGCACCCTCTCATGCGCCAACCATATTTTGTTCATGAGCAGAAATTTATTGAGGACCTGCTGAAAGAATTTCAAACCAAGCATATCCATTTTGCCGTGGTAGTGGATGAATTTGGTGGCACCAGTGGTATTGTTACTATGGAAGATATACTGGAAGAAATCATAGGTGATATTAAAGATGAATTTGATGAAGAGGAAGCAGGAAGTAAAAAATTAGACGATGGTTCTTATTCCCTGGAGGGCCGTATGATGATTCACGATGCCTGCGCCTTAATGGGATTGCCTGAAGACACATTTGATGAGGTAAAAGGTGACAGCGATTCTATTGCAGGGCTAATACTGGAGATAACCGGGGAAATACCCAAAGTGAATGATGTTTTAAAAAGTGGCGATTTCATATTTACTATTCTTGAAATTGACCGTAACCGGATTCAAAAAGTCAACGTATCTATTCAGCAAAAAACTGCCTGATCGGAGTAAAGATTATGAGTAAATATTTTTTTTATTATACCCGCATAGGTTTCGTGGCCGTATCCGTCCTGTATATTTTATCCTGTAACAGCGATTATACTCTCCGCCGCAAAGGATATTTTAAAATAGAATTTCCCCGGCATGAGTATAAACAATTCAACTTGCCCGGCTATCCTTATACTTTTGAGTATCCGGTATATGCTTCCGTGGTGCAGGATACTTCTTTATTTGCCGATAACGACACGCCCTATTGGATCAATATCGATTTTCCCACATTTAATGGGAAAATATATATCAGTTACAAAAGGATAAATAAAACCAATTTTAATAAACTGGTAAACGATGCCTTCACTATGACCTACAAGCACAGCAGCAAAGCCACGGAGATACAGGATTCGCTGATGAAAACGGAGGCTGGTCTTACAGGCGTTTGGTTTACGGTAGGAGGTAATGCGGCTACGGCCCGCCAGTTTTTCATTACCGATAGTGTAAAACATTTTTTGCGCGGTGCCCTGTATTTTGATACAACACCTAATGAAGATTCATTGAATATAGTAAATGATTTCCTGCAGGAAGATATGAAACACCTGATCAACACACTGAAATGGAAAGAGCAGTAGAATTGTTCAAAGTATGGCAGATACAAAAGTTTATGGGTAATTTTAATAATAAATTTATTTCCCGGTGATAGTAATTGAAAACGTACTTATCAGTGATGAAGTGGTGCAAAAGCAGTTTGTTTGCGACCTGGCTAAGTGCAAAGGCGGCTGTTGTGAGGAGGGGGATGCCGGTGCCCCGCTGGAAGCAACGGAGCTGGACCTGATGGTTGAATTGTATGAAAAAGTAAAGCCGTATCTCACCCAGGAATCAATTGCTGAAATTGAACGAAAAGGTAAGTATGTATATCATAAAGAATTTGGATGGGTAACTCCCACACTGGGGAGTGATCATGAAATATGCGTTTACGGAACGAGGGACGAGAAAGGAATTATAAAATGTGCTTTTGAACAGGCCTATTATGATGGAGTTATTGGCTGGAAGAAACCCATCAGTTGCCATTTATTCCCTATCATCAGCAAGAAAGGGAAAAGTGATAATTACGATCGCATCAATTACGAACCACGCGAAAAATTATGCAACCCGGCCTGTGGGTTGGGTAAGAAATTAAAAGTGCCCGTGTATGAGTTTCTTAAAGAGCCATTGATACGCCTGTATGGAGAAGAATTTTATAAAGCACTGAAGGCTGTGGCAAAGGAAAATGGAATCTTAAGTGAGGAGAAGTAAATAAGACTGGAGTTGTAATTGGTAATACTAATTGGCATGGTCGCTAATCACTAAAAATTATTCATCAATCATGAGCGAAACAGCTTCCTCCTTTATTGCTAAAAGCACTATCAAAGCGGCCGATCTTGATCACCGCCGCAAGGTTAATTTTAATATAAGTAAGTACAATGCAACGGTACCATTGGGCAAACAACAATTTACAGATGTACATCTTGCCCGTGAAAAAGCCAAAAATATAAAGTGGAAGGCAATTGAAACGCTTGATAAACAACTCGAAGATTTTGAAACCCACTTTACCCGGCGGGGAGGTAAAATAATATGGGCCGAAAACGCGGAACAGGCGTTAGACGAAATATTGAAAATTTGTAAGGAAAAAAAATGCCGTACCATTGTTAAGAGTAAGAGTATGGTTACCGAGGAAATTCACCTGAACGAATTTTTAGAAAAAAATAATATAGAAAGCGTAGAAACAGATTTGGGTGAATACATTCAACAATTAGATGGAGAGCCACCTTATCATATTGTAACTCCGGCAATGCATAAAAGTAAAGAGGATGTGGCTAAACTTTTTTATGAGAAACTGCATACGCCCCCCAATCTTACACCCGAGCAGCTAACCCAGGTAGCCCGCGAGAAATTGCGCGAAAAATATGTTCAGGCAGAAATAGGAATTACGGGCGCTAATTTTATTATTGCCGAAACCGGAAGTATTGCCGTAACAGAAAATGAAGGCAATGCAAGATTGAGTTGTGCGTTCCCCAAAACACATATTGTTATTGCAGGCATTGAAAAAGTAATTCCATCAATTAACGACCTTGCTTTGTTTTGGCCCCTCCTCGCAACCTATGGCACAGGTCAGCGGTTAACAGTATATAACAGCATTATAAGTGGTCCGTGCCAGCCAGGCGAAGGCGATGGCCCCGAAGAAATGTTTGTGGTGTTGCTGGATAACGGCCGTACCAATATTCTTGCTAATGCAGCTGTTAGGGAAAGTTTGTATTGTATCCGCTGCGGCGCCTGTTTAAATGCCTGCCCGGTGTATAAAAATATTGGAGGTCATGCCTACGAAGCTACGTACAGCGGTCCTATCGGATCTGTAATAACGCCCCATCTAAAGGCGATGGATGAGTGGAAACATCTCAGTTACGCTTCGTCTTTATGCGGAAATTGTACGGAAGTTTGTGCGGTAAAAATCAACTTGCACGAATTATTACTGGAAAACAGGAAAGAGGCCGTTGAAGAAGGTGATGCGGGCTGGAGCGAAAAGATAGCCTGGAAGGTTTGGAAACAATCCAGCCTTCACCGCAGTATGATGAATATGGGTAATCGTACAATAAAGAACCTGTTGGTTAATAAGATTTTTAAAGGATGGACCCTGCACCGGGGTGACCTTGATTTCGCTCCCAAAACATTCAATGAAATGTGGCGCCAGCGAAAAAACCACTAATATTAATTGCTTTTTGAAAATCATCCTGTTGACGATTCGGCTGACTTTTTTATTTTGTGCCACGCATGTTGCTGTTTTACACTGATACAATAACCCCAAGGATTCAATACATTGTTGATTTTTTCAGCGAAGAATTGTTTGATGAACCTATTCGGATAACGGAAGATAAAGAGGCTTTTCTGCGGGAGGATGGCCCCCGGCTGAATTATTCTGATCGTGATTTTTCAGAAAAGGAATTCTTTATCCAATCTACGCCACTTCTTTTTCAAAAGGATATTCGTCAGCAAACAATAGAGTGTTTTGAACTCAATATTCATAAAGCCTTTTTTGCCACGAAAGGAGATTTTCCATTTGACATATTGGCCGCTTCGTTTTATTTACTAAGCCGTTATGAAGAATACCTTCCGCATTACAAAGACGAATATGGCCGGTATGACCATAAGCAGTCGCTGGCCTTTAAAGAAGGATTTCTCCGGCAACCATTAATAAATATTTGGATTAGTGATTTTAAAAAAGCATTGCAAAAAAAATTTCCACAACTTATTTTCTGCGGTAATTCTTTTAAATGCCTGCTTACTTACGATGTGGATATGGCTTATTGTTATAAACACAAAGGCTTATTCCGAAACGCAGGGGGCTTTTTTCGTTCTGTTTTGAAAGGTGAATGGAAAATGATGAAAGAAAGATGGCAGGTGCTGAGTGGCCAGGAAAAAGATCCATTCGATTGTTTTGAATGGCTCGATGCGCTACATTTATACTGCCGTATTAAACCATATTTTTTTTTCCTGGTAGCAAAACAAACAAGCAAGTATGATAAGAATAGTTCTACCGGGGGGAAAGCATTTCGGGAGTTAATCGAATATTATTCTAAGACCTATAAGGTAGGAATTCACCCCTCCTGGCAAAGCGGCGATGATGCCCGTTTGCTTAAAGAAGAAACAGAATGGATGGAAGTGGTAGCGGATAAACCTGTTAAGTATAGCCGGCAACATTATATTCGCCTTTCTCTGCCTCAAACCTATCGCCACCTGATTTCTAATGGTATTGAAAAAGATTTTTCCATGGGTTATGGAAGTATAAATGGTTTCCGGGCATCCGTATGTTCTTCATTTTATTGGTACGACCTGGAAAAAGAAGAACGAAGTTCATTATGGCTGTATCCCTTTTGTTTTATGGATGCTAATTCTTTCTTCGAACAAAAATATACTCCGCAGCAAACGTATGAAGAGCTGATGGAATACTATAACCGGGTTAAAAAGTATAATGGAGTTTTTATTTCTATCTGGCACAATCATATGCTGGGAACCACCCAACAGTTTACGGGTTGGCGACAATTGTTTGAACTGTTTATGAAGGAAACGGTTTATTGGGATGCTTATTACGACGAAGGTTGACTGGTCATTATTTTTTTCTCCTCTTTCCCGTTGCTTCGGAATACCTGATTTACAAGGTAAACTCCCAACAGGGTTATCAACCCTCCGATGGCAATAAAAGGCGTAAGTTTTTCATTAAAAATAAGCGAACCGAATAGTACGGCAACAATGGGGTTAATGTAGGCGTATATAGAAGCCTGTTCAGTAGGCAGCCGCTGCAACGCATATAAATAAGCAATGAAAGATATTACAGAACCGAAAATAACCAGGTAACTAATAGCAGCCCAACTTTGCCAGGGAATATTTTTTAATGGGATGGAAATACCAACGGCACCTGATAAGGAATACAACACTATTCCGGAGATCATCATTTGAAGTCCAAGGCTGAAGTAAGGATTAAAAGAGGCTGCTTGTTTTTTAGTATATAAAGTTCCAAAGGCCCAAGACCAGGTAGCGATTAGTGAAAGTATAATACCAAAAGTGAAATCGGGATTTAAAAAATCTTCAAGATGCTCATAAAAAATAACACAGATGCCTGCAAAACCGATGATGATTCCAAGAATTGCTTTAGAAGGTATTTTTTGTGATTTGAATAGCCCTATAAATACCAACCATAGTGGAAATATCGCCCCGATGATGGAGCCTAAGCCAGCCGAAATATATTTTATCCCCCAGGTAGAAAGCCCATTGGAAAGCATGAAGTTTAAAAAACTTAGCATGAGTATCGGCGCCCATTCTTTCCCCCTTGGCCATATTCTTCCTTTGCTTAAAAAAAAGATTACATACGCTGCGCCTCCCAACAACTGGCGGAGGCCCGCCATTTGCATAGGTGGAAGATTATAACTTACGGCTGTTTTGGAAGCAATCCAGGTTGTACCCCAGAAAAAGCAAACCATTGCCAGCGCAAACAAGGCTTTGACCCTCGTTCCCTTTTTGCGGATAGTTATAGGATTAAATGCCGAAAACTTTTTTAATGTATCACCGGTTTGTGAAAGAGGTTTACGTAAATCGAATCGCGGCAAGGCAGAGTTTTTGTTTTTGTGGTTTGATAGATAGACCCGGCAAAGATACTTGTTTCCTAAGAAGTGCATAGAGAGTAGTATCCGATTTACGGGGATCTACCTTGTATCTGGTATCTCGTACCCCTTACTTCTAACCCCATAACTATTATCTCACCTTCGCAAAGCTACGGTGAGCAATGCCCGTATCTGGTATCTCTAATCCCGTATCAAGAATCCAGCATCTCACACTATTCCTCCAATTCCTCCGGGCCATCAGGCAAAAGTTCATATTCATTCCGAAATGCATACCATCCGAAAATCATAAGTCCAATAGCAATGGGGGTAAAAATGGTAATAATGATAATCCAGATCACCGGATTGTTAATGTCTTTTTTTCCATTCAGATCAATATGAGTAATGGCACCGCTCACCAGTATATAAATGACAATAGGTGCCAGCAGCATCCAAACAAGTCCAAGATATTTTTTGATTGTATTCATATAAATATTTTTATAGCACAGCCAGTGATCATTGTTTAGTCCATTACGTCTTCATCAATTTTGTTCGACAGGTAAACAGCCCCAATTACAAAACATAGGGCGGCAATACCAATCGGGTACCATAATCCAACCAATGGATCGGCCGGATAGGTGGTGGTTAGTAATAGCCCGATAAAAGGCACAAGACCGCCAAAAACTCCATTACCAATATGGTAGGGCAGGCTCATGGAAGTGTAACGAATCTTGGTAGGAAACATCTCCACCAGGAAGGCAGCAATAGGTCCATATACCATGGTAACCATCAGAATCATTACCCAAACAAGAAAAATGAATTTGATATAAGTTGCCAGATTGACCTTTTTATTTATGATTACCGCATTTTTCTGTGATTGTACCATACTATGTAATACGTCGGGCTTGTTAAGCGTATCAGTGGTAACCCTTGTGAAAAAAGATCCATCAGGGGTTGCATATTGAACTGCCACCTCCAATAGGGAGTCGTTTTTATACATCGATTGTTTGACATCTTCTTTTATCGATGTATAGTTAGTTTTCATCCATTCTTTAGCATCCGTGTCTTTTAAAAATTCAGAAAAAATAGGCCGGTAAAGAATCACCCCCAACAGCATTCCTAACAACATAATCCATTTTCTTCCCAATTTGTCACTCAGCCATCCAAATAATAAAAAGAAGGGCGTGGCAAATGCAATCGCCCACAACATAATGGTTCGGCTTTGTTCAAACTGGATAAGGCATTTCGTTTCAAGAAAACTTTGTGCATAAAACTGGCCCGTGTACCAGATCACCCCCTGCCCCATTACCGCCCCAAATAATGCCAGTAAGACCATCTTAAAATTTGGCTTGTGGCGAAAACTTTCTTTTAATGGATTTTTAGAAGTGGTTCCTGCCAGCTTAAGTTTGGAAAACATAGGCGATTCTTCCATCTTCAATCGTATATATATGGATACGATGACCAATATTATCGATATCCAGAAGGGATAACGCCATCCACCCCATTCTGCATTAAACTGCGCATCGGTTAAATTTCTCTTTACTACAAGAATTACACCCAGCGCTAAAAACAAACCTAATGTAGCCGTGGTTTGTATCCAGCTTGTATAATACCCTCTTCGGTTCACCGGGGCGTGTTCTGCTACATAGGTAGCTGCTCCTCCATATTCACCGCCTAATGCAAGTCCTTGCAACAGTCTTAACAATAAAACCAGTAATGGGGCGGCTATTCCAATTGCCTTATAACCCGGCACGCAACCTATCAAAAAGGTAGAAGTTCCCATTAAAACAAGCGTCAATAAAAAAGTGGATTTACGACCAATCAGATCTCCTAATCTTCCAAAAACCAAAGCCCCAAAAGGCCGAACAATAAACCCGGCTGCAAAAATAGCCAGGGTGCTTAGCAAAGCGGCGGTCGCATTGCCTTCTGGAAAGAACTGCGTACTGATGGTTTTTGCCAACATACCGAAGATGTAGAAATCGTACCATTCGATCAGGGTGCCCGTGGAAGAAGCCGCAATTATTTTCCAGACGCCGTTGGTATTTGTTCGGTTGGTCATATGCAGTCAGGTGGTTAAAAGAAATGAAACTGTAATTTACAAAAAGGAGAAGGTAAGAATCATTAGTAATATGTATTTTTATTGACCCCTATTAACAATAACTGAAATTTTATGTCATACCCGTTTCAAATAAAGTCGTTCGACGAATATAAAGAGGCCTATAAAAAAAGTGTGGAGGAGCCAGAGTCATTCTGGTCCGAAGTTGCTTCTGCTTTTTCCTGGCGAAAACCCTGGAACAAAGTATTGGAATGGAACTTTAAAGAACCAAAAATAGAATGGTTCAGCGGAGGCAAACTAAATATTACTGAGAATTGTATCGACCGGCACCTGGCTACTATGGGCGACAAACCCGCTATTATCTGGGAACCCAATAACCCGGAAGATCGAACGCGCATTGTTACATATAACCGGTTACATAAAAGAGTTTGTCAGTTTGCGCAGGTATTAAAAAATAATGGAGTTAAAAAAGGAGATCGTGTTGGTATTTATATGGGTATGGTACCGGAACTGGCCTATGCCATTTTGGGCTGCGCTCGAATTGGCGCCATACATAGTGTAATTTTCGGTGGTTTTTCGGCACAAAGTATTGCGGACAGATTATATGATGCGCAGGCTGAATATATTGTTACCTGCGATGGTGCTTACCGGGGTAATAAAGATATTCCATTAAAAAGTGTAATAGATGATGCGCTGATTGGAAACCGAACTGTTAAAAGAGTAATTGTGTATACAAGAACCAGGATTCCCGTTTCCATGATAAAGGGAAGGGATGTATGGTGGGAAGATGAAATGGAGTTTGCAGAAACACAGGTTGAAAAAGACGGTGTAGTAAGCTTCCCTGCAGAAGAAATGGATGCAGAAGATCCTCTATTTATTCTATATACCTCCGGATCTACCGGAAAGCCAAAAGGGGTAGTGCATAGCTGCGCGGGCTATATGGTGTATACTGCTTATACTTTTGTAAATGTTTTTCAATATCAACCTGGCGATGTTCATTTTTGTACAGCTGATATAGGATGGATTACTGGTCACAGTTATATTTTATATGGACCGCTGAGTGTTGGAGCAACTTCTTTAATGTTTGAGGGCATTCCTACCTGGCCAGATGCAGGAAGATTTTGGGATATCGTAGATAAATACAAAGTAAATATTCTTTATACGGCGCCAACAGCTATTCGTTCGCTTATGGGTTTTGGGTTAGATCCTGTTCAGGGGCATGATCTCAGTTCTTTAAAAGTATTAGGAACCGTGGGAGAACCTATCAATGAAGAAGCATGGCACTGGTATGATGAAAACATTGGTAAGAAAAGATGCCCAATCGTGGATACCTGGTGGCAAACTGAAACGGGCGGTATGCTGATATCCAATATGGCAGGAATAACACCTGCAGTGCCCACCTATGCTACCTTGCCTTTACCAGGCGTTTTCCCGGTAATAGTGGATGAGAATGGAAAAGAAGTGGAAGGCAATAATGTAAGTGGTAACCTTTGTATTAAACAACCATGGCCCGCTATAATCCGGACAACCTATGGTGATCATGAAAGATGCCGAACTAACTATTTTTCGGCGTATGAAAATCTTTACTTTACCGGGGATGGGGCATTAAGAGATGAGCATGGTAATTATCGTATCACCGGCCGGGTAGATGATGTATTAAATGTAAGTGGTCACCGGATAGGAACCGCTGAGGTAGAGAATGCCATTAATATGCATGCGGGCGTTGTGGAAAGTGCCGTAGTAGGATACCCACACGATATAAAAGGCCAGGGCATTTATGCGTTTGTCATTTACAGCCATATGCATGGGGATGAAAAACTAACCCGGCAGGATATTTTGCAAACTGTTTCAAGAATCATTGGCCCCATTGCCAAGCCGGATAAAATTCAATTTGTAAGCGGGTTGCCAAAAACCAGGAGCGGTAAGATTATGAGAAGAATTTTGAGAAAAATTGCCGAAGGGGAAACTTCTAATTTAGGGGATATTACTACGCTGCTTGATCCGGGCATAATAGAAGAAATAAAAAATGGGAAGTTATAAAAGAAGAGTGAATTACTATAGGCAAAACTAATTTAGCAGGAGGTACAAGCATAAGAGGCGGCGATGGTATAAGTGCACTGTAGTGCGAAACGGGAAACCTGGTTTAATAAAAAAATCCCACCGGCTGGAGATGGTGGGATTTAGCAGAATATCATTCTTCACTTCAACAACTGTCAATGCTACCTCATTGGCAGCGCTGAGAGGATCAGCACACTCAATAATATATACGTTCAGCAAGCAGCAGCAGTTGGTTTAATAAACAATATATCTTTTAAAAATATACACCCATCGTAGTTTTCATTCAATTTATACTATTTAAAGTATGAAACTTATACGCCGTATCTTTCGCATCGTTTTAGTGATTTTTTTAATGCTGTATATTGTGGCCGCTTTTCATGCCAATAAATTAGTGATATATGAAACAGCTAAACACGAATCGATTTGTGATAAAGAACCTCAAAAGTGGCGCAAAGAAATACATGGATTCCTGCTTAAGGGCGATTAAGTTTGGCAAGATGAAATCGGCTGGAGATTCGGAGGAATAAACGCAAAACCATTTCACAATAACTATTAGGTAATAAATTAAAAATGGTCACCATTATCGGCGACCATTTTTAATTTTACATTATATGTTTTTTTACATTTAACGCCGTATTATTACCCTCGTGCCAACATGTAAAAAGCTTTCCAATTCATCAAGGTCTTCATTTCTTAACGATACGCAACCCTGGGTCCAATTGGTGAAATCATCTACTACGATATTATCATTGGGCCAGGTACCGTGAATTGCAATGCCCCCTCCAATTCGTGCGGTGCGGGGTATTTCGCCAGCGGCTTTTCGTTGCTTAAATTTCAGCCAGCTATCTTTATTGGGGTAATCGAGCATCAGCATTTTATGCCATTTTTCATGGGGTCTTTTTGAAATGATTTTAAAATTGCCTTCCGGAGTTCTTTTATCTCCTTCCATTAATTTATCCCCAAGATCTTTATTGCCAAAAACTACCGGGTAGGTAGCATACCAACCCTCTTCGTCATATACATTCAGTTCATAATCCGATTTATCAATAATAATATAAACGGATCCCGTTGGATCGGAATTCCGCATCTCTCTTTTTACTTTTCTTTTTTCAATATCACGAAAAGAGAAGGATGCCAAAGCCACGAGAAAGAATATACCGGCAACAATTTTTGTCTTCATATAAACCTGCTTTAACGTATAGACTGGGCGAATGGCAAATTGTTTAAGTGATTGATTTTATTGAATATTACCGGGGCAGATCAGTCTTTTTATAACGAGCAAAAATTGATCCGTATTATTTCTGTGAATAAGTTTTAACAGGAAATTGAAAAAAAATCAACTGTCGCAGGTGGTGATTTTCAATCGTTAAGAATATATTAATGACTCACTTTCGCTTCCAGTGTTTTGGCTATTTCAATCATTTGTTTCAATTTCTCCACCGATGGCACGCGACCGCTCAGCCCGAATTTTTCATTCGTCTCGGTGAGTTTTACATGAAGGTTTTCCGCATTACGCTGGGCAAATTCCCTAACGGTATCTACTCCCGCTCCTTCCAGTAATTCGGAAAATTGACTCGCTATTCCTTTTATGCGGAACAGGTCGGAATGATTCACCCAGGTAAGAATAAGCGATTCCGGAATACCAGTTGAAGCAGCAATTTTTTCCCGGCCTTTTTTGGTTCCTCCCATTTCCAGCAAGTCGTCAGTGATTTTAATACCGGCAGCTTTCAATTTTTCAGCATAGGTTGGTCCGATGCCTTCGATATCGATGATGTTATACGACATATAAAATGGGGTTTAAAAAATGAAAATAAGAATAATAATAATGGAAGCTGGGTGAATTGATTTATTTTTTATTTCACTCGGACAGCTTGTTAAAATTACTGAACTTGCTTTCACAAATTCCATCAACATGAAATCTCTTTTTTATATTCTTCCTATACTGGCTGGAGTAGCAATCGCTATTCAATCGGGGGTTAACAGCCAGTTACGACTGGCTATTAATCACCCTCTGCTGGCAGCGTTTATATCTTTTTTAACAGGAACTGCCGCGTTGGGTTTATTATTATTTTTTTCAAAACAGGCATTTCCAACCCTCCTGGCCTATACAGACATTGACTGGTATAAATTAACAGGTGGTTTGCTGGGCGCATTTGTTGTTACAGTGATCTTATTATCCGTTCAGGAAATTGGGGTGGCCAAAATGTTTGTTTTGGTAGTAGCGGGGCAATTAGTTACTGCTTTACTAATGGATCATTTTGGCGTGATGGGAATGCGGGTGAGCCCGATCTCTGCGCAAAAGGTGATTGGTATTGTACTGGTAATTTCAGGAGCTTATTTGGTTAATAAAAAATAAAACCGGCATCCAGAAGAACACCGGTGAAAGCTAAATAGGAGAGAAATCGGAAAGAGTTTATAGTTTATGGTTTATGGTTTGGTGTACTTGAAAGTTCATCTTCCTTTGCTTGATTTAACAACACCTTGATTAATCCCCCATTTCGTATCTCTCTTCCTCAATTACTAAACCGTATTCCCACATTGTAGGGAGTTTGGTCCAGGCCTTTAGTAAACATGCTTTTAGTAGCCAGCGATCCATAGAGTTTAACAAAGCCCAGTTGCAATTCTCCTACATAAGATATTTTCCAGGGTCTTAAATCAAAATCATCCCATACTTTTTGTTTGCCATTCGCTTCCGATTTTGTTTTTTGCCGGCTGCTATATAAGTAGCCTGCACTCACTCCGGCGCTGAAACCAAATCCATTTTTGCGCCCCGGGGTTAAATCGAAATTGAGCATAATGGGCGCTGTTAAATAATCGGCAGCCAGTTTGTTTTTGCTGTAGCCCGTACTTTGGTCAAGAATAATCTTGGTTGGTTGTGTTTGATAGATCACATTCTTGCGGTAATGATAGTTATTCAATTCAAGCCCCAAACCGTATTTAAGGTTTACTACATGTTTAACCACATTCAGCTTCTGCATAAAGAACCAAATGTTTACATTAATGGATTTGCCATTACGGAGTTTGAACCAATCTTTATCAGATCCGGGTGCAAAACCGGTAGCTGTATTTTGAATAGCCGTTGAAGTATAGTCGGTTTTATCATCAAACTGGTTAACGCCCAGGTCAACAATGAACCAATTGGTGGAAACATTAGAAGGCTTATAAGTATTACGTCGGCTATGGATAATGACATCGTTATCACCTTTCGAATGGCTGTCGCCGCGTTTAATAATGATCATGCTGCCTATACGAATGGTATCACTTTGTTCAGCTTTTGAAGTATCTGTTTGGGCTGTTGCGGTGAGGGCAAAACAAATTCCGGTCAGGAGTATTGCTATCCTTTTCATACTAAATTTTTTTACTGATTATCTGATTATTTTAATGCTATTTCAAAATTGGCAATTCGTAGTCCTTTTTTGTTATCGCTGTTATCGCCGTTGCCAAAGCTGGTTGCTTTATCTACTACCCGGCTTACTTTGCGGAAGAAACCACGCATCCTGTTTTTATTACTAATTGTTGTATTAAGAACTTCAATCCGATCGCTGGTGTTATTTGCGTAAGAAGCATTGGATTGCGGATCATTCTCCCCTAATTTTTCAAAACTAACCGCTTCATCAATGATGGAAGGTTTAGTTGTACTTATCTCTTCAGTTGATTCTTTATGCTGATCCGGCACCTTTACCATCGCCATTTCATTAGGTGTAACGTTTGCGTCTTTCAGAATGTTACTGCCATTTTCAGAATTTATTTTTTCACGTATGATATTTTTTACCAAAACAGGTTGTTGCTCCTTACCGGCAGTTCGATCTGTTTTTTGTACTTCTTCAATAATTTTTTTACCTGATATGGTACTATTATCAACCGTTTTTATTTCGGTAGGTATCATTTGAGTGATATTATCATTTTTACCAGGCGTGGCAATAATAGTTTTCCGTAAAAGTGTATCCACTTCGGTGCTGGCAATTGGGACGCCCTTGATAGCATTATTATTTATTGAAAAATACCAGCCAGCCCCACCAATAAATAATATAGCCACAGCGGCCACGGCAATCTGCCACCAGCGCATTACAATCACTCTTTCGTCTTTTTCGCGGCGGTATATAGATTGTTTATCGGGGAACACTACACTATTATCAGCCGCAAAACGCACTTGCTGTATTAATTCAAAATCGGCCTGGTGTTGCGGGTATTTATATACAAATTGTTCTACCTGGTCCTTTTCTTCATTGATTAATTCATCATCTCCATATAATAAAAAATATTCCTGGCAATTAGTTTCATTAACGGGGCTGGCAGGACTGCTGTCTTTTAGCAAAGAAGCTTTATCATCGAACAGCATTCGTTTATCAATATGCAAAACCGATTGTTGAAACATCAACAGTTCTTTTCTCAGGTCTGGGTTGTCCTGCACAAATACTTCAACTGCATTTCTATCAAACGGACTCAGCTCGTTATCGACATACAGTAAAAAGTATTCTTCGTAATTATGGCGGGTGATGTTCATTTTATAATACGTTTTCAGGGCTTACTAAAAAATTCTTTAACTGAATTCGGGCCCGGTGTAAGTACACTTTTACCTGGCTTTCGTTTAATCCCGTGATCTTACCTATCTCTTCATAGGAGTATCCTTCATAATCTTTCAATAATACCAGCGAGCGTTGTGTTTCACTTAATCGGCTCAACGCTTCTTCTAATATTTTTTTTGCATTCGAGACCGGCCTGTCGGTGATACGTATATCTTCTCTGAATTCATCTTTCAAACTGATCCGTTTTGTTTTTCGAATATGGTCGATCATCTGGTGATACGCTACGGTAAACAGGTAACTCTTACTTTTTGCATTATCTACCTCTGCCCGGTTCACCCACATTTTTTCAAATGCTGTTTGCACCACATCCCTGGCATCCTCCTCATGCCGGAGATTTTTCAGGATGAAGCGGTACACGTTATCGGCGTACAAATTCACACATTGATTATACTCTCTTTCGGTCATAAGCAGGAACAGTTACAAGTTATATAGACGTAATACGCATGGTGGCCTTTGAATGTTACAAACAAATTAAGATTCTTCTCCTATAAAAAGAAAGAGGCTTAATTGGGCCTCTTCTGAATTCTATATGTTTGAAAATCAGTACTTCAGTTAATTGGTAACAGTACCTAGAATAGATCGGCTTATCGATTCAAAGATCATAAATTCATTCTTGAAACGGCCAGATTCACAATCATTATTTGATTCCTTGCACACCTGGCTTTCATTCTTAACCTGTTCTTGGTGAGTTGCTGCAAAAACAAGGAGGGAGGCGGTGGCTACTAAGGTTACCAAAAACAATCGGATAAAGGTTTTTCGAAACATAACAGTTGCTTTTGATTATAGGACGAAGTTATTTTGAAATTGTTACAGGAAAAGTAAATATTCCCTTAATTGTGTCATTTACCCGGCAGAATGCGGAATATAAGGGATGAAATGAAATGCCATGTACCGGCTCTTGATCAAATCTGCGGCCCACACTCATTTTCCCTATTTTTGGCCTCACAAAAACGATGCTTCATGAATGAGAAATTTATACAACGTATTTCCCGTGAATTGGAAGAAATAAAAAGCTCCGGGCTTTTCAAAACAGAACGAATTATAGAATCGCCGCAGGGCGCAGAGATTATTGTTAATGGGAAGAGGGTGCTGAACTTTTGTGCCAATAACTACCTCGGCCTTTCTTCTCATCCCCAGGTAATTGAGGCGGCCAAAAAATATATTGATTATCGTGGCTATGGTATGAGCAGTGTACGATTTATTTGTGGTACGCAGGATATTCATAAAGAATTGGAGGCAAAGCTCTCTACCTTCCTCGGAACAGAGGATACTATTTTATATGCAGCTGCTTTTGACGCTAACGGGGGAGTATTTGAACCCCTATTGGGCGAACAGGACGCTATTATTTCAGACGCATTGAATCATGCTTCTATTATTGATGGCGTTCGTTTATGCAAAGCACAGCGCTTTCGGTATGACCATAATAATATGGATGACCTCCAAGCAAAACTTATTGAATCGCAGGAAGCAAGGAGCCGTGTTATCGTTACCGATGGTTCATTCAGTATGGATGGGACCATTGCCCAGTTAGATAAAATAGTAGCCCTCGCGGAAAAGCATGATGCCATTGTATTGATTGATGAGTGCCATAGCAGCGGGTTCCTGGGAAAGACCGGGCGTGGAACGCATGAGTATCGGGGTGTAATGGGGAAAATTGATATTATTACCGGCACGCTGGGTAAAGCGTTGGGTGGCGCATCGGGCGGATTTACCAGCGGCCGTAAAGAAATAATTGAGATGCTCAGGCAACGATCGAGGCCCTATCTTTTTTCCAATACGCTGGCGCCCTCGATTGTGGGAGCTTCCATTGCAGTGCTTGATTTGCTGAGTGAAACAACAACATTAAGAGATAAGCTGGAAAACAATACCAAATACTTTCGCAGCAAAATGACGGAAGCGGGGTTTGAAATCAAGCCGGGTGATCATCCTATTGTTCCTATCATGTTATATGATGCAGTGGTAGCGCAAAATTTTGCCGCCAAATTATTAGAAGAAGGAATTTATGTAATAGGATTTTTCTTCCCGGTAGTGGCAAAAGGCCAGGCACGAATTCGGGTGCAATTGAGTGCTGCACATGAACAGCAGCATCTGGACAGGGCAATAGCCGCGTTTACGAAAGTGGGGAAAGAGTTGAAAGTGCTTAAATAAGTTCGGAGTTCAAAGTCTGGAGTTTGGAGTATTCACTCCTAACTCCAGGCTCCCGATTATTTTGAAGCAATCATACTAATCTCCACATTTACATTTTTTGGCAATCCTTTTACCGCTACTGTTTCGCGGGCGGGAAAGCTGCCGTTAAAGTACTTGCCATATACTTCGTTTACTGTAACGAACAAACTCATATCACTTAAGAAAATAGTAGTCTTCAGTACATGGCTGAAATCCAAACCAGCTTCGCTTAAAATCGCTTTTAAATTATGCATTACCTGGTGGGTCTCTCCAATGGTATCAGTAGCTTCTATATTACCGGTAGAAGGGTTAATCGCTACCTGTCCGGAGATAAATAATAAGGAACCTGCTTGTACCGCCTGGCTATAGGGACCAATAGGATCCGGGGCATTTGGGGTATTGATGATTTTCTTTTCCATTCGCAAATGTAGGTAAAAGTCAGAAAGACCGAAAGTCAGAAAGACCGGAAGTATTAGGGTACATGTACTTTTCTTCTGGTCTTTAGGGAGACCATGTTCCGGACTTGAAATTTATCCTCTTTCTTTGCAACAAATTTCATTTAATGACAATTGCTGTACTGGCAGATGATGTGTTAAAGAAGGAATGGCTGTCGAAACCGGTGAACAGTGAAGTGGAGATATTATGGTGCGGTTCGGTCAGAACCTTGGTAGCTACCGTGGCTGATGTATATGTAGACCTTCTTTTTACTCCTGATAATGAAAGATCGAAGCAGTTGAGTATGCGATCGGGTTTTCCTTTTTTTATTAATTCAGTTGAATACTGCACGGAAGCTGCGGGAACTCACTTTATACGAATCAATGCCTGGCCAGGTTTCTTACAAAGAGATATAGTTGAAGTGGCACTGGCCGGCCCGCAACAGCAAATAGTAGTAAAAGAATTCTTCAATAAACTAGGCTGGAACTATCAGTTGGTTCCTGATATAGCAGGAATGATAACTGCCCGTATTATTGCCTCCATTATTAATGAGGCGTATTTTACATTTGGCGACGGAATAAGTACCAAAGAAGAAATTGATATTGCTATGAAATTAGGTACGAGTTATCCTTTCGGACCCTTTGAATGGAGCGAAAAGATCGGACTCGGCCATATTTATTCTTTATTAATTGAATTAGGAAAAAATGATCAACGTTATTCCGTAGCACCCGCCCTGGAAAAAGAAATCCGTCTACTTGAGGAGCAATAAAAAACAATTTGTCCAAGAAGTATTGTTGAATTATTAATTATGTCTCTTATTCTTCATATAGATACAGCTACTGAAACAGCAGGGGTTTACCTGGCAATGGAAGGAGTGATGATAGCAGCGGCGATTAATCAGCAACAACAGGATCATGCTAAATGGATCCACCCTGCCATTGAACAGTTAATGAAAGAGGCCGGATATGCCTTGCAGAGCCTGAAAGCAATAGCTGTAACAGCCGGTCCGGGTTCGTATACCGGGCTACGGGTAGGAATGGCTACCGCCAAGGGGTTGTGTTACGCATTATCCATTCCTCTTATTACAGAGAGTACATTAAAAGTAATGGCAGCGGCGGTAATCAGGCAAACCGCCAATCCACCAAAGTCTCCATCAACCCTCTATTGCCCGATTATTGATGCCCGGCGCATGGAGGTATTTGCTGCAGTTTATAATGAACAAATGGACGAAATGCTGGGTCCTTGCGCACTGATACTTTCCGAAAATAGTTTTAAACAACAATTGGATTCTTCTGTAATAATATTTTTCGGAAGCGGCGCCGGTAAATGGCAATCAATTTGCCCTCATCCGAATGTTTCTTTCAGAGAAGTAGTTGCAGGAGGTCCGGCCTTTTCTTCGCTTTCTTATTCAAAATATGTAAGCAACCAGTTCACCCTGCTTGCCTATGCGGAACCCGTTTACCTTAAGGAATTTTACACTCATCCTAAATAATTACCAACAGCAATTATTACTGGGTTTCGTCATTATTATACCTGTTTTGCAGTTAAATTTGACAATTACCTTTTCCTAATCAAAATTCAAAAAGACTGCTTATCTATGAATACGGCAAGTAATTATTCCATGCTGCTGACTGCAGATGACATTTCGGTAAAAGTTGATTTTGTAAGCCTCAAGAAAGGGGCGATGATTTTGCGGGCACTCAATCATAAACTCCGCCAGCAAATTGTGAAGCTGGTAGAAGAAAAGAAACGTATTACTGTTACAGAAATTTATGTGCACCTGCGCCTGGAGCAATCGGTAGCATCCCAGCACCTGGCTATTTTACGAAGGGCGGGTATTGTGAAAACAGACCGGGATGGGAAGTTCATTTATTATTCCATCAGCACCCGGCGTATTGAGCAGATAATGAAATGCGTGGATGAATTGATTTCCTGATCCTTGTTAAATAATGATTGGATGTAGTTAGCGGAGGCATGGCGGTTTCCGCTTTTGTCTTTTAAAAACTACCTTTGCGCTAAAGATTTTAAGTATGTATATTCAGCAATTATATACCGGCTGTTTGAGCGAAGCTGCCTATTATATTGAGAGCGAAGGAAAGGCCGCTGTCGTTGACCCCTTACGTGATATTGATGTATACCTGCAGCTCGCCGAGGAACGCAAAGCAACTATTCAATATATTTTTGAAACACATTTTCATGCTGATTTTGTTAGTGGTCATATCGACCTGAGTAACGCTACCGGCGCGCCCATAGTGTACGGCCCGCAAACACAAACAAAATTTCCCGTGCATGTTGCCGAAGATGGAGAAAGTTTTACTGTGGGAAAACTTACTATTGAAGTATTGCATACACCGGGTCACACCCTGGAATCTTCCTGCTACTTATTAAAGGATGAAGAAGGCAACCCGCATGCGGTATTTACAGGGGATACATTGTTTGTAGGTGATGTGGGCCGGCCGGACCTTGCCCAAAAAGATGCCAAGCTTACTTCGCAGGAACTGGCCGGCATGATGTACGATAGCCTTCAGCAAAAAATAATCAGTTTACCTGATCCGGTAATAGTTTATCCTGCTCATGGAGCGGGCAGCAGTTGCGGAAAGAATATGGGACCAGAAACCTATAGTACCATAGGGGAGCAGAAGCAAACTAATTATGCGTTGCAATCACAAAGCCGCGAAGAATTTATTAAATCAGTTACGACCGGGTTAACGGAACCGCCCCATTACTTTCCGGTGAATGCACAAATCAATAAAGAGGGTTATGACAGTTTGAACAAGATATTTGAAAGCGCATTAAAGCCGGTATCAGTTTCTGGTTTTAAAGAATTAATAAAAGGAGACGTAATAATATTGGATACCCGCCCGGCAAACCTGTTTAGCATGGGTTATGTGCCGGGTGCCGTGTTTATTGGACTAGAAGGAAGATTTGCCGAATGGGCCGGTAGCTTATTACCGTTTGATAAAACGATACTACTGGTTACCGAAGAAGGAAAAGAAAAAGAAACAGTGACCCGGCTGGCCCGCGTGGGCTTTTCCCGAATGGGCGGATATTTGGAGGGAGGATATGAGGCATGGAAAAATGCCGGTGAAAAAACGGATATGATCATAAACATTGAAGCGGATGAATTAGCTATGGATATTCCTTTTGATGATCTTTTGGTAGTAGTGGATGTGCGAAGGGAAACCGAGTTTGCAGATGGTCATGTAAAAGATGCGGTGAATATCCCTTTAAACGAAATGACCGATCCCGCCAGCATGGCTAATATCGATGATGAACACAATCTATATGTACATTGCGCGGGAGGATACCGCAGCGTAATTGCCAGTTCGTTGCTCAAGCGTGAGGGCCTTCATAATCTGCGCAATATTTTGGGTGGATGGGAAAGTATTAAAGAGCAATCGAAGATTGAGCAGGGGAAAGAGAATAGTGTGCTGAATTAATATTAAGAGTTTGTGGTTGATGGTTTATAGCCTGTTTGCCACAGGCGGGTTATGGTTTGTGGTTTATCGTTGTTGAAATTCTGAATTACGATGAAATCAGTGAGCATACAATTAATAAATACTGATGGAAACTAAGAACGGTAAACGATAAACTGGAAACGATAAACTTGCAACGGCACTTACATAATTCCATTGTTGTATGTATGAAATAATGTGGAGGTAATACTAATCCAATTCCTCTCTATAGAATTTTTCCATACTCCTCCTTATATGCATGCTTCCATTTACGATGGCTCCATAAATAGTTAGCGGGTATTTTTCGTATGCATTTTTCGCAGTATTGTACATATAATCGGGTGAGCTCTCCTTCCGGTATTGAATTGGGATCATCAGTGATGAATTCTGTATCGATATGATAATATCCACGCTTCACTTTATAAAAATGGGCAAATACCACGGCTGAATTATTAATGCGGGCTCCCTTTTCCACGCCGGTTACAAAGGCAGTGGGTCGGTTAAAAAAAATAGCCCAGTACGCGTTTTCGGGGTTACCCGGACTTTGATCCGCTGCTGAGCCAAGAACATGAAGTGTGGACGCATATTTCAGATAGTGCTTTTTAAAATCAGTGGCGGGTAATAAAATAGTACCGTATTTGCCGCGCATGTTTCTAATGATCCGGTCGAGCGCCTTTTTGCCAACCGGCATGTAAATGCCCAGCCAGGGATATTTTAGATTGGCGGCCAGCCACCAGTTTGCATATTCCCAATTGAAGTTATGCATGCCAACCAAATTAATATTTTTACCACTGGCATATGCTTTTTCAAAACCGGATAAATCGGCGGTGAATCGTTTTTCAACCGCCTGCTGGTTCCAGGAAATAAACTTTAATGTTTCAATAAAAGTATCGACAAAATTGTGGTAAAAATCCTTCGCGATTCTTTTCCGTTCCTCTTCTGTTTTTTCGGGGAACGCAATGAGTAGATTTTCTATCACCACCTTTTTACGGTACCTGATAATATAGTACATCAACCCATAAACAGCATCGCCCAAAAAATACAAAACTCTCAATGGTAATAAGGAAATCAGATAGAGTGGAATATATACTGGATAATACATTAAACAGTTTTACAACGTTCGGTTTAATAATAAAAATTCCTTAATACAATTGAATGGCTACATTTTAGTGTTTTGATGGTTCACCTCACCCCTGCCCTCTACATACGCAGAGGGAGTAAATAGGCAGTCCATTTAAGATTCTCATCTAGGCAATAAAAATTTATTCAAACAGCAAGCTATTAGTTGTTTTCCAAATGACGTTGTCTTGAAAAGGTCTTATTCAACATTTCTTTTTTGTACCTTTTTACTTAGAGTGAAAACAAATTTTAATGATCAATCATTTTGCCTCCGGCGGAGTATTAATCCAGTTCTTCGCTTCCTGCTCAATATGTTTCAATTCAATTTTCACCTGAAACTTATTGCGCAGGTGACGGGCCAGCGCGTCGGCTGCATATACACTACGATGCTGGCCACCAGTGCATCCAAAATTAATCATGAGGCTGCTGAAATTTCGACGAATAAAATCTTCCACCGTTATATCTACATTATCAAACACACTGTTTAAAAATTCCGGCATGCGGGTCTGTTGTTCTAAAAAATCTTTTACTTCTTTATCACGACCTGTTAAGGGCTTAAATTGTTCCAATCTACCGGGGTTTAATATGCCTCGGCAATCAAATACATAACCACCGCCATTTTCACTGTTGTCTTCCGGAATGCCTTTACGAAAACTAAAACTATGAATCTTTATAATTAATGGTGTTTCCTCCGTAGCGCGAAGCGGGGTGAACTGTTCAATAATTTCATCCGATAAACAGATTTCCAGCACCTTGCGAAACTCAGGAACCGAAATACCTACACTCTGTTTTTCGACGAACCATTTTAAATTGGAAAGCGCCTGCGGAATACTGGTGAGAAACTGTGCCTTTCGCTCAAACAATCCGCGAAACCCATAAGCTCCTAATACCTGTAATAAACGGATCAATACGTATCCATTGTACCGGCTTTTGAAAATGGCACGATCAATGGAGTGACCAATAAATTTTTCAAAAGAATCCATATAATCGTTGAGCAAGTTTTGTTTCCAGTCGTCAGGTAAGTTAGCCCTTGCCTGCCACAACAAACTCGCTACATCATATTGTGGGGCTCCTTTCATTCCTCCCTGGTAATCAATAAAACTTACCTGGTTACCAGGTTGTACCATAATGTTCCTGCTTTGAAAATCGCGGAACATAAAATATTTGTATTCGGTATGCGTAAGGTAACTGCTAAGCGCATCAAAGTCATCAATCAGTTTAGTTTTGTCATACGGTTTTCGTAAGGCATCTAAAAAATAATATTTGAAATAAAGGAGGTCGGCCATTATTGCCTGTTTGCCGAATTCCTGGTTGGTTAAGCAACGGCTATAATCTAACTGGTGATGACCTTTAACCTGCAGCGTGGCAAGTTGTTGAAGGCTAAATTTAAAAAGTTCGTACATGCCGGCAGTAAATCCTTCTTTTTCTAACCTGTTGAGTAGGGAAATATCGCCTAAATCCTGCTGCAGGTAAATTGTTTTTTCATCGGATACCGCCAGTATCTTCGGAACGGGTAATGATTGAAGGGCAAAATGCTCCGAGAAGTAGATGAACGCTTCGTTTTCGGGTATGTTTATACCATGCGTAGCAATCACCGGTTCGCCCGATGTATAAATGCGGTAATAACGCCTGTCGGAGCCGGCTTGTGGTATTAGCTCAATACGAAGGGGTTCTTGTCCGCTCCATTTTTTATATAAGTCCTTAATAGCTTCCGTTACCGACTGCATGCACCACTTTTATTTAGGAGCGAAAATAATATAAAATAAACTGATGGAGGGTATGGATAATTGTTTGAAGAAACAAAAAATCATCTGAATCATTTATATTTTAATAAACTCAGTTATAAAAATATTGAAACCTGCTTGATCCCTCATGGCCGGGTGGCCGTCACCCTGGGTATCGCGCTGCACCCGCTTCTTGCTTACGCATTCTGGCTAGCGCCAGAACCGAACCGGATGAGGCGCTCAACCCAGGGCGGTTGTAAGCAAAAAAAAAATTTATTATGATTTTATTGGGAGTACTTACCTATGAACTTATGTGCTCGTTAATATTCGGTAGGGCGCATTGACACAAAGATTATAAATCAAGTCAATTAGGAAATTGCAAAATCTTTTCCTTCTTTTAGCTAGATAAATAATATGAGGATAGGCTTTACGGCAATAAGATTTTAAGTTCCACAATTTTCCCAGGCTCAATCATCGTCTTTGTGTTTTCTTTCAACCTTAACAAACGCCGCTCTTTTTGGCCCGGGAAAAGGAACATGACTTCCTTTGATGCCATGCCATAAAACCATATTAAATTCTACATCCGGTACCGCGTCTTCTTTAGTTAGATTGAATGTTTCCGATCTTCGTTGCCATTCGTTGATAACCATATTTTTTTCATTAAGATCAATATTGGATGCCACCGAAATAAAGGGAGTAAGATCGGGTGTAGAGGAGAAACAATTCCACATGGGATCGGCGGCTGCATCGTATTGCGTCATAGGGGGAAGGCCCAGGATTAATTCCATTGTGCGTAACATGGAAGAAGTAGAATACATTGAATGATCCACCAGCTTTCTTTTTACATACCCACCAGCTACATAGGCAGTAGTTCGATGCGCATCTACATGATCGGGACCATTCTGTGCATCATCTTCAACAATAAATATTGCACTTTCCTTCCAGATTGAACTATTACTCAGGTATTCAACAAATAGTCCTACTGCCCAATCATTATCGGCTACATGTACAAAAGGAGTAGGCCGCCCCTTACTTAATCCTTCCGTATGGTCGTTAATCAGGCGCAGCGAGTTAAATTGAGGAACTTTATTAATTGCCAGCATCGAATCAAAATCTCTCTTCCATTGCGCTACCCGGGTAGTATCCCGAACTCGTTGATCCCAACTGGTATAATAAGTACAAAAATGATTTTCCAATACGGGTATATTGGCTTTGTAATCATCCGCAAATTCCCCATACGTGCGATAGCTTACATTCCCGCGTTTACAAAGATCCCAGAAAAATCCGCCTTTGTTATTCGCGATCAAACGGTTTCCTTCCGCATCATAATTGCCACCACGGCCGCCGTAATCGGTGGGCCATGTTTTTTCTAAATAATCGGTAGCGTAAGCGCCCAGACTCCAGTTATGTCCATCGGCGCTTACTTCTCCATCCACATAGAAGTTATCTAATAATACAAACTCCCTCGCAAGTTTATGTTGATTGGGTGTTACGTTTTCTCCAAATAGTACAAGGCTGGCATCTCCATTGGCTTCCTTCATATCGCCGAGCACCTGGTCGTATGTGCGATTTTCTTTAACAATATAGAAAACATATTTTATCGGAGAAGGCTCACCAACTTTCATAGGAACAGGATTGCCAACTTCGCCTTTTGCCATCAATTCCTTTTCTTTATTGTATGGAGAGTTGTTATACACTGCCCGGGAAAAACCGCTCAATTGTTTTTCTGAAGGAACAGGAATAATACTTAAGGTTCCTTTAAATAACCCTCCTATATATTCCACTTCCTTCGGTCGTTTTTTATCGCCTGCCTGGTAATTTACTTCCTCATTTTTTGCAACCGGGTTGGGACCGTAAGGATTGGCTTTAGAAGTAAACCCTTTTCCGTTGGCTACATAAATTTTGTTACCCGTTACTTTAATGCTGGTAGGATACCAGCCCGTTGGTATAAATCCTTTGGAACGGCTGAAGCCAGGCTTACTAACATCAAATACCGCCAGGCAATTATTGTCGGCATTAGCGATATATAATGTTTTTTCATCCGTACTTAACCCAACCCCATTACTGGTAGATCCGCTGGGAGCATCCGGATACAATGCCGCATTTAATGTCTCCAGTATTTTTCTTTTTTTGATATCGACGACTGAAACGGAATTGTCATTGGCATTGGCAACAAATAAGTATTGCCCGGTTTTGGTTAAACAAATATCATTGGGATTATCACCCACCATAACTGAATCAACAAGTACCTGTTGTTGCGTATTCAGTACTAATATCTTATCTCTGCCCCATAATGAAATGTACAGTTCTTTTTTATCTGGAGATAATACACAGGTAAAGCCTTCTGCGCCTAATGGTATTTGTTTTATGATCTTTTTTGTTTTGAGATCGATTATGTAAAGGGCATTGTTTTCTTTGGTAACTACATACAGTATTTGTTTGGCATCGTCAATGGTTAACCCGGTCGGAGAGATTTTTTCGGGCCATTTGTTACCCAGCAGGATACTATCTTTCAACAGAAGCTTATTATTGACTATCCCATATTTTAGTATCCGGTTATCGTTGCCCCCGGAAGCGTACAAGAATTTTTCATCGGTGGAAAAGGCAAGTCCAAACCAGCTTTTGTCAATTACTGCGCTGTTCAATATTTTTTCTGATTTGATATCGATCAGTTGAATCGACTGTACACTTTGCCCGTTGTTGGTAACGGCTATAAATTTTTTGCGGGGAGAAACTATTATATTCAAAGGAAGATCTCCTAAAGGCAGCGAGTGACCGGCTGGCGTTAGTTTCCATCCATTCGGCAAGGTAACCTGTTTGGATTTTAACGCTGCCGCTGATTGGGTAGAGCCAATCAGGGGGAGCAGTACAAGGAACAACGCAATGATCTTTCTCATACCGGTAATTTTACCGGAAAGGTAGTTACTGCCATTAATATGATTGATAAAATATCGTGAAGCAATAATTAATTGATTGGATTAGATTATTATGGCTTTAGATCAAATACCGGCCTGAAATGCGCTGATTTAACGTCATTCTTTGCATCGGCCGCCCCGATATTATAAAGGATCTCTACATTCTCCCCATTACTCATTTCAATTATGTGGGCAAGGTTTTTATAGTCTTTGCCCTCTTCAAATCCGAGGCGCTTCAAATATTCCTTAGACATTTCTATATTGTAACGATTGTAGGTAAGCATGGGTTCGTTGGTCAGCAAATCATCTTCCATTTTTTCAATCTGCATATCTATGTATTTGCGGGTATCGCTGCGGGAGATCCATTGTAATACGATTTGGTTTAACCAGCTGGCATCCTGCATCAGCATATCGGGTACCGACTGGGCCCAACTGAGCAGCCAGTTGTCGGATATATCAGCCACGGTAGTTTTTAAAGAAGAGGTTCCTGTGCCCAATGAAACCAGGAAGATATTATCCATTCCCATCTTCCATCGAAACGAATATCCTTTTAATGTAGCCACCATTAGCAGGAATAGGGAAGGGTTGTTAGCCGTACTAACTCCGCCATCCACAAAGGCCGCCATTTCTTTATTTCCTACATCGATGATCTCGGGTATGAAATAAGTGGGTGCAGCGGCACTGGCTCGTACGGCATCTTTCAAAGGGATATTGGCGTTCTCCCCTAATTTGGCATCATTAAAAAATTTATCATTAAAATGGTTATTGAGTGTCCAGGTGCTGTTGGTATCGGCCCGCTTGGCAATAATGCATAAACCGGTTTTTATTTGTGGCCCTCCTAATAAAATATCCTTTCCATTTTCATCTGTAAAAGCCTGCTTCAGGTGTTCTTTGAGCTTTTTTTCATCAAAGCGGGCCCTTAATGCTTTCCTTATATGTAATATGTCCCAGATTTTATTTTTGTCTTCGAAAATCATTCCCCCCAGTTTAAAATATTTTTCTTTTATCTGGGCTACGTTCATTCCAATAGCCAAACAGGCAGCAATGATGGAACCGGTACTGGTACCGCCAATCAGGTCGAAATAATCGCAAAGACGGAAATCGGATGGCTTAATGAAATCTTTATACCGCTCGCTCAGTATTTTTTCCATTTGTTCGAGGTAACCGATGGTAATGGCACCTCGTATGCCACCGCCATCAAGTGCCAAAATACGTTTGCAGTTTGATTCGTTGCTGAGGTGTTGTTTAAGGGAGATCATAGTAGATAAGTTTATGATTGTTTAAGAAACTGATGCAATAGGGAGGATGCGGCATGCGGGATACTGGATATAAGCATTACTCACCGTAGCTTTGCGAAAGTGAGATGCGGGGATGACGGATATGAGATGATCCCCTGGCTTATGGAGATCTCTTTTGCTTATCACTAATTCATTACTTACCGTAATAGGTTAACCTTTCTCCTCTTCAATTATCAATCGAATTAATGACATCCGCAATGGCACTATCCAGTTTTTGTTTATCGGCTTCCCGGCAATCGATCCAGTTGAATATTTCAAACATAGAAGGTAATTCCGGATGATTGAGCAGGTAAATATTCATAATAATATTTTTGCCCGTTTTGTTTTGCCGCACTTTAGCGCATTGAAATTCATCCCAGCAGGCAGGTGATTCATCAAAATCTTTAGATAAAAATATCAACACCTTCCTGCTTTTATCGATGCAGCGCGAAATTTCTCTCAGCCATTGCCCTCCTTTGGGAATACTATCGCTGTCGTAAAACAACCGCAGCGAAGGGTATTTCTGCCGAAGGCTATCTATAAAATAACGAACATGATCTTTGTTTTTGTGAGAATAGCTAACAAAGAAATCAAATTCTTCCGGCTGTTTTTTTTCTCCGTTTATTACTTCAACAGTTGGTTGCATAACCGTTGGGGTATCTCGAACTTGCATTATTTTAGGAGAATCAGCCGGTTTAGTTAAGGGTGCCATTTTGAGAGAAGGTACATAGTTACCAGGTTCTTCCTTCCTTACTGCTTCATGCGTTAATTCTGCCAATTCCGGCTCTTTATACTGAGCAAAGACTTTTTTCAAATCATAGGCCCTTGCTTCATTTATCTCTATAATTTTTATTGACAATAAGGGAAGGCCGCGCTGCAACCAGAACGTAGCTGCTTCAATAATGGCTGCTGTTATTTTTATGGCCGATGCCTGCTGGTTCCCCGCCGCTACCGTGGGCATGGCAACATGATTATGATCATCGTCAAAAGCGAAGTTATTTAGGCAGCGAAAAATATCTGCTACATATTCGGCGGCTTCATCCAACCTTTTTTCGGGCTCAAAGCAAAGAATATGCTGAAGATTAAATTGTGCCTGCTGCGCCGGGTTTAGTGCTTTAGAGAACCAACACCAAAGACTTTTTCGCAAATCCATTTCCTTATCTTTCGATAGTTGCTCAACGGATAAACCCTTTTCAGCAAATGACCCGATTAATGTGCCTGGAGTGGGAGTATAATCGTTGGGAAAAGCGGACAGTATTACTATATCCACTTTATGTTCATTCGGAATAGCTGAAAGATCGCCGTGGTATAATTCTATATCAGCGAAGCCATTGCCGGTTTTTACCTGGATATAATCTAGCAATACCATAGGAAGATTTAATCGTATGGAAAGATACAAACAGTTTGGCTAACAGCCTATACTACGAATGGGGTAGAGAATAGTGGGGAGTCAGGAGTCGGGAGTTGAGAGTCAATAGTGTATAGTTAATCGTCAATTGTTGAAGGAGTTTTACGGATTAAAGCCAAGAGATGGACGGTTTTGTATTGTGAGTTATTTGAAAATCATTTCGGCTAATGCTACTGATTCTGGCTTACCTACATCAATAAACTTACTTCCACTATGATCAAATCCTTTTATTATATGCGTTTTGGCAAGTTCCAGGTAAACGTCTACTATGGAAAACTTTCCTTCCCTGGTTATAAGCGGAAATAATTCCTTATTAATAATATGAATGCCGCTGAATGCTTTTTGAGCAGGATTTTTGGAAGGTATACTAATTTTTTCTTCGCCGGTTTTGGTATTCCTCCATCCGCAAAGCGTATCCTTTTCATCAAAAAGAAAATAGCGGGAGGTGGACCGGTTGGTAACCGCCAGAGTTGCCAGGGATTGTTGCTGCTGATGATAGTTGGCCATATCATTCAAATTGAGATCGGTTAGAGTATCGGCATTGATTATAACTACGCTGTTTTCGCTGAAAAGGGGGGCTGCTTTCTTTAACCCACCCCCGGTTTCCAATAATTCCATGCGTTCATCACTGATAATAACCTCGCTACCCCAACCCTTATTATCTTTTATTTCTTTTATTACCTGGTCGGCAAAATGATGCACATTCACTACTACCCTTGTTATACCATATTGGTGCAGGTATTCAATATTACGCCTGAGTAATGACTTGCCATTTACAAGGGCCAGGGCCTTGGGATGTTTGTCGGTCCAGGGCTTAAAGCGGGTGCCAAGTCCGGCAGCAAAGATCATTGCTTGCATGGAGTGGAAATAGTTGAATAATTGATAAGTTAATAGGGCTGAAACGGAAAACCGGATAAGGGATTCGAGATGCAGGTTACGAGGTACAAAATCTCAAAGCAATAACAAATTATCTTTTGTCAGCAACATCGAAGCTCGTATCATGCAACCTGAATCGCCATTCTTTACAATACAATATTCTGCACCAGTTCGCTCTTACCGGGATAATCTGTATTGAAATGTAATCCGCGGCTTTCTTTACGAAAGGAAGCGCACTTTACAATAAGATAACTTACCGTAATCATATTGCGCAACTCACATAGTTGTGGTGATAAGGTAGTGGTTTCGTACAGCGCTTCTGTTTCTTCCCACAAAAGATCGATGCGTTTGATAGCACGCTGCAACCGCACATTCGTACGAACAATACCTACATAATCGCTCATGATCTGCTGCACCTCTTTTAAACTTTGTGTTATTAAGATCATTTCTTTGGGTTGAGTAGTTCCCGTTGCATTCCAATCAGGAACTTCACTACCTGCCCCTCTCCCCGGGTTTAGCGGCGAGCCGGTTGAAGCCGCATTTATTTTATTTGTTGCATCCACAAAACAACGGTGAGCAAATACCATTGCTTCCAGTAATGAATTACTGGCTAACCGGTTGGCACCATGTAATCCGGTGCTGGCGCATTCGCCGGCGGCATATAAATTATTAATGGAGCTGTGGCCCCATTCATCCGTCTTAATTCCTCCGCAACTATAATGAGCCGCAGGAGCCACGGGGATCATATGCTTGGCCACATCAATTCCAATCGATTTGCATTTTTCATATATGTTGGGGAAATGCTCCAGGAATTTATGCTGATCCATATGTCGGCAATCGAGAAATACATGTTCAGTACCCGAGATCTTCATTTCACTATCTATGGCACGGGCTACTATATCCCGGGGGGCAAGGTCTTTTCTTGCATCGTACCGATCCATAAATGCTTCCCCGTTTTTATTACGAAGAATGCCACCGTCTCCGCGAACGGCTTCCGTAATCAGGAATGATTGTCCGCGCACGCCGGGTTCGTACAAAGCGGTGGGATGAAACTGGATGAACTCCATATTTTCAATGCGGCCTTTGGCACGATAGACCATCGCTACGCCATCACCTGTTGCGATAAAAGGGTTGGTAGTAGAACGATATACCTGCCCGTTACCTCCTGTTGCCAATAAGGTTGTACGGGCCCGGATTTTTTCGATCTGATTAGTTTCCCGATTGAGAACATATACCCCGAAGCATTCAATATCAGGAGTAGATTTCGTAACCAGGTAACCGAGATGGTGCTGGGTGATAAGATCCACTACGAAACAATGTTTAATGATCTCAATATTCTTAAAGTGATCAACGGCTGTCAGCAACGCCCTTTCCATTTCTTTACCGGTAACATCTTTATGATGAAGAATCCGGTATTCACTATGACCGCCCTCTTTCCCGAGTTTATAGTCACCATCCGCTTCTTTGTCAAATTCAGCACCCCATTCAATGATTTCGCGGATACGTTCTACTCCTTCTTTTACTACAATTTCTACAACGGATTTATTACAAAGTCCATCTCCGGCAATAAGGGTGTCTTCAATATGTTTATCAAAACTGTCTTTATCGGCATCCCACACTCCGGCAATGCCACCCTGGGCATACTTGGTATTTGTTTCGTCGGCCTGTGCTTTGGTAATTACCAGCACTTTTTTATCAGGGAATTGCCTGGCGGCTTTTAAAGCAAAAGTTAATCCGGCAATACCGGAGCCAATAACGAGGAAATCAGTTTGACGCATAATAAAAATAAAAAAGTAAAATTAGGGCATATCAGTTGAACCGGTAAATTTTGTAACACCTGTTATAATTAAGAACTGCGCGAGGGCATAGGTTGATATAATAGCCAAGCCCGCGAAGGCAAAGGGAGTATAAAATTTATTTATGGCCAGCAACGAATCGGAAATAACAAATAAGAACGCACCGGTTATTACCCATTTCCCGTTATTGTTTGTAAAATGGAAGGCGTGAATGGCAGTAATTAGCATGGCACTTAAAACAAGGGCATATATAACCACCGGGATTTTGAGTTCTCCTAAATTCGGACTTAAAATATAGAATAATACAGCAACATAAAGTAAGAGTGAAGATATGATCCATGGATTCCAGCTTCGTTGTGGCAGTTGGTTTTTTTTGATATGCAGAAAAAGTACTATGTAAAAAAGATGGGCCACTAAAAAGCTAAGCAGGCCAAGAATAAAGGTTGGACCGCCGCTTTGGTCGAATAATAAAAATACATCACCCCCCAGCGAAAAAATAATGGCAAATAAGAGAAGTACCTTGATTCTTTTACCGATGATAGGTTGCAGCAAAACAAGCAATCCCATTATAATCATCAGCAGGGGCTTGGTAATGTTTTGCAGATATCCTAACCCGTAATAAAGGACTATTAATTCTGCAAGCAGGTTAATAACAAATAAATATAGCAGCCAACGGTGTTTCATAAACAAATCTGTAAAGCGTATAGGTAATACCACCTAAACAAGAAGCGCTATTTGTGATATACTTGGTGTTCTTAGTAGTAAAAATTTTCAACGCGAAGTACCTAAAGAAAATACATCACGAAGAATACACAAAGAAATTAACCGTTAATAGGTAATCGTATAAGAAAACTTATCCGGGTTATCGAACAGTTCCAGGTAGTTGTATTTTAGGGTAACTGTTTTTTTGTCATCAGATAATTTTATAAGTGGGTTATCGGCACTGATAACAGGGCGCGGCAATTTTATTACAGTGGTATACAGTATTTCTATACCGGCACCGGTCAATTGTTTCATCTGTTCCATTTCCGGTTTTTCCATCAGGATTTTAAATTTATCCTGGTTGATTTTTTTACTGAGCGTTCCATTTTTTGCTACCACATCAAATATATTGGTGAGCTGGTCAAGGCCCGGGTCCTTGGCTGTATCGGGCTGGTCCGTCTTTTCACCGGCCCCTTTGTTAAATACTTTTTTCATGGCATCGCCCAGGGCCGACATGCTACCTGCACCAGACAAAAGAAGTTGCAGGTCATCGTAACTCTTAAATGGCAAATCAGTATCTATTTTAAATAGTTTTTCTTTCATGTTCATTTGCATGTGCAGTTTTCCTCTGCTAAGTAATTGCCGTTGCTGAGGAGTAATATCTTTAGCCGAGTCAGCAAAATTTTTCATTGATATTACGGTATCAATTACTTTATCGAGACCTTCCTGGTTCATTTGGTCGCCGCCCATGCTCTGCATCATATCTATCAGTTGACTCATGTCCATTTTGGTGGTGAATTGGCCGGTTCCATTTTCATTAAGTACTATTTCTTCATTTACATCGTAGCAACCGAATAAAAAAAGGACAATAAAAATGGCCGGGAGCCACTGTAGTTTTTTCATACAAACTATTTTCGGCAAGATAACTGTTTTTAGCCCAGCGTCAGTTGATACCAGACGTTAAATGTTTCTGTACGACGGGGAAGAAGTATTTTTAATCCCATTCCATTGTTAAAGCAATTAGGAGCCCCGCTCAGGTTTTCGATAGCAATGCTATTGCGGTGGTCGGGAGTAAATAATTGCAGGTAAGGATAATTTGAATTAGTATACAAAAGCAGGGTAAGCTGGTTAGCGGAATTATGCATCACGCAAACCGGAACAGCTTCTTGCAACTGAAGTTGAAAGCAGTTATCAAGAAATCGATCGCCGATTTGGTTGGGTTCAATAAATGAAGGGTCGTACAGGAATTTACCGGTGGGCACCAGTTTATCATCAAACTCAAGCAGGGTGTCTGATGCAAACTGCAATTGATAATCATTTATTTTTCCGCCCAGGGTGAAATAGGGATGCCATCCGTCGGCTATTGGAATGCTAATATCTTCCAGGTTGTGAACAGTCGTTTCTATTTGTAACATGTTACCGGGATGCAGGATGTACAATATTTCGCAGGAATAATTAAATGGGTACCCCGCATCCTCTTTTTTATACTGATATTTTAACCGGACAGCGGCCTGTTCATCATTGGAATATTGATCATCTACGTTGAACGGCTTATTATATAATATCCCATGTATGGCCGATCCGTCCATAAACTTGGTACCCCATTCGTATCGTTTATCTTCCCACTGATAGGTGCCATCAGAAATCCGGCATACAAAAGGAGACAGTTTAGCGCTTTTGAATGAAGTTGACAATTGACTTTCTACCGCTTTCTTATCGGGATAGTTGTCGATAATATTAAAGGGACCATTGGCTGTTTGAATAGTAAACGCGTGGAGAATGGCCCCGTAACCTGGTAAAATATCTATCATTGTCTGCGTACTATGGTCGGTTAACCGGACAATAGATAGATCCTTTTCTGTTATGGATTGAGAAGAAAATTTCATTGTGACTGAATGATGAGGATTTGACTATTTTTATTCCTAATATTTACAATTTTACAGGATGACTGCCTCATTACTCAAGGAATTTGTACAACGATATGGTCGTGAACCCCTGCTGGTAGCAGCTCCCGGGCGTATCAATTTCATTGGTGAACATACGGATTATAATAAAGGGTTTGTATTACCTGCCGCTGTTGATAAACGAATATATGCCGCAATTGCTAAAAATGGAACAAGTGAGGTGAATGTTTTTGCCCGACAGTTTTCCGAATCTATTTCATTTGATATAAACGAAACGCAACCCCGAAGTGGCTGGATTAATTATCTGCTGGGTGTAACTTATTATGTACAACAAACGGGTACTGATATTGAAGGAATTGATGTATTAATTGATGGGGACGTACCGGTGGGTGCCGGTATGAGTTCATCGGCCGCTCTATGCTCGGCCTATGGTTTTGCATTGAATGAATTATTTAATCTCGATTACAGCCGAATGGAACTGGCAGTGATAGGACAAAAAACAGAGCATAATTTTGCCGGTGTACAATGCGGTATTATGGACCAGTTTGCCAGCTTGCATGGTAGGGCTGGTCATGCTATGAAATTGGATTGCCGTAGCCTGGAGTATGAATACATTCCATTTAAATTCCCCGAATATAAAATTGTGCTGGTTAATACAATGGTCAGTCATTCGCTGGCGGGCACCGAATATAATCTGCGCCGGCAACAATGCGAAGAAGGTGTGGAGTTACTGAAAAAATATTATCCGGATATAAGATCATTACGCGATGTCAGCTATGAACAATTGACCCGGCACTGGAAAGAATTTAACGCCACTGTTTATGATCGCTGCACCTATATTGTGAACGAAAACCAGCGCTTACTGGCAGGTTGTGACGCGCTGCGCCATAATGATCTTCCTGGTTTTGGTGAAATGATGTATGCTTCTCATAAAGGATTGAGTAAACGATACGAAGTAAGTTGTAAAGAACTTGATTTTTTGGTGGAAAAAGCTAAACTAATAAATGGAGTGGTTGGAGCGCGCATGATGGGAGGAGGCTTTGGAGGATGTACCATTAATATTGTTCAGGAAAATAAAATTGAAAATTTTACCAAACAAATACAGCAAGATTATCAGCAACAGTTTACTAAAACGCCCGAGCTTTATGTAATGCAGTTAGAAGAAGGAGCAAGGATAATAAATCCGTAGTCGGTAGTTCGGAACCTGAAGGCCAGGGGCCATAGTCGTAAACCGAAATCTAAAAAGGGATATACATGTCACCTTCTCTTAACCAGGTTCCACCCAGGCTTCATTTTCTTTCAGTAATAAAATCAATTGCTCCACGGCTACGGTACTATCTACATTTCTTTTAATAACTTCCTTGCCTTTGTACAGGGTAATTTTCCCTGGCCCGCTTCCCACATATCCAAAATCGGCATCAGCCATTTCGCCCGGTCCATTTACTATACAGCCCATAATCGCAATTTTGAGCCCTTTTAAATGATTGGTGACAGACCGGATCTTTGCGGTGGTTTCCTGCAAATCAAATAATGTACGACCGCAACTCGGGCAACTAATATATTCCGTTTTGGATATTCGGGTGCGGGTAGCTTGTAATATGGAGAACGCGGTGTTATTTGTGAACTGGTAACCATCTTTTACTTCGAGGTAGGTTCTTCCCGATCCTTTGGTATTATCTATTTGCGCTTTGCCGGTATATCCCAGGCAAATACCATCTCCTAATCCATCTAATAACAGGGCGCCGGTTTCGGTAGCAAAATGAATTAAATGTTCGTCTGGTGTTTGCCAGCTGCTATCGGTAATTAAAATGACCGGATTATTAATCTCTTTATTTTCCAATTCTACAAACATCCGCCGCACCGACTGTATCGCGTTTTTATTGGTACTGCTTAAACAAATCACCACCGTGGGGTCGTTGGCGATATGGCTGAAATCAGCCATGCTACCAGGATTGCTGAAACAATCTATCATAACAAAATTGATCCCTTCGCTTTTGTTACTGTCTGCATATTCACCAATATCAAAAATCGGGAAGTATTTAGTTTTATCTGGAACCTGGGCATATATAGCAGAGTTTACAATAACTTTTAACGTGCCAGGTAATGCAAAATCAATTACCTGGTTGCCCGTATAAATATAATCGGCTGCAGCATCCCCTATATTCCATTTATCGGTAGCCTCGTCATAAGTATAACCAATGCTTTGTAATTGCCGGGGCGTGATCTTTTGGATCTTGCTCATGTCCGAAACAACAACTGGCACGTGATGGCCTCCCATATTATCAACCGAAAAAGTCTTTCTTCGCTTATATTCAAAAGGGTTGTAAGAGAGTCCGGAAGTTGGTATGTCGGGCAGTCGGTAAGAATCTTTCTGCTCTTGGAGAATTGCTTCCGGAATTCGGGACTTTCCGTCTTTCGGACGTGGAAAATATCTCTTCACCAGGTCCTTGCACACCGGTACTTCAAACTCCGGGTCTTCAGTTAATGAAACCCGTATGGTATCCCCTATTCCATCTTCCAGTAAACTGCCGATACCAATAGCGGATTTTATTCTTCCATCTTCTCCATCACCCGCTTCGGTTACCCCCAGGTGTAAAGGATAACAATTGTTGAATTCCCGATCCATAGTTTGGATGAGCAACCGGTAAGCCTGCACCATTACCTGCGGATTACTGCTCTTCATACTCAATACGATATTGTGATAGCTTTCTGCACGGGCAATCCGCAAAAATTCCATTGCACTTTCCACCATTCCCATTGGGGTGTCTCCGTAGCGGCTCATAATACGGTCGCTCAGCGAACCATGGTTGGTGCCAATACGCATCGCTGTTCCGTATTCTTTGCAAATCTTCACTAACGGAGTAAATCGTTCACGGATGCGCTCAATCTCTTCCGCATAGTCAGCGTCTGTATACTCAATCAGTTCAAACTTTTTCTTGTCTACATAATTACCTGGGTTTACCCGTACCTTTTCTACAATGCGCGCAGCTATTTCAGCGGCATTGGGAGTGAAATGAATATCTGCCACTAAGGGAGTTGTATACCCCCGCTTGCGCAACTCGTTTTTTATATTCAGTAAATTTTCTGCCTCTTTTTTACTGGGGGCGGTAATACGAACCAGTTCGGCCCCTGCTTCAATGCAACGAATCGATTGTTCCACCGTTGTCATCGTATTCATGGTATCGGTGGTGGTCATTGTTTGTACCCGAATGGGATGGTAATTCCCCAGCAGCAGGTCACCTACTTTTACTTCCGAGGTTTTTAGTCTTTTATACTCTGTGAGTGATGCGGAATAGATTTGCATGATAATTTGTAAATGGGCAAATGTGCAAATAGGCAAATTTGCAAATGAAGACTCCTGAAATTCAATCTGGCTGCAAAAATAACAAAGAGGTATGTGAAATAGTTGAAATAAAGACAAGAGGTTCATTTTTGTTGCCCCCGGCTCCCGGCTATTGGCTATAGGCTCCGGACTTCAGACTCAGATCTCCCGACTCCGAACTCTTCCTACCAGTCTTTCTCCGGCTGCGTTACCGACCGGCTTTTGTTCTGCTGCATCTTCTTTTGAACTTCTTGTTCTTTCTGGCGGAGTGATTGCAACCATTGCTCAATCATTTTTTTATTAGCGGGCGGTTGCTTTTGAGGTTCGGGTTTTTTATCCTTTTTTTGTTGCTGATTCTTTTTGTCGGGCTGTTTGTTTTTCTTTCGCAATTCTTCCAGGGCTTTCTGCAGGTTAAAGCGCGCCTCTTCATCGGAGGGATTCATATGAAGCGCTTTTTTATACGCAGCAATACTTTCCTCTAATTTATTTTGCTTGGTAAGGGACACTCCATTGTTATAGGTAGCTTTTTGTTTAAGCCCATTATCGCTTGTTTGTTGCCCGATTCCCTCGTATTCCTTTTCTGCATCTTCCAGTTTACTATTCCGGAAAAGAGCCGCAGCCAGGTTATAGCGGGCAACAGCATTCCTGGGATTTTGCGTTAAAGCCAACTGGTATGCCTCAATCGCTTTATCAAACTTACCTTTTTTATAAAGTTTATTTCCATCGGCGATAGCTGTATTTTCCGGTTGAGCCCAGGCTGTAGTGGTAAATAATAACCAACAAAAGGATGATATGGTGGCAAATAGTTTCAAGCGGGTTTCCATTTTCTTTCGGGCCATAAAAATTCTAAAACTAAAAATAGAAGGGCTATACCAATGAACCAGTAAAAATAACTGTTATAGTCCCGGAAGGATTTGTCCTCTAAGGGCGATTTTTCGATAGTATCCAGCTGGGCGCGGATTGTTTTTACCGCTTCAGCTGAATTATCCAATCGAACATATACTCCATTGGAGGAAGCAGCTAATTGTTGCAGCAAGCCTTCATTTAATTTTGAGACCACGGTTTGACCCAACGCATCTTTCTTATAAGAATCGGTAGCAGGATCCTTAATATTCGATCCTTCTGGTGAACCTATTCCTATGGTATTTATCATTACTCCATTTGCGGCCAGGGAAGGCCCCATTGATTGTGCTTCCGCATCATGATCTTCTCCATCAGTAATCAGTACAATCGATTTAAACTTTCTTTCCTTACTGTTGAAAGCACTGTTGCTGAGACGTAATGCTTCGCTGATTACGGTGCCTTGAGTAGGAACAATATCAGGGGAAGCGTTTTGTATATAGATGCGGGCAGCGCTATGATCAGTGGTGAGCGGCATCTGCAAATAAGCATGTCCGGCAAATAGGACCAGGCCAATACGATCATCTTTTAACTCTTCCAGCAATTTATAAATAAACTGCCGCGCTTTCTCCAGCCGGTTGGGCTTGCTGTCTTCCGCCAGCATACTCTTGCTTACATCCAACGCGATGACCACATCTACTCCTGCTCTTTTTACATTAGTGCTGTTCCCTGGCTTTTGTGGATTAAGAACAGCGACTATTATGCCTGTTAAAGCGAGTAACAATAGGAGAAATTTGAATAAATAATTTTGCGAAGAATAGATCCGGGTAAGACTTTTTACAAGGACCGGATTACCTATTTTCTTCCGGGTATCTATTTTCCTCTTCACGGCCCATATAAACAGGAGGATCAGCACGGGAAGAACGGCCAGGACCGGCAATAATTTAATATGTTCAAACTGAAAACTCAAACGATGGAAATAGCTTGTTTGAAGGGTAAAGACAATTGTATCCAAGAATCACACCAATCCAACTGCTGCGAGTACTTTCAATGGTGAATTAGCATTATTTTTTCCCTTCCATAAACCCCAATTGCTTTAAACAACTCTTCAGCAAGTTCATGCGCACCGTTCGTATATCTGTAGACTGATCAGCAGTTTCTACCTGTAATGCGAAGAAATAAGGATGCTGGTTTTCTTCAATCCAACCAATGATCCACCCTATTAGATGACCATTCGTTGCAGTACCCAGGCCTGTTTTATAGCTCAGCTTATAATTGGAATTGCTTTCCATCAGCATCATTTTACGGACAAGCTGCTGTGTGCGCTTCTGAAATGGCAATTGATCGAAATACAATTTTTTTACCAGGCCTAATTGCTCATCAGCCGTCACTTTCGCATCATTATTTAACCAAAATGTATCTAGGTTGTTCTTGATCACAAATCTTCCTTTTTTGGCGGCATAACCTACTGTATCGAGGTAATGCTGCATATTTTTTTCTCCAATGAGCCGGGCGAGTTGCTGGTACCAGGGAACACAGGATATTCGAAATGCATCTGTCATGATCAAATCTTTGTTGCATTCGGGTCTGCCGCGGGTAAAACCATCCCATTTTATTATGGCACTATCATTTTTTACCACACCCGTTTCAATACCAATCAATGAATTAACGATTTTAAAAGTTGACGCCGGCAAATAAATGCTATCGGTGAATCGGGAAAGGTTATAAATAGTGAACTTTCCCTGGCCGTTATCAAACAATCCAAATGTTCCGGTAACCTTATTTTCTTCGAAGTATTTCTTGAGACTGTTGTCTTCTTTTACATTATTGGGCGAACAGCTTTGGAGGTAAGAACCCAGTAATAAAAGGAAAAAAACTAAAAGGCGCATGCAAAAATTTTGGGCAAAGGTACGGGGGGAACCGAATGGTTGGGTAGCAAAATTGGAGGAATTAATAATTATGAATGAAAAATAAAAAATTAAGAAGGGGGGTACTGAAAAATAGTAATCGGCATGAAACGATGGGAAAATTAATGTAATTTTTTCCAACTTCCGAGCGCATAGTGTTTCAAACTCCCGAAATGGTTATTGCTTGTATAGAGTTTGCAGTTTGTGATTTGTAGTTACTACTCTGTGAAAAACTTGAGTAATGGAAAAATATCAACATCGCTGTCCATGTTACATTCTTCATTAATTCACCATATAATTAAGACTCTTTAATTTTCGGTGGCTCAACTACAAACCGCAAACCTTCTTTTCCCCCTATTCTTTCGGCATACCATAATTCTTTATCAACGCTAACAATACACCATTTGTCCATCCAAAACCATCCTGCCCGGCATATTCTCCTCCACCCGCTTCTAATTTGGTGTCGGCGACATTGTATTTTTCCATTAATTTTCCGGTTCTCAGAAAAACATCATTATTAAGTTTAATCCAGCGTTGGGCTATATCTCTCGCTAATTCTCTTTGGCCGCAGCGATCCAATCCCCATATTGTCATCCATTGCAGGGGCGCCCATCCATTGGGGGCATCCCATTGCTGTCCGGTAGAATTGGCAGTAGTGGTAACACCTCCGGGTTGTAATAGTTTGGATTTTATTTGTTCCGCTGCCTGTCTTGCCAATAAACTCAGGTAATCTGGTTTACCCTGGAATACACAAAAGGGATACATGCCGGCCAGGGTAACGATAGAAGATTGTTTAGCTGATTTTTGATTGTAATCTGTATAATATTTCAACGTTTTGTTCCAGCAGTATTTATCAATGGCTCTACGGCGCAAGTCCGCTTTCTTACGAAATTTATTAGATAAAATTTCATCGCGGTTGATCAGTTTTCCCCTGGCAATGACCAATTCTAATTTGTACAACAGGCAATTTAAATCCACCGGTATTAAATCAGTTGTTTGAATAGAACCAATATTCTTTTCTTCTTTGAACCAGCGGCTGCTAAAATCAAATCCACTTTCAGCACCGGCCCGTAAATGGCGATATATCTCCGCTTTATTACGGCCTGATTTTTCGGCTGTCTCCACATCTTCCCGGTAACTTTCCTGGCGGGGGGTAGTATTATCGTCCCAATACCGGTTTAATAAAGTACCATCTTTTAATTTTACTACTCTAGCTGCTGATTGACCCTGTTTTAGTTTTGCTTCGCCCATCATCCAGAAGGCATATTCTTTTTCCAATTGAGGCAGGAATTGCTGGTAAATGGAATCTCCTTTTATTCCCGCCAACAGTTCTACCATGAGGGCGAAAAAAGGAGGTTGTGAACGGCTGAGATAATAACTCCGGTTTCCGTTAGGAATATGACCATAGGTATCAATCAGGAATGCGAAATTCTTAATCATGTTTTCGATCATTTCTGTTTCGCCACTTTCTTTAAGACCCAGCATTGTGAAATAGGAATCCCAATAGTAGATTTCCCGAAAACGTCCACCGGGAACAATATAGGAATTAGGAAGAGGTAACAAGGAAGAATAGTGAGAACCACCCGGACCCTCCCCTGTCACTACCACATCAGCTTCTCTTTTTAAAACTCCCCACAGGTTTTTGATATGCATTACCACGTCCTTTTCCTGGGTAATATAGTTGAGTTGAGGGGTGTGCGGCAAATCGAAATTGTCTTCTACAAACTTTTTCAGATCCATCTTCGGACCTTTCATCAGCCCGTAATCATACATGATATCTTTTGGATTGCGTTTCGGAATACAGTCCACAAAAGTTTTTCCATCGGGGAATACCTTTGCCATTTGTACATCGTGAAATAGTTGTCCATAAACCAGGTCGGGTGTATTCACTTTTTGGCCCCATACACCCCAGGATAAAAAAAGAGAAATAATAAGTAAGGTATTTTTTTGCATAGCCGAAGTTGTGCCACTAAGATACAAAAACAAAAGAGCCCGTTGCCTGCGTGACGAACTCTTTTAAGGAATGAATATTGATTTACTCAGTTACGGGAAGTGCCGGGGTTAAAAGTCCGCCAGCTATGCCAGAATTCCTGGTAAGCCGGTAATGGTCTTAGAGAATAAGAAGTATCTATGCCCTTCCCATTAACGTGGTAATGATAATGATTGGAAACGAGGGTGTCCCCTTTCAATTCAAATAATACCTTTTCTCCTGGTCTTTCAAAGGCAAAAAAACTTTTATTATCTTTTGCCAGCACCAGCAGTACGGATATATTTCCAGCCTTATCCTGAATTATTCTTTGTTCCATAAGTTTATTCCAGTCATACGCTCTTCTTTCCTTACCCGCTTTGATACCAATTACCCAGGATTTATCTTTCCAGGATAGGCTATCAGTACCAGTAAGTTTACTTCTACTCGCACCACTTTCATATTTTAAGGTGCTGTCGTATGATTTGATAAAAGCCGGATCGGCCTGCATGATTAGGGAATTCGGATTGATTTGTAACCATTGCGACAGGGAGGTTTGGGAGCTGAATACCTCCGGCAATTGTTGTCCTTTTAATGAACCCTTGATAGCTTCCCCACTTACTTGTCTCCACCAGCTTCTGGTAGCAGCATCTTCAAACATAGCATTAAAGTGGTCCATACCTACGAGGCGGAATTGTTCGTGCCTTCCTTTTACGATTGGTTCATACACCCGACCGGTGCGACAAACGGTACAATAGGTTACAATAACCGGTTTGCCACCGATGGTATCCTGAACCTGGTGATGATAACCTAAGAAACGGATAGGATAGGCTTTTGCTTCTCCGTTATTCACTACTCCAATAACAAGCCGGTTTAAATCCACGGTATTTTTCGCAGCGGGGGTCATTAATTTGGAAGAGGATTGATAGAACATATGGTCGGCAGCCATTACAAAATTGGTCATATAAACAACAGCAATTAACACGGCCAAAGGAATGCTCAATACCCATTTTCTTTTCCAATTCGAACGCAGAAGCCCGATAATCATCATCAACCCAAAAAAAACACGGAACAACCAACGCCATTGATGAAGAAAGTAGGCAATATCAATACTGTTCATTTGCTGGCTCCCTGGCATGGGCATGATGAAGTATACATTGGCTACTTCAAACAACAAGAGACCGATCCATCCGATCCAAAAGATTTTTTTCATTATTATTCAAGTTGATGCAGTTAGCAAAAATCGTCAAACCGCTCCCGCTGAGAACAGCCAAAGCTTTAGTTTGAACGATTAATTATTAAAATCCCTCAAAAAATTATGGGTCGCATCTACTTATTTAGATCAATTGCCGGCTCCATCGGTTTGCGCACGGGTTACGGCATAGTTGCCGATATTTTTTCCTACCACCAATCCTGCTTCGCAATCACTTCTATAATGTAAGCAGCCATACATCCTGGACAATGAAGCTTCCTTAGCCATGGCATCGTAACTGGTCGCTTTTTCGGGATTTAAATAACTAAGAATGGTTGCAGCTGCCCCGCTGAACGTGGAATGACCAGATATATAGGATGGGAAGTTCGGAAGGCCGGTAACTGTCTTAATAGCTGGATTTAATTGAGAAGGGCGTGGATTATAATAATAATATTTAGTATCCCAACAAACAATTGCTGCATCCATTAAGGACATATTTAATAAGGCCATATTTCTTGCCCAACGAACTTCACTGTAATTCTTATTGATGAAATCTTCTGCGGCAATAGCATTCCAGTGACCGGGCGGAGTATAGGTAGCTACTCCATCGGCCCAAAAATGAACGATGGCAATCTTATCCCTGGAAGGATTTTTCATTAACTCATATACTTCTTCCGTTTCTTTTTTCATTTGTTCGCTATTCGTAGATGGAGGAGGGCCGGGTCGAAGCGATACCGCCGTCAAGGAATCGAATAAAAACGTTTTTACTTTTCCAAACAAGGGTAACATAGGAGGACGTTTAGGTGCTTCCAGGCTTATCCAGGGAATTTCTCCTTTTGCCCTGGTATCATTTTCTAATTGTGTCCACAATGCCTGGTTGCCCACAGCAGCGCCTGCCCGATCGCCTCTTGCGCGGGTAACAAATTTTTGTGCTACTGCCTTACCTAATGCTTCACCCGCCTCCATATCGCTTCTTACATTTGCGCCTGCAATTAAACGGGCATGTTTATGTTCTTCTGCCTTTAACTGAATATAATCCTGGTCGCCCGGGAATAATAACTTCAGCAGTTCTACTGAAACACCGATCACCACCGCATCTTCTGAAGGATAGGAGGGCAAATCGGATTTAGGTATCAGTGCATTTACTGTAGCATCCACTGTATAGGGAGCTGCCCGGTTGTATAATTTCTTGTAATAATGCGCAGCTACCAGTGCGTCATATTGCGCGACACTTACGTAAGCATAGGCACGTGCAGCATAGGGAGGATTGGCGAAGGGAAATTGCGGATAAGCCAATGGATTGTTGGCGCTTGGAAAAGGATAGCTACCATCTGCATTCTGATAAGGAGGAAGATTATGCTTTGCTACCAGTTCGCGTAATATTTCATTCCATCGAAGTACTGCACCGGCACTCCAGTATTTCACGATTTTTTTTTCTTCGGTCGTAATATCTTGCTGCCAGGTTTTTATTTCATTTACCTGTGCAACATAGTCGGGTGTGGTGGTAGCAGTGGGTGCGGCCACCGAAAATTCGGTGGGTGAGGTAAGCAAAATAGGTTTCCAGGTTCCTGCATTAATATCTGTTTTGGCAGGCTGTAAAGCCAGGGTATTATCCGTTCGCCCGGTAATGGATTTAGAACAGGAGACAATTACAAAAATTAGTGTAATTACTGTTGCACCAGCCAATCCTAATCTCTTTTTCATATTTCGTTATTTATATCTTTTGTGATTGGTTTATTTCTTTGCTTTATTATTAAAATAAAAAGCATAAAAAACACCTGCACTATATGCAGAAGTCTGCCCTACATTTCTTCCGGCAACGGTATAATTCGCTCCGGCAAGGAAAGATAGATTGGTATGAACCGGAAGTGTGTATTTTACAGCAGCTCCTATCATTGTTGCATTCATACGGTTGCTGGGGAAAGGGGCATTATTACGGGTGATATCAAAACCGCCCTTTGTTGTCCAGTTGCTAAGGGTAGCTTCCGCCAGCAGGTATTTGCCCCGGTAACCCGTACGAAGTTGATACTGCTCCGCATCGGGCATCTTCACTTCGTTGGTTAGCCGTAACTCTGTATCGAAATAAGAAGTGCGGTCAATCTTTACGTTACTTCTTCTTACATAGGCCGCCGAACCAGTTACCGTAAACTTTCCGCGTTGATAATCGATCATAGCTCTTCCGGTAAAATTGGTAGAACCCAGGCCGATAGACATGGGTAAAAAATCAATTACATAATTTGTTATAGGGGTGGAGAAGCC
>JANMBO010000058.1:0-29551 GCA_031360425.1 Chitinophagaceae bacterium | reverse complement strand
CTGATGATATAGGCTTCGTTGCCCAACAATGATTCAACCAATTCGCCCGGGTTGGAGTGATCTGTACAATTAAAGTATAACTGATTATTTACCCTTATTGCGTACCGAATCTCCTGCTCAAATAAAATGTCTTTAAAATTTCCAATATAGTTAGAGGTGCTGATAAGCAAGTCTGATTTTATATCTCTCTGGAACAATAAGGACCCAAATATGTATGCATAGGCTTTGTCGCTGAGGTAACTATTCTGGAATAATACCTTATTTCGGATATAATAATAAACATTTTTAATATAGTCTTTTTCCGTCCAGTCTTTGGCACCCAGTTTTTTTAATGCGGCCCAACTATCGTTGATGAAGCTCTGGATAGTATACGTATAATACGAATTAGAACTGAATGGGTAGTCGCCCGTACTTTCATAATCCTCCCACGCTTTTTTAGCGAGTTCCTCTTTGGTAAACCCGTTCTTCAATTCCCCTTTTTGACCGATCAGCGCGCCTTTTACCTGCGCATTGTTGGAATATACTACCTGGAATTTGACCACCGGGTACACCAGCATTTCTTTTACAAAATTTACATCCTTTTCGGTTCCGCGGTCTTTATCAACAAATACATACTTTGAAAAATTCTTATCGTCGGGCGCTTCTTTCCTGAATTCCGGCGCCCCGTTCAGCGATAGGGATTTAAAAAAAGATTTATCATCCGTTTCAATAATTATTTCATTATGCATTACGGGGTAATGCTTGCTGCAGATTTCATACTGTGGCGTAAACTCCACATAACCCAATCCACTGACATTGAGTTTGCTTTTTGTATTAGCCACATATTCCAGGATATCGCCGGGCTCCAGGTTAGGGATCGCCACTTTAAAATATCTTCGCTGGGCCCCGTAGCTTTGATCAAAGAAACTTTTAAAGAATTCGGGCATTACGCTGCCCGGTTCAATACTCACCGCGTCCTTCAGGTCAACAGTAACTACTTCACCACCCGGTTTGATAATACGCGCAATAAATCCATCTTCTTTTTCGCTGTATCGAAAATAAATTTGCGAGAAATTCTCTACCGCATTATTATCGTTCAGCTTTATTTTGAAACGAACTTTTTCAAAAAAGTATACACTCCGGTCTTTGGCAGTAAAAAAACCACCGCTCGATTTTTTATCAAAAAGTATACTTCTTTTATAACCGATTACTGTGGCCGATTCTTTCTTCCATTTATCCGGAACCACCAAAATCGAAAAGGCAGGTGCCGCTTCCTCCAGTATAAACTTTGCATTGGTTTCAATATTATCCAGGAAATCTTCATTGATCATATCCTGCGCTTCTACCGGAAGCGAGCCGATCAACAACAGCAATAAAAAAAATAAATACGGAATATAAGATTCAGCCATTCGTTTCATACTCAAAATTATTTTCTAGTGACACTTAAGAAGTACTTGTTGAACTCTTTAATATCTTCAAGGAATTTCTTCCAGTTTTCAAAATCAGTCGCTTTTATTACACTATTCTTTATGGTAAGTGATTTCTTAAGTGTGATCATATTCCCGGATACCTGGTACTCCCCTTTAAACTCATACCCCTCATAAGCCATATCCAGTTTACCCGGTACATCCACAAAAATCTTATCGGCGGGTATGGTGAGCGAGATATCATCATCGTAACTGAGTACATAATCAAAATCATACCCATTCACCCTTTTTTCATCGGGCATATACCTATCCAGTGTTTTAGGAAAGAAATCAATACTTACATATTTATCGCCGGAAATGCTGTTAACATAATTAGTGAGATCCACATCGCCTTCAATGGTTACCGGCAGTTCCCGGTCTTTGAGATCACTTGTTTTAATATTGGCCGCCTGCACATTGCTATTGCCAAATTCCAGGTAATCGTTTAGAAATTCCTCCTGGAGGTTAAGCGGCAAACTTTGGTATGCCTGGTGGAAATCGGTACGTTCATTACCCGTTAATACCACTTTTACTTTCCCCGATAAAGTTTCATTGGATAAATTAAGATCCGCCCTGGTTGAAACCTTATGCTCTTTGCCGGTAGTTAGCGGCACTTCTTTTACATCGTATTTATCCCCTTTAGCGATCAGGGCCTCTTTGCCTTGAATACGAAAAGCGTTTTCGCCAAAGGCGACATATTTCTCTGTAGCATCCAGGAAATATTCCTTACCCTGGAAATTCAATACCGTTATAGCATGATTGTTTACACAAAGTGCCGGCAAAGATTGTTTATAAGGTAACTGGCGCGTGCCGATCCAGGTAAAATGTGCCTGGTAACCGGCCAATTTAAGTAGCTCCGTTAGCAGGTTGGCCATCCCTTTACAATCGCCATACTTCTTGGAAGCCACATCCTGTACCGAAGCAGGAATATAACCGGAATACCCATCTTCATACGCGATATACCGTATATTATCCTGTACCCAGTAATAAATAGCTTTTATCTTATTAAGATCATTGGTTTTTCCCTGGATAATTTTTGTTAGCAGGGGCTGCAATTTTTCTTTCTCATTATCTGCCATTTGGTACAGCTTATTATTCCAGCTGTATATATCGTCAATTTTATCAAACCCTTTAAACACTTCACTCTTGCTCTCAAATGATTTGATCTGAACAATAATATGAGGTTCAACATAGGCACGGCCAACACTCTTAAACTCGTTTTTATACCCGGATATATCTTTCATGATAAATACATAACTGGTAAAATTTCCTTTTTTGTTCTCCTGCTTTTCAATTTTATACCCTTCAAAGTTCATTTCTTTAAAATCCACCGATAACCATTCGGGCACTTTAAATTCGAATACCTGCTCTTTTACCGGGTACGACATTTTAAAGAACAATCGGGTTAAGTATTTGCCATCCGAGAATTCTTTTTTTACAGTAACCCTTGCCATCGCTCCTTTTTCAGAGAATCGAATAGGATAATATTGCACCCGGCTATCATCAAAAAAAACGCCATCACTGGTAACCGAGCGATCCACTCCAGATTTGGCGGAGGTAATATACTTATCCCCCACTTTCACTGCCTTCTTAAAGGTTTTTAGCTGAATAAACCTGTTATAGAATTCGGGATAGGTCAGGAAGGCAAACTTCTTCAAAGAAAGAAATTCGAGTTCCGCATCTTCCTGGATGGTAACTACTTTTTCGTTGAGCGCGTTTTTGCCTTTATCAAATGTATAAAAGTGGTAAGAAGACATGCACATTACATCATCATCTTTGTACTTACGGGCTAAGACATCCGCATTGGAAGCATCATCATCTCTTACCTGCGCCCAGGAGATACCAGCCATGCTTATGAAAAAAAGCACCTGTAAAAAACGGGGAATCAACATAACAAAATAATTAGATAATTGAGAGTTTATTGAATTCGGAAAGCCGGACCAGGGAATAAAACAAAGAGGTTAAGGGCAGATTTTATGATTGCATGTGTATTATTCCATACATAATTTTTTATTATACCACCCATATTTAATACCTGTACCTAAGTTGATTGAACCAGGTAAATAAAAACGCAGCATCACCCGAAAAATTTTATGACAGACCGGTTTTTCAATAAAAAACTCCCTGTATCACTACAGGGAGTTTTATCTTAAAAATGTTCAAGTTATTCCGCTTTGGGTTCATCAGCACCTTTCTCTCCCTCCTGCAACTTGGCCTTAATTTCAGCCAATGCACCAAGATCGCCAAGGGTAGTCTTTTCAACTTTGCCCTGGATTGCCTTTACTGCCTTCTTGGTTTTATCCGCTTCTACCCGGGCTTCTTTTTTAGCCGTTTCTTTTTCTTCCACTTTAGATTGCTCCCAGATCCGGGTGTGTGAGAGAACAATGCGCTTTTCATTACGGTCGAATTCAATCACCATAAACTGCGCTGTTTCGTCGGCCTGAATCTGTTTACCATCTTCTTTATTGAGATGACGATTAGGTGCAAATCCTTCCAGTCCGTAAGGCAATTGTACTACAGCTCCTTTATCATCCTTACGGGTAACCGTTGCCTCATGTAAGCTGCCTACTGCGAATGTATCCTGCAGGGCATTCCAGGGATCTTCTTCCAGTTGCTTATGACCTAGTTGTAATTTGCGGTTTTCTTTATCAATACCAAGAATCACCACATCGATATTACTACCCACCTTTGTATACTCAGAAGGATGACTGAATCGCTTCAACCAACTAAGATCGCTGATATGAATCATGCCACCGATACCTGTTGATAATTCAACAAACACGCCATATGGAGTAATGTTTTTCACCAACCCGGTATGACGGCTTGCTTCGGGGAAACGGTTTTCAATCGTACTCCAGGGATCTTCGCTCATTTGCTTAATGGACAAGCTCATTTTGCGATTGCCTTTATCCAGCGTCACAATTTTTGCTTCGTGCTCATCTCCCAGTTTAAAGAATTCCTTCGCATTCACCGGCGTGTTAGCCCAGGTAATTTCACTTACGTGTACCAATCCTTCTACCCCCGGCATAATTTCCAGAAATGCCCCATAATCCTCAATATTTACCACTTTACCTTTTACAACAGATCCTTCAACTACAGTCTCCGGAAGGATATCCCATGGATGTGGAGTAAGCTGCTTCAAACCAAGGCTGATGCGTTTTTTCTCATCGTCGAAGTCTAATACTACAACCTTCAGTTTCTGATCAAGCTTCAATACTTCGGTTGGGTGACTGATACGTCCCCAGCTGATATCCGTGATATATAACAATCCATCCAAACCACCCAGATCCATAAACGCACCGAAGTCTGTAATGTTCTTGATAGAGCCTTCCAGTACCTGGCCCCTTTCGAGCTTGCTCATGATCTCTGCGCGTTGTGCTTCGATATCGCTCTCAATAAGTGCCTTATGACTTACTACCGCATTCTTAATGGCCTCGTTAATCTTAACCACTTTAAACTCCATCGTCTTACCAACAAACTGATCGTAATCGGTTACCGGCTTCACATCAATTTGCGAACCGGGCAGGAATGTTTCCATTCCAAACACATCTACAATCAATCCACCTTTTGTTTTTGAGGTTACGGTACCGGTAATTACTTCGCCCGTTTTGTGAACTTCCACAATGTGCTCCCATGCGCGGGTAACACGTGCTTGTTTGCGGCTTAGGTTTAGATGTCCTTCACGGTCTTCTTTCTCTACCACCATCACTTCTACTTCATCACCAATTTTCAACCCGGGCAGATCGCGGAACTCGTTGAATGAAATCAACCCATCGCTTTTGAATCCGATGTTGATGACTACATCTGTTTTGGTAAGGGCCACTATGGCACCGGTAACAAGTTCTCCATCAGTAACCGCTTTAAAGGTTCCTTCATACACCACATCATACTTTTCTTTTTCCTCTTTGGTGTAAGCGGTAACATTTCGTTTATTGATGCTCCAATCGAAGTCATCGTGAGCAGTAGGTTGCTCCACTACAGGTGCAGTTATTGTCGCTGTAGCTTCTACGGTTTCGGCCGAAGAAGACTCCTGTGCATCAGCGTTTAGTTGTTTAACAATAAAATTCTGAAACATGATAATATCCCGAGGGTTTTATTTCGGGGCAGCAAAGATAACGCAAGTATCTGATTTTTGGGAGCTTAAGGAATGATTTTTTTAAGTGAGCAGGCTTCTGTAACCCGTTGATTTGTATATTTTTAAAGATAGTGCTTGCATATGGTTTATAGTTTGTAGTTCCTTATTCAATGACTTCTTATTAAAACAAAATAATACTTCCCGCCAAAAACCCATTCAAGAGAAATTAAGGATCCAGCAATTAATCATTCCTATTCACAGGAAAAACCACAAACCAAAAACTTTAGTATTATAAGCTACTTTTTCAGCCTGCTAAATGACAAACTTTTCACCATCCAGTTTGGCAGTGGTTTTTGAGGGTCTCGTTTTCTTAAATCAAGATACCAGCCAATTTTCTTTAATATAGGCACCCGGTGGGTTTCCACATATTCGATAAGCGTACCGTCGGGATCTTCATTGTAAGCAAAATGACCCGCCGCTTCACCCATATCGAAGCTGTTACTGCTATCAACCGTCAATGGAAATCCATTTTGATTGCAAATAGCTTCGTGTTGCTTAAATCCATTGATGTCAAAACAAACATGAATAAAACCAAGATCACCCCAATAGCGGTTATCAAAGATTTTGATCGGGTTTCGGTTAGTTACTTCTATTAATTCAATTGAGGTTGGTCCGAGCAGCTTACTAAATGCGCCTTCCAGGATTCGGCTATGCCCCATCATTACCCTCTTAAAGGTATGCTGGGCGCCAGGCACTCCCTGCCAGTCGGTGAAATTTCCTTCACCGGCAAAAAGTTGTTTATCATATCCCAAAATATTTTTATAAAAAGGCAAAGCCTTTTCTATCGAAGAAACACCAATGGTAATACCACATACTGCGCCGGTGAGGCAATCATTGCTGGTATACCAGTAATCATCTTCTGTAATTTCAAATAGATTACCATACGGGTCCTTCATAAAAAAATGATTGCGGCCAGCAGGTAATTTTGAAGGAGTGGTCAATAATTCTACTCCCTGATCTTCATAAAATGCAAAGGTTTTGTCAACATCCTTACTTTTTATTTTAACTGCATAAATACCCAAATCTCCCAATAGAATGGGCACCGAGGAAGCTACAGGAGTTCGGCTGGTGTATTGCCATATTTCGAATCCACCCCCGCTCTGCATATTCAATGCAAGAATCGCATAACGCTCATGAGCCTGCTGACCCGTATAGCGCGTCATTAAAGAAGCCGTGGCGGCATCTTTAAAAACAACAATATCAGTTCCAAATATTTTACGGTACCAGCGAAATGCTTCCTCCGCGTTGGCAACCCCAATTCCTACTTGCTGTATTCCGCTGATAATACGTTTCATAAAATTGATATTTTTTTATTCGTGATTAGTGAATGGTTATTCTCGACCAGACCCTGCATTAGGACTATCCTCCATTAACCTGGAAATCCTCTCGGATTATATATCACGAATCTGGTTACGAAAATAATACTCTACGTCTGCATTCAGGCTAAGCCGGCAATAGTTTTTGCGGCGATGAAACCGCTCGTCCATGCGTGCTGAAAATTATACCCACCCGTTATACCATCAACATCCAGTACTTCCCCGGCAAAAAAGAGATTCGGTATTTTTTTACTCATCATCGTATTCGCATCTACTTCATTCAAATTAATGCCTCCGGCCGTTACAAACTCTTCTTTAAAAGTCGTTTTTCCATTGACGGCACATTCATATGAGCATACATTCCGGATAAGCAGGTTTCGCTGCTGGGCTGGCAGATCGGCCCATCTGGTTTCATCTTTAATACCTGATTGCGCAATTAAAAATTCCCACAACCGGGCAGCCAAGCCAAAATCATTTCGGGAGCTAATCCTTTGCGTGGCAGTTTCAAACCTGAGTTCATTAAAGCGTTCCCGCAAAGACTGTTCATTATACCCTGCCAGCCAGTTGATAAGCACGGTGAATTTCCAGGTGACGGAAGCCAGGTGACGCGCGCCCCATGCACTCAACCGTAATACGACTGGTCCACTGATTCCCCAATGAGTAATTAATAAGGGGCCTTCTTCTATTAACTTAGTACCGATAATTTTCACCGAGGCTTTTTCGGCTACTACTCCCATTAATCTGGTGATGGGGTTACCAGGCATATTAAAGGTAAATAGTGATGGAACGGGCTCTTCAATTGTGTGTCCCCATTCTTTTATCCAATCAAACATGGCTGTTTTGGGATAACCACCGCAGGCCAGGCAAACATAGTCTGCATCCATTCGCTCTCCGCCTGTAAAGTAAATATGAAAAATATTCTTATTGATATCTATTTTCTTCACTTCCCGATTCATGAATATTTGAATACTGTACTGGTTAGCTTCTTTAACAAGGCAGTCAATGATTGTTTGAGATGAATTGGCAACCGGGAACATTCTTCCATCTGGTTCTACTATTAAGGGTACACCTCTTTCTTCAAACCATTGAATAGTATCGGTGGTAAAAAACTGGTGAAAAGCTTTTTTCAGGAAATTGCCGCCGCGGGGGTATCGGCGTATCATCTCATTTCTGTCGAAACAGCCGTGCGTAACATTACAACGGCCACCGCCACTCACTTTCACTTTTGACAACAGTTTGCCTGTTTTTTCTATTATAATTACCTCCAACGAGCTGTTCAAGCGGGCTGCGTTTACAGCGCAAAAAAAACCGGCCGCCCCCCCGCCCACTATCACCAACCGTTTCCGCAATATTATTTTATTTTCCATGCTTCCTGTATATTGCTCTTTTTTTAGAAAACAATCATTAAACACCAGCGTAAAACTAACTGTATTTGGTTTATACTATCTTAAAATACACGGTGCGGTTGGCCATGCTGATCTTTTGCCGCAACATCATAATTAATAAACCGGAATGTCTAAAAATGAAGGGGCCTTTATTGCTACCATTCAATCATCCCAATTCTTTTTTAGATGCCATTATACTGGATATTTTATTTGATGAACCGCTGTGGTCACTGGCCAGGGGAGATGCTTTTCGTGGCAAGATGATTTCACGTTTTCTTACTTCAGTAAAAATAATGCCCATATACCGGACCAGTGAAGGAGTAGAAAACCTTTCGGAAAATTATAAAACATTCGATTCCTGCATTAATATTTTCAGGAAAGGAGGAGTGGTTCAAATATTTATTGAAGGAAAGTGTGTTAACGAATGGCACCTACGCCCTTTCAAAAAAGGAACGGCCCGATTAGCTATTAAGACCTGGGAAGAAAACATTCCGCTGAAAATTTTACCGCTGGGAATAAATTACAGTTCATTTTTTCGTTTTGGAAAAAATGTTTTCCTCCATTTTGGAGAAGTAATTACCGCTGATTCTATTGATCTTAAAGCCGCCGATGGCGTTCGCAACCAGGCATTCAACAACCTGTTGCAGCAACAATTGACGAAACTGGTTTACGAAATAGATAAAGAAGACAAAACCAAACAGGGGGAAATGCTGGAAAAAAAACCATCATTACTTACCCAAATACTTCTTGCCATTCCGGCTGCATTGGGTTACATTATCCATGCTCCCCTTTATTTGCCAGTGAGAAATTGGTTGTTTAAAAAAGCGGGACATACCGGTCACTATGATTCAATAATGATGGGGCTATTACTGATCTTATATCCCTCTTATTTGCTGTTGCTAACTCTTACTGCCTATTTCATCAGTGGAAAAGCCATTGCTTTTTTACTACTGCTCATTATTCCTTTTACTGCCTGGTGCTATGTACAGTTGAAACCTCAGTTGGATAAATGAAAGAATGTTTCACTCATAAAAATAGACCGGGTTTCACTAGTAGAAATACAAAAAGGGAAGAGAATAAAATATCTGAGAATCTTAAAAATTATTCTGCATCAGTCTTCAAGAATTTGAAGGATCTACAGGTTCTTTCATTATTTGTTGCCACCCGGCATCCAGGATCTGGTATACAGTATATCTGCTCTAATAATAATCTGATTGCAAATCCGGATTCGATTTCTCCGCCTTTTCAATCTCCCCAAACGAAGAAAGAATATCTGCTTTATTTTTTCGCACACAAACGGTATGTTCGTAATGGGCCGACACTTTTCCATCTTTTGTACGAACCGTCCAGCCATCATCATCGTACCAAACTTCTTTCACTCCTAAATTAACCATGGGTTCGATTGCGATCACCATTCCTTCTTGCATTTTCGGTCCACTGCCCCGTTTACCAAAATTAGGTACCTGTGGATCTTCGTGCAATTGCTTTCCCAGTCCATGGCCTACCAATTCCCGCACCACCCCATATTTATGTTGTTTTTCGCAATAGTCCTGAATGGCAAAGGAAATATCCCCTACCCTATTACCTGATATAGTTTTTTCAATTCCTTTATACAACGACTCTTTGGTGACCCGCATCAGGGAAAGTGCTTCGATAGCCACCTCACCCATCGCGAACGTATAAGCACTATCGCCGTGATAATTATTTTTATACACCCCAATATCTACCGAAATAATATCGCTGGCCTGCAACGGCCTGTCGCTTGGAAATCCATGTACTACTGCATCATTTACTGAAAGGCAGGAAGCATACGGGTATCCTTTGAAATTTTTAAATGAAGGAACCGCTTTATTATCGCGGATAAATTCGTCGGCTATCTTATCCAGTGCCGCGGTAGTAATCCCCGGTTTCAGGAGTTTGGCAAGTTCAGCGATGGCTTGACCCACCAGCAATGCACTCTGGCGAATTAATTCAATTTCTGCTTCTGTTTTATAATAAATCATTATACAATATTACTTATCTCCTTTTAAAGATATGCCAGTAGCTAAGATTCATTAAAAAACCTGACAATACATAGGTAGCTGTTGTCAGGTTTATAAAAAATTTATTTTATTATTTACATAGATACCGGTGAAGAGGTCGTTTGCCTTCCCTGAATTCTTCCGCTCTTCATTAATCCATCATACTGGCGCATGAGCAGTTGTGTTTCTATCTGCTGCAGGGTATCTAACACTACTCCTACCATAATGAGTAACGAAGTTCCTCCGTAAAAGGAAGAGAAAGATTGCTGAATACCGAGGCGCTGGGCAAAACCAGGCAAAATACCAACAAATGCGAGCAATATAGCTCCAGGCAATGTAATCTTATCCATCACCGAACCAATATAATCAGCGGTTGGTTGACCAGGCTTAACACCAGGAATAAATCCGTTGTTTCGCTTGAGGTCGTCCGCAATTTGCTTGGGGTTAAAAATTAATGCGGTATACAGAAAAGTAAATCCAACCACCATTATCGCGTAAATCAACATATACCAGACGTTGCTATGATCGTTGAATACTCTGGCGAGCCCTTGCGTTGTTTCAAAATTATTCAGAAGGGTTGGCAGGAACATGATGGCCTGTGCAAAAATGATAGGCATTACCCCGGCACTGTTCACTTTGATAGGCAGGAACTGCCTGGCCCCACCAAACTGGCGGTTTCCAACAATTTGCTTTGCATATTGAACAGGTATTTTACGGACACCCTGGATCAAAATGATCAAACCCATAATGATACCTACCAATATGGCAATGCGCAATACAAATAATAATAACCCTCCACCGCCGGAATATTTTGTGGTAACCGAAGTAAACTCCTGCACCATGCCGGCAGGCAGGCGGGCAAGAATTCCTACCATGATAATAACCGAGCTACCATTACCCAATCCCTTATCCGTAATTCGCTCACCCAACCACATCACAAATAAACTACCTGCTGATAATACTATGGTAGTAGAAAGCCAAAAATAGGACTCGTACGCAGGCATAATTGCTTCTTTATACCCCGGGCTGTGTAAATACGCAACATAAGCGCTAGCCTGCAAGGCTGCTACGGCTATGGTAAGAAATCGAGTATACTGGGTGATCTTCTTTCTACCGCTTTCTCCTTCCTTTTGCATTTTCTGAAAAGGGGGATAAAGGATCGTCATCAATTGCATGAAGATGGAAGCAGAGATATAGGGCATGATGCCTATTGCAAGGATGGAAGCCTGTGAAAAAGCTCCACCGGCAAATGCATCAATCAATCCAAGAATACCAGTACCGCTACCCCCGGTTGGTAATTTATTAGGATCTATACCAGGTAATGCGATATGCGTTCCCAGGCGATAAATGGCGATCAAAAGCAGAGTAACCAATATCTTACTCTTCAGCTCACTGATACTCCAGATATTTCTAAATGTTTGTATGAACTTTTTCACGGAATTGCTGAAATTTTTGTGATAGCCTAAAACAAAAAAGACGCATTTGAACTGCGTCTGCCAAGTTACGCAAAATTACTTTATTATGTCTACCGAACCGCCGGCTGCCTCAATAGCTGCTTTTGCCTTCTCACTAACAGCATTTACTTTGAAAGCCACCTTTGTTTTCAGTTCCCCATTACCCAACAGTTTAACCCGATCCGTTCTGCCGGCCAATCCATTTACATATAATGATTCAAGCGAAAATTCCTTTAAATCGTATTTAGTAACTAAATGTTCTACCTGTCCAATATTGAATACTTTGTATTCTATACGATCAGGATTTTTAAATCCACGCTTGGGTACACGACGCTGAATTGGCATCTGACCACCTTCATGCGAACGCCTGTTCTTAAAACCACTGGTAGCCTGGTGACCTTTATTTCCTTTAGTGGAGGTACCACCTTTACCGGAAGCCTCACCCCGACCTAACCTTTTTACTTTTTTTGTGGCACCTTTAGCGGGCCTGATCTCATGTAATTTCATTGTAGTTGATTTTTACTTACGGGGAATCGCCCCTCGCTTTTAATTAATGTGCGAATGTGCGGATTTCAATTGTGTGAATGATGATCACTCCGAATTCGCACATCCGTACCTTTGCTAATTCGCTAATTCTTCTACTTTCACCAGGTGGGTTACTTTACGAACCATTCCCAGGATTTGAGGAGTAGCTTCTACCTCCTTACTGGAATTCGTCTTATTCAAACCCAAGGCAGTCAGGGTTTGCTTTTGACGCTCGGGTCTGTCAATAGGACTTTTAACCAGGGTTATCTTTATCTTTTTCATAATCACATTTTGAGGGGATGGGTTTAGGGCAAATGGCGTAGAGCTAAAAATCGTATACCCTACACCCAATACCGTATACCTTACCCGTTAAATACTTTCTTCAGATTCAACCGACGCTGTTTGGCAATCGTGATCGGCTCACGTAATAATGCCAGTGCTTTAAAAGTTGCTTTTACCACGTTATGCGGATTGGCAGAACCAAGAGATTTTGCTAATACGTCGGTAACGCCCGCGCTTTCCAGCACTGCCCGCATACTACCACCGGCAATTACACCAGTACCGTGAGCGGCCGGCTTAATTAATACTTTTGCAGCGCCTTCCTTGGCCAGTTGATCATGGGGTATAGTACCATGCATGATTGGTACTTTGATCAGGTTCTTTTTTGCATCTTCTATTCCTTTGGTAATCGCTTCCTGCACTTCCTTTGCTTTGCCTAATCCATGCCCTACCACGCCATGTTCATTTCCAACTACCACCAGGGCAGAAAAGCTGAAGGCCCGACCTCCCTTTGTAGTTTTTACCACGCGATTAATGGAAACTACTTTTTCTTTCAGTTCCAAATCACCGGCTTTAACTCTGCTTAAATTAACTTTTGACATTATTTCTGTTTGAAATGTAAGATTTGAAATTAAAATTGTAATCCTCCTTCGCGGGCGCCATCTGCTACATTCTTTACTCGTCCATGATATAAGTTACCTCCCCGATCGAATACTACGGTGGTTACTCCCAATTCCTTCGCCCGGCGGGCGATGGCTGCTCCTACCAGTTTGCTCTTTTCCGTTTTTGGTACCTTTTGGGCAACAATATCTTTCTCTTTAGAGGAAGCTGCAGCAAGCGTCACCCCATTATCATCGTCGATCAGTTGGGCATAGATATCAGTATTACTTCTGAAAACCGACAATCTCGGTTTTTGTGAAGTACCCGCCAACTTTTTACGTATGTTAAAGCGGATTTTCTGCCTTCTTTCTAATTTAGTATTCATTGCTCTTTATTTTATGCCTCCGATTCTGCCGGAGATTTTCTTATATCTAGTTTAGATCACGTTGGTAGGAACTATCCCTCCCGACTACATCATACGACCTACTTACCTGCTGCCTTACCCGCTTTACGACGGATAAATTCACCTACGTACTTAACCCCTTTCCCTTTGTAAGGCTCGGGTTTGCGTAAGCCTCGAATTTTGGCAGCCACCTGGCCGAGTAATTGCTTGTCGATACCTTCCAGGCTGATAATGGGATTCTGTCCCTTTTCCTGCGACGTAGCTATTTTCAGTTCTTTGGGTATCTCAAAGACTATATTATGCGAAAAGCCGAGTGACAAATCCAACAAGTTGCCCTGGTTTGATGCTTTATAACCCACTCCAACTAACTCCAGGTTCTTTTTATAACCTTCCGTAACCCCTTTTACCTGGTTAGCGATCAATGAGCGATAAAGTCCATGCATAGCACGGTGACGAATCTGGTCGGTCGGTCGGCCGATTTCCACCTGTCCATCTTTTACTTCCACTTTAATATCAGGATCTACCGATTCTTTTAATTCGCCTTTTGGTCCTTTTACAATTACCACATTGCCGGCACCTACGGTTACCGTTACTCCAGCAGGTATTGATACTGGTTTTTTACCTATCCTTGACATGATTAAAAAATTTCAATATTCAAAAAATCAATTTCCAATACTCACTCCGTAAACCGGTCAGCCTGTATAGGTTCGGCTTAATGTATTAACGGGTTCTTACAAGTTCTAATCAAACAAACAAACTCTTCCGGTGATAAGCTGCTGCTCAATATACATAGCATAAAACTTCCCCGCCCACATTCTGCGATTTAGCCTGCTTATCAGTCATTACTCCTTTCGAAGTACTAAGAATAGCTACCCCCAATCCATTCTTCACTCTTTTAAATTCTGCCGGGCTCGCGTACTGACGTAAGCCCGGACGACTAATACGTTCCATTGACCTGATAGCAGGTTCTTTCGTTTGCGCATCGTATTTCAACGCAATTTTAATCACTCCTTGCTTGGTATCATCTTCAAATTTGTACTTAAGGATATAACCCTGGTCGTACAAAATTTCCGTGATTCGCTTTTTCAGGTTTGAAGCCGGAATCTCCACAATACGGTGTTGTGCCATTTGTGCGTTACGAACTCTGGTCAGGAAATCTGCAATTGGATCAGTTACCATGTTTATTTAAATTATACAGTTCACAAATTTTTGATGAGGATTCAGGATACGTTATCCGGGATCAATCCGGTATTTCGTGTCAGGAATCCAGGAAATTTACCAGGAAGCCTTCCTCACCCCCGGAATTTTACCAGCCAATGCCATATCACGAAACATCACCCGGGAGAGACCAAAATATCTCATATATCCTCTTGGACGTCCAGTTAACTGGCAACGATTTTTTAATCGCACTTTTGATGAATTCTTTGGCATTTGGTCCAAAGCTTTCCAATCGCCGGCTGCTTTTAAAGCCGCACGTTTTTCTGCGTGCTGAGCCACCATGCGTTCTCTCTTGCGTTGTCTGGCTTTTACTGATTCTTTTGCCATTTTTTTTTGAATATTTAAGTTTTGATACTGATCAGCTATTCGATTGAATAGTGTTCTCAATACTAAGGTTACTTATTAGTCTTCTTTTTTATCTTTTTTGAAAGGCATTCCCATTTCCTTCAATAACTCGTATGCTTCTTCATTCGTGCCGGCAGTGGTTACGAATGTGATATCCATACCGGTAATTTTATTAACCTTGTCAATATCGATTTCAGGAAAAATGATTTGTTCAGTAATACCCATGGTATAATTACCGCGGCCATCGAATGCTTTTTCGCTGATTCCTCTAAAGTCGCGTACGCGTGGTAAAGCGGTGGCAATTAACCGGTCAAGAAACTCGTACATCTTTGTTCCGCGGAGCGTAACTCTCGCCCCAATCGGCATGTTCTTACGAAGCTTGAAGTTCGAAATATCTTTCTTTGACATGGTAGCTACTGCCTTTTGTCCGGTAATGGTTGTCAGCTCATCGAGCGCTATATCTATCAATTTCTTATCAGTTACCGCACCATTTACTCCCCGATTCAGACAAATTTTCTCCAGGCGGGGAACTTGCATGGGACTACCATAGCTAAAACGCTTCATCAAGACTGGTACAACCTCTTGCTTGTACTTACTGGCTAATCTCGGAATATATTTTGTTGTGCTCATTTTTTAAAGCTTTGAGCTATTGGCCACGAGCTGCGCGCCTATAGCAATTAAAAACACTCTTTTATTTTAAGCCTCGTAGCTCGAGGCGTTTCTTACTTGATTACTTCACCAGATTTTTTTGCCACCCGGATCAGTTTTCCATTTTCGCGCGTACGTTTTATTTTGGTTCCGCTTCCACTCTTTGCATCGAACAACATGATATTGCTGATGTGAATCGGAGCTTCTTTCTTTACAATACCACCTTTGGTATTTCTAGCGGAAGGTTTCGTATGCTTGGTGATAATATTTACACCCTCCACCAGCACACGGGAAGCGTCGGGATAAACATCCAATACTTTACGTGCTTTTTTAGGGTCCTTATCATCACCGGTGATTACTACAACGGAATCCCCTTTTTTAATGTTGAACTTCGGTTTAAATCTGTTGTTCATTTATTTTAGCTTTGAGCTCCCAGCGATTAGCCACGAGCAGTTAAACTATCTAAGATCTTCTGCGGCCTTCTTTTTACAATACCTCGGGCGCCAAAGAAATAATTTTCATATATCCTTTATCGCGCAACTCACGGGCCACGGGTCCGAAAATACGGGTACCTCTTGGTTCATCACTTTGATTAAGCAGTACCACGGCATTATCATCAAAACGGATATAAGAACCATCCTTACGGCGCAATTTGTTTTTCGTTCGTACGATTACTGCTTTGGCTACAGTACCTTTCTTGATACCCCCGGCCGGGATCGCATCTTTTACGGTAACAACAATCTTATCGCCAATTCTAGCATAGTCCTGACCGCTATTACCCAGCACACGAATACACAACACCTCTTTAGCACCGCTATTATCGGCTACATTTAATCTACTTTCTTGCTGAATCATTGTATTTATCTTTTAGCTGATAGCTTCGAGCTGCGAGCTCTATGCCTGAATTTTATTTACCTTATCCGCTGGTACCTCGAAGCTCATGGCAGAAGTGAACAGCTGAATCCATTATTTTGCTTTTTCCACCACTTCCACTAATCTCCAACGCTTGGTTTTACTAAGCGGGCGTGTTTCCATGATCCGTACCGTATCTCCCACCGTACATTCATTCTTCTCATCGTGTGCATGAAACTTCGTTGTTTTCTTAACGAATTTTCCATAGATGGGGTGCTTTACTTTTCTTTCTATTGCTACCGTAATAGTTTTATCCATTTTGTTTCCGGTAACTACCCCTGTTCTTGTTTTCCGAAGATTTCTTTCTTCCATTTTTTTTACGCTTTGAGCTATTAGCTACGAGCCGATAGCAATTAAAAACTTTCTGATTATTTTGGTTCTACGGCACGAGGCTCAAGACTCGTAACTCGTAGCTTTTATTTTTTTAAACTCCCATTTTCCTGCTTTGAAGAAAAGTCTTCAAGCGGGCCAGGTCTTTCCGCAAATCGCGAATACTCATCGGGTTTTCCAAAGGGGTGATTGCATGCGCAAACTCCAACTTTTTCAAACGCAACTCGTCTTCCTGAATTTTTGCTTTCAGATCTACTTCCGTCAGGTCTTTAATACTTGTTACAAAATCTATTCTCTTCGACATATTATTTCGATTTTGATAATAATCTGATTACGCTACAAAGTCGGGACGCACAATGAATTTGGTTCGTATAGGCAGTTTCTGTGCCGCCAGTTCCAAGGCTTCTTTAGCAACGGCCAATGGCACTCCATCCGCTTCAAAGATTATACGACCTGGTTCCACCACGGCTGCCCAAAATTCAGGGTTACCTTTCCCTTTACCCATTCTCACTTCCTGTGGTTTACGGGTAATTGGTTTATCAGGAAATACACGAATCCACACATTTCCTTCTCTTTTCATCGCACGGGTTAACGCCTGGCGAGCTGCTTCAATCTGGCGATTAGTTAACCAAATTGGCTCCATTGCTTTCAGAGCAAAAGAACCAAAAGCAATGCTGCTCCCACGTTTCGCAACCTGACGGATACGGCCTTTCTGCGCTTTCCTGTGTTTCGATCTTTTCGGCTGTAACATATAAATTAGCTTTTACCTGTTTGCTGTTATTTTCCCGTTGACGATATCAGCGTAGTTAATTCGTTTTTTACTTTTTCAGCCTGAAGCTCGTAGCATTTAACTAACGGCTTGCAGACACTTCCTTATCTTCTGTCACCCCCTCTTCGCTCTCCACCTCCACTGCGACCTCCCGGACCTCCGGGTCCTCCAGGTCCTCTTCTTTCACCCCCACCGCGTCTGTCGTCCCGGCGATCCCCGCCGCCCCGATGATCACGATCACCTGGTCCTGGCCTGTCTCTTCTTTCGCTCACATCACCTTTTCCACCTACAAAATTGGGATTCAGATCACGCTTTCCAAGTACTTCACCTTTACAAATCCATACTTTAATACCAATCTTTCCGTAAACAGTAAGCGCAAAAACACTGGCGTAATCGATATCCATGCGTAGTGTATGCAAAGGGGTACGCCCTTGTTTGATCTCTTCTGAACGGGCAATTTCTGCACCACCCAAACGACCGCTAACTTTTATTTTAATTCCTTCGGCACCCATGCGCAATGCAGAAGCTATTGCCATTTTTATAGCTCTCTTATAATTAATCCGGTTCTCAATCTGGCGGGCAATCGTATCTCCCACGATCATTGCATCGAGTTCCGGACGACGGATCTCCAGGATATTTATTTGTACATCTTCTTTACCGGTAAGTTTTTTCAACTCCTCCTTGATACGATCCACTTCACCACCCCCTTTACCAATGATGATACCTGGCTTAGAGGTATGAATAGTAACAATCAGCTTATTGAGTGTTCGCTCAATAACGATCTTTGATATACCGCCTTTATTGATACGGGCGTTCAGGTAATTCCTGATCTTGTTATCCTCAATCAACTTTACAGCAAAATCTCTTTTGTTACCATACCAGTTAGATTCCCATCCGCGGATGATTCCTAACCTCGCACCAATTGGATTTGTTTTCTGACCCATATTATGGTTTAAAATTATTTATCAATTAGTTTTTGCATCAACAATTAGCGTAACATGATTACTGCGCTTACGAACCCGGTAAGCACGACCTTGTGGAGCAGGTAACATTCTTTTAATGGAACGGGCACCGTCAACAAAAATCGTTTTTACTACCAGCGATGAATCAGCAGCACTCTGCCCTTCATTCTTTTGCTCCCAGTTATTAATGGCACTCTTTAATAATTTAAAAAGAGGTGTGGAGGAATGCTGCGGGTGGTGCTCTAATAACGACAATGCCTTCTCTACCTCCGCTCCACGGATTTCATCAGCCAGCAAACGCATTCTGCGTGGTGATGTGGGATAATTTCTGAGTCTAGCTACTGCTTCCATTTCTTATTAGTTTGTGGTTTGCGGTTTGTAGCTGGTGGTTATAACTATAAACCACCGACTATAAACTACAAACTGTTTATACAACTTTTTTACTTGAGTGTCCTTTAAATTGACGGGTGGGTGCAAACTCGCCGAGTTTGTGACTCACCATAAATTCCGTTACATATACCGGGATGAATTTATTTCCGTTGTGAACAGCAAACGTGTGCCCAACAAAATCCGGCGTAATGGTTGAACGACGACTCCAGGTTTTAATAACTCCTTTCTTGCTCTTGCCTTCGTTAATAGCCAATACTTTGCTTTCCAGTTTGGCAGCTACATAAGGACCTTTTTTAATTGAACGAGCCATTATTTACGATTTACGTTTTTAGATTTTTGTTTACCTATTCCCTATTTGGCCAGCTTATTTCCATCCTTGCGCTGGATGATCAGTTTGTCGCTTCCTTTTCCTTTTGTACGTGTCTTAAGACCTCTTGAATACTGACCGTTCCTGCTGCGTGGCTGACCACCGGAAGCTTTACCTTCTCCACCACCCATCGGGTGATCAACCGGGTTCATGGCAACACCCCGCGTGCGTGGTTTGATCCCTTTCCAACGATTCCGTCCGGCTTTGCCCATGCTTTGCAAACTGTGATCGCTGTTGCTAACAACACCCACAGTGGCATAACAGTTAATCAATATTTTTCTCAATTCTCCGGAAGGCATTTTTAAAACTGCGTATCTATCTTCCTTGTTAGTTAACTGAGCGGATGCACCGGCACTGCGGACCAGTTTACCACCCTGACCGGGTTGCATTTCTATATTGTGAACGTTTGTACCCAATGGCATAAATTTCATCTGCAACGCATTTCCTACTTCGGGAGCCACATCATCGCCAGATACTACCTTTCCACCAACAGCCAAACCCTGTGGGGCGAGAATATACCTTTTCTCACCATCAGAATAATTCAGCAAGGCAATGAAGGCCGTACGGTAAGGGTCATATTCAATAGAAACCACCGTTCCAACGATATTCTTTTTATTTCTCTTGAAATCAATAAGCCGGTACATTCTTTTATGACCACCACCCATGTAGCGCATCGCTCTTCTACCCTGAAAGTTTCTTCCAGCCGTAGATTTTACTTTTTCTACCAGGCTTTTTTCAGGTGAATCAGCGGTGATTTCTGCATATGCATTACCAATTCTCCAGCGTGTGCCGGCGGTCATTGGTTTGTATTTCCTTAGTGCCATTTTAGTTTATTATACGTTTTATAATTTTTGTCAATCCTTTGCGGCGTTTGACGCGCCATCCTTAGTCGATAGTTAGAAGTCAGAGACTGTTACCACTATTCAATCTGTCACTTTTCTCTTTTAACTTCTTAAATGCTTCCGTATAAATCAATCGTTTCGCCTTCTCCCACGGTAACATAGGCTTTTTTATAAGCTGGTTTTTGTCCGCTGATAAAACCAGCCTTCGTAAACCGGCTCTTGCTTTTTCCCGGAACAACCATGGTATTTACATCCACTACACTTACTCCGTAAAACTCTTCAATCGCCTTCTTTACTTCCAGTTTATTGGCCTTGCGGCTCACTTTAAAAGCATACGTTCTCCGGGCATCAGTAAGCTTATTACTTTTTTCGGATACAATCGGTTTTATTAATACTTCAGAGAGCTTCATCTCTTTATGATTTTTTTCGTTGATTAATTGGCGCTCATTTCTTTTACCTCTTCCGTGATGGCCTTTACCGATGCTTCAGTGATTACGATCATTTCAGCATTTACAATATCATACGTATTCATATCATTGAACTGATAACCCTGAACGTTAGGTATATTGCGAAAAGAAAGTACCAGGTTATTATTGTCATCGCCTGTAAGAAACAATACCTTTTTGCCTTCTGCTCTTAATCCTTTCAGAATACTGACTACTTCTTTGGTTTTAGGCTGATCGAGTGTGATATCTTCCAGCACCAGGAGGCTATTCTCTTTAACTTTATAAGACAGCGCCGAACATTTCGCCAATCCTTTTACTTTCTGATTCAGTTTAAAATCATATCCATGTGGTTTGGGTCCAAACACAGTACCACCACCTTTATATAATGGGTTCCGGATATTTCCTTTCCTTGATCCACCAGTTCCTTTTTGGCGGTGCAACTTTTTGCTCGAACCTTTTACTTCTGCGCGGGTTTTCACTTTACTGGTACCCTGGCGCCGGGCCGCTAAAAATTGTTTAACCGCTAGGTAAATCACATGGTCATTTGGTTCTATTCCAAAAATCTCTTCCGGCAATTCCACAGTACGACCTGTTTTTTTACCCTTTATACTTATTACATCTGCTTGCATGATAATTCGATTAAAAGTTTATTTCTGTATATAAACAATAGAACCATTATGACCGGGAACATTTCCGCTCACTAGTATATAATTCTTATCGGTAAAAATCTTGATTACTTTAAGGCTTTTTACTTTTACGCGATCGCCTCCCATACGGCCGGCCATACGCATGCCCTTCATAACTCGGGATGCATCTGAAGAGTTACCCAAGGAACCAGGTGCACGCTGACGGTCGTGCTGACCATGCGACTGGCCACCTACTCCATGGAATCCATGACGTTTTACGACTCCTTGAAATCCTTTTCCTTTTGAAGTGCCCACCACATCTACCGTTTCTCCTTCAGCAAAAATATCTACGGTAATAGCCTCGCCCAATGCTTTTTGCATGGAACTATCACGAAATTCTCTAATAAACTTTTTAGCGGGAGTATTTGCTTTGGCGTAGTGATTTTTTTCAGCGGCGAGTGTATGCTTCTCTTTCTTATCGCCAAAAGCCACCTGGAGGGCATTATACCCGTCCGTTTCTTTAGTCTTAACCTGGGTAACAATGCAGGGACCAGCTTCAATAATTGTACACGCAGTTTGCCTGCCATCGGGACTGAAGATACTGGTCATCCCAATCTTTTTTCCAATAATACCTTTCATCGTATTTACAGTTTGTGCCCTGTAAGGTTGAAGAGACAGGTCCGATGAATGTGTGATCGGATCTTCAATCCCCGTTTGCTATTGACCTTTTCCTTTGACCACCGAAGCTTTAGCAAAGGTGGTTTACTCCTTCCGCCTTTGCTAAAGCTTCGGCAGACGATGGAAGTACCAACAGTAAACTAACCTCGAAGGGCTAGTTCATATTTAAATGTTGTTTAAATATGTTGCTTTATCAGCAACCTACACTTAGCGCTGCTTTTTCTTTTTACAGAGTTTGCAGATAAGTTGATTAAAGAGCTACATGAAAAAACCCTGTCAGATTTTATGATACCCTGACAGGGTCCTTATCTTTTATGCTTTGATCTCTACTTCTACACCACTGGGTAAATCCAGCTTGCTCAGCGCATCCACGGTCCGGCTAGAAGACGTGTAAATGTCCAGCAAGCGCTTATGGGTGCTTAACTGGAACTGCTCACGGCTCTTCTTGTTTACGTGAGGCGAACGCAATACAGTAAAGATTTTCTTACGGGTAGGTAAAGGAATTGGACCTGTTACCACCGCACCAGTGCTTCGCACGGTTTTAACGATCTTCTCGGCAGACTTATCTACCAGGTTATGATCGTATGACTGTAATTTAATTCTAATTCGCTGAGACATACTTGAAAATCCCATTTTTCGAATGGGGATGCAAAGGTAGGCGTATATACCATTCAGACAAAGAGTTTGAAAAAGAATTTTGAGACTTTTTTTATCAATGCCAAATTAAAAAATAAATTGGGCCTCGTAAACATCGTCTCACAGAATGATAAGCAGGATTCGTGATTTAGTAATTTCTATAAACCACTTGTCTGCAATGTCTTAATGATTGAATTTACCTGTATTTTGCTCATTTACCATCACCCGAGCCAGCTGCCATTTTTAGCCCGGTAAAGAGTCCCACCCCCACTACAACACCCATTCCATTTGTAAAACCAGAAGATGGGCTTGTATAAAAACAGTTGCCTTTATTTTTTTTTGCGGGAATATTGGCAGGACTAAGGCTGCTTACAAAAAGATGGGATACATAAAAAAGATGCTCTATACTAAATTCATCATTTGAATTACCAGTGATTGAAAATGTCAGATACCTTCTGAAAATTACCGGTGATGATTCCTTTGAAAAGTCAATCGCTTTTACTTTGGGTAATTGCTCATCTCCATCCATAAATATTTATTTCATTTGGTCCTTTGGAATTTCATTGTTAAAGCCGGTTATGAGATTGAAAGACATTCTATCCTTCCTGCTATGTGGAGGAATAAAATCCAAACCCTCCTGTCCTCTTACAATTGGCTGTATTAACCCGGATTGGGAACTTACCCCATTATTCAAGTGCCATTCGGTGCTGTTGATCGTTCCATCGAGTGGTTGATCAGGGGAATAATATCTAACTGCTTTATCCTGATGAATGATCGCCGATTTTTTCCAGTTCACATATAGCGGTTTATCCATCTTATTATAAATGGAAACTTTGACGGAGCCATTATATCCGTTGAAATTGTATAGTATTCAAAGCGTATCATATTCTGCTACAAACTGGTAGCTACTGTCTTGACCTATATTGTTGCCTTCTACAGTAAAGTATTGATATGTATGACAAGAAGGGAAAATGATGAAAAGAAGTAAAATAGGTAAAATGAATTTCATAAGCATTGTTTCCAGGCAAAATACAATAACCCAAAAACAGTGGCTGTTAATAAAAATTCATTACAGCGACTTTTAACAGAAGAATTTGAAATCCCTTTCTTACCAGTCGCCGGGTGAGTTTGGATAAAATATAAATAACTAATATTAATACGATCACGGCAACTACCACCGGAACAATAAAACTAAACACTGTTCCGGAAATCGCAGTAACGTTTTCCCCCGAAGCTACTACCGCGTTTCCCTTACCCACAGTGGCTTTACTCGAAAACAATCGCAATAAGTCTGAACCCATTTAGATCGTTCCTGCGGCAGCCTTCCGGCCAATAAAAGCCATTGACCATCGCAGCAAGGATTCATTTTCGGCTATAGGAAGAATGGAGGAAGCAAGCAAAGTGCCAGCTACACCCGATATGGGAGCAGCGATTGTATCAAGCAAATTATCAATAAAAGGAATATAATAAGCAAGCGCTTCTACTACTGTAGCTGTAGTAAAACAGATTAATGCGGGCAGCGAACCTATCCATCACATATCGCCTGATAAATGGAACCAGCAGGAATACCGGCGATTGATGCGGCGAGTAACGGAATAAAAATCCGGAATCCTCAACAGGCACTCAGGGCAATACCGGGGCCAATCACCAAAATGTGAGAGAAGTCTATTGGCATATATTAAGTATATCTCAAAATAAAGGAAGTATGACTGGAATACTGAAAGATATATTTCCAACCCTTCCTACTTATTGAAGCATTTAAATTATTCTTATAATTAAAATCCTTTCTTCTCCGCACTTATACTATTATTTGTTCGAGCACCCGGGGGACAGTGCAGCCTCAAATATTGAGTAAATAAAGTAGCCAGATGATTGCTTGTTCCTGCCCCTTCGGAAATACTATGGGTACGGTTCGGATAGGACATCATCTGAAACTGTTTGTTATATTTCACCAGTTCATTTATGAGCATATCGTTGTTATTATAATGTACATTGTCGTCTCCTGTTCCATGTATGTACAATAAATTTCCTTTGAGATTTTTTGCATAAGTAATAGGCGAACCTTTGATAAAATCTTCCCGGTTTTCCTGCGGCAATCCCATATACCTTTCCTGGTAAATATTGTCATAGGTAAGTTGATTACCCACTGCAGCCACCGCTATCCCGGTTTTGTAAATATCAGGGAACTGGAACATCAGGTTTAATGTGGCAGAACCACCCCCGCTCCAACCCCATACCGCAATGCGGCTGGTATCTACATAAGACCATTTCAAAATTTCTTCTGCTGCCAACGCCTGATCCCGAATATTCACCAGGCCAATTTTGCGATATACTACCTTCCTCCAGGCCCTGCCCTTTGGAACAGGTGTTCCCCGGTTATCGATGGAGATATAGATATATCCATCTTTTGCCATATCACCCTGGTAAGGGGCGGTTTGTTCAACCCCATATTGATCCCTTACATTTTGACCCCATGGCTCGGTATAAACATAAAATACCACCGGATATTTTTTTGCCGTATCGAAATTATAGGGTTTTACCATCCACGCATCCATTTCTACCCCTTCACTTGTTTTTACTTTAAAAAATTCCATTTTCGATTTACTCTTATCAGCTTTGGCTACTGCATCATTTACCTTTTCTCCATTTAATCCTTTATGATCGGGGAGTGATATCATCTCATTTACATAGGGAGTAAAATAATTTGAGAAGTTATGCCGGGCAAATTTTGCCGTAGGCGATATATCGTAATCGTGTGTACCTTTTTGGTTAGACGGTGATACCAATTCCAGCTTTCCTTTTCCATCCAGTTTGGTACGATACAAATATTTCTGGGTTGCATTTTCTGGTGATGCATGAAAATATATATAGCCACCTTTTTCATCAATGGCGCCAATATCCATTACGTCATAATTTCCTTTGGTGATCAGTGCTTCTTTTTTCCCATCCCGGCTTATTCGGTACAAATGACGCCATCCATCTTTTTCAGAGGGCCATAAAAACTCTTTTCCTTCACTCAGCCAATCCCATCCGCCCCAGGTATAATCATTATCCCACAGGGGAAGGATATCAATCCAGGCTGAATCCTTCTCTGCATAAATAGCCTTTGAGTCGCCAGTTTGCACATCGCATAACATGATTTCGCTTTCGTTTTGCTTGCGATTAAGATGTTGAATAATTAGTTCATTGCTATTCGCCGCCCATTCCATACGGGGTACATAACTCTGATATACCGGATCGGTTGGTATTTTCATCCATTGGGTAGCATTGGTACTTATATTTATTACTCCAATTTTAAATGGAGAAGGAGCCTCTCCGGCAACGGGATATTCAACCGGGACAGCCACCGGGTAAATGGAATCCGTATTATTGATCATCAGGTAATCCTTCGTATTCCTTGCATCTATCTGCCAGAAAGCAATTTGCTTACTATCGGGGCTCCACCGGAAACCATCGCGACAGAAAAATTCTTCTTCATAGGCCCAATCGAATGTTCCGTTAATAAATTTTCGGTTGCCGTCTTTTGTCAACGCTTTTATTTCACCGCTTCCCATATCTTCTATATATAAGTTGTATTCACTTATATAGGCCACTTTAGTAGCATCGGGCGAAAATTTGGCAAACATCAATGAAGAAACAGGTCGTCCTTTTCCTAATTGTTTTAATCTGTTGCTGGTTTTATCGAAAACCCAATAATCGCCCCGGGTATCCATCCTCCACACTTTTTTGGTATTGGTATATATCAATACTGCCGTCCCATCCTGGGAAAACGAAAAGCTTCGAACAGAAAGATTTTTTGTTTGGCCTTCCGGGGTAAGCTGCATTCTACTAACCAGCACTGTTTTTACATTTCCCGGTAAGCTATATTGTACAATTTCACCGGCTTCGGTACGATGATAACTGCTGCCATCTGCGGTCCATTTAAGACCCTGTGTATTTCCACATAAAAAAAGAAAACAACCGACCATCAATACGATTATCTTCCTGATATAAACCCTGAATATCAACATAGTTACTGTTTTGATACTGCCAATATAAGCCATTACAGTAATTGGAATTTCACCGATTAAATAAAAATTCCAAGTGGTCAAATGGCTGAAGAGAATCACTCCAACGAAAAGCGTTATAAATCAGGATTTTTGACCTTCCAAAAAAATTCTGTACATTTAATTATCCATTCTATAAAAAACCTCCACAAAACTCCTTTCTCCCTCTTTTTATCACCTATCTAAATCAACCTCTATGAGAAAGATTTCTACCTTTCCATTTTTGATCCTGCTGTTATTCGTTTATTCATGTCAGAAAGATGTAAACGATTTGAACCAGAGCGTGCTATCCGCTTCTTCTTTCCCTGTCGGCTCCGAATGCGGCACACCCGTTTCCAAAGACCTGTTTGATATGGGGGCTTTGGCCGATCGCGGCGATTTACAAATTGGTAATGATGGCCATAATATTATTGTATGGACCGGCGCTTCCGGTAATATTGGCGGCCCGACAGTTGTTAAAAAAATAATCGCGGTGTATGGCTCCTACGATCATGTTCTAAATGTAATGAATGAATCTGTCCTCTGGACTCCGTGCCAGGGGCCTCTCCACCCAGATAGAGTGAAAATTTCATCGTCAGGGCTGGCGGAAGATTCTATCCATATTCCTAATGAAGCATTTCAGTCTGACCATTGCGTTTGGATGGCACTATTTGTGACGCTTTCCGACAATTCCGGATATGAATGGTGCACTTACCCAAAACCGTATGATGCCTTTATACCAAATATTTCTGCCTGGAAAGTATTGGTTAAATATTGCCGGCAAGATTGCCCGTCCGAGGATTGTGGTCAATTACGTACCCAAACCCAGGGTGGATGGGGTGCAAAACCCAGCGGCAATAATCCGGGAACCTATCTCCATGCAAATTTCGCTGGCACATTCCCTTCCGGAGTTAAGATCGGATGCAATGATGGATATACCGTGAAGTTTACCTCCGCACTGGCTATTACCGACTTTTTACCAGCCGGAGGAAGCCCTGGTGTTTTAAAGGCAAACGCTACCAACCCACCGGATAAATCTATAAAGAATGTGTTGATCGGACAGTTAATCGCGCTGACACTTAATGTTGGATTTGATAACCATGATGCGGCATTTGGATCAGCGGGTAAAAAGTTAGGAGATATGATTATTAAGAAAGGAACTTTCAAGGGAAAGACGGTGAATGAATTTCTTACAATTGCTAATAAGGTATTGGGTGGCTGCGCCAATACCTATAAAGCCTCGAAGATTAATGACGTAGCAACGAAAATCAATGAAAATTATGATGATGGCAAATCGGACAAGGGGTTCCTGGTTTGTGAATTAAAAGATTGCGATGATAATGATCATGAGGGGGATAATGATAATGATGATAATGATGATGATGATCACGATGATCACGATGATCACGATTGATTTTAAAAATATTTATTTTAATGCAAAATCCCCCGCAGATAAGTGGGGGATTTTGCATTAAAGATTTTCTATGATTTATTTTGTTGGTAGGATTTGATCCAGCTACTTAATTCTGATTTTCAAAAGAATCAAACCTTTAAGTCAGTCTTGTAAAAAAGTCAATTATTTATATTTCAAAATCTACTTCAACCTGGTTAGCCATATCGACATGATTACCTCTTCACTCAATTAACTGACAGGACTTGTTCGCTCAAAAAAAACCCCACCTAACGGCAGGGTTATAATAGTTTATCGTTGCATTTCTTATCCTTCCACTTTCGCCTTTCCCTTCACTTTCGCAATCACTTCTTCCGCGATATTGTTTGGAGCAGGGGAATAATGACTGAATTCCATGGTAGAAGTAGCACGTCCGGAAGACAAACTTCTCAATTGTGTTACATATCCGAACATTTCGCTCAGTGGGACCTTTGCTTTAATAACCTGGGCACCGGCACGGGTATCCATGCCTTCCAGCATACCTCGGCGGCGGTTAAGGTCTCCCGTTACATCTCCCATATAGAGTTCCGGAGTAATCACTTCTATTCTCATAATTGGCTCGAGTAATACCGGCTTTGCTTTACGGGCCGCTTCCCGAAAACCACTCTTGGCACACAATTCAAACGACATCGAGTCGGAGTCTACCTGGTGGAAGCTTCCATCGAAAATCCGCACCTTCATATTATCTACCGGGTAGCTGGCTAATACACCGGTACCCATAGCTTGCAGAAATCCTTTCTGGATCGCTGGTATAAATTCACGCGGAATGGAACCCCCAAAAATATCATTAATAAACTGGTAGCCTTCACCCGGATTTTCTTTCAACCACTCTTCATCGGCCGGTCCAAATTCAAATACAATATCAGCGAATTTACCACGACCACCCGTTTGCTTTTTAAGCACTTCGCGGTGTTCAATAGTTGCTTTGAACGCTTCTTTATAGGCCACCTGCGGCGCTCCCTGGTTTACTTCCACTTTAAATTCACGCCTCATGCGGTCTACAATAATTTCCAGGTGCAACTCTCCCATCCCGGAAAGGATGGTTTGACCGGTTTCCTCATCTGTCCTCACTCTTAAGGTTGGATCTTCCTCTACCAATTTGGAAATAGCTAATCCCATTTTATCAACGTCGGCCTGTGTCTTAGGCTCCACCGCCACAGAAATCACCGGCTCAGGTATAAACATATTCTCCAGCGTGATCGGATGGTCTTCATGACAAAGGGTATCACCTGTTTTAATTTCCTTAAATCCGACTGCTGCTCCAATATCGCCCGCCTCGATAAAATCTATCGGGTTTTGTTTATTGGCAAACATCTTCATGATACGGCTGATTCTTTCTTTTTT
>JANMBO010000038.1:0-42096 GCA_031360425.1 Chitinophagaceae bacterium | reverse complement strand
CTGGTATTGGCTTATACTCACCCATTGATCCTGGTTATATTTAATATGTGGTTGGTCCTCGTATTGTCCCACTATAAAGCGCCGGATATTATTTTGCGCCGAATCTATCAGATGGCCTAATATTTCTTTTTTGCTCCATTTATTAGGCAAGGGTTTCAATGAAAAAGAAGCTGCCTCTATTCTTTCAAGAAGGGGTTGGTAGGTGATAATAATTTGTTCGAGTTCTTTTATGATTTCTAGCATAAGTAAAATTAATTTATAAGTCTGGAAGACGGGAAGTCCGAAAGTCGGAAAGAATCTTCGGAGTAAGGTATAATTCTTCCGGACTTCCGGACTTCCCGACTCTCGGTCTTCTTAAGTTCCCGACTCTCCGATTCCAAACATCTTTTGCAGTTCTGCCTTTCCTGCAATATTTTTGCGTGCCTGTTTAAGATACTATTATTTCTAAAGGCCCCTAAATAAAAGATACCACTAATGGCAAGACAAATAGCATTCAGAGAAGCGATCCGGGAAGCAATGAGTGAAGAAATGAGAAGGGATCCAAATGTATTCTTAATGGGGGAAGAGGTAGCCGAATACAATGGAGCCTACAAAGTAAGCCAGGGAATGCTTGATGAATTTGGTCCCAAACGGGTTATTGATACACCAATTTCTGAACTCGGGTTTACCGCTATTGCCGTGGGGGCTGCACAAAACGGACTGCGACCCATCGTAGAATATATGACCTGGAACTTCGCGGTATTGGCCTTAGATCAAATATTAAATACCGCCAGTAAGATGCTGGCAATGAGTGGTGGGCAAATTGGTTGTCCAATTGTATTTCGCGGACCGGGTGGTTCCGCCGGTCAATTGGGAGCGCAACACTCCACTGCTTTTGAAAGTTATTTCGCCAACATTCCGGGCATCAAGGTGATTTCTATTTCGAATCCATACGATGCAAAAGGGTTAATGAAATCAGCCATACGGGATAACGATCCGGTGATCTTTATGGAAAGTGAAGTTATGTATGGAGAGAAGGGGGAAGTGCCCGAGACTGAATATATCATCCCGATCGGAAAGGCTGACATAAAGAAACAGGGACGGGATGTAACAATTGTATCTTACAATAAGATGATGAAAGTGGCATTGGGTGCCGCTACGGAACTGGAGAAAGAAGGAATCAGCGCTGAGGTAATCGATCTCCGTACGATCCGACCGCTGGATTGGCATACAATTGTTGATAGCGTTAAAAAAACCAACCGACTAGTCATTGTAGAAGAACAATGGCCCATGTGTTCGGTTTCTTCTGAAATAGCCTACCGTATTCAAAAAGAAGCATTCGATTATTTGGATGCTCCCGTATTGCGTATCACCGCGGCCGATGCGCCGTTGCATTATGCGCCAAACCTTGTTGCGCTCGCATTGCCTGATGTGCCAAGAACAGTGAAGCTGGTGAAAGATGTGATGTACTGGAAGAAGTAGTCGGGAGTAAATAGTTGGAGCCATTCAGCCAGGTTTATTATGAACCCCGCATCAATACTACTATGATGCTTCTGTTATGCCTGCCCGTCAGTAGCTTTTGCGAAGGCGGGGAATTCACTTGTACAACAACAATTCTATTCGGAACAAATTGATAATGTCCTAAAACGTATTTCACCGCAGAGAACGAGAGAGCGCTGAGTATTCGCGGAGTATCTCTGAGAAACCTCATTTATCTCTTGTTCTCCGCGGTTAGATTCCACCGATGTGTCAAAAAAAATGCCCCGGATAAACAGGGCAATTTTCTATGTAAAAAATTTCTTTTAAAAAACTTTTGTAAGTCCGGCAAACGCCATTAATAGAACATACATACTACCTAATACTAAACCTCCTAATAAAACAAGACGGGCGATTACATTACCGGTGGATGGCGCGGGTTGAAATTTCACGGATGACTTCATGGGGTAGTGAATTTTTGGATTATTAATTTTTTATGGGATATCAACGCTAAGATAATACCTGTATATTATAAATGCAATCGCAGTTTTACTTAATATTAACGATTCCCCTTTGCTATTCATTAACTTCCAATGTCTTAGCTGATTGATAGAGAAGCTTTATTCGGGGATTTCTACGAAAGGGCCGTAGTCTATTACATACCATGGATTTAACCCAATTCCCATGGGATTGACCACCACTTAATTATCCTGGGCCGGCATATACCCATTGGCCAGCAGGCAGATCTTTTTCCCCGGCTGCTTACGGCTACATCCATTACAATAGCAGCATGACCCGGCGATCCTCCTTTAATGAATACATCTCCCGGCATTATAGTATTCAGATCTGTAACCCGCTTTAATTGCTTTTCAAGCGAAAAGGTACCACAACTCGTAATTGCTTTTTACAGGTACACATTGAATCTTTTTCTGCCTGCTCCTGCAGGCATGCTATACCTGGTTCCATTATTGTCGAGGAAAGTTATTTCGTCATATCTCTTTTGTTCATACAGGTATTTTGCCCGGAGCTGCATAACCGCATCGGCACATTGCTGCAAATCTTTATTTCCAGTGCTTATATCCAATACGGCAAACTGCGCCCGTTGGTTGATTTTTCGGTTACCGTTATACATTTAAACAACCTTATCTTCTTTAAATCGAAAATTCCTGAGCCATGCTCCAACTATCGAGGTCCCAAAGCAAAGCGCGAATAGCCGGCAGGCAATGGAATTTCAGAAATGGTATGATAAGGATTGTTATCGTTCATGGAAGAAAAAAAAGCGGGAGCAGGGGATACAATCGGCGGTTGTAGGGCACTACTGTATAAGATTGACCAGATAAATACGATAAGCAGGTTCGGTTGCATAGTATTATTTTTGCGTTGATTTATTGAAACGCCCCGCAGGCATTATTCCACAGCTAAAGGATGTTAAAAATTATGAGCAACATTTTAATTATAGATGATGAAAAAGCGATCCGCAAAACACTGAGCGAAATCCTTTCGTATGAGGGATATAAGATTGATGAAGCGGGCGATGGGGAAGAAGGGTTAAAAAAGTTCCGGGAGAAAAATTATGATGTAGTACTCTGTGATATTAAAATGCCCAAACTGGATGGAATGGAGTTTCTCGACAAAAGCCGCGAAGCGAATCCGGATGTTCCGGTAATCATGATATCCGGGCATGGTACTATAGAAACCGCCGTAGAAGCGGTAAAGAAAGGGGCGTACGATTATATTTCTAAACCCCCTGATCTGAATCGCCTGCTGATTACCATTCGAAATGCGATGGACAAAACCAACCTGGTAGCGGAAACCAAAGTATTGAAGCGGAAAGTAAGTAAGGTAGATGACATGATCGGAGAATCGGGACCTATTGTTCGTATTAAAGAAACGATTGAAAAAGTGGCCCCTACTGATGCCCGTATTTTAATTACCGGGGAAAATGGGGTAGGGAAGGAACTGGTAGCAAGATGGGTGCACGAAAAAAGTAATCGGGCTACGGGTCCGTTGGTAGAAGTCAACTGCGCGGCTATTCCCAGCGAATTAATAGAAAGCGAATTATTCGGACATGAAAAAGGATCTTTTACTTCCGCCGTTAAACAACGCATCGGAAAATTTGAACAAGCCCATGGCGGAACACTCTTCCTCGATGAAATTGGGGATATGAGTTTGAGTGCCCAGGCCAAAGTGCTGCGGGCGCTGCAGGAAGGAAAAATTACCCGGGTAGGGGGAGATAAAGATATCAATGTGGATGTTAGGGTTATTGCAGCCACCAATAAGGACCTGCTTAGAGAAGTAGAAGAAAAGAATTTCCGCCTCGACTTATACCATCGCCTGAGTGTTATTATTATACATGTTCCTTCACTAAACGACCGGAGAGATGATGTTCCCTTATTGGTTGATAAATTTCTTACCGATATCTGCACTGATTATGGTATTGCCAAAAAAATTATTGATGGAGAAGCGATCGAATCGCTCAAAAAACATAACTGGACAGGTAATATCCGCGAACTGAGGAACGTTGTGGAACGATTGATCATCTTATCCGCCAAAACAATCACGGCGGAAGATGTAAGCAGCTATGTGCTTCCAAAAAAATGAAAATCCTGCCTTACTCAGATTATGTATAGTACTTAGATTTATTCTATCCCTTTTTTTCTCTCTGCCTCCGCGGTAAAATTTGTTTTTGAACCGCTGAGGTATCGCCTTACTTACATCAGCATTTCATTTCATTTTTAATACGAGGGGTTCATTCAGCATATCTACCATTTTCTTAAAAAAGTCTTTCACAGAAGGGTATTCTTCTGGTGTGAAAACAGTTCTTGTTATTTGCCATTTCACTCGCATAGTAACCGTACTACTGGCTCCATCGTAAGCCATAATCCGTGTAAGGGTAATGCTGTTGTCCGGCATTACCAGGTTAATGTTCTTGGGTAGTACATCCGGTTTCATAGAAGCGGGAATCCTGATAACCTGATTTGTGCTATTATATAGCTGGCTTCCAAAATTGATATTGGTAAACCGGATATCCGTCACAAAAGGTGATTTTTCCATACCTCCGAATAAGTTTAGGTTTACCAACCGGTATTCCCCACTGGCAGGCATGGAGGCAGAAAAATGAAATTTCTGATCCAGTCCCAGGGAATCATCCGATTCATTCCTGATTTCAACACTGTCAATTTCAATATTGGAAATATCTCTTTGAAAGTATTTGGCAATCAACTTTTCCTTATTTCCCTTCCGGTAATCATTTACCCGGTCGAGCCGCGCATAATCGTAACTGAGAACGCTAACCATACCTTTTACTATTCCATTTTCATCTATCTCAGACTGTATACCGGAAAAATTTTTCATCATGCGGCTGTCATCGGTCAGTGCAATCACGCCGGTTGATTTCTTATCCACCAGGAAGGCATTGGTATTAAGTAGATCAAATGGTATCAAATCGGGAGGAGTAGATTTATCGGTGGCATCTAATACATATCGTTTACCGTTTATCATCACCTGGGCTACCACTTTATTAAACTGTCCAAGAAAAGGGTAGGAGCCATCTACCCGGCCATGATCCCGTTCACTAACCAGCAAAGGGTATACTTCCAATTTTGCTTCTTTCAGCAGGTTGATCAATAAGAGGTTTATTTCGGCGGCGTTCCCGCCTTTTTTATCCCATACTTTTTTTAATCCTTCCATAGCATAATGCGCATAAATGCCATTCCAGCTAAATGCTTTGTGTACATAGGAAAAAATAGTCGTCATTTTTGCATAGTCAGATGGTAATGCATTGGCTGATACCAGCAGTTCATCAGCCCCTTTAATATTCTTTTCAATTACTTTTCCAAAGTCGTCATCCTTGAGTAGTTCCCGGGCGAGGTCTGGCCAGGTATTCGCAAATTTTTCCTTCGTACCATAGTAGGTTCGGTATTCGGCCAGTTGAAATACGATCCGTTGCAGGTAGTCGGAGGGCGCATCCATATACGGTTCATCGCGTAAGCCGGCAATGTTTTTCATTTCAAATATTATCCGGCCGTCATCTTTAAAATTCTTTACATCGATATTCAGGTTACGGTTCTTTACAATTTTATAAGCAAAGGAAAAGCCCGGCAAAATGGTGAGATCATACTGGCTGATCATAGTGGGCATATCTGACTGAAAATACCAGTCACGAATACCGGAAAAACTTTTCTTATCGCTGGTATACCGGTATTCGATGATGCTGCCTACTTTAATTTCCGGCAACGCAATCTTAATTTCTGAATAGAGCTCGTTTACTTTGCCTCGGAAAATCGACTTTTTATCTACTAAGGTTTTGTATATCCCTCCAGTGGCATCCGTATTCAAAACATAGGCCTCCAGTTCATCGATCCCTTCAAAATCATCCGCGCTATAATAGAGAATCCTCAGATCTCCCCGGGTAATGCCGCTTTCTTTGAGAATTTTAAATTTAATTCTTCGCTTGGTGATCAGATGCTTTTCTTCATTATACGTAGATATGGCTTTGTCGAGCAGTACAACGGCATCAGCTTCCTGATCGAAAGAACATTGTTTTATTTTTATTTCCTCTGGAACGATGGTGCCGTATTCAGGCATGGCCGATTGAGACAAAGCCTGCAGAGAAAAGAACAAGCAAAGGGTAATGAATAGTTTATTCATGAAATAATTTAAGTGAAGGATAGATGAAATTTATTCCTTGCGGACCACAATCTTTTGCTGTTGTTCTTTAATAACATCACTAAAAAAATGTAATGCTTCCTGGTAGCGGGACGCTGGAATAATATGCTTATCAATCTTTATAGTACAGGTGGTTATTAATTGATGCTTAGCGGCATCAAAAACATAATTGGTCTGGAAACTGCCTAAAGCATATTTAATGGTGGCAGGTTTGGGAATGGTTTCAGCGATAAATCCATCGGGCAAATGGTAAAGGCTGCTATCGGTTTGAATCAATGGGAAATCGAGGTAGTAATCATTTTGTCTTTTTTCATATTTAGGAAGCGCCTTGTTCCAGAATTTATACAAACGACTACTCAAAAATTGCTTTGAGCCCGCGCTAAAGTCTGCAATTTTTTCATATTGCATATCGTAATGCAGGGTATAACTTCCCCCATTATTAATTTTCTTTGACACCTTAAGGGCATCGGGTTGTTTAAATCCGGCAAGATTTATTATGTAGCTTCTTTTTTGTTGTTCATCGGCACCCAGTATATAATCGGTCATATCAGAAAACTCCCCTCTATGATCAATATCTACAGAAGCTTTGCCCGAACCATCTTCCTCTAAATTGATATAGGAAACGGTTTTCAATATGTTATCTTCCGGTTTTGATCCTGGTGTAGAAACCATCTGCCCGCCATTTTCGGTGATCAGGAAGGCATTCCTGTTCTCTGTAGAAATTCCCAACTTACCAAAAGGCTGCGTTCGGCTTGTGCATTCCAGCCAAATGGTATCATTCGGCTGAGGCACACATAAGATCACATGATTAAATGCTGTTTGCGGAAAATCTTTGTCTACGGGCATTTCATTATACCCCGCATTGATAATCGCATAGTGGCTCCTGATATTAACTGCCTTAAGCATAGCATACATGAAATTGCTCAGTGCTTTACAATCGCCGTATTTTTTCTTCTCTACAAATTCTGCCGGAAAGGGTTTCCATCCACCAATTCCCAACTGGATACTTACATAACGGTAATTTTCCTGGAGGTGCTTGTATAAAATTTCAACTTTCTCCTTGTCTGTCTTCGCGTCTTTCACCAGGGTACGGTAAAAGGCTGCTTTTTCTTCCGGTAACTGGTTAATCTCGTTGTTTAAACTGATATGCCATTTTCCATAACTATCCCAACTACTCATATCACCATTATAATCGTCCATTTCAAAGTGGGTAGGAGAAATTATTACCCGGGGAACATCTCTTTTGGCGGAGCCTGCTTCCTTTTCATAGGCTTCTACGTTTTTCACGGACCAAACGTAAGTGATGCTGTTTCCCGATTCAGTGACCACGGGCTTTACCGCACACCGGTAATTTTTATACCGGATTTTATTGTCCGATTGAGTGGTAATGGAATACAGCGATTGCTGAATAGACTGGCCGGAGGACTGGGGATAAAAATCTCTGTATTCGAGGAAACCCAGGTAATTGATGCTGTAATTATACTCTACCGTAACCGGGTACTTATCGGCCCGGATATCCACATAAAATATTTTTTCATCACTGACTAATGAAAATCCATCGTCCCCGGCCACTTTTTCCAAATCCTTGCGCTTGTAGTGGCGGATATAATTACCAGCTCCGTCGTAAACATTTATTTCAACATCTTCAATTTTCCTGAATTTATCCGGATATTCAACAAATTCAAGTTCATCATCTCCTTTTTCATTTAACACCGTCACCACTCTCTTGATTTCTTCCCGGCCTTTTCCCGGATTTTTAATCACCAGGTTACGTACTTCTTCCCGAATCACAGAATTCACCTTCAGCTTCATGCTGTCTGGAATCAGGGATACCGAATATTGCGGTTTTTGCTGCCCAAACAAAATAATGCAAGGCAATAACCATAAAATAAGTGATGGAATAATTTTCATAATAGGTCTGCTCAATTATTTAATGGCTGGTCAGGGTTTGGGGTTTGCTGTTTTCTTAAATACAATTTGCTCGTTTAGCATGGCGAATAGTTTCTTATAGAATTCTTTGAACTGTTCGTATTCGGCAGCCTCGTAGGTAGCTCTTGCGAATTCCAGCGTAATCCGGTAATTAACGCGACCGTTGGATGCCTCTAAAATACGGCGAAAGACGATGCTGGTGTCGGGCATTATCATTGTCATGTTTTTAGGGAGTTGCTCAAACTGGTAACCTTCCGGGATCGCCACACTTCCCACCATCATGTAATACTGGTTATAGCCAAAATCGATATCGGTCCGGCGCGTATCGGCAACGAATGGATTTTTTTCTAGGTCGGAAAATAGGTTCAGCGTAAAATATTTATAATCCCCCGATCCATTGATCGGCATCGAGAATTTGAATCGTTGGTCCAGCGCCATGGAATCCTGATCGGTGTTATTCACCTCCAGCCCTTCCACTTTCACATTGCTTACTTCCCCGGTTAAATACTTGCTGGTAAATTTATCTTTCCCTTCTTTATAGGATTTAACCCGCGGGTTCCTCGCATAATCAAAGCTATTAATATTCGCCTCCCCCTGGAGCTGATCATCTGCGATCATACCCGAAATGGAAATTATATTCTTGTTCACGGAATGGCTGTCCCATAGCGTAACAAAACCACTATTGTCCTTATCCACTACAAAAGCGTCCGTCCCCAGTACATCATAAGGTATAAGATGTACCGGGTTGAATTTATCAGAAGCATCCATGATATAAACCTTCCCTCCGATCTGCGCAAAAACCAGCAGTGTATTAAACTGGCTCAACAAGGGATAGGCACTATATACTTTTCCATGATCGCGGGTACTGGCCAGCAGGGGATAAGCTTCAATGCCGGCATCCTTCAACAGGTTTAATAAGATGATATTGATATCCCCGGAACTTCCGGCTTTTTTACTCCAGCACTCTTTGACGCTGGAACAATAATAATCTTCCACCCCGTTCCAATCCATCGACTTTTGTACGTATTTATAGATCGCTGTTAATTTCTCTGTGGGATTTTTAGCGGTTTTTAATTGACCATCCAGTTCGGGACCGGGTGATAAATTCTTTTTTATCTGTTCGCCAAAAACCTCACTCTCCATCAGGGAGGTAACTAATCTAGGCCAGGTGTTCCGGTAGTCAATCGAGGGTTGGCCGGGTAATACAAATTCGGAGAGCTGAAAATGGATGCTCTGCACGTAATCTTGAAAAGAACCCATATAAGGTTCAGCTTTCAGCGCCGGCACATTCTTCATCTTATAATAATAGTTATCGCACTGGTAACGGAGTGTTTCGCCAGATAAAGCGAGGGTTCGCATATTTTCGTCTTTTTTATTCTCAATGGGCAGGCTCGTGCGTGAATTGGTTACAAAATGAAAATATTCGGGAAAAGAAATGGTGAAAGAACTTACCCTTGTTGGAATATTGTCCTGGAAATACCAGCCGTCAATATTTGAAAACGCTTCTCTGATTATGGAGTAACGGTATTCCAACACACTGCCAACCTTAACTTCAGGAAAAGTAAAAGTTACTGCGGAAGTATTCGCGTCAACCTTCTGCTGGAAAAAAGATTTCTTTTCTACTTTTGTTTCAACAATCTTTCCGGATGCGTCGAGGTTATAGGTAACCGCATCTACATCAATTAGCTTCTCGTAGTTGTTATCGCTGTAATAGGGTATTTTGATGTCAGCATGTGAAAATCCTTTCTCTGTGAAAATTTTAATGCGCGAACGCACATCTTTTTTCAGCGCAAAAGCATTTTTGATGCCACGTTGGTAATCCACTTCGCCCTTGTCCACCAAAATCATCGCCACCGCGTCTTTGTCGATATCACATTCCTTCATCTCCAAATCTGCTTTGTCTATCTTACCCCATCCTGGGATATCTTTGTCTTTTTGGGCGAATAAGGAACAGGAAAGCAGTAGCAGAGTAATAGCTAATATCGGGGGCTTCATGTTAGGGGTAATTAATATAGAACAATGATAATAAATCTATAATAAATTCAAAGTAGAAAAAACACTTATTTATGGTAATTAGAAATATATTTTTGGGGGTCTTAATGGCTTGCGCTTTTGTGTCTGTTCAATCCCAGGTTGTTAAGAAATCCTCCTCAAAATCAATAGGTAAACCCAGAACCATTGCTAAAACTAAAATTGTAAATACTTTATTGTGGGAGATCAGCGGCCATGGTTTACGGGAGCCTTCTTACCTGTTCGGAACCATGCATATTCTTTGCGCCGAAGATGCTCAATTGAGTGCGCCGCTTAAAAGTATTATTCAAAAATGCAGGAAAGTCTATTTTGAAATTGATATGGATGATATGAACGAAATGATGGGGGCCATGAAATACCTGCGCATGAACGATGGGATAAAAATTTCCGATCTCCTCAGCAAAGAAGAATATACCCGGCTGGAAGAGTACTTCAAAAAAAGTAAATCGCCCATACCCATTGGCATGGTCAACCGGTTTAAACCCTTCCTGGTATCCGGATTAATCAGTGAACAATCTATGAACTGCAAACAAAAAAATGGCATGGAGGAATTGATCATGAAAGAAGCCAGCCTGCGCGACAAACAGATATTCGGATTAGAAACGGTGCAGTTCCAGGCAAGCTTATTCGACAGCATTCCTTACGAAAAGCAGGCGAAAGAACTTATCAATTATATCGACAGTATCGATTCGTATAAGCAATCAACAAAAGAAATGGTGGAAGTATATCGTAAACAAAATCTTGATCAGCTGGACTCCCTGGTTAGAAAAAGCGATCCGGGCATGAATGAGTATATGGATCTGTTATTGTATGGCCGCAACCGAAGATGGGTTCGGCAAATGCCGAATATCATGAGAGAAGGAACCTTATTGTTTGCCGTAGGAGCCGGACATCTGGCGGGAGAACAAGGCGTCATCAACCTATTACGCAAGGAAGGATATGTATTGAAGCCGATTAAAAATTAACAAACAAATTCTCTTATTAGAATTCATCTGCATTTTACAACATGTAAGAAAAAAAGGATCGCTGGTAACCAGAAATCCTTTCCTATAAAACAGTGAATCAGTTAAAAATTTTCCAGTCTGCTGAAAAAGAAACTGCCTTCGATTTGGGCATTTTCATCACTGTCGCTGCCATGTACGGCATTTTCACCTACCGAAGTCGCGAATAACTTGCGTATAGTTCCTTCATCCGCCTGGGCCGGATTAGTGGAACCTATCAGCTTGCGGAATGAAGCAACCGCATTTTCCTTTTCCAGGATGGCAGCAATAATGGGGCCGCTGCTCATAAATTCTACCAGTTCCCCATAGAAGGGTCGCTCTTTATGCACAGCATAAAACTCTCCTGCTTTTTCAGTGCTTAGTTTGGTCATTTTAAGAGAAACAACCTGGAAACCTTCTTTAATAATCTTGTCGAGAATGGCGCCGGCGTGCCCGTTTTTCATGGCATCTGGCTTAATCATCGTAAACGTGCGGTTACTCATAACTTAAAATCAATTTTGGCCGCAAAGGTAAAGGAAAGTTGGATGCGGGCTTTGCTCACAGAACCTGGCTAAGGTGAGATTCTGAATGCTGCATTCTGAATTCTTGATAATGAATACGGGATGCGGGATCCTAGATACCGGATGCGAATGCAGGCTTTGCACACCGAACCTGGCGAAGGTGAGATTCTGAATGCTGAATGCTGAATTCTTGATCCAGGATACTGGAAACGAGATAAGGGATACGGAGACACATAAAGAAACTTGGCACTTGATCTTTATTTCCGCAACTTTGCCCACATTTTAATGAAAGCTATCCACGAATTATATCCCTTGCTAAATACATCCCGCCGGGTGGTCATTACTACGCACCAGAAACCTGATGTTGATGCCATGGGTTCATCGCTGGCACTCTATCATTTTCTCGTTCAGATCGGTCACCAGGTTACGGTAATCTCACCTACCAATTGGGCCGGATGGCTGAACTGGATGACTGGGGTTGACCAGGTAATAGATTTTGAACTTAACCGGGAAAAAGTAGCTGCTATTTTAAAAGAGACAGACTGGCTCTTCTGCCTCGATTTCAACATATTCCATCGTGCGAAGAATTTAGCGCCCTTGCTAGCCAGCGCCACCTGCACCAAAATCCTGATTGATCATCACCAGGAACCGGATTCGGAAAATTTCGATTTCGGAATCAGTGATACCAGTAAGAGTTCTACCAGCGAAATGATCTATAATTTAATAGAACAGTCGGGGAACAGTGACAAAATCGACTTGAAAATAGCCGAGTGTCTTTATGCAGGCGCTATGGCCGATACGGGTTCTTTCAGATTTCCCTCTGCTTCTGCCGGCGTCCATCGAATGGTAGCGGCTCTTAAAGACAAAGGTCTTGTCCACACCCGGGTGCATGAAAACGTGTACGACAATTTCCTCGAAAACAGGATGCGTTTTATTGGTTTTGTATTGATGAACCGCATGGATATCTCCTACGAATACAATACAGCGCTGATTGCTATTTCAAAAAAAGACCTCCAGCGCTACCAGATAAGAACCGGGGATACCGAAGGACTCGTAAACTACCCGTTGAGCATTCAGGGAATTAAATTAGCTGCGTTAGTAATTGACCGGGATGAAGAACGTAAATGGAGTTTCCGCAGTAAGGGAGATTTTGACGTAAATACGTTCGCCCGCAAACATTTTGAAGGGGGCGGGCATTATAATGCATCCGGTGGCCGCAGCAGTGATACCCTGGAGAACACGGTACAACACTTTAAAAAGGTGATTAAAGAATATACCTCACAATTACAATAACATACAATGAAAAAAACAACTATTAGTATTTTGAGTTTGCTGATTATGATTGCAATGGCCGGCTGCAATAGTGGGTCCACCTTCAAGCGTACCAAAAGCGGACTGATGTATAAGATCATTTCCGACAAAAAAAATCCCGTGGCTACCAAAGGGCAGATTCTTAAATTTGATTTCATGCAGAAAGTACATGATTCCCTATTAGGTTCTTCGGCAGATAATGGCCCGGTATATGTTCCGGTTGATAGCGCGGTAGCTCCCGATTACAACCCTAATGAAATATTTGGATTATTGCGCAAAGGCGATAGCGCGGTGGTGATTTTTGAAGCAGACACCCTTCGCAAAAAACAAGGTGGTTTGCCCCCATTCCTGAAAGCAAAAGATAAAATATACCTGACGTTCAGAGTATCAGACGTTTTTGCAACCCAGGAAGAGGCAACTAAGGACCGCGAAGCAGCGATGCAGGTGTTCATTAAAAAGCAGGAAGCGTTGGCTGAGAACCAAAAGAAAATAGACATAAAAATTTTAGAAGATTACCTGAAGTCAAAAGGTATTACTGCGCAATCGGCTCCCAAAGGAACCTTAGTTGAAATTGTCAACCCCGGAACCGGTGCTTCCTGTGATTCTGGAAAGTTTGTTACGGTAAAGTATACCGGTAAAACCCTGGCCGGAAAACCATTTGATTCAAGTGTTGATCCAGCATTCGGACATCCGGGTCAACATTATACGTTTCATCTCGGCGTTCGCGGTCCCCAGGCAGCAATAGAAGGCTGGAACGACGGTATCAAGTTTTTCAAAAAAGGAGGGATAGGTCGTTTGTACGTTCCTTCCTCCTTGGGATATGGGAAACAAGGATCGGGGCCAGATATTAAGCCGAATGAAAACCTGGTTTTTGATGTCGAAATTATGGACGTGAACGATACCATGCAGGCACCAGCACCCCGGCCTGCCATGAACGATTCAAGTGCGAGGAAGAAGTAATCTTTATTTGTTAGTCGGCTTCGATTCGACTTAATAAAATCTTTATACCAGTAACGAGGTGATGGGGAAAGCAGGTGGGAATTAAGTTCCAGGCTTTCCCCATTTCAGGGTTACCGGTAATTTTTTTGTTTGCACCTTAAATCATTGCCTAAGGGTTTCATTTATCGAAGCCACTTTATAGAGCGTGTTATCTAATAATGGAAAAGAATCCCAGGCCCTCGATGCGCTTGCCTGAGGTCTCTTCAGCAAATCCTTATTGACCGTTACGAATGTTCAGGATGATTGGTATGCCTCGAAAAGTTTTATTGCCTCTACAGCTTCTTTTACATCATGCACCCGCAGAATGGAAGCGCCATTCATCAATGCAATACTATTCACCACCGTTGTTCCATTTAAGGCTTCTGCCGCTGTAATATCCAATGTTCTGTAGATGGTAGATTTTCTTGAAAGTCCTACCAGCACTGGTTTCTGTAACATATCGAAAACAGCCAGGTTTTTCAGCAATTCAAAATTATGCGCAATAGTTTTGCCGAAACCAAAGCCGGGATCAATTATTATATCGGTGATCCCTGCCAGGCGACAATCTTCCACCCGGCAGATAAGGAAATCAAGCACCTCCCTGGTTATATTCTCATACTGCGCCTCCTGTTGCATGGTATCGGGGGTCCCTTTCATATGCATACATATATAAGGCACGTTAAGGTGAGCGGCCGTTTGCATCATTCGATTATCCAGTTGCCCTGCGCTGATATCGTTAATCATAGAAGCGCCTGCCTCCACGGCCTCCAAAGCAACCCGTGAATAATAAGTATCTATAGAAAGTATCGCCTCCGGAAAATGATCCCGGATCGCATTGATACCCGGGATGGCCCTTCTGAGTTCTTCTTCCTGACTGATCCGCTGGCTTTGCGGGCGGGTGCTCTGGGCCCCAATATCCAATAAAGTGGCTCCTTCCCGCAACATCTTCTCCGCCTGGCTAAGTATTTCTTCCTCCTCCCCAAAGCGACTGCCTTCAAAAAATGAATCAGGGGTAATATTAATAATACCCATCACTATTGGTTTATCCACAACCAGTAACCTCCCTTTGCAATTCAATGTAAACATTGGCCGCTTATCTTTATTTTTGACGGATAAAATTGAGGAAATATTTTCAATACCCTTGGCCAAATCATTTCTTTATTAATAATCATGACTGAACCGACATCCCCGACCGCTATGAACCAAACCATCTACCAATACGACCAGGCAGTACTAGCCTGCAAAGAGATTTTTGTAAAGAAGGCCAGCGACTACGGTACTTCCTGGCGGGTATTGCGCATCATTTCAATTGTAGATCAGATTTTCATCAAGGCGCAACGGATTCGAACCATACAGCAAAAGGGAAAACAAAAAATAGGAGATGACGTTACCAGCGAATTTAGGGGTATTGTCAATTACGGGGTTATCGGATTAATTCAACTGGATCTGCAAACAGAAATAGTGGAGGACCTTCCTACAGAAAATGTGCGTCAACTTTTTGATAAAAAAATCAGTCATGCCCGGGAATTAATGCTCGATAAAAACCATGATTATGGCGAAGCCTGGCGCGAGATGAGCCAGGAGAGTTTTGTAGACCTTATGCTGATGAAACTGCTTCGCATAAAACAGATATTATCTAATGATGGAAAAACACAGGTGAGCGAAGGAATTGACGCCAACTTTACTGATATCATAAATTATTCAGTGTTTGCGTTGATATTGATTGCAGAGGGGAGGCATAGAGGGTGAGGAAAAATGTCGGAAGTCTGGAGTCGGGAGCCTATAGTAAGTTTAATAATTTAATCATGACTTGCCCCGGGCTTCAGACCGGGATAAAAAAGATTCTTAAGATACGATTCGATAACCATGAAAAGGTCCGCTATGATTCGGAAGCATCCTCCTAAACCTAAATTCTTCTAATGAAAATATTAATTAACCTGGCTCGCATTATCGTAGGCGTTCTGTTTATTTTTTCCGGTTTGGTTAAAGCCAACGACCCGTTGGGGCTCAGTTATAAAATGCAGGAGTTTTTTGAACTCTGGGGGATGCATGCACTCAATGCGTACACACTTTCTTTTTCGGTGGCTATGATTGCTTTTGAGATTATCGCGGGCGTAGCCGTATTAGTAGGCTGGAAAATGAATCTCTTTAGCTGGTTATTATTATTGCTGATTATTTTCTTCACTTTTCTTACCGGATATGCGGTGATCACGGGCAAACCGAAAGAATGCGGCTGTTTTGGAGATTGTATTCCACTCACTGCATTGCAGTCGTTCGAAAAGGACCTGCTGTTGCTGGCCCTAATTCTTTTCCTTTTCTATTTCCGAAACCGCATTCAACCCCTGTTTAAGACTTTCAACAACATACTGGCGCTTTTCTTTAGCTCGGTATTTTCTTTCGCGTTTATGTGGTACACTTTACTGCATTTACCGGTAATTGATTGCCTGCCTTATAAAGTGGGTAAAAATATTATGGGTGAAATGAAAATAAAGGATGGGCAGAAAAAAGACAGCACGGTCATAACTTTTGTTTACAAAAAAGCGGGAAAGGAAGTAGAATTTACCGCGGATAATTTCCCGGCGGATTATAATGATTCCGCTTATAAGTTTGTCAGGCGCTACGATAAAGTGATTCGCGAAGGCAATGCGCTTCCTACCATTAAAGATTTTTTTCTTAGTGATTCCCGTGGGAAACCGGTCACGGAAACCATTTTAATGGCCGAAGGATATAAGTTATTATTATTTTTACGAAACGATTATCCCAAAGGAGATTGGATTACCCTGGCAGATGTAATGGTTCAGGAATGCGCAAAAAAAGCGATACCATCCATATTAGTTACCAGCATTTCGCTCGAAGAGCTTTATAAAGAACCACCTTCCTTATTTTATCGCATGAACCCCGTTACCTGCGATGCTACTGCCATCAAAACAGCGGCCCGCGCTAACCCTACCCTCTATTTACTCAACCGGGATACGATCTTAAAAAAATGGGCCGTCGCCGATTTTGATATGGCACTAAAATATATGCGTAAACTAAATCAGTAAAGTTCATCCTATGTTAAAATACTTCGCCAAACGTTTTTTGTACGGGCTGCTGGTATTGGTAGGCGTGGTAATAGTGGTATTTTTCTTATTCCAGGGATTTGGCGATCCGGCGCGCCTGGTAATGGGGCAACGGGCGGATGCCGCAACCCAGGAAAATATCCGGAAAGAACTCTACCTCGACCAACCCCGTTGGAAGCAATTCTTTTTATATCTCAACGATGTTTCTCCTATAGCCATTCATTCAAAGGAGGAAATTCAGCAGAAACAATTAACAGGATTTTTTATTGGCGGTGCTGTCAAACTGGCTATCAAATTTCCTTACCTGCGACGATCTTATCAAACCAAAAAGCAGGTGAATGCTGTTTTGATGGATGCCTTACCCGGCACTTTGTTATTGGCATTTACCGCTATTATTATCGCTTGCCTGCTGGGAATACCGTTGGGAGTTATAGCCGCCGTTAAAAAAGATACCTGGATGGATACATCCGCAGTATTTACCAGTATACTGGGCATTTCGGCCCCTTCCTTTTTTATGGGAATTATTATCGCTTATGTCTTTGGCTATTTATTAAATGATTATACCGGGCTACGGATGACCGGTAGTCTTTACGATACCGATCCGTTTGAGGGAAGACAACTGCAATTACAAAACCTTATTTTACCAGCATTCACCCTGGGAATTCGACCCATGGCTATCATTACTCAACTCACACGGAGCGCTATGCTGGATGTACTGAACCAGGATTATATCCGCACGGCGTATGCAAAAGGATTAAGCCGAACCGCGGTAATCTGGAAGCACGCCTTACGAAACGCGCTTAATCCCTTAATAACCGCCGTTACCGGTTGGTTTGCCGAACTATTGGCAGGCGCTTTTTTTGTAGAATATATTTTTGGCTGGAAGGGTATTGGAAAAGTTACAGTAGACGCATTAGAAAAGTTAGATTTCCCTGTCGTCATGGGCTCCGTGCTGGTATCTTCACTTTTCTTTATAGTAGTTAATATGTTGGCTGATGTGTTATATGGATTAGCCGATCCAAGAGTGAGAGTAGAGTAGAGGCGGGAGGCGGGAGTCGGGAGTCGATGCTTGGTTTTTTATTGTGAATCTAGTTTACCCTGAACTTCAGTAGGGGGATAGATTCAGGAACCGGAAACTTCAAGTAGGGAGCCTTAAGTTCATTCTTGGGTTTTGAATACCAGCCTTACTTGCCCCGAGCTTCAGTTCGGGGATTGCGGTGCCATCAGTTTCGAAAATCAATCGCTATTTTGCATATATGAAAATATATAGCCTTATAGTTTTGGTCATCCTGGCCATACCGGGTTGTTCACGTAAACTAAATCCGGAAAAAGAATTTAATCACTCTTTATTCAAAGCATATGACCATACGGCAGAGAATCTTTTTTCCCGCAATATTGAAGGTCCGGCCGTGGATAATACCGGCCGCTTGTTTGTAGTTAATTATCAGAAAGATGGAACCATTGGCTGGGTGCATCCCGATGGCAAAGTGGAATTATTTGTAACATTACCCGGAAAAAGTATTGGCAACAGTATCCAGTTCAATAATGCCGGCAAAATGCTGGTGGCCGATTTTGCCGGGCATAATATATTAGAAGTAAATACCACTACCAAAGAAGTGAGCGTGTACTGCCACGAAGAATTATTTAATCAACCCAATGATATCTGCATAAATAAGAAGGGAATTATTTTCGCATCCGATCCTAACTGGCAAAAGCAAACCGGTCAAATCTGGCGAATTGATACGGATCGAAAAGCAGTATTATTAAAATCAGATATGGGAACCACGAATGGTATATGCCTGAGCCCCGATGGAAGAATTTTATATGTTAATGAAAGTGTACAACGTCGTATCTGGGCTTTTGATGCAGATGAAAAAGGAAACATAAGTAACCAACGGATAATTGCGGTGTTTAACGACTTTGGATTTGATGGTATGAAATGCGATGTTCGGGGAAACTTATATGCTACCCGGTACGGTAAGGGAACCGTCGTCATTATAAGTCCCCAGGGAAAACTGATGCAGGAAATAACGCTGAAAGGCAAAGATGTAAGCAATATTACGTTCGGTGGAAAAGACTACCGGACCTGCTTTGTTACTCTTCAGGACCGCAGAGGAATGGAAAAATTCCGAACGGATGTTCCGGGTAAATAAACTACTTTTAATTTTCTTCATTTCTATTTTTCCTAAAGAGCTGCCGTACGTTGTGCCCATCCTCCTAATAATTAACAACTGGTGATATGAAAACGATTTTTATACGGATATTAATAGCAGGCACGCTGGTTTTTCTTCATCTGTATTCCAATTCTCAAAATAAAATGCCCATTTGTGGATGGCCGACACCTCCCCACGATATAGCGTCTGTACTAAAAAGAATTTCGGCTGAAAAAAAAATACAACATTTTATAAGCAGGAACCTGGTAGAAGATACAGGAACCTTATTCACCCTTCCAATAGTAGTACATGTGATTCACACCGGTGGCGCCATTGGCTCGCCGGATAATCCATCCGATGCACAAATCAACGCCATGATCCAGGTACTTAACAACAGCTGGCGCAAGGCGGGCGTACCCTTTGGCGGGGCAGATATGAAAATACAATTTCAATTAGCCATTCGTTCCCCTGGCTGCGGAAGTACAACGGGCATTAACCGCGTAAATGGAAGTAGCGTTCCAAATTATGTAACCAGTGGAATTGGAATTGATGGATACCCGGGGAGCGCCGACCAGGCGGAAGTAAAAAATCTCAGTCGCTGGCCGAATACTGATTATATTAATATCTGGATAGTGAATAAAATTAACGGTACCGATGTTAATATCGGGGGTTATGCTTATTTCGCACAATATAGTGATGCAGGATTGGATGGTATTGTTATGAATGCCTTCTACGTAAATGGAACCAACAAGACTATCTCCCACGAAATGGGTCATGTGTTTGAATTGTATCATACTTTTTATGACGATGGGATGGAAACAAATTGCCCTCGTATAGATTCCTGTGGTTTTTATGGCGACCGCGTTTGTGATACCGAAGGAGGGAAAGTTGCATTTTCCTGCGGCAATACAACCAATAGTTGTACCAGTGCCGCCTATTCGATTTCCGACCCTGTTTATAGTTACACAGTGCTGAATAATTATATGAATTACACTAACTGCCCGTGGATGTTTACCGCCGGACAAAAAGCAAGAGTCCGTGCTGCTTTACTGGCGTTTCGGCCCGGCCTAATTTCTTCGGGTGGTTTAACGCCAGCGCCAGGTGCAAGCCCCGCTGTTGCCTGCACCCCTTCCGCGAGTTTTGGTTTATCGCCATACTTTGGGATAGAGCGGGTGGTATTTAATACCCTGAACGTATACTCAAATTCCAGCCTGGGAGACAGAGCCTTGTATAATGATCGCAGCTGCAACCAGCGAACGGTAGTAGCGAAGGGACAAACTTATCCGTTAATGGTAATCGGCACCTATTTAAATTATCACTCCATCAAAGCATTTCTCGATTACAATAACGATGGCGATTTTGATGATGCAGGGGAGTTGTTGCTGGCAGATTATAAGGATTCAGGGATAGCTAACGTTACTATTCCTGCGAGTGGGGTACTAACCGGTATTCCTTTGCGCCTGCGGATTGTAGCTGATAATCCGGCGCCTGGTTACCCAACCAATCCAACAGCCTGTTTGTTAAATGGAACATCGGCGGAAGGAGCGGGCCAGGTAGAAGACTATGCGGTTATCATTTCAACAGGAGTCATACAATCTATTACGAGCGGCTCCTGGAATAACCCGGCTACCTGGAACTGCAATTGTATTCCCACCGTACTCGACGAGGTTATTGTAAAGATCAGTCACACAGTATCCGTTACCCAGGCAATGGGTTTAGTGGAATGTGCAAAGCTAACGGTTGAAACGGGAGGTAACTTTACGGTAAACAGCAATGCTGCCTTCCGGCAACACAAATAGAATAATAGCTATCAGATAATAACTACTTCCTTGATGGTTCGTTCGCCCAAGGATTCGTTAACGCGTTTAATAATATTTTCTTTTTGAAACAATAATTCTTGTTTGAGCGGAGCCATGTGAGTGGTAATGTATAGCGTGTTGCCGTGAATCTGTATTTTTTCCGTATATCGGGCTACCGTCTTTCCCATAATTTGTTCCCAGGCTTCTTCTATCTGCATGGCCTGCACAGAGCCTTTAATACGGCTTTTGTTTAAGAATTGTTTCAGGGCATCGCCTAATGAATACTCTCCCATGGGGTAAAGGTAATTAGAAAATGTTCTATTGGATAGAGGGGTAAATTATTGCGGGTCCAGCGCCCCTGGATAAAAGTGAATTTTGAATTAATTATTGATGATTCAATAGTAGCATTTGTACTCAGGCTGATTTGCTTATATCCTATCTATAACTCAATTAACTGAAATCCGATCTCCAGCTTGTCAAAATGTTCTTTGATGCGCTCCCCATGCGTATCGGTAATGAAAACCTGCCCGCTGTTTTGTACGCAAACCTGGTGCAGTAAGTTATGCATGCGCTGATCATCCAGCTTTTCAAATACATCATCCAGCAATAACAAAGGAGCGAATCCCTTGGCCGATTTCAACAACTCAAATTCTGATAGCTTTAAAGCGAACAATAAACTTTTTCGCTGCCCCTGGGAGGCAATATTTTTAAATGATTGCCCCTTAAACTCTATATCCATATCGTCTTTATGAATCCCGGCATTACTTCGAAGTGTTATGCGGTCCTTAGCGCGATATTGCTTCAACAACTGATCAAAAGGGAGCTGCTGCAATTGACTTACATAACTTATTTCCAGCGGTTCATCAGAGCCGGCAATTTGCTTATAGGCGTTTGTAATCATGGGAATGAGCTTCAGCAGGTATTGCCTGCGGAGGTTGAATATATAATTTCCATGTACCACCAGTTGCTTATCATACACATCCAATAATTGCATATCGCTGCTCCTGTTCTCTGCCAGGAGTTTCAGGTAACCATTGCGCTGCTGAAGAAGTTTATTATAATCAATTAAGTGCTGCAGATAGGCAGCATCAAGCTGCGAGAGAAGCGCATCTATAAAACGTCTTCTTTCTTCACTGCCATCTGATATAATTTGTACATCATCGGGAGTAATGATAACAGCGGGGAACCGCCCTATGTGCCGGGCTAATTTGCTATAAGGTTCTTCATTTACCAGGAATTCTTTTTTCCCCGTTTCGCGTAATATACATACTAGTTTTTCCGGTTCTCGATTCAACAAAAAATTTCCTTCCAGCCTGAATCCCATCGCCCCCTGTAAAACGTTCAGTGAATCCGCTTTATTAAAATAGCTTTTCGTGAAGCAGAGATAATAAATGGCATCGAGCAGGTTTGTTTTGCCGGCGCCGTTCTTACCACAAATTCCAATCATGCGATTTGTAAAGTGGAACGATTGCTGAACATAATTCTTGAACTGCAAAATTGATATGGTGTCCAATTGGAACATAAAACTGCAATATAATTGAAGTTAACAGAATGAAAACCGGGAAAGCCCGAAAGCCAGCCGAATAATCGCTTCTCTTTTATGTTTACTTTGTAACAAAGTTTTTGTCGTTTGTAAATAATAAGTTTTTTGTGAGCAAAGATCTCTTTTCAAGTCAGGCAACAACCTACGCAAAATACCGGCCGGTATATCCGCTCGTATTGTTTGAATATATCCTTCAATTTGTGAATGAAAGAAAGCTTGTGTGGGATTGCGCCACGGGAAATGGACAGGCCGCTGTGGCCTTATCGAATTATTTTGAAAAAGTATTTGCTGCCGACTCATGGGAAAAGCAAATTGTCAGTGCAGTAATATTGCCCAATATTGAATATTCGGTAAATAAAGCAGGGCAAACTGTTTTTGATGATAATACGTTTGACCTGGTAACTGTGGCGTAAGCCTATCATTGGTTGAATGCCGGCGAAGCATCTTTAGATGGATGTACAGTGGAATCTTGAACACCTGGCCGGCTATCTAAAAAGCTGGAGCAGTGTTCTGCATTTTATAAAAGCAAATGGCTTTAACCCGGTGGATGCATTTCTCGCCAGGTTACAGGACCAATGGCAGGAGGAAAAAGAAATTCCTTTTTAGTTTCCAATTTTTCTTCGGTTGGGAAGAATTTTTAAGGGGGAACCCAACCTATACATATAACGATACTCTATTCTAGCCTTACCCGCTTTTTGATATCGTAAATCATTCAAGCTTCCTTTTCCATCCTTAATCTTCCAGTACCAGGCATTCCCCATGCGGCATCCTGTTTTCATTGTCGCCTAACCCTTTAAAAATCACAAATCCATGGTTGGGAAATCCAGTTTCATAATTGGGTTTTACCCCTTATCTTTGCCACCTCAAAATTTAACCCGGTGGCCACACGTTTTTCCAAAGAAACATACCTGTACTGGTACGAATTAATGTACCTGATCCGTCAGTTTGAATTAATGGCAGAAGAGAAGTATAAAATGGAAGGAAAGATCCGTGGGTTCTTTCATGCATATATTGGGCAGGAAGCCATTGCCGCCGGTTGTATGACAGCCACCCGGGCGGAAGACCCTTATGTTACGGCATATCGCGATCATGGCCTGGCCCTGGCCAAAGGAGTAAACCCCGACGCCTGCATGGCCGAATTATATGGAAAAGCTACCGGAACTGCCAAAGGAAAGGGAGGAAGCATGCACTTTTTTGGAAAAAAAGTAGCCTTCTTTGGTGGTCATGGAATTGTAGGTGCACAAATTGGAACCGGAGCCGGATTGGCATTCGCTGAAAAATATAAAGGAACCGATAATGTGTGCCTCACTTTTTTTGGCGATGGAGCCGCCCGCCAGGGAATGTTGCATGAGGTATTTAATATGGCCATGACCTGGAAGATACCCGTGATATTTATTTGCGAGAATAATAACTACGCCATGGGAACTTCGGTTGAACGAACCAGTAACGTAGTGGATATTTATAAGTTAGCTGATGCCTACGAAATGCCCGCCGATTCGGTGGATGGAATGAGCGCTGAAGCGGTTCACGACGCAGTAGCCCGTGCGGTAAAACGGGCCAGAGAAGGTGGAGGCCCTACCTTATTGGAATTAAAAACGTATCGATATAAGGGTCATTCCATTTCAGATCCGCAGAAATACCGTACTAAAGAAGAAGTAGAAGAATATAAAGGGCGCGATCCGATTCAACAGGTGCTGACTACCATTCTCACAAATAAATACGCAACCCAGGAGCAGATTGATGAAATAAACAAGCGCGTGAATGATGCCGTAATGCATTCGGTGAAGTTTGCAGAAGAAAGCCCCTGGCCCAATGATGATGAGGTATTGAAGGATATTGTAATGGAACCCAACTATCCGTTCATTATGGATTAGGGAATTGGCTTAACCAAATTGTTTCTCTATTATTATTTATTTGACGGCAAAGAAATTAAATACTGATTATAAAATAGAATTATGGCAACTGAAGTGAAGCAACCCGAAGTGATCGTTACAAAAACCAGCGAAGAAAAGCTGGTGGAAACAACCCAAAAGTTCTGGAGTAAAAACAGCAAATTAATAATAGGCGGTGTAGTGGCAGTTGCTTTGCTTATTGGGGTACTGGTAATCTATCAGAATTATTTTAAGGCCCCGGCTGAAGCGGAAGCAAATGAAGCCATCTGGACGGCCCAGGCAAACTTCAAAATAGATTCCTTTCGTAATGCGTTGAATGGGGATGGAAGCAAAGCCAATCCAGGTTTTCTCAAGTTGATCAGCAAGTATGGCGGTACCAAAGCCGGAAACCTGGCGCACTTTTACGCCGGTATTTGTTACCTGCATTTAGGAGATTTCAATAATACCATTAAACACCTGGAAGATTTTGCTACCGACCAACCGGAAGTGAAGCTACGTGCGGCCGGGTCGTTAGGAGATGCCTACGCTGAATTGGGTAAGAATGACAAAGCGGCCGAGCAATATAAAAAGGCGTCTACCATTTTTGAAAAAGATGAAGTAAACTCGTCGGAGTACTTGTACCGTCTTGGACAACTATACGATAAAATGGGAAAGAGCAGTGAAGCAATTACTGCCTTCCAATCATTAAAGGAGAAATTTCCTACTTCTGTACGTTCGCAGGAAGCGGAAAAATATTTGGCTAAGCTCGGCGCAGTGAATTAAGTATAATACAGGAGATACTCCCGTACAAAATTATTATCCTCTATGGCGGAAGTAAGCAATAGTAAATTATTTCAAATAGACACAGGCATTCTGAAAAAGAATGCCTGTGTTGTAATTGTCCGCACCGAATGGAACGCGGACATTGTAGATGAACTGGAAGCAGGATGTGTTCGGCAGTTAACAGAAAAAGGGATATTAAATATTAAAATAGTGAATGTGCCTGGTGCTTTTGAAATTCCCTTTGCCATAAAAAATTATTGGGAGCATTCAAAGAAAAAAGATCGACCCGCAGCCTTCATTGCCCTCGCCTGTGTACTGCGGGGAGAAACACCACATTTTGATTATGTATGCAAAGCGGTAGCTGATGGAATAGGTCAGTTAAATCTTATATTACCTGTTCCTTCCATTTTCGGAGTGCTCACCGTAGATAACCGGGAACAAGCCAATGACCGCATCGGTGGTAAACATGGGCATAAAGGAGAAGAGGCAGCCATAACAGCGATGAAGATGATCACTATTTCTTCGTCCATATATCAAAAGAAAGGAAAGAGCCATTCCTGATTAATTAAATATTTAATCATGCCATCAACTGATACTATAAAAACGAAGGCTAACCATCCTTCAAAGCAAGGAAAGGAGGTGGCAATTTTTATTCCTTGTTTTGTGGATCAATTGTATCCCCAAACAGCTTTTAATATGGTAAAAGTGCTGGAAAAGCTGGGTTGCCATGTGCATTACAATACCAACCAAACCTGCTGCGGGCAACCCGCTTTTAATGCTGGATTCTGGGATGATTCTAAAGAGGTATGTACCAAGTTTATCAATGATTTTAAAGAAGCGGAATATATTGTGGCGCCCAGTGCTTCCTGCGTGGGCTTTGTGCGAAACTATTATCCCAAACTGTTTGACAACTCTTCGTATCACAATGAGGTAAGGGACCTGCAGAAAAAAATATTTGAATTCAGTGAATTTATAGTGAATGTATTGGGGGTAGAAGATATAGGTGCCAGCTTTAACACGAAAGCTACTTATCATGACAGTTGTGCCGCCTTGCGGGAATGCAAAATAAAAACGGAACCACGCAAATTACTCTCTAATGTAAAAGGACTGGAGCTGATCGAGATGGCCGACGTAGAAACCTGCTGTGGGTTTGGGGGAAGTTTTGCAGTTAAGTTTGAATCCATCTCTATTGGAATGGCCGATCAGAAAATAAGCAATGCCCTGGCCACGGGTGCCGAATGTATTATTTCCACAGACCTTTCCTGCCTAATGCATATTGATGGGCTGATCCGCCACAAAGGTCATAAATTACAGACAATGCACCTGGCCGATGTGCTGGCAAATGGCTGGTAGAATATCTATAATAACAACTGCACTCATCTTACTTGTATGGACAAGCTAACAATCGACCTTTCCGCATTCAGGAAAAAATTTATACTCTTCTTTTTACTCGTTTGCCTGGTAGTAATTACCAGCTATTTACTCGTACTCAATGAATATACAATTTTAGAAAACCCGGAAGATGCAACAGAATTAAGAAATATATTCATTATTGTATTGATTGGATTGACCCTGGTTTCAAGTTGGTGGAAAAGAAATCAAAAAAAGAAATTAGGTTCTACCAGGACCTTTAGCGGAAAGCTTTCTTATTATAAAATTATCTATTTATCACGGCTTTGGTGGAATCTTTTCTCTGCCTCAGCCGCTTCATTTTTATTTGTATTAACAGGACGTTCTATTTTTTTGTATTTCGCAATCTTTGAAGTACTGGTGACTGTATTGTCCTATCCCTTCGAACTTGTAATTAAGAAGGATCTCGGGAGAGAAGATATTGTTTTTATTAATTAAGATAAAAAAGCCTGCACAGCTACCAGGGGATAGTCTGCTCCAGCAAATTGGGTTTAGCTGGTAAACTCTTTTTACTTTTATCAAAAGAACAGCGATAATTTCAACCGAACATTAAACGGGTTGCCTGGAGTAAAATGCAGTTCGGAAACAGGATGAGCTTCATTTTTTAATCTCGACTCTGTATCAAACTGCGCTTCGTTCCATTTCGCATTAAATATATTTTCGGCAAACAGCCCGATCTCGTATTTATTTTTGGTATAATTGAATGAGGCATCTGCTACAGTATATCCCTTTGCCACTACTGAATTATTTTCGTTGGCAGGTCGATCCTTTATAAAGCGATACCGTATACTTCCGTTTACCCCGTTCTTCGCTTTAAAATTCAATCCGCCAATACCCGAAAAAGTAGGAGCTAGTGGAATATAATTGGCTCCTTTGGATTCTCCAATCGCTCTTGGCTTTGTCCAGTTTAGGTTCGCATCGGCAAATAACCACTGCGTGATCTGGTAGCGGGCCGATAAATCAACGCCCATTCTTCTTGTCTTGCCGCTGGGTTCAGTTACCCCTGCATCCCCAACATATACAAACTCCTGTTGCAGGTACAAATACCAAACTGCCGCATTCACGATTAAATTTTTGGCTGGCTTAACTAAAACCCCCAGGTCGGTACCATAGGCAGCAGGCAGAATTTCCTTCGCGCTGTTGGAAATTGCCAGTCGCGTATCATTGGAGTGAAATCCTTTGCCCATTTTTAAATATATCAGGGCTTGCCGGCTGACAGTATAATTAATATTTATTTTGGGACTTATGATAGTTTTGTTATTCTTTGTTCTCGCTTCATTTTGTAAATGATTGGTGTATTGAAATTCGAAATAATCGAACCGGGTACCCATATTAAAGGACCACTTACTATTACTGAATGTTTGCTCCGCAAATGCCGAGAGATTCGTTTCTGAAATATCCCCCGATTGAATTTGCCTTAATACCGTTGAGCGGACTTTCGTGTGAGATAGTTCACTGTCTTTAGTTTGATCGTTACGAACACCCGCACCTAGGCTCGTTTTACTATTCCAATTTCCCAGCATAGTGCTGCGATCCAATTTGCTGGAATATCCAAACAGGTTACGCTTTTCTTTTTGATTGATTTGATCTCCATTTACCGGATCTTCCAGGAAGAATGTAAAGTTGGAGAAGAGATTGAAATTATATCTCGAATAATAGACTTGGTTGTTCCAGGTAAGTTGGTTATTCAGTTTTGTAGATAATAAAGCATTCAAATTGGTCCGGGCCGTATTGCCTCCTTCTTTATCATCGATAGATCCAAATCGGCCAATCAACCCACTCCGAACAGCTCTTTCCGGTACCTGGCCCGAAGCGTTCCATTGACTGTTAAACGTTGATGCCTGGATAGAAAGAAAGCTTTTTAATCCAATATTACTGCTGTATTTACTGAAAATATTATAGCGGTGAAATTTCTGGGGCGAATCAAAAGGACCGTCGGAATGAAGATATTCGCCGGCAACGTACCAGTTTTTATTTTTCTCTTTTGCTTCTTTATTCAACAAGTCAATAATAGCAAGCCCCCGCCAGGTATTAAACTGGCCTACTTCCGCTTTAACGGTGCTATTTGGCAAACTATTAAAGGTTTTCAGATCCACATATCCTGCTACATCCAAATTTCCGTGAGCGGCATAATAGGGGCCGAGTCCATAGTCCACATTCTTTACCAACTCGGGAATAATGAAATGCATATCGGCATATCCTTGTCCGTGCGCATGACTCACCATATTAACAGGCAGCCCATCTACGCTTATTTGTATATCAGTACCATGGTCTATATCAAAACCACGTAAAAAAATTTGTTCAGCTTTTCCACCACCGGCATGTTGACTGATAAATAAACCAGGCACCAGGCGAAGCAATTCCTGCGATGATTTTGCGGGACGCAGATTCAAATCAATTTTACTGATACTGTTAAATGAATGAGTGCCCGTTTGAGGGGTGATTATTACTTCTTTTAAACTGAGAGCCGCTTTCTCAATCTCTACCAGTACCATGTCTGTACCGGTTGAAACTAAAACTTCCTTCTTTTCAAATCCTATAAAGGAAACAAATAGCAACACAGGTCCATTGGTTAAGCCTGTTGCGTTTACACTGATACTAAAATTCCCGCGAACATCGGTAAAAACACTATTATTCGTGTTGGCAACCTGAACATTGGCTAGTTCTAATGGCTCACGGCTCGTTTTGTCAATAACCTTACCTTTTAACAAGGATTGCGCCAATGCCGGAATAGTAAGCATCAAGAAGATAAAATATAAAACAATTCCTTTCATCAGAGTGCCTTCAATGTTTTTTTAATTTCTTCTCCGATACCAGGTCCTAATTCATACCTGCTATCCGCCGCTTTGGATAAAAATTTTCGCGCATTCTTAGTATCCCCATTCGCCAGGTATATCTTTCCCACGTAATACAGGGCATCTGGTTCAAAGCAATTATTTTGAACATAATAGCGTACCGTTTGCAAAGCCTTTTCATTTTGGCCATCCTTGCAATAAGCCCAAGCAAGCCAGCTGAATGCTTCGCCGGTTGGCCGGTGCAACACTTCTTTTTCTGCAATAGATAATGCAACAGCGTTATTATTCAATTCATCGGCCTGCAAAGTGAAAAGGTATTTGTTATACATATCACCATAGGGTTTGGTGGAGACTTTTGCGATGAAGTCATTTATATGTTGGGCAGCTTCCTGTTTATTATTTTCGAAAGAGGCTATTTTGAATAACATAAGATCATAATCTGGAATGGGGTGCAGTTGTTGGAGGTGATCAATGATGCGCTTGGCATCGGTAGTATTCCCGTCTTTCGAAAATGCCAGCCAGGCAATTCCTTTCAGCGCATGGTAATACTCAGGATCTTTTGCCAGCACATCGAGATAGCAACGATATGATTCTTTATATCGGTTGGCATGACCATACATATCACCCAGGTTGGAAAGGGTCCACAAACTGACCGTCTGATTATTCAACTCTTTTACTTTTTCCAATGCTTTTTCCATTAATTCAATTGCCCCGTCCAGGTCGCCTTCTGCATGATCTTTATATTTTGCCTCCCGAATAAGGTATTCAAATGCATTTTTGTCAACCAATGAGTTGAGTGCTTTCCGGGCCCTGTATTTATTTCCCAGTTCCATGGCCACGTCAAATTCCATTAATACCGTTAAATATTTATCATCTCCTAACTGCAGGGCAGAATCAATATATAATTGAGCTTGCTGAAATTTATGTTGGGTGATTGAGTTCGCAGCCAATGAGCGAAAAGTACCCGAAGAATTTTTTCTGTTTAATTGATTTACTAACTGGTAAAGACTATCAGCCTGGTGCACCTCCTGAACATTTCCCGAATAGCTGAACCGTTGAGTTAGCAGGGAGGCAAGCTTGTTGCGGGATAACAGATCGTCGGAGGTGGTTCTAAAGCGCTTTTGCCAAAAAGAAATTTCTGTATCAATTTTCTTAAGTTGAACCCTTTCGCTTTGTGGTTCCAGGTATTGCTGGTAATCTTTACAATCCGTAATCTTTTCATTGTGGTGGAATAAAGAGCAGGAAGAAAAAAATAGTGTGATGAGTGTTGTCCCAAGTAAAAGCCTTTTCATTTTGATAAAGTTGAATGTGCATGTTATAGATAATAATAAAAAGCGGAGGGCACGCGCCCTCCGCCATTATTCATTCAGATTAATTAGGAGTAGCTAAATAAGGAAAGGCGCTCAGGAATGGCTTATCGTTTCCATTAACATGATCACTCGTTAACCCCGGATTCGACGCGCCGGTAGGGCCACCGAAAATGAGGGTTAATTCTACATCAATTACATCATCCGATAAGTTTCTGCCGGTAAGAACATTTGTACCATCATAAAAAGTGGTTACACCAGTAGTGGAAGCATTTAACACGTCGGTTGCCAACACCCCGGTAAAACTGGTTGCATCCAACCCCAACAGATTGGTAGTATAACCAGGGTTTAGTGCCAGTAACCTCGATTTAAATTTGCTGGCAAATAGTCCATTTTGTGATGGAACAATAGTTGTATTAAAAGCATCTTTATCGGGAGCTGTAACAAAAACTGTATTGATTGCCGGACGGGCCATTTGGTCAGACAGATCATATACAACTGTTATTTTAGGTCCATTATCCTTTTTGCAGGCAGCCAATGACAATACAGCCGCTACTGCTAAAATTCCGATAGTATTTAATTTTAATGTTTTCATTATTTATAATTTTTAATCATTTTAAAGAATTGTTTTCTTTTTAGTTTCCAGCCATACATTGATTTTTCCTGAGCCACCCAAAAGTGATTTAGGAACCTCCACCACAGTACTCAATACATTGGTACCAGCAAAAGCATCTGTACCCGGATTGTTAAACCCTGTAGCGGTGCCAGCCAGTATTTTCTTGAATTGATTGAGGTCAAAAAAGAATGGATCATCTCTTGGACCTGCAAAAACTTTAATCCCTTTCTGTTCGGCAATCTTGGCTGTTTCACCATAACTAGTGATATCAACCTGTGCGGAGAAAGCATTGGGTTCAATATAACTACGTGCACCGGTAACGGAAGGCTTATAAGGACCGTACACTTCCATTTTACCGTTTTTTGAAATACACTGAATCACCAGGTCTTCTACGTTATCATTGTTATTATCAATATTAAATTCAATGAGTGTATTGTCATCGAATTTAGCGGCCCCGGTAGAAGTAGGGGAGAGTAATCCCTGGGTATCACCAACAAATACCAAATTGCTGGTGTTTTGACCACGGAATACGTAAACGTCTGTAATGTCTGAAGTCTGGTTAGTCACTGCTGGAGCATCAATATGATCTGCAGCAAAGAGCCATCCTGTAGCAACGATACCTGCGATGGCCAATGTTGCGGCTAGAATTCTTTTTGTTGTCATTTTTTTTGATTTACTGTTAATGTGATTTGTTTTACGATTTACGGGAGTAGATCTGCTATTGGATTTTATTTATAAAAAAATATTTTTTGAACCGAACAAGAAAAAATGTTCCCCATACGATATAAAACCTGATATGGTTTTTAAAATCATGATTTTTTTAAGAACAAGCATGGAGTCATAAAAAAGTCCCGTAAAAACGGGACCAAGCTTATGAACAATAAAAAAGAAAGCCCCGCGACCAGGGCCTTCGTAAGAGCCTTAGCTCTTGGGTAACACCACATGATCTACGACGTGAATCACGCCATTACTTTGATATACATTCTTGATGGTTATGGTAGACATCCCACCCGTTTCATCTTTTAATACAATTTTGTTTCCTTTCATCATGACCCATAATTTACCCCCTGCTACTGTTTTCAGTTCGGCAGAACCATTTCCTTCCTTGATTTTTGCGGCAAGCGCTTTTGAATCCAATTTTCCGGCAATAACATGGTAGGTTAATATACCTGTTAATTTGCTTTTATTTTCTGGTTTCAATAAGGTTTCAACCGTTCCTTTAGGCAGCCTGTTAAAGGCTTCGTTGGTGGGTGCAAATAAGGTAAAGGGTCCCGCACTCTGCAGGGTTTCAACCAGGCCGGCAGCTTTTACGGCCGCTACGAGCGTAGTATGATCTTTTGAATTCATTGCATTTTCAACAATGTTTTTAGCTGGATACATGGGGGCTCCGCCAACAGTAACGGTTTTTTCTTTGTTATTAATTTTTTGAGCAATACTGGTGCTTGATATAAAGAAAGTGCCGATGGCAAAAGCCGCTGCGATAATTCGTTTCATAATACTGGTAATTTTTTGATAATTGTTTTTTTTAGAAAATAATTGTGGCCGGGTTACATGTAACGAGCGGATATATGTACGGCGATTGATAAGATTTAGATTTAGTCGGATAAAACTATTTTTTTCAAAGCCCTTGCGTGATCCTTCTCTAAAGCAGATTCAATATCTTTATGAGGTAATAAAAATTAAACAATCAGAAAGATGGCATACTGGCTTGTAAAATCGGAACCGTTAGTATATTCCTGGGATCAATTTGAAAAAGATAAGCAAACCGTTTGGGAGGGGATCAGGAATTATGCAGCCCGCTTACATTTGCGTGCAATGAAAAAAGGGGAGGAGGTATTGTTTTACCACAGCAATGAGGGACTCGAAATTGTGGGTATTGCCAAAGTGGCGAAAGAAGCTTACCAGGATCCATCTACCTCAGATAATGCCTGGGTTGCCGTGGAATTGCAAGCCTTCAGAAAATTAAATAAACCAGTAGCATTGACAAAAATTAAAAACGAATCACGACTTTCTAATATGGCATTGGTGAGGATTGGCCGGCTCAGCGTTCAGCCTGTAACTGATGAAGAATGGAAGCTGATAATGGAAATGGCGGGGGAGAAGTAGGAGAGAGGAGGGAGAATGGAGGCTAGAGGTGGGAGCCATAGGCAGATAGCAAATGCCAATATATGATTCATAAATGTTGTACAGGTTAACTTTCCCCGAACATCCAAGTGGGTGATGTGATTCAAGAAAAAATACAATTCATAGTGCCTGACTTGCCCCGAACTTTTATCGGGGATAAAAGTAAATCAATCGGCAAAATCCATAACTGTATGACACGTCCTCAAGCATTTGGAAGAATCCGTAAGTTTGTTTTATGAAAAAAATGGTGGTACTTACCGGAGCGGGCATCAGCGCGGAAAGCGGGTTAAGAACCTTCCGCGACAGTGATGGTCTCTGGGAAGGATACAATATTGAAGATGTAGCAACGCCGGGTGCGTGGAGAAAGGATCCAAAGCTGGTTTTAGATTTCTATAACTATCGCCGGAAAAGTGTGCAAGAGGCCCAACCGAATAGCGCCCATTATTCATTAGCCGCGTTAGAAAAACATTTTGATGTACATATCATTACCCAAAATATTGACGACCTGCACGAGCGGGCCGGCAGCACCAGGGTATTACACCTGCATGGAGAAATTTTCAAAATGCGCAGCGAACGAAATCCAGAACTGATATACGAAATACACAATGATATAAACATCGGCGATAAAGCGGCGGATGACGCACAGCTTCGCCCGCATATCGTCTGGTTTGAAGAACCGGTACCTATGATTGAAAAAGCGCTGGCGGTGGTGCAATCAGCCGAGTTCTTTGTAGTGGTAGGCACCTCACTAGTAGTTTACCCGGCGGCCGGGCTGGTAAATTATGCCCCCTGGGAAATTCCCAAATATATAGTTGATAAAAAAATTCCGTATATAACGAATCTTCATAACCTGACGGTTATAGAAAAACCGGCGACGGAGGGCATGACTGAATTGAAAAAATACCTGCAGGTTATTGAACATGATTGAGAAATGAAAAATTAAGAATGAAGAATGAGAAATGAAAAAATGGTCTTAGATAGCTATTTATCCAATTTTTTATTTATGCCCCTTTCCTAATTTTTCATTCTTCATTTTACATTCTTTATTTCCCTGTCTGCTCTCCACCTTCCGGCCCGTAAAAAACCACCCAGGTAGCAAAATCATTACTGAAATTTTCGAATTTATGGGGGACACCTGCCGGTACAAATAATACATCTCCGCTCATACAGGTTACCTGTTTGCCATCCCGGATAAACAAAGACTTTCCAGAAACAATGAAATAAAGCTCATCTTGCGTATGGGGCGTTTGAAGATCTTTTATTTTAGGAGCATAATATTCAATGGACATGCTGCCATACCGCATGACCCGCGTAAAGCGACTGATTTCTTCCAATTGCAGCTGTGCAATGGCTTCTTCCAGGCCAACTTTGTAAGGTATTCTCATTAGTGAATGGTTTCGGTGAAGGCAATCCCATGGTCTTCCAGTTCCTGGAGAACAGGTTCATATATCTCCGGCAATACAGGAATATGTAATCCGGTTAGCGAGATTTTTCCCTGCATAATTAATTTAGCGGCAATACCCAATGGAAGCCCAACTGTTTGCGCCATGGCGGTACGCAAATTATCTTTGCCTGTCACCACGAGGCTGCTTCTTATTTCCCGGGAGTTGTTGTTGAGTTCATAACTTATTTCATGCAACATCACAATCATATCCTTGTCGCCTGGTTGCAAAACCAGTTTTTTCTCGAGTGTAAATTGAAGTACGTCCAGGGCACTGCAGCGACCTTTATTTATATAGGTTTCCACATCATCCATACCGAGAAAAAACAATTGCTTCATTGATAAATTAGCTTCATGCATTTGTCCGGCTACGGTAGCGGCCGCTTTAGTTTTAACGGCCGTGAGGTTAATATCCATCAGTTCACCATTATCATCCACCATCATAAAATCTTGCAATGCCTTTTTCTCTTCGGCGCCCGCTCCTTTTTCTACATCCAGCAATTGCTGTAATTTTTCGAGTAATTGTTTTGTTTTGGAAAACCGATCGGTCAAATTTTTCTCTAACCAATCGGAAAAACCATAGCGACTGAAATGCAATTGGAAAAATTGCTGCAGGGTCATTCCATCCGTATCATACTGGATGGTTTCATCGGTAAGTTTAAGGTCGATTATATTCTTCCAGCCAAAACAAAATTCGGGATAACGAAGGGTGGTTCGTAAAAACGTGTTCGCTTTTTCCAAATGATACAGGGGCATATAACTCAATGAGTCGCGGTTAGGATACCACGAAAGATAACCGATCTCCGGAATATCTACCACGCGGTTGGCATCAAATAATTCTTCGTACTTCATGTGGCAGGTAATTCCTTCTTCTTTAAAAGACGCGCCAGCCATACCTGCCTGAACGATATTTCGAGGGTTCCAGCTTATTTTATAATGCCAGGGATTATCATCGCTCTCGGGAGCCACTAATCCTCCACAGTGAGATTTAAAAGAAGTTATCGATCCCCCTTCTTTCTGAATGCGGTTAATAAGTTGCATAGCGCTCATATGGTCTATACCGGGATCGAGTCCCATTTCACAAAGAAATAATAGTTTTTTATTTTCAATATCGGGCAGCAATTCTTTTATGGCTTCGTCCGCGTAGGAGGCGGTGAGCAGGTTTTTTTCAAATGCTATACAATCCTTTGCCACCAAAATGTGCAGGTGAGGAGGAAGTAACGAAATAACAATATCCGCCTTTTGAATCAGTGCCTGTCTTTCAACCGTTTTTTCTACATCGGCTAATACGGCCCGGCCGTTGGCAGCATTTCCCACTTTAGATTGAGCCAATGAGAGGTTTCCATCCGCTACAATTAATTGCCAGTTGTTACGCGAAGTTTCAGTAACGAGGTATTCAATTAAACAAGTCGACGATTTGCCTGCTCCAAAAACTAAAATTGATTTCATAGAAATTATGATAATGAGATGCAAGATAACTAATCAGTCCAAAATTGAATTCGTAATTCGTGCAGTGTATTCCCGTATGGAAATGATAAAAAAAGCAGCCCAGCAATTTGCAGGTACTGCTTATATATCCCGAAACCGTCCTTATTGATTATTTAATGCGGTAGCTTAATTTCTCCTACGTCGGTAAATTGTCCATTGTTTACTATCACAGCTTCTATAATACCCTCTTTGTACGGCCCGGTAGCATTTACCACGAGTTTCCAGGTACCTGGTTTAGCAACCAATATAAAGTTTCCTTTCACAGGTTGTGTTTTTATGGTATCCACACCGCTGATTGCCCATACAGAAGAAACACTGGCATCAGCAGGACGGATAGCTCCTTTTATTCCGGAGTCTTGAAGGGTCCTGAACGCATGTAACATAATAATAGAGGAGCAAACCACCACTAATGTTACCATTGTCTTCTTCATTTGTTAAAATGTTTTTATGTTATTTAATTATAATACAACCCTTCCTTGAATAAATAATATCCAATAATGAATAAGGAAAATAGGAGGGAAGTGTTCTACTTAAATAGTGTGTACGCTACAAATGTCAACTATTGTGCCACTACCAATACTTGTTGAGATGTACCACTGGATGGGATTACCTATTTACTTCTGGGGAAATTATAACCCGGAATGAGCAACGCCTATTGCCCGGGAGGTGATTTTAATAATAGAATAAGAAATAGAAACACCCCGGTTGCTTTTAGGAACCGGAATTGTTTTCTGCTCACCGGCGGCCACATCATTTATTAGCACTGTTTGATTTTTTACAATTCTTTTTTCTATGTTATGGTAGTTAATCAGCACTTCTATCTGGTCAACTGGGTATAGACTGTTATTAGAAATAGTTAATTGAAGATTAGAAATACCACCCAACACGCCCGTTTTATAAGCATTTGATTCTACAGATACCAATGAATATAGGTTTGACCGCACTGATTCCGGATCAATTTCTTTTTTCCCTACCGTAATGGTTCTCTCAGGTTCACTGGTTGTTTTTTCCTGGGTCTTGTCTTTTTGTACAGCTGGGATAACCGAGGAAGGATAATTCTTTGGGGGTATTTCAGCCTCTTTATTTACTACACGCTTCATTGTTTCCTGATCTCTTTTTTGTTCATCCTGGTTATCAGGTTCCAATTCAGTTGATGGATTGCTGAAAATCTGTTGGGCGGTAGCAACGGGCTGATCAGCTGTTTGTTTTTTATCAGTGTTGCGTTGTTTTATCTGACTAAGCCGTTCGTTTAATTGATGTTGTTCCTGCGATTGTTTACCATTGCTAATTAACAACCCAATTATAATCCCTCCGAATAAAAGGCAGGCCGCTACTGCGCCAGTGAAAATAGCCCGGGTGGAATTCTTTTTTCCGACGGATGGCAGGTATAACTTTTCATCCAGGGCATGTGGTTGCAGCCGATCTGTAATAAACTGGTTTGTTTGCTGAAAAGAAGCGTATGATGGGGGTTGATTTACCGGGGTGGGATTCCTTTCAGTAACTACCTTTTCTTTTTCTGCCGGGACAAACAAATTATCTGCAAAAGATGCAGGCGCTAAAACAGGTTCTTCCGCAGGTGGAGCTTTGGTTGCTGCAGGCAGGGGCTTTGGTACGGTAGTAGCACCGGGAAGTGTTACAAATATTTTCCTGGATTGAATATTGATAATTTTTGCTGGCCCCTGTTCGGTCACTGCGTTTTCACGTACTTCAATTCTTTTCTCGCTAATTGTTTCAACAGACGGATTAACAGTTTTAGTGGAAGTGGAAGAAGGTTTCTTAAAGAATCTGTCAAAGGGTTGTTCTTCTACCATAGGAGCAAACGCAGCAAACTCCGGCAACTCGCCTGGATACCGCCAACCCGCACTTTTTCCTTCTGCCCAAATAAGGTCGTATGGTTTAAAACCCTTTTGAATTATTTCTTCTTTGGAGTAAGGCCCCGTTTGTTTATTATCTCTCAATAACAAATACCCGTTCATAAATTCTTTTTTGCGGTACAAATATTTCAGAAATTCATCATCAGAATTACCAAAAAAAGGCGAATTGGATCAACGTGGTGTTAGCAAACGGGATATTGGGATGTAGGTTTATTCACGAGGTACTGTGAAGGTAATCATATCGCCAGTTCCGTGCCAAAAAACATGGAAAATTTGTTATAAAAATGACGTTAAAGTTAACCAGGAGGTACAAGTACCCTACCGTTGAACCCTATTCACAGGAGTGGAAAAAACGACTCTAAAAAACATTCTTAATTGGTGGTTTTACCGCCTGAAAACAATAGATTTGCCATCCTTCCCATAAGGGCAGGGAAATAGCCGAAAAAAGTAGCTGAAATCAAGTATGGAAGAGAATTTGACACCACTGGAAACGAACGATCAGAACCGAATAATCTCTGTAAATATTGATGAACAGATGAAGACCGCCTACATCGATTATTCGATGTCGGTTATCGTGGGTAGGGCCCTGCCTGATGTACGCGATGGTTTCAAGCCGGTTCACCGTCGGGTATTGTTCGCAATGAATGAGTTGAGTAACAATTTCAACCGTCCTCATAAAAAATCGGCCCGAATAGTAGGAGAGGTGTTGGGTAAATACCACCCGCATGGCGATAAATCGGTATACGATACTATGGTGCGTATGGCCCAGGATTGGAGTATGCGTTACCTGTTGGTTGATGGACAGGGTAATTTCGGTAGCCAGGATGGCGACGGACCTGCGGCCATGCGTTATACTGAAGTAAGGCTGCATCGACTCGCGGAAATGATGCTGGAGGATATTGAAAAAGACACCGTTGACTTTCAACTCAACTTTGACGATACATTAAAAGAGCCCAGTGTTCTTCCTTCCCGCATCCCACAATTACTGGTTAATGGCTCCAGTGGCATTGCAGTAGGGATGGCAACCAATATAATGCCTCATAATCTTACTGAAGTTATCAACGGATGCATAGCATATATCAATAAGCGCGATATTACGATTGAAGAGCTAATGCAGTTTGTACAGGCGCCCGATTTCCCCACGGGAGGTACTATTTACGGAATGGAAGGGGTGAAAGCGGCGATGCATTTTGGCCGGGGCAGGGTAGTGCTGCGGGGAAAATTATATGTGGATACCAAGGCAAGCGGCCGAGAGCAGATTATTATTACGGAAGTGCCTTACCAGGTAAACCGGGATATGCTTTGCGATCGCATAGGCCAGCTAGTGAATGATAAAGTGGTGGAAGGCATTGCGCATATCAATAACGAATCGAATAACAAAGAAGGAACCCGTATTGTAGTGGATCTTAAGCGGGATGCCATTGCCAATGTGGTGATCAACCAACTTTACAAGCATACCGAATTACAAACCTCCTACGGGATAAATAATGTAGCGCTGGTAAAGGGGCGCCCCCGGACACTGAATCTGAAAGACATGATCAGTGAGTTTGTGGAGTTTCGTCATGAAGTAGTTATTCGTCGCACGCAATTCGAATTAAGAGAAGCTGAAAAAAAAGCACATATATTAGCCGGCTACCTGATAGCCCTGGACTTCCTCGACGAAGTAATTGCACTTATTCGTTCTTCTTCCACTCCTGAAACTGCCAAAGAAAATTTGATCAATGCAGGTTGGGGGCTAGATGAGATACAGGCTAAAGCTATTCTTGAACTACGCCTGCAGCGCTTAACAGGGATGGAGCGGAATAAGATAAAAGAGGAGTATGACGAACTGATGAAGTTAATTTCACAATTACAAGAGTTGCTAAACGATGAGAGTAAGCGATATGATGTTATCAAAGCCGAATTGCTGGAAGTAAAAGAAAAGTTTGGTGATGAAAGGAAAACGGAAATCACGTATTTGGATGATGAAGTACGGATCAAGGATCTGATTAAAGAAGAAGATGTTGTGATAACCATTTCACACCTGGGATATATTAAGCGTACATCTGCTACCGAATATCGCCAGCAACGCCGTGGTGGAAGGGGAGCCATTGGAGGTAGAACCCGCGAAGAAGACTGGATCGATCACCTGTTTGTAGCTTCCACCCACCATACCATGTTATTCTTTACCGAGAAGGGTCGTTGTTACTGGATGAATGTATATGAAATTCCCGAGGGTGATAAAACAAGCAAAGGAAGAGCAATTCAGAACCTGATTCAATTACCCCCCGATGATAAAGTACGGGCTATAATAGATGTAAAGGATTTGAAAGACGAAGAATTTGTACGTTCGCATAATATTGTACTGTGCACTAAGAAAGGAATTATTAAAAAAACAGAACTGGAAGATTTTAGCCGCCCGCGTCAAACGGGGGTAAATGCTATTACCATTAACGAGGGAGATGAATTGCTTGAAGCCAAGATGACTGATGGCACCTGTGAAATTATGATGGCGGTAAAGAGTGGAAGAGCGATTCGTTTTCCGGAAGAAAAAGTTCGTCCTACCGGGCGGGGAGCAATCGGCGTAGCTGGTATTGAAGTGGATGAGGGAGGTGATGAAGTGATAGGCATGATTTGTGTAAACAAGGAAGAGAAAACATCAAAAACCGTTTTGGTGGTAAGCGGAAAAGGATTTGGCAAGCGCACTCAAATTGAAGAGTACCGAATCACCAACCGCGGAGGAAAGGGAGTAAAAACTATAAACGTTACGGAGAAAACAGGCCCGCTGGTAGGTATATTAGGAGTAACCGAAAAAGAAGACCTTATGATTACCTGTAAGAGCGGAGTAACGATCCGTATGCCGGTAAATGGTATCAGCGAACAGGGCCGGGCCACGCAGGGCGTTAAATTGATTCGCCTGGATGAAGGGGATGAAATAGCCGCCATTACCCAAATGGATGAAAGTGTAGAAAATGGAAATGGTCATTCCGCTCCGGTAATCGATTTGTTAAATAATGGGCAGGAAGCAACCGGCGAAACCACGGAACCATCTGGTGAAGTGGTGTAAAGGGAGTACCATTAGCCTTGTATTTTTAATTTTACACCTGAAACTAAAACCTCAATGGTTCTAGTAATAATTGAAAAAATAAAAATCAGCAAATGAAAAAAGCACTTCTGTTTGTAACAATTGCCTTTACGGCTATTACCATGCAGGCTCAAAAAGTGGATAAGGCCAAAGACCTGCTTAACAAGAAAAAGACAGCCGAGGCAAAAACAGAGATCGATAACTTTCTTGCCATTGAAAAAAATAAAACAAACGCAGATGCCTGGTATACGAAAGCAAAAGTATACTTAGCCATATCTACAGACCCGGCGTTAAAGGCAACCGTAACGGATGCAAGAGGCGAAGCGTACGAAGCAGTTAAGAAATATTACGAACTGGAAAGTACTATTAAAGATAGCACGAAGAGATACCTACAATTAACATTGGAAAACAACACCCCGCTGGTTGAAATGTACCGGGGTTATTCTGCCGACGGGGCCACCTATTATAATGCCAATAATTTCAATGATGCATTTACCAATTTTGCCAAGTGTCTTGACGTATTCGATTTTATGTCTCAGAAGAAAATGATCACTTTTGCATTCGATACAACTACGGTTTTATATGCAGGTATTTCAGCAGAAAAAGCCAACAAACCCGATCAGGCGGCTATTTATTATGCAAAGATTGCAGATCGCAAAATCAATAGTGAGGGATTTATTGAAATTTACAAATGGCTGGCCGATTTTTATAATAAAAAAGGTGATATCACAAACGCTGGAAAGTATATCGCTTATGGTCGCCAGGCCTATCCGGGTGATCAGTTTTGGGATGCATTTGACCTCGATATGATTCGTGAAAAAGGAACCAAAGACGAGTTGTTTAAAAAATACGAAGAGGTAATAACTGCCAATCCCAACAATCATTTATTCGCA
>JANMBO010000033.1:0-26257 GCA_031360425.1 Chitinophagaceae bacterium | reverse complement strand
ACCGCCTGCTCCAAATCCATCTAATAAGGAATAGGCGCCAATCAATAAGCCTTCTACCCCTTTCTGATTCGCCAATACGTTTTCATCCAGCGAACCGAGCGGTTTTCTCTCCAGAAAGCCCTTACTGCACGAATAGATAGTGACTCCCAGGAGTGATATCAAAGTGGCGTAAAAGAGTGTTCTTTTCATATTGTTTATTCTTTTAAAAAATTAGAATGTTACGTTTACTCCGAATAAGAATTGTTTTTGATTTGGATAATTTCCATAATCAATTCCAAAAGCAGTATCCCCTCCGATAAATTCAGGATCCAATCCTGTATATTTCGTAATGGTAAAGAGGTTGGTTGCCTGGGCATAGATACGGAACTTATCAATACCTATCCGGTTAATAACTGTCTTAGGTAAAGTATATCCAACACTCAACGACTTCAGGCGCAGGTAAGAACCATTCTCCATCAGATAGGAGTTTGGAACCTGCTGGTTACTGAAGTTTGAGCTGTTTTCAACTATAGGCAAGGATCCTCCTTTGTTAGTAGGACTCCACGCATCATAAAGAGCACGCTTTGCCTTTCCACCCTGGAAAGAAGAATAGAAATCAGTCCACCAACGGGTGTAGTTTATTACATCCTTACCTTGCACTCCATAGAAGAAGGCACTCAAATCAAATCCTTCATAAGCCAAATTCAGGTTCAAGCCATACGTAAATTTAGGATTTGGGTTGCCATAGAAAACACGGTCATCATCATTAATTTTACCATCTCCATTCGCATCGAGGTATTTGAAGCGACCTTCTTTTGCATCTTTCTGTGTAGCAGACTTAGCTACATCGGCAGCGTCCTGGAAAATACCAATTACTTTATAACCATAGAACGCAGATACAGGATGTCCTACTTGGTTGCGCGCAAATCTTCCTATCCTTGAATCACCAGTAGTAAAGAATTCTGAACCTTCTGCCAAGGCAACAATTTCATTTTTATAAGTAGTGAAAGTTAACGTAGCATTATAGGTTAATTTCTTATTGACAAATGCGCCTCGCTGGGTAATACCTACGTCAATACCTCTATTTTTCATGTTTGCAATGTTAATAGATGGAGCTTGAGCAGTTCCTTGTGAAGTGTTAACCGGCTCCAATACATACAACAAGTCATTGGTTGTTTTGTCGTATATGTCAAATATAACTTCCCAGGTACCTCCATTTAAAGTGGCATCAAACCCTATGTTAGTTGTTACGTTCTTTTCCCATTTGCCTTTTGGGTTACCAATTCTGGTTTGACGGAAACCTTGTAAGGCACTGTTACTAGTGCCCCCCAGATCATAAAAAGAATTTCCTAAGCCCTGGCCAAATAAGGAAAAAGCGTTATCTGGGTCAATTGCCTGGTTACCCATGGTACCCCATCCACCGCGTATTTTAAGATCGGTTATCCAACCGACCCCTTTCATGAAATTTTCGCGGGAAATGCGCCAACCAGCAGAAAAGGCAGGAAAGACACCATAACGAAAATCTTGACCGAACACAGATGATCCATCACGACGGACTGTTACACCAGCCAGGTATTTATCTTCATATACATAATCCGCCTTACCAAATATAGAGAATCGAGCTCTTTGCGCATAGGGGCCACCGCTGTTCGTTTGAACGCCAGAACCTGTATTTAGTGCCCTGAAGTTGGGATCATCAACAAAATATCCTAATCTTTTTGCATAAATAGAACGACCCCAGTCTTCGATCGCTTCTGTTCCAGCCAAGGCACTAATAGAGTGCTCTCCAAAAGTCTGCTTATAGGACAACTGGTTGGTCCAGATCCAGCTTCTGAACATGCTGGATCCTTCGTTATAATCGTTGGTACTGTTATTTTCAGAATTCTCGTAAGTCTTCCAGCCATACCAGTAGTAATTGTTCAAATATTGCTCACCGCCAAAACTGGTCCTTACAGTGAAATGCCTGAATATATCGGCCTCCGCGTACACGTTACCTATAATCTTATAATCATTACTTTTATTATCTCTGGCACGTATACGAAAAGCAACCGGATTAAGCGCATTACCTAAACCTGCTCCTTTTTGACCCGCGAAATTACCTGCTATATCATACACCGGAACAATTGGCTGTATACGATAAGAAAGAGAGATCTCATTACCCTCACTCTGGTTACCTATGCGAATATTATTACTATAGGATAACTGCATATTCTGACCAATCCTGATTTTGTTCTTCACTGTAAATTCCGAGTTGGCGCGAACGGTGTATCTCTTATAATAAGTAGTCATCACCGTGCCTTTCTGATCGAAATAGTTAAAGCCAAGGTAGAAACGGCTGGCTGCACCACCGCCCGTTACAGAAAGGTTATGGCTGGTTAAGGGCTGGGTACTGAATACTTCATTATACCAGTTTGTACCGGCTTTGTTTGCTTTATGTATCAGGTATGAACTATTCGGATCATCCTTGTTCAAAAAGTATTTGCTGGGATCTGCCGCTGGGTTACCTTCAAAAACCCCTGGAAGACTACCGGCGAGAATATAATCAGGCAATACCGGAGTAGCACCATTACCATACTGAGGGTGCGTGGGATTACCATTAGGTTCTAGCTGGTTGGAATTTCTTAGGGCGAGCCATGTGAGATTGGCCATTTCCTGTGGACTCAGCATATCAAAACCCGTACCTCGGGTTTGTACCCCATAATAAGCATCATAATTTACTTTTACTCCACCACCAATTTTTCCTTTCTTGGTAGTAACAATTATAACTCCATTAGAAGCCTTTGATCCATAAATAGAAGCAGCGGAGGCATCTTTCAATACCTGGATACTTTCTATATCATTTGAGTTGACTTCACCCAGATTGTCTGTTTGTACGCCGTCAATTACATATAATGGATTGTTGTTGGCAAGAGAACCGAATCCGCGTATACGTACACTGGCACCCTCACCAGGCTGACCAGAACCAGTTACGGTTACCCCTGCAGCACGTCCTTGTAATTGCTGTTCAGCACTTCCACTTGGAATGGCCACCATATCGGCTACTTTTACTACAGATACAGAACCCGTAATATCTTTCTTTGCCTGGGAAGAATAACCAGTAACCACCACATCAGTAAGAGTTGTACTTCTTTCTTTCAGTGTAATGTCAACCACGCTTCTGGAACCAACTGGTATTTCTAGTGTTTCAAATCCTACAAAAGTTACCACGAGAATGCTGTTGGAACCCGGAACCGCAATGGTAAAAGAACCATCAGCATTTGTTTGCGTAGCTGTGTTGCTTCCTTTTACAGCAACAGTGGCCCCAAAAATGGGTTGTTTGTCCTTGTCTCCTGTTACTTTACCCGTAACAGTCTTTTGTTGAGCGAAAGAGACCGTAGTAAATAATAGCAAGCAAGCTATTAACCACGACCTTGCAGCAGTTAGCTTTGAGGGCATAATGTTAGAGTTTTGATTAAAATTGTGTATAAAAATTAAAAATGGCGCCTAAATTTAACGATAAATTAAACTTTGATTCAATTTTTTTTTCCCCTTTCAAAAGAAAAAAAATCTATTACAAAAATTTCAAATAATAATAGCAAACGCAAAATGTCAGGAATTGCTGATGCTGCCTGCATTTCATCGAAAACATTGATTTCAAAAAACTAACGGCTATTTGCGTAATGCATACACATTTAAAGGGCCTGGGTACGACCATTAGATTTTTTTTAATAGGCAAACGCTGCTTTGCTTTTATCTTTTTTGTTTGGAAGGAAATAATATACTGGTATTTTGCCAGTAAAGAGTTGGTGCAGGACAAATAGTAATAAAGGGGTTCATCAAAAAAACTTGAAGACCTCCGGTAAGTTCTATCTGAAATATCGCGAAAGGCTTGAAATAGGGTTTGCATGAGAAAGAAAATTCGGGGCCTGTTATTACAACAATTCCCAAAAAACAGTACGTAACATTTGGAAAAACTCACTGAATTCGTATTAATGGTAACTCCGAGAATGCCTTATATGCAAGATTTAAACAAAGAAGTTAGAATTCAAGTCAATTTGTCCGCTGAAATCTGCTTGGCAAACTAATTGACGACCTTACCTTTGCGGTCAATTTTATAGATTATCAAGATAAATCATGTCAGCAATGAAGAGTAAACAAATGGAGACAGCCGGACAATCAGAAAACCAGGATCAACCTATGGATATTAATACCGACGAAAATATCGGCGGCACTAACCATTTAAATGAACCAGTAGTCCAGGAAGATGAATTGGAGAAAATGAGAGCCGAAATCGGTTCGCTTAAAGATAAGTACATCAGACTGGTAGCCGAGTTCGACAATTTCAGAAAGAGAAATGCAAAAGAAAGAGTGGAATTAATTCAAACTGCCGGCAAAGAAGTAATTTCTTCTTTATTGGAAGTGATGGACGATAGTGAGCGGGCAGAAAAGCAAATTGCTAATGCACAGGATATAAATGCCATTAAAGAAGGAGTTCAGCTGGTTTTTCAAAAATTAAGGAATACGCTTCAGGCGAAAGGCCTTAAGGCAATGGAAAGCACAGGTAAGGATTTTAACCCGGATATTCATGAAGCTATTACTGAAATACCTGCTTCTGCTGAAGCATTAAAAGGAAAAATAATCGATGAGGTGGAGAAAGGTTATTTTCTTAATGATAAAATTATTCGGTTCGCCAAAGTTATTGTGGGGAAATAATCACCCATTCATAAGCGGTTTGCTGCCTACCGCTTGCTGATCATTTAATACAGCAGCAATTATCCCAACGAGTTTATGTCAAAAAGAGATTATTACGAAATATTAGGTGTTTCAAAAAGCGCAACAGCAGATGAAATAAAAAAATCTTATCGGAAAGTGGCTATGCAATATCACCCTGATAGAAATCCAGGTGACAAGCCTGCCGAAGAAAAATTTAAAGAAGCGGCGGAAGCTTATGAGGTTTTAAGTGATTCGGATAAACGTGCCCAGTATGATCGCTTTGGTCATAAAGGGGTAAGCGGCAACGGACGTGGGGGAGGTAGTGCCAGCAATATGGAAGATATTTTTAGTCAATTTGGAGATATTTTCGGAGATGATGTTTTCGGAAGTTTTTTTGGAGGAGGTAATCAGCGCTCGCGGGGTGGACAAAGAAGCCGGGGAGTTCGGGGCAGCAACCTTCGGGTAAAATTAAAACTCACTTACGAAGAGATCGCGAAAGGGGTTACCAAGCAAATAAAAGTAAAGAAACATGTAGGGTGCCATACCTGTGGAGGAAGTGGTGCTAAAGATAAGAACAGTAATCAAACCTGCGGAACCTGCGGAGGTAGTGGGCAAGTGCGAAAAGTTACTAATACTTTCCTAGGTCAGATGCAAACGGTTGCTACCTGCCCTACCTGTAACGGGGAAGGTTCTGTGATTACTGCAAAATGTAATAATTGCAAAGGGGAAGGAAGGGTATATGGAGAAGAAACCGTTTCAATTGATATACCTGCCGGTGTGCAGGAAGGAATGCAATTAAGTGTGGGAGGAAAAGGAAATGCAGGCGAACGGGGGGGCACTCCGGGAGATCTTATTATCTTGATTGAGGAAGAAGCTCACAAAGAACTTCATCGCGATGGATTAAATGTTGCCTTTGAGTTACATCTTACTTTCCCGGACGCGGTATTTGGCATACAAGCCGAAGTGCCTACCATCGATGGACGCGCGAAAATTAAAATACCTGCCGGAACTCAAAGCGGTAAAATTTTCCGGTTAAAAGGAAAAGGATTTCCAGCTGTTAACTCTTATGAAAAAGGCGACCAACTTATTTATGTAAACGTATGGACTCCACAACAGGTTTCTGCCGAAGAAAAGTCTATGCTCGAAAAAATGAATGGGTCCGCCAATTTTCAACCCAAGCCAGAGAAAAGCGATAAAAGCTTTTTTGATAAGGTGCGGGAAATGTTTTCATAATAAGACTATTTCACCATATCAAATAAAAGGGCCCGTGATAATTCTGATCTCAGGCTCTTTTGCGATTTGTACCTAGATTTATTTTATCGCAGCATTATATAAAGGCTTAATTTTTCCCAGTACAGGTATCGCCATCATACCTCCGGCATCCCGGTAATCAACCTCCTGCTGATCGCCCGTTGTATTGAAGCGGTAGGTCCTTATGGTTATTGCTCCTTTTACCATTAAACTTGTTTTTCCGGTTTATTAAAAAAAAACATCGTTCCAAAATTGGCCCGGCGGAGTATGTGTATATATAGCCGGCCCGGATGTAAAAGCTCCACTATATTCATTTCTTTTTCTTCTACAACCTTACATAATTATTATATTTTACCTTCTTCCAAATTGCAGAAGGGGCGAAGGTGAATTCAGCGAACAGTTATTGAATCGGATACCCAATAATAGCTGTTATTTCTAGTGATTGTAATACAGTCAATTGGCAACGAGATTATTAATAATAAAAAATGGAGTACAGAAAACAAAAATAAAATATCCATTTAAATGCAGGAATGGAATCAAAAAGAATTAAGTCATGAACTGAGAAAACATCTCACCATTTTTATTTTCTTTTTCTTCTTGACCGGCCGTAGATTTTTCTTGCCTTCTCTATGATTTGCAAAAACTCTTTTTGCAATCCATCGTTCGGGTTATGAGCCTGACTGGCTACGTCCATCACGTCGGACCAGTTTATGCGACGCGCATATTTCGATTCTTTTAATAAAGCAGTGAACATAGCAAGTGAAGAAGCAAACCGGTAACAGGCGGGGAGTTCATAAAAATCCGTAAATAATACGGGGCAGCGATAGCCGGTATATCGTACGATGGAATCCCCCGGATTTTTATAACTAACCGATGAACTTGCCAGACCATACTCGTCATAAAAGCGGCTTTCTTTTAAATCACTATTCGTACGTATTTCAAACAAGGCTAATAATGAATGACCCGATCCCACTTCGCCCCCTTCTACTTCACTTAATGAATCGGCCAGAGCTCTCAATTTATTATCGAAACCAATTAGCCGGTAGGAATGCACCAGTTCCGGATTAAATCGTATGCTGAGGTAGGCATCATCGGCCACTGTATACAATGTTTGAGTGAATTCTTTCACTAATACTTTTTCTGCTTCCAATTCATTATCGAGGTAAGCAAAATTTCCATTGCCTTTTTTGGCCAATACTTCCAGTTTGGAATCTTTATAGTTACCCATACCCACCCCCAGGCAGGTAAGGTATATTCCAAATTGCTGATGCTGGGTTATCAGTTTATCCAATTCCTCCTCACTGGCTTGTCCTACGTTAAAATCGCCATCTGTAGCCAAAATAACACGATTGTTGCCTCCTTTGATAAATTGGCTCTTCGCCAGCCGATAGGCTGATCGTATGCCTGATTCGCCCGGGGTGGAACCGCCTGGAAAGAGTTCTTCGATCGATTTGCGGATTTTTTCCTTTTCTTTTCCCGAAGTAGGCTGAAGCCACACTCCTACCACACTTCCATACACGACAATTGAAACGGTATCTTTTTCGCGCAGGTTATCTACCAGTAATTTAAAGGCAGATTTCAACAGGGGAAGACGGTTGGGCATATCCATGGATCCGGAAACATCAATCAAAAACACCAGGTTGCTGGGCGGTATTTTATCCGGATCTATTTTTCGGGCACATACATGAAGAAACAATAATTTACTTTCTATATTCCAGGGGCAATCAGATATATAAGATTGAAACCCGAAGGTGCTGTCTTTGGGAGGGGCCTGGTAGGTAATGTTAAAATAATTCATCACTTCTTCGGTACGAACCGCATCAGGGGGAACCTTAGTATTCATATTCAGAAAGCGGCGGATATTACTATAAGAAGCTTTGTCGGTATGAATGGCAAAACCTGTTTCTGAAAATTTCTTTGACTCGACAAATTCATTTTCCAGCAAAGAACTATAGGTTTCACCCCCTACCGTCCAGTTTTCCCTATCCTCCAGCTTCAGATTTTTAGTGACTGAAACAAGCCTGTTTCGGCTACTGGTTACTGAGGCAAAAAGCATTTTTAAAACTATCTGCTGGTATTGAGTAGCATCTACCAAAACTGATTTAGTTTGATACCCGTCCAGGGAAATGGTAATACTATCATGAGGCCTAGCAGTTATAATTCCAAAAGCCCCACTACTACCTGAACTGTATTGGTATTTTGTAGAATGCAGCAGGATTTTGGCATTAGGGATAGGGGTATTCTTTTCATCCCTTATTTCGCCGCGCAGGTAATACTGGGCATTAACAGTAGTGAAGGAGAGTGTTAAACAAAATATGGAAAGCAGTATTTTCAATTGGATATCCCCGACGATTGTTAGCTGTTTATAAATTTTACGATGCATTTACAACTATTACTCCGCCAGCCGGTAAATCTCCCTGATATTTCTACCCAATCCATCATAATCCAATCCATACCCTACTACAAATTTATTAGGTATCGAAAAGCCCAGGTAGTCAATTTTAACAGGATATACCATCGCATCTGGCTTGTGCAGCAAGGCTACTATTTTCACGGAAGCCGGCTGCTGGTGATGAATTTGGGGTAAAAACTCGCTGAGCGTTTTGCCGGTATCAACAATATCTTCAATAACTATCACTTCCCGTCCTATTATATCCATATCCAAACCGATTGCCGTTATTACATGGCCGGTTGATTTGGAACCTTTATAGGATGCCAGTTTAATAAAACATATTTCCGCATCAATGGTAATTTCCTTAAACAAGTCGGATGCAAACATGAAAGATCCGTTTAGAATGGCAATAAACAGCGGTTTCTTTCCTGCATAATCAGCATTAATTTGCTGGGCCACCATTTTAATCCGTATTGCAATTTCTTCTGAGGTAAGGTATGGTTCAAATTGTTTATCGTGTACACGTATCAACTGCATACTTTAATTTTTATAAATAATCAGTTCCTGCCCATTTTTCAAATGAGTCCCCTCCAGCTTGTTCCATTCCTTTATCTTATCCGCGGTAGTATTGTAGTTTTTCGCAATCCCATACAGTGTTTCTCTGGGTTGAACCACATGCATAATATGAAGTACGGGTCTTTCGCCTGCCAAACTACCACTTTTGTGTTCCTGCTCAAAAAATGGTTTTTGTGGTACTCCTTCAACACTCACCAACCTGGGCCTTTCCGGAGCTTCCTTTTGCAAATACAATTTTTCACCCGTAGCTGGATGCATATTTTTTTCTAATAAATTATACTTTAACAGGCTTTCCATTCGTATTCCTTCCGCCTGGCTTATCATATAAACATTTTCACCCGGTTGTGTTATATGGTACTCTGCCGAACCTGTTTTCCGTTTGCGTTGTAAAAAGATCAGCTGATTCTCGACCAATACATCCTCCTGTTCCAGGTCATTAAAATCAAGTATTTTGTTCAGCGCTATATCGTATTGTTCTGCCAGCGCCAGCAAAGAAGACCCGGATCTTACGTAAACTACCCTGGTTTTATTTATTATGAATTCTCCTGATGGGTAATAATTTATTTTTACTGGTTGTATCTCTGCGCTGGGTGCTTGAGAGTCATCGGAAGGGGCTGTAGAGTTGACTTCCAATACCGGCTTTTTAGTGGCGGCCCAAACTTCATTTTCAGCAGGTGCCTTTCCCAGGGCAATCAAAGAATAATGTTGCAAGTCGTATTGCTCAATAATTTTTATTAGAATTTGCGAGTATTTTATGTTGGTTGCATAGCCCGCTTTTTTTAAACCATATGCCCATGATTTATAATCGGTGGGGTCGAGCTGGAATAAGAATGCATAGCGTTGGCTTTCTTTTAGAAAATTAGAATGATCGATGTAAGAATCGTTGGCCGAATTATAACTCCTGAAACATTCACCCCGTGCGTCATCATCGTGATAAACTTTTTCGCCTTCCCACCCACTTTTACATTTTATTCCGAAGTGATTATTGGATTTTAGTACCAGTTCGCTCCGCCCCGCTTCCGTTTCATGAATACCCTGGGCCAGTTTGATGGAAGCAGGAACACCCGTACGAATCATCTCTTCTATTGCCAACTGCTTATATGAGTTAATGTACTCAATAACGAAGTCACTCTGCTGAGCCTCCACCGCAAGCGTTATAAAAAGTATTATTATAATAAAAGGACCTCTCATTCTAACCCAATTTTTGTTTTTTACGAATCAGCATTATTCCATCCCGCACGGTTAGCAATACCTTTTCCACCGAATCATCCTTAGCTACAAAATCATTAAAAGCTTGTATTGCCTGGGCGTTTTTGCCTTTAACATTTTCCTGCAACACTTCTCCATGAAACAGCACATTATCGGCAATAATAATCCCTCCTGGCCGAACCCTGGGTAATACTAACTGATAATAATCAATATAATGAACTTTATCTGCGTCAATAAACACAAGGTCCCAATTTTCCTCCAGGGTCGGAATGATCTCTAACGCATTTCCTAAATGCAAAATTATCTGTTCCTGCCAAACAGAAAGCTTAAAAAATGCCCGGGCAATTTCTGCTTCCGCCGATCTTACTTCAATTGTATGTAAAAGGCCCTCTTTCCGCAAGCCTTTAGAAAGGCATAATGCGCTATACCCCGTAAAAGTGCCAATTTCCAGCACCCGGCGAGGCTGTACCATACAGCTGATCATTTCCAATAATCGACCCTGCACCTTTCCACTGAGCATATGAGCCTGGCTGTGGGTTGAATAGGTTTGACTAGCCAGTTCATCTAATACGAGGTCGGGGTTAGATGTGTATTTTTCAGCGTATGCTTGCGCCATCAGGTTTACGAGATCCAATGTTTGGGGTTTAGGCAAAGATAGGATAGCCAGGTGGGTTGCGGGCTTGCTCTCCTTCGCGTAGCCGCATCGGCGAAGCAAGGCCCACTGAAGCTTTAGCCTAGGTGGGATACTGGATGTTTAATGAAAAAATCAGCCCTCATGAGAATACCGGTTATCTGCAATCTGGTATTAGTATCAAGTATAAACTTACTGCCTGTACACTTCACTAGAAATTCGGCTGCAAGGGATGTTTGGTATAGAACTTAAGTATATGATCAACTACCTCTTCTGTTGTATCAGCTACCTTTAACAAATCAAGATCGCCGGCAGAAATAAAATTGGTGCCCTGAAGCATCGTTTCTTTCATCCAACTCATTAAACCGCCCCAATATTCACTACTCACCAGGATCAGTGGAACCTGTAACATTTTACCTGTTTGAATAAGTGTGGCCACTTCAAAAAATTCATCCATGGTACCAAAACCACCCGGCATCATGATGAAACCTTGAGAGTATTTTGTAAAGAGTGTTTTTCGAACAAAAAAATAATCAAAATGCAAACTGGCATCCCGGTCAATAAATGGATTGGCTTCCTGTTCAAAAGGCAATTCAATATTCAAACCCACTGATTTACCACCTCCCAATTGTGCCCCTTTATTGGCCGCTTCCATTATGCCCGGGCCTCCGCCGGAAATAATACCAAAACCCTCTTCTGTCAACCTTTTTGAAATATCCGTTGCCAGGTCGTAATAAAGATGTCCTGGTTGCGTGCGGGCAGAACCAAACATCGAAATACAGGGACCAATTTTGGATAGCGCCTCAAATCCGTCAACAAATTCCGCCATTATTTTAAAGATCTGCCAACTGGAGTGCGCTTTCGACTCGGACCACCGGCGCTGCTTGCTCATCTTAATCGTATCATTCATACTCCCATAAATTAAAGGGTTCAGACAATAAATGCCATCCTTGTCGCATGTGGCGAACCATGGATGGCATTCCAATATTGTAAACGGGAAAAAGGAGGTTTTAGTTTACCGTTGTTTTTCTTTTTTGGAAATACTTAACAGGCCCAGGAAGGTAAGTATCCCGTTAATTAAAATCAGTTCGTTTCCGATCTTGTATCCATTAAACAACTTTTCAGAAAGTGAAGTAAGTCCCAGTTGAACATGAAGTTTTTTTTCATACCAATCCGGGCTGCTTAGCATATCAATAGCAAGGGCTATTAACGGAGCAGTAATGCAAACTGTCCAAATTAACGGCGGGTTCAACTGGCGTTTAGTCAGAATCCCAAATGCAAATAACCCTAAAAGCGGACCATAAGTGATCCCGGCAAATTTGAGAATAAAATCAATAATCAGTTTGTCGTTTACACCTTTAAAAATCAGCACCATAATAAAAAAGACTACGGCAAAACTGAAGTGAACTTTTAAGCGGGTGCGCTTCTTTTCCTTTTCGGTCCCATTGCTTTTATTGAGCGCCAGAATATCTATACAAAAACAGGAAGTGAGCGAGGTAATAGCGCCATCCACACTTGGAAAAAGCGCGGATATCAGTGCGATAATAAAAATTACTCCAATGCTGCCTACAAAAGGGTCGCTGAGTGCAACGGTTGGAAAGAGATCATCGGGTTCGGCTTTAATTCCCTGGGTACTTGCATACAGGTAAAGAATACCACCCAATACAAGGAAAAGAAGATTCACTATCACCAACACCGCTGAAAATGTCATTATGTTTTTCTGCGAATCTTTCAACGTTTTTACACTGATGTTTTTTTGCATCATTTCCTGGTCGAGCCCCGTCATGGCAATGGCAATAAACATTCCACCGACAATATGCTTTACAAAAAAAGAACCCGCTTTTATATCTGTATTAAAAATTTTAGTGTACCCCCTATCGGTCATGGTCGATAATACCCCGGAAAAATCGGATCCCATTGCCTTTACAATTACTACTATGCAAACCACCAAGCCAATGAGCATTCCCGATGTTTGCAGGGTGTCGGTATAAATTATCGTTTTAACACCTCCTTCAAAGGTGTACAATAGTATCATGAGCAAAATAACGAATGAGGTAACGATAAAGGGAATTCCCAGTTTGTCCAGTATAAAAAGCTGAAGAATATTAATAACCAGGTATAACCGGGCAGTTGCGCCTACTGTTCGGGAAAGAATAAAGAAGAAAGCACCTGCCTTGTGTGCACTTACTCCCAGTCTTTTTTCAAGATAAGTATAAATACTGGTTAGGTTCATTCGGTAATACAGTGGAATCAAAACAAAGGCGATCACGGCATACCCTAGCAAATAACCTAATACAATCTGGAAATAGTAAAAATTGCCGCTGCCTACTCCCCCTGGCACACTCACAAAAGTGACCCCGCTGAGTGATGTACCAATCATTCCAAATGCTACCAGCATCCAATTACTGTTGCGGTTGCCGATAAAAAAAGAATCATTATTAGAATTACGGGAAGTAAACCAGGCAACGGCCAGCAACAAAACAAAGTATCCTATTACAAAACCAAATAAAAGGGCAGGTGACATAGAATGATATTATTTATTACTTTCGGTTTTCGGTTTGAAAGTACGATAAAACAATTACTTCCTTTACCAAGCTTATGTATGAATATTGAATCGGTAGCGGTTTTCTGTGCTTCCAAGAATGGCTCGAATCCAATTTACCTGCAACATGCGGCCGAAACAGGCAAATTAATAGCAGCCCTCAATCTTAAACTCATATATGGAGGCGGCAATGTTGGACTGATGGGTGCTTTAGCCAACGGGGCCATTCAAAACGGCGGACCAATCATCGGTGTAATACCTAAAGTGCTTATAGATTGGGAACATCAGCACGACGGTTTAACAGAACTGGTAGTTGTGCCCGATATGCATAGCCGCAAAAAAATGATGTATGATCTATGCGATGCAGCCATTGTATTACCCGGTGGTTTCGGAACCCTTGACGAGATGTTTGAAATGCTTACCTGGAACCAGTTAAAAATTCATAACAAAAAAATTTACCTGCTCAATTCGGCAGGTTTCTATAAGCACCTCATATTACACCTGCAGCAATTAGAAAAAGAAGGGCTTTTATACGACCGGTTTGAAGATAGAATCGTTGTTTGCCAAACACCAATAGAGCTTTTTAATAAAATCAATTAGTGATCATCAGTTGCCATTCCCCCCCTTCCCTGGAACAATGGCATATTAAAACCCGCCCGTATTACAGGTACCGATCTTCCGGCGCCATCTGTATAGGGTGAATTTTTGTTTCCTGAAACATCAAAGAGAAGCGATAGGAAAAAAAACGGGGTATTGCCATATTTGCCACGACCCGATGTATAACCCCCTCCAACCAACAAACTATTAGCCGAAGTTTTAGCTTTATACGAACTCGTACCTGAATTGGGGGAAGGTATATACTTCTGTGAAATAAAATTATGTTCAACCTGTGCTTGGCCAAATATGAAATTGACCGGGTACAGGCGGGTGAATAGGCCGCCTCCATAAATTGATTGCCGTAACCGGTCATCAAAAACAGTATAATCGCGGATAGAAATATATTGATAATTTACTACTATTCCTGCATCGATAAAGTTGGCAATCTTATATCCTAAAACCGGGCTGGCACCGATTAAAAAAGTATTATTAAAAAAGGAGAGTGATAGGCTTCCTCCGCTAAAAAGATTTTCTTTATTAAACCCTTTCTTTTCCGACTCCTCGTATTGCGCCTTTGCTGTGATGATTGAACAGAATAGAAGTAAAGAAAACAGTCCCTTTTTCATGGTTCATTTATTGTATTAACGATATCAGAGATCGAAAATTTTCCCGGCGTTTAAAATATTATTCGGATCAAATGTTTTTTTAATCCCCCGCATGAGCATTAATACAGTCTCATCGGAAACAATATCCATATAACTCTTCTGTACGAGCCCCACCCCATGCTCGCCGCTGATCGTTCCTCCCAGGCTTTTTGTCAACTCAAACAATGCCCGTAAGCATTTAGTCATTTCCACATCGCCAAAACTATTAACGATACCCTCTTTCTTAATTCGGATATGCAGATTTCCGTCTCCGGCATGTCCATAACAGACCGCATGAAAATTATGCTGCTTGCCCAATGCTTTTACACCCCGAATTAATGCGGGTAATTCAGCCCGGGGTACTACTGTATCTTCCTCAATAGTATACCCTTCCAGTTTTACGGCTTCTGCCACTCTCCGGCGTAATTTCCATAATTCCGCTTTTTGCTGTGCATCATCGGCAAAAAAAAGCTCCCCGGCCTCATATTCAGTAAGTAGTTCCCCTATCGCTTCCATTTCACTCATCAAAACATCGGGATGATTACCATCCACTTCCACAATAAGGTGGGCGGCCATATCATCCGTAACAGGTACAGCCGAACTATCTACCATTTTACATACAATCTTCAATGCGTCTATTTCAATCAACTCCAGTGCACTGGGAGTAAACCCTGCCCGAAAGATCGCACTCACCGCTTCGCTGGCTTTTTCCAGCGATTGAAAGGGCGCCAGCATTAATAAATCATATTTCGGATTGGGAATTAATTTCAACACTATTTTAGTTACTATACCCAACGTGCCTTCGCTGCCTACTATTAATTGGGTGAGATTATACCCGGTTGAATTTTTTAATACATTGGCGCCGGTCCATATAATGTCACCATTGGGAAGTACCATTTCGAGATTGAGTACATAATCTCTCACCACTCCATATTTCACAGCTTTGGGACCCCCACTATTTTCGGCAATATTACCACCAATAAAACAGGAACCCCGGCTACTGGGATCCGGTGGATAAAACAATCCTTTTTCTTTAACCGCGTTTTGCAAAACCTCGGTAATTACTCCGGGCTCCGTTATCACCTGCAGGTTACGTTCATCAATTAAAAGAATTGTATTCATCCGGTCTGTTGAAATCAATACTCCACCCAGGTGGGGTATGGCACCACCACTTAACCCGGTACCTGCTCCCCGGGGAGTAACCGGAATAAGATCACGGTTGCAAATTTTAAGTATGGAACTAATTTCTTCTGTTGAACGCGGGCGCAACACTACATCGGGAGGATACAGTAAGTGTTCTGTTTCATCATGCCCATAATTATTTAGGGATTCACTATCTACCAGCACAAAAGCTTCTCCCACAATTTGGCGAAACTGAATAATATGTTCTGCCTGTATTTTACCCTTTGCAGGAATAATTTCCATTATTGGTTATTCAATAAATAAATAGAATTGACAGTAAACAAAAATCGCATAAACGTGGCATATTAAAAAAAGGATCTCTAATCAACCAAAATAAGGCGGGTGGTGATAATTATTCAATTACCCACATTTCAGGTTCTTTTTCACGGAATGGTTTAAGCCGCGCGGCGTAGCGTTTGCGGAGCGAATCTACATAGTGAGTATCCAGGTTCCTGATATCATTTTTATATTCGGGTAAAATGAATACTCTTCCTTTATGGGAAAGCGTGCTGCTAAATACGCTGTCGATTTGAACCTGGGAAGAATCATTTAAGGGAACTGCCTGTACTCTCAGTTTAGTAAAATAATGGAGAAAATCTTTAATTATCCAACCATTTTGCAGAATAACCAGGTCATTTTGCTTCGCGGCATTTTGTATAGTTTCTGTTTTCACATAATACCAGTCATTTTCTTTGTGCTGCATCCAGCGCATACTCCCAAAGTAATTAATACAAAATAACAGGAAAGCAAGTGCCACCGAAGCGTACACCGGTTTTATACGGAAAGGCAATGAAATAAGCGGCAGCGCCCCTAATAGCAGGAGCCATAACAAAACAGTTTGCAATATCCAAAACTCCAGTATTTCCGGCATCCAGAATGTAAAGAAAGCGCTGTACAGGATAAAGGTAAAAATCAATGGCCCGATAATGGAATTGTAGGAAGCATTTATTAAACGAAAGTTTCTGAAGAAACGAATCAGCATCCACAATGAAAGTATGCCCAGGAGAACTGTGAGAACCAAAAGAAACGATGCCATGGAAGGGGATATGTTTCGGGCAATATATAGTTCATCGTTCAGCGAATGAGAAGACAAGGAGGCATTAATAAATCTTTTTACCGGCGGAATTTGAAATACGTAATGCCCGCCCAGCATGGCATGGGAAAAACCATAGGTCATATTTACGGGTGTTTTTGTACTCAGCTCTTCCCAATACAAATTTCCGCCGGCATATCCTTTCATCCAGGCATACCATTTGCTCAGCGTATTTTGTTGCTCAATAACCCAGCCCACTATGAAATAGGCGGTTCCCACTACAGCAATTCCGCAAATTGTATATGCAGATAGCCAGTGGATAAACGAGATTTGTTTCCGTTGTTGCCACAGCTTCAACAATACCAAGACAACAAATAATACATTGACCTGGTGAAACAGGATAGCCAGAATATGAAGAAAAATAATTTTCCACCAATCGGATTTACCAGGAACTTTTTTAGTTAGATAATACAAAGCCAGCAGAATAAAGAAAAGAGGGGGTGCGTACACTTCAATATTTGCACTGTAAAACCAAAACCCATAGGAAAATGCTACCACCAAAATACTGGCAGTTGCATGCCAACCGGAGAAATGAAAGCGGTTTCTAAAAAAAGAATATACCACCGCCAGGCTCAGACTTCCCCAAAGAGCAGAAAAAGCTTCTATAAAGTAATAATCTTTAACGGACGGAATAAATGGTTGCCAAATATGCAACCAGCAATAGGCTGCGTAGTGATATAATAAATGATGTTGATTGACCAAAGGATATCCATCCACAATACCATTGAGGTAGGTAATAGAATCGTGAGGCCCTGAAAAATTTTCTGCCAGGGTAAGCAGGTAAAAAACAAAAGACCCGGTAAAAATCCATGCTTGTTCAGGTATTCTTTTCATCTGCCTGTATCATTTTATTAATCGTTCCCGGCCTGCTACATTATGCTTCTGGCTTAAGTAGTCTGTTTAAATTTATTTTTTATTCATTTATATTACCCGTTTCCTTTCCATCCGTGTTAGCGGTACGTGCTTTGGTACCCGGGTACGCCCAGCGCAATTTACCAAGGAAAAAATTCTTTAACCGGGTTGGCCAGCTATGATCCATACATGGCTTTTCGAATAGCAAATAGAATATGGGAACAGCAATAGCCATTGAAAGAAAGAACGCTAAGGTATAACCTCCAAACCAAAGATACTCGTTGTGAATCTTATCTTTCATGCTTATCATAAATTCCATAACTCCCTGGGCGATGGCAAGGTGCAGCAGGTAAATACTATAACACATCCCTCCTATGGCCATTATCCAGGGTCTTTTCATAAATCGGTTAAAGCTACCCGAACGAAACGCGCCTATAAAGAGAATGGCCAATACCAGGGTAAAGGAAAGTGTTTTAAAAAGACCGTATACCCAATAATAACCGACCATTACGAAAACGGCGAGGGTTGCCGCAATATTCCAGAATTGACGGTATTTACCACTTGGTTCAAGTTTTTTATTGAGATACATATTAACCATTAAGATTCCCAATAAGAAATAGTGAATTTGCCCAAGAATAGTATATCGAAGAAAATTTTCCCCATTGGAAATATCAGTAATATCCTGCAAAAAAATGGCAAGTACAATTGCACCAATAACCACGATATTCCGGTTGCGGTAACTTTTGATATGAAATATAGTCCAGGCAAGAAAAGGAGCCAGCAAATAAAATTGAATTTCTACTTCCAGGCTCCAGATAACCGGGTTCAATTCATTGAAATGATGGAAAACAAGATTTGTAGTGTAGGTGATTCCGGTAAAGAAATAGGCAAGTATCTGCCCGAATTCCATTTTGCCCAATAGCCAGGCTGCATAAGCCATAAAAATCATAACTACAATGTATGGGGGTTCCAGCCGGGTAAGCCTGCGGGCAAAATACTGTTTCAGGTTGCCAAGCGGATGGGGCTTATTATCCTTTACCCGCAGGGCAAAAGGAAGGGTAAGAATAAATCCGCTGATAATATAAAATAGGTATACGCCAGAACTTCCGCCTAAAAAATAATTCACGACCAGGTGCTGGGATTCGGATAAACTATTTTGATCGATATTCCTATGCCATCGTTCAACAAAGTGCTGAATTACTACAGGCACGATAGCCAGGAAGCGGAGTCCTTCCAACTCACTCACAATCTTACCTTTTGCTTTTCGTTCAAAATAATTGATCAGTTTCATACTAATTATTGAAACACTCCCGGTGGAGGCGGGCTTTTTGTTGGAATGCTGCTCACGGGTTTTGCCTGGTATTAATTTGTAAGCAACCCGGGCCCGTATTAACGCTATTCTTTATTGTTATATTCAACGAGAAAGTTATAACCCAAAACATGGCAAAGATTTGCTGTGAATTATCTTTTTCCAAGTAATTCATCAATGCTTATACCTATCAATTGCTCCAGGTCTATTTTGGCAACGTTGTAGTTGCGATGTGCCTGTAGTTTTTGGTCCTGCTGCTCTTTATAGGCTGCAAATGCTTTATTGTAATCGTCTATTCCAATCGCATTGTCTGCGAAATCACTTTCCTGTTGCCGGTAAAACAAATAGGCATCCTGTGTTACCCGGCTTTGCAAATCCAGCATTTCTCTATACATCAGGTAATCTTCGTACCGGGTAAGAACTTTAGCCCTTATCTCGCGGTACCGTTCATTTTTTTCCGCCTGGGCGATATAAAGATTTTCTCTGGCCACCTTCACACTATTTTTGTTTTGGGTATAATAGTTAAGCGGCACTGTAACCCCTACATTCCAAAGTGGCAGGAAGAGATTGCCTGTTTTGGGTTTAATGGTGAATTCATTCAGGTTAAGATTTGGAGAAACCACCGTTAACCAATCGCCTTTTGCCTTATTCAGTTGATAGCCGGCAATAGACACTTTTCGGTCAGCAATTTCGAAGTTTGGATTTTGCAATGCCAGCTGCACCAGTTTTTCGCGTATGTCTTCTATAACTGAAGTATCATTATTATTATGATAAGTTAAACCCAGCCTGCGTGCAGGCTGGGCCTGTGCGAATAGCAGGTTGCTGTTAACAACCAATAGCGCAATAATGAAATGTTTCTTATTCATGGTTTGTAGGTTCATGCCGGTACGGGGTTTTCTTCGTTATTGGCGGTGTCAAAATAGTGCATCTTTAACAGTAATGCAAATGCCATATACAGGTAAAAAACACTCGGATACATAGGGATAGCCATTTGTGATATTTGCCCGGCCATTAATGCAAATATAAAAACCAGGTTAGCTACATATAGGGTTTTCAGTTTCGGATCGTTCACGCGGTAAAAGTACCGTATCCCGGTTCGCATGATAACAAAATAGGCAATAAGCGTCAGCAGTAGGCCAATATACCCCTGATCCATTAAGATTTGCATGTAGCCGCTATCGGGTGGTGTAAAGGATAGGTAGTGGCCCGGGTTATAAAGGATTCCAAGGTTACCGGAGGTATAAATGCCGCCTCCAATTGGATGTCGCCAGATATAAGGTTGTACCCCCTTGCGGTTTACATCCCTAACTAATGCCGAGTTGTCGGTGGAGGGAGAAAAGGTTGACCGGACCCGGTTGATGATCACATTATCGTAGATCGGTGCCACCATAATTCCAGTGAACAGAATAACACAGAAAGTCATGAAGAAGATAGTTCTCTTTTCGTATAAGGTCATTATACCATATAGAAGAACTCCCATTACAATCATCATAATAGCCGTGCGTGTTCCTGAATAAGAGGAAGCGAGGAGGTTGATAATAGCCGCAACATATAAGAAAATGCGCCGCCGTGTTTCAGTAGACCTTAATGCGAGCATTAGCAAAAAAGCGCCGGATGCCGAATACAAAACACCAGAGGAAGCTGGATCAGACAGAAGACCAAATTTTCGGATAAAGCCCCAGTTAATGAAGAGGTTTATCCGCATTGGATCATTCATCAGCCATCTCGTTTCAAAATCAAATAATCCAAACCATTGCTGTTTGCAGGCGTACAACGCTTCGAATATACTGATCCATATCCAGAAATTAACGACTTGGTTAACCGCTTTTCGCGAGTTGATAATGCAATAACTGATATAAAAAAAAGCAAACAGGCTACCCTGTTTGCGAACATAATTAAACCATCCAAGTTTACCTATCATGGCAGGGTTGAAAAATTCAAGCACGTAATACAATAACAATAGCACCAGGCAGATGGTAATGCCATGTGACCAGAACCGGCTAGTGATTTCTTTACGGTATTTCTGTTTGACTATTACTCCAACCAGCGTGATATAGGAAAAGTATTCAGGAATAAGGCCCATGGGAATGGTGCCCGTGTTGAGAATCTTCTCAGGCAAGGTTACAAACATGGAAATAAATACGGTAAAATAAAGTCCGAATTTTGGATAGAGTAAGCAAAGAACCATTAATAATAAACCGGCTAATCCGCCCACAATGGCAGCGGCTACTTTAATATCAACTACCACTGTCAAATAAGAAAAGACAATCGCCAGCGAAACCAATAATACCCACCCGAAAGCCGTATCTAGTTTTCGGGTCAAGAAATTATACCGGGCCCATTCCTGTAAGGCAGCAGAGGTTTTATATTTTGTATTTTTTTCCAATTATTAAAAAAACATGAACTTAATAAACATGGCTATGCAAAAAATTATTATCATGAACGTACTTATCTGTTCAAATACCGGGTGCTGACTTTTTTCATTATTCTCCATAACTACAATTATTTATGGTCGGGTCGTTTCAGGGCCGGCAATCTTGTTTGAATTGTCGGAAACCTTCGGAGTAATTACCGAAGGCTGTATAGCGGGATTGCTTTCCTCCAGTGGCTTTCTTAAAGTAAAAATCCACCAGGCGCCCATTCGAACCATAAGGTTATAAAAAACCATAGGTATTACTATCCCGGTAATTGTTCCCACCAGTACTATCAATCCTACGTTATCAATATGAAAAAATCTTACCATAATAACCCGTGTGGAGGCGGTTATCATCAGGTTGGTAACGTATATATATAAGGAATGGTATCCGATCACCCGTAAAAAAAGAAGCTTATTAGCCTTTTGCAATAAAAATGAAATGACCAGCACAAAGCTACCCCCCACCAGTGCCGCAATGGCGAAAAGCGTGGGCTGGTAATTTTGTACATAATAGTCATTTTTATGGGTGAGGTTTAAATTTGTGAAATAATGCTGTATAAGGAAAAATACGGGAAGCACCAGGAAAAGTGTTTTATAGGAGGCTATCTTTTTATAATTACCGGGATCCAGCATAAATCCGGATGCTGCATCCCCGATGGCAAAAAATAAATAAAAGAAAAGAACATCAGTAATAAAACCAGCCTCTATATCATTTATATGAAGATAGGCGGCCACCGCATAGAATAGGATGCCTAATACCAATTGGCGGCTGCTGTTAAAACGGGCATACGTAGTAACAATGGCATACAGTACGCTTACAAAGAATAAGGCATTCAAATACCAGAATTGCTCAATACTACGCGGCTGATACAGTAACCGGAAGTAATCAGACGGCTGCCTGATTGCGTTTACATAATCGGAGAATATCAATTGAAGCGTGATATGTATGGCGCCCCATATGATCAGGGGGTAAAGAATAGTTTGCGCCCTGTTCTTAATGAAATTTCCCGTTCCTTTATTAACCAGGCTAAGCCGGAAAAATAAACCAGATACAATAAAAAACAATGGCATCCGGAAACTAAAAAAGAAAATATTAAGGTATTCCAGTACCGGGTAATCGGCCGGGTCTTTGTCTTCAGTCATAACTCCCCCGAAGATGTGACGAAAGCAAACTAATATTATACAAATTCCCCGAGCATAGTCTATCCAGGGATGCCTGCTCCTGCTTAAAATTTTACGGGTGTTAAAAATAAAATTCAACAAACTACTGAGATTTGACATTTTTCGGCTAGCGGCGATCAAAGATCCATATTAACTTTCTGCACATTATTGAATATGGCTCCAACAAATTTATTTCCGATACTCTTAAGATATTCAATTGATTCCTTGTCATTTTGTCCCGAAGCCGAGGTAGCTGAAAATACCGCTACAATTCCATCTGCATATTTAACCAGTTCTTTCGCATCGGGGTGGTGATTTAATGAGGCGGCTTCTATAAATATAAAATCATATTCAGCAGCAATCTTATCTATACTTTCAAATAAATTATTCTTTGGCAAAATTTCCGAAGGTGTATAATTTCCTTCTCCGCAACCAATGATATGGGTATTAGGGATAGTTGTTTCGCCTGTTACACTGGCTATTTTTTCCATTGGTTTTGGATTCCCGTTCGAACTGAATGCTTCGAGCGAAGGCTTAGCACCGAATTTTTCGGAAAGGGTGTTATGGGAAAAATTGGCATCAATAATCAACACTCTTCTATGAGAAAGACTGAAACTGTTTGCTACTGATTCAATAATAACAGACTTTCCTTCTTTAGCGCGGGTACTGGTGACCAGGAACACTTTCTTGCCAGAATTTTCCAATTCATAACGAAGTTTACGCAGATTCTCAAAAAACATTTGATGCCCGCTACTTATAGTTTCAGATCCGAAGTGCTGTAAATAACCCTGCAAATCTTTATTTTTTAAATCTATACTATTGAGACTGGCCAGCAATTTCACCTTGGCCGACCGTTGAAAAATAGTGGGCGTTTTATACGAGTTATCAAGGAACTCGAGTAATAAAATAATAAAGCCCGAAAAAAAAAGCATCAGGAATCCAGCTAAACCAGCCATAATCCACCGGCGCGATGGATTGGGTTTATCTGCGGGCAATCCTACTAAGGTTTGTTTGAAATTATTTTCAGGATTCACATCCAAATCCAGAGAAGATTGTAAGCTGCTTCTGAGGCCTTCGTATTCTTTATTTGCCAAATCAAGGTCACGCTCCATGGCATTTAACACAACCACATCCCCGCCATCTTCTTTTGTCATTCGCTCATATTTTTCTTTTTCATCCCTAAACTGCTTTACGTTCTTGTCCGAAGCAATGATCTGTTGCTGCAATTCTATCTTACGGGCTATCAAATCATCTCTGCGCGTATTTTTTCTATCGGCATCTTTTGTCCGGTCACCTGTTCGGGCCGGTGTTAATTGAATAATCCGGTTCGTATTAAAATCGATTTTATCTCTTATTTTTTTTATCTCCTCTTCTGTTTTTCCACTTTTACTTTTTTCCAGGTCATTATTTTCCTGCTGCAACCGCATTATTTCCCGGTTGTTGTTGACCACAGGGACAGTTGAGGAAGTCTCCGCACCCAATGACCTGATTTGTTCATCAATCGCATTTAATTCAGCTTTCAGGTTATTCAACGACCTTGTTTCTTCCTGGTATTTACCATATAATTCCTGCACAACGGACATAGCAGCCGTTGCTTTGGCCTCTCCACTGGTAGGACCCACCTTGTTTTTGAATAATTCAAATCGCTTGGTTAGTGAATCAACCACTCGCTTTTTGGTGACAACCAGGCTATCCAGCTTACCCGAAGCAGATTGGGTACGAAATCCATAAATTTCATTAAAGAAACGTATTAACTGATTCCCGGCAGTATTGGCCATAAAAGCGGAGAGATGAGGATTCTCGGAGTTGGCGAAAATATTGATGAAATCGGTATGCTCTACTCTTTTTAAACTAAGGTGTTTAACTAATTCTTCGTTGGTATATTCATAAAGATTCAACAGATCGATCACCATCTTTTCATCTTTATTATAAGAAGTGAGCAGCTGCAGACTAGAAATCTTCTCCCTTAATATTTGTTTCGCCTTATTAATATCTGCATTTATAAATGCTTTTTCTTTTTTCTGAGCTTCTTTTAATTGGCGGAAAGGATTGGCATCTTCGAGGTCGTTCAATAACAATTTATATGATACCATAGCCTGTACCTTTTCAGAAGCAAATGCCACATTTACGTTATTGAAACGAATATCAATTTCGTAGAGGTTATAATTTTCTTCGGGATTGATTTTTACCTTTTGCTCCATGGTAAAACCGGTGGAGTATTGGGCCAGAGAAACATATTCCCTGGAGCGGAATGTGAAGAAAATATACCCTGCTGCCAATCCGGTTATGGTGCAAAGAAGAATAATCCATTTCTTTCGCAGGAGCGAACGTAATAAATACAAGAGATCCATTGAGGGTTCAGTTTTGTGATTTCAGGTGAAAATGTACCAAAAAAATCCGGGAACGAAAGAGCTTCCCGGATTTTGAATTCTTTTTATGATAACAAAGCGACTGCCGCTTTTATTGTTTAGATTTTACCAGTTTAGTAACCGACATTGTTTTTCCGTTTACCATAAGAGCCACGAGGTAAACCCCTGTTGGCATTTTTCCTTCCGGGGTGCTCAACCTGAGCGTATTAACTCCCTCTCCAATTTTGCCAAAGTATTGCTTCATTACCATGCGCCCTGCTATATCATACACATCTACTTCAATAATGTTTTCTGAAGAGCTGTTGCTAAAATCGAGATTCACCCCATCCTTAAATGGATTCGGATAAATGCTCACCGAAACCTTGTTTTCATTACCGGCTGTCAACAATAGGTTTTGGGAAGTGGACTCTTCTTGAATTACTGTTCCGCTTAATTTTTGACCCGGATTAATACTATTTACCACCGCTCCTCCATTTACATCATCATATGCCTCAATAATCAATCCACTGCTATAGGCGTTGGCCGCAAGTTCAATGGTGGAGAAATTCAATTCCAGTTCACCACTTCCATTGGCCTGTAAGTCTCCAATGTACATTATTTTACTAGTGTTTTGCCAGGAATTGATGTAAACGGTTCTTCCATTTACGGTTAAGGTTCCGGTAAGATTACCACCAATCCAGTTGGAGCTGCTTATATATCCAATTCTGTATCGCTTGGTTTGGTTAAGACCCGAAATCTTCATCTGCGACTGCTGAACATTATCTATCCAGTAGCCGGATTGCATCACGAGGTCAGGTACCAGGCCACCCATTCCCGAATTATTACCAGTTGACATACCGGCATTATTCTCTCCATTGAACGTTTTAGAGATGGTAAGCGCATAGCCTGTATTAATATTCGACTGGTTCTTCAGGTTTGCATAACTAACTCCGACACTGGGGAAGGATTGCATATTGTTCCATGGCGAACCTGCATTCTGAACGTTCTGGTTAAAATTCACGTAAACCATGCTTTGGGGAGTTATAGTCTTCACTCTGTTACTCCAGTCGGAAAAGACACTTGTTCCGTTCTTGGCACGAATGCGGTACCAATACTTTGTATTAGCGGTTAACCCGGTATTAGTATAGGTTGAATTATTGCCCCAGATGTTTATGTTGCTGATATTTTGTGTAAAGAGGGAATCTGTGGCCCGTTGCAACTGGAAGCCATCAGAGGCGGCATTTTCATTATTACTCCTGTCGGACCAACTCAGCACAACCGATGTCTGGTTCTTCGGTTCCACATACAAATTAACAGGATTCAATACAGGTATGGAAGATTCATATTCTTCAATGATAATGGCATTAAGGTACATTGCATTAC
>JANMBO010000010.1:0-88214 GCA_031360425.1 Chitinophagaceae bacterium | reverse complement strand
CCAAAAATCATTACTCATATATTTATTAATGTTCCAATAAATTTATAAACAGTAAACTTTCATTTTGACCCCTATTTATCATGAAAAAGAAATTATTTTTTATTCCTGTTTTTCTTCTCTTTGTAATTGCCTATCAGATTTAAAAGACCTAATTGTATTTGGGATATAATGTATTCTTTGCTTCTTATAAGTTTTTCCCTTTTCATTTCTTGTAATTTGCTGAATTTAAATACTCTCTTTTTATAGCTCTAAATGCCGCGATGTTGTCACTACTATCAGGCATTTTTTTAATGCCTCCAAACAAAATTATTTTTTTCCCTGGTTGCTGAATGGCATATATCCTCAGATGCTTGCTACCGATAAATTCATATTCAGTCACTCCGTCTTTCACACCCCTTAGATATTTCACTTTTCTCCCGGGGATACCGCCGTTGGCAAAATGTTGAATAAATGCCAATAGACTGCGATATTCACTCATATAAGTAGTCCCGGTCAGTTTATTTTCAAATACTTCTAGCTGACCAATTCCATTGATTAACAGCTGCTCAACAACCTCTCTGGCCTTAATTTCTTCGACTATTATCGTCGCAAACTTACTCATAATTTTGTTTAGTTACAACTAAACTTCGCGTTTTTTTGCTAAATATCAATACCTTGTGAGTGTCAATGATTTACGTATTTGGTCATCTTGAGGTCAGAACAGAGCAATGTCAAAATTTTTATTGAATAAAAAAACAAATGCCTCAGCGATTTATACAATGCTGTGCAAAACTATCACTAGGGAATATCATTACATAATTAATACTCGTAAAAGTGAACTTCGTTCAGCATTCCCCAAACACTAGGAGCGCCCACTATTACGCGGTTCAATAGAAGCCAAGCCATCTTTTACAACAATCCCGCGAGCGCATTTAACATAATATATATTATAAGAAAAGATTGTATTCTTTTTCTCCGGGATTTGGTCGTATCATGGTTTAGACTTGTTCGGGTCTTGTTCGCCTATCCTCCGGAGTTAAAGCGCTTGTTGAGCCAAACCAGCGCTTTAAATACGAACAAGACTCGAACAAGACTCGAACAAGACCCGAACAAGACTCGGACAAGACTCGAACAGACCCGAACAAGACTCGGACAAGACTCGAACAGACCCGAATGAAAAACCGGTTATGGACAGATTTGGCAATATCGAAAAACTGCTCTCTGCACCCACGCTAGACTATTTCAAAAAATGGAGATGCAGAATTTATCGAAGCAATACATGCATTCTGTTAGTCTCTCATTTCAGGCAGTCTGGGTTAATGATTTACAACACCGAATTTCAGGTCCCATTTCACCAATCCCTTATCCTTCATCAGTTTTCCAAAATACCATGCCTCGCATCAGGAATGTCTTATCGGGAAACCTTCCATGCCACCACCCTCCAACCCGGTCCACTTTTCACAGCAAATGAGTCGGAAAAATTTCCTTCATTAATCGCTATCGATAAATTGAGCAAGCTGTTCAGGTAAGCCATAGATTGACCACGGCTCACTTCGCCAAACGTATGAACAAAACGATAGTCTGCCGAATGTACAAGTACCTTATTATGGTAAACCGCTATCCGAAGCGAATCGCCTGCCTTTATGTTTCGCCGTTTCAATAAACTATCAGGAATATTCGTCCACACATTGCCATACTGAATATCCAATACTGGAATATTACCAAGGATGCTGTCGTTTTGAATAACCGATTTTTGATAAGCAATTTTTACCAGCGAATCATTACTTATTAACCGGCCTACCTGCTCATAACTTATAACACCAGCCGCTAATCTTGCACCGGTATATGCATACACATCTCTTCCATAAAAAGTATAAGAATCTCCAGAGCCTGCTCTTCTGTTTAAATTTTCATCAATCTCCCTAATACTTTCTATACCAGCTGATTCGGCTATCAATGTAAGTGTTCCGTTATCAGGACTTACAAAGTATTGACCACGCCTCGATTTCAAAACAATGGATCGGCGTTCGGTTCCAACACCTGGGTCAACCACAGAAACAAATACCGTTCCTGTTGGCCAATAAGGAGCTGTTTGTTGTAATCGAAAAGCCGCCTCCCATATGTTAAATGCTGGTATTTCGTGTGTGAGGTCGAATAAATTCAACTCATCGCTTACTTCAATGGCCACTCCTTTCATGGCACTAACTGCCCCATCTTTAAGTCCAAAGTCTGTCTGAAATACAACGGCCGCCTTTTTTGATTCACACCCTGGTAGCAGCAGTGCAGTAATAAACAAAAGGCATATTGCTTTTTGAATCATGTTTTTGCGTCTTACTTTCAATAAAATTATTGAATGATTTTGACCAGGGAAAAACTATTGTTTCGCATACGGGCATCGATTGGTTTCTTGGTGGTGATCCTGTCGTTAAGTGGCATTATTTTCTATTTCATGGTTATGACTTGCTGGCTTTTGGTTACCTGGCCATCGCGATGGCCTTCATCGGCCCCATAGGGATCCAGTAGAAAATAAATGGGTTATCGAATGGGCCATGCATTGTTGCCTGTCGATTTTGCCGCCCGCATTTATAGCGGGTCCGATTCGGGGAATTCCCTGGAACTATATACGGATTGATTGCTCATTTGGAATAGTAGACATCCTCCCGCTATGGATCGTGAAGAAATGGATAAACCGTTGGGATGAAATGTCCAAGCACTAAACAAACGTCTTATTCGTTAAGTGATGGCAATCAATATTTAGATTACTTTTACTCCTAAAGAAAGCGTTTTGAAACTTCTGAGATCATCGTTCTGGCTCCATTCTATTTTTTACACCTTTCTTCAACGGTTTTCCTTATTTGTTTTTGGGGCAATTTCTTATATGGTTCTGGTAAGAGCCCTTTTAAAGGAGGACAATGGTATCTGGTCGCTTTATCTTATGATTATAATGATCTTTGAAACCGTAAAACAAGGGCTACTGCGAAATCCAACCATCAAGTTCCTGGGTATGGCCGAATTCTCCGGCAAAAAAAAAGAGGTACAGTATTCCGCCCTTCTCATCAACATTGTGTTTTCCCTGACGACCATATTGATATTTTTTCTATTAGGTACAACAATAGCTCATTTGTTGAAGTCGCCGGAAATAGTTCCCCTGCTTTGGTGGAGTACTGTATTGATCATCCTGTTAATTCCTTTCAGCCATTGCGAAGTAATGCTTCAGGCGAATTATAAATTCTCTTCCATCTTTTGGGCTTATTTTATCCGGCAGGGCTTTTTATTCGCGGGAATATTAATTCTATATCTTTTTTTCAGAGAATCGTTCACACTTTTTAATCTGATGATGCTCCAGTTAACCGCGCTATTGTTTGGAGCCATTGCTATGTTTATTAATGCAAGAGCGTTCCTTTCTCCAGGAATCCATTTCAACCGGGTAATCCTTGTCCAAATGATTCATTTTGGCAAATTTATTTTCGGAACGAATCTCTTCGCCAACCTTGCCCGTTCCTTCGACCATTTTGTAACGGCCAGCATACTGGATCCGGTTCAGGGAAAAAATTATGTTTCGTATTACAATGTGGTATCGCGCATCAATACTATGATGGATGTGCCTACTCTCGCGGTAGCAGATGTTTTATTTCCCAAGAACGTGGAAGCAATGGAAACGGATGGCCTCGGTAAAGTGAAATATTATTTTGAACGAATGATAGCTACTATACTGGCGCTGATAGTTCCTGCTTCGTTATTTATTTTTTTATTCCCCAAACTAATTATTAAGGTATTGGCAGGAAGTCAATATTATGAAGTAGTACCTATTTTGCAAATGACAATCTTATTCAACATTATAAGACCCCTTGGCTACCTGTTTGGTTCAACCCTTGATTCAATAGGCAAGCCCAAGATTAATTTTTTCGTAAACCTGGCCTATATGATCATCTGCCTGGTGATAAATTATCTTTGCCTGTATTACCTTGGTGGAATTGGGGCTGCCTATGCTACTACCATTAACCTGGTAATAAGTCTTATTATGATGGTTGTTATACTTAAAAAGCATATAAATCTCGAACTAAGAAATATTTACTTGTACCTGATAAATGTTTATATGGATGCCTTTAAGCTGTTAAAAAAATCACCAAAACAACCCACCCAGGAACAACCATAATGACATTATGGATATACAGGCAGTTTTACTAAAAGAGCATTCCAAAAAACAGTGCAGTAGTATTGTCCGTTATATCGGACGTGATCAAAAAAAATTTGGGTTGCTGATGAGACTTTTCTTTTCCGGGGAATACCGGGTTACCCAACGGGCAACCTGGCCCATGAGTTATTGTGTGGAAGCCAACCCCGACTTCATTACCCCCTATTATAAAAAACTCATCTTATTTTTAAAACGAAAGGATGTACACCCGGCTGTTGCCCGAAACATTTTGCGGTTGTTACAAAAAGTGGAAATTCCGAAAAAATGGCAGGGAGAGATAATGAATAGTTGTTTTCAGTTTATTGAAAATCCGAAAGAAGCCATTGCGATTAAAATATTTTCTTTAGCGGTATTGGGAAACCTGGCCAAAGACTATCCCGAAATTTTACCTGAGCTGCGCGTCGTTATTGAAGCCCGGTGGGAAATGGAAACGCCCGGTTTCCGTTCGAGGGCGAAAAAAATTCTAAAGCTTACTTCGTAGTTTTTAGTTGGTCCCCTTTATCAACAGTCCTTTTATTAAACACGGCAATCTCTGATCCTTCCGCCAGCATTACCGAAGCTGGGTTTACTTGGGAAAGAAAAGAAAAGGATTCTCCATAAAGCCCGGCAAAATCACATTCAATAGAATAATCTGAAATAACATAGCTTTCCCAGAGCGGATGTGCCACTTCATATTCGGTAGTTTTATTATTTCCCGCTGGTGAATAGCCCCAGAAATGCTGGGTGATAAATTCTTCCTTACTACCTGGTACAATTAGCTGCGGATTTGGATTTGCTAATACTTCCAGTTTATTCCAATTGTTTTTATACTTCCATTGATACCCTACCAATAATCGACCCTTTTCCAATATCTCATAATTCTTAACCGGCATGGTGGCATAATGTTCGTTGAAAAAGCTGTTTGCCACAAACGATATGGCCGGTTTGGGAACTATTTCTTTAATAAACACCACGCCCCTTTTCCAATTCCCATTTTGATTATACCGAACGTAAAAGCGGAGATTTACTTCCGGGAAATTGACATGCATGGGAATCTTGATGCCAAGTACCCTGGTATTTAAAAACATAAATCCTACCAGGCTTACATATAACTGGCCATTCCAGTAATCCAATTCAGTATGGGGCGGAATAAAAGGTTTTAACACTTCCATATCCACCGGGTAATTAGCCAATATCAGTTTCCTCCAGTCTGCATTAAGAAAAGTTTTTCTCATCTTACAACTTTTGTTTAGGGCGATAAAATTCTTTAAAGATCAGGCGTAGCGATTGATCAAAAGTGACATAATTATATAACCAGTTTAAAAAAACAAAGAGCCTGTTTTTTACTCCGAGAATCAGCATCAGGTGAAGTCCCATCCAGATCAACCAGGCTAAAAATCCTCCAAAGTGCAGTTTTGGTTTCGGGATATCAACTACCGCGAGGTTTCTTCCAACCGTTGCCATCGACCCTTTATCATTATAGACAAAGGATTTCCATTGGTTCGGTGACCGCAACCTTAAATTCTTCGCCAGCAAATCGGCCTGCTGCATGGCAACAGGCGCTACCTGCGGATGACCGTTAGGAAATAATTCGGTTTCCATATAAGCCAAATCTCCAAGAACGTAAACATTATGGATGCCGGATACCTTGTTGGTATTGCTTACTTTTATCCTGTTTCCCCTTGCAATTAAACTCTTGTCAATACCCTCGGGAACATTTCCTTTGATCCCCGCCGCCCAGATTAAAATTCCCGTACGAATGATGTTTCCATTATCGAGTGATACTTTATCGCCATCATAATCTTTTACGATGGTGTTGGTCAGTACCGTTACGCCTAACTTTTCCAGGTAATGCTTCGATTGCACCGACGATTTTTCACTCATGCCCGCCAGCGTTCTGTTCATGCCCTCGAGCAGGTAAATTTTCATTTTGCTGAAATCCAATTCAGGATAATCGTTTGGAAGTACATAATGCTTCATTTCGGCCACGGCGCCACTTAACTCTACCCCGGTGGGTCCTCCTCCTACTACCACGAGGGTAAGTAATTTTTCCAGTTCTTCCTTATCGCTGGCCACCAGGGCATCTTCAAAATTCTGAATCAACCGGTGACGCAGTTGCAAAGCCTCCACAGTTGATTTCATAGGAAAAGCGTTTTCCTTAAGAGAACTGTTATCAAAGAAATTCGTATCTGCTCCGGTTGCCAACACCAGAACATCATAGTCCATTTCACCCAGTGAGGTGATTATTTTATTTTGAGAAGGAATGATTTCCTTCAGTTCGCCAATACGAATACGTACGTTTTTACTTTTATGAAACACCTTTCGGAGAGGAAAGGAAATATTACTGGCATCCAACCCGGCGGTAGCCACCTGGTAAAAAAGAGGTTGAAACTGGTGGTAATTATACCGGTCCAGCAATATGATATCAAAACCGGGAACGTTGTTCAATTTCCTGGCCAATCGCAACCCGCCAAATCCTCCTCCTATTATAATCAGTTTCATGAATGAGCGTTTATAGAACAAAAGTATGAAACTTTCAATAATTATTGAAAGTTTTGATCAGTCTATTTTTCCCCCGTTTCGGAGAAAAAAGGAGCTTAGTACAATAACCTTACTTTGATTGTTTCTTTTACTTCTTTCAGCAGTTGAAAGGCATGACTGGAAATCTTCTTATCTACATCAAGCACTACATACCCGATTTCATCGTTTGTCTTTAAGTACTGGGCAAGGATGTTGATATGATTTTTTGACAAGGTGGTGTTTATCTCAGAAAGGACCCCGGGTACGTTCCGGTGAATATGCAAGATGCGGTGAGTACCTTCCTGCGGTGGCAAACTTATTGAAGGAATGGTATGCGATCCTAGAGTGCCGCCCATTTCAAGGAACTGAAATAGTTTATTACTCACATCTTCCCCAATATTTTGCTGGGCTTCTTCCGTAGATCCACCGATATGTGGTGTGAGAATTACGTTTGGCAGATCCTGTAAAGGGGTTTGAAAACGATCTCCATTCTTTTCCGGCTCCAACGGAAATACATCAATGGCCGCACCAGATAATTTTCCCTCCAGCAGGGCTTTTCGTAAGGCGTCCAAGTCTACTACCTCTCCCCTTGCGTAGTTGATCAATATGGATCCTTTTTTAAAATGCTTTAAGGTGGCCTTATTAATCAGATATTTTGTTCCATTGGTTTCTGGTACATGAAGCGTTATGATATCTGCTTTTGCAAGTACCTCTTTCATTGTTTTCTTCGCCACCGCATTTCCCAAGGGGAGTTTGGTAATAACATCATAAAAAATAACCTTCATCCCCACCGCTTCCGCCAGCACGCTTACCTGGGAACCTATATTTCCATAACCAATGATGCCTAGTGTTTTCCCCCGTAATTCATAACTGCCTTTGGCTTCCTTCATCCAGATACCCTCGTGGGCGGCCTTATTCTTATCGGGTATGCGGCGGATAAGCATTATGGATAATCCAATAACGAGTTCGGCCACGGAACGGGTATTGGAATAAGGCGCATTAAAAACGGTAACTCCCTGCCGGGTCGCCGCTTTAAGATCTACCTGGTTTACCCCTATACAAAAGCATCCAATAGCTTGCAGTTTATTGGCAGCCTCAAGTACTGGAGCCGTTATTTGTGTTTTGGACCGAATTCCCAGTAAGTGAACATCCTTCACTTCTCTTATTAATTCTTCCTCCGACAAAGCCCCGTTTAATTTGCGGACCGATATGTAGCCGGCATCTTTAAACTGTTTTACAGCCGCATCACTGATATTTTCCAGAAAAAGAATGTTAATTTTTTCTTTGGGATAGCTGGTAATTTTTTTGTCACTCATAATGTAATCTCAGGAATAGCGTTATTCATAAAAGAAGTGCAAAGATGATTGTAAATATTGATATGAAAAAACGAATGACCGAAATGGCTAACAATCGATAGCAATATTTTATTTTATATTTGCGTACCAGTAAACTTTCAAAAACAATCCTTTTGAAAACCATATTTCTCCTTTTTACCACCCTGCTATTAATTTCAGCTTGTAGTTGGGTGGATGATAAACAGGCCAAAGATTATTCGGCTGTTGCCGCCCTGCCCGGCGACTCATCCTCAAAAACCCAGCTTTCTCCTGATTTAATGAAATATAAAGTGGCCATCAGCGCTTTCGCTGATTCTACTTTTAAAAATGGAACCCTGAACGGCAGTTTCCTGGTAGCTAAAGATGGCCAGGTATTATTTGAACAATACGAAGGATATTCGCATTACCATGCGCAGAAAGATAGTATAACGGTTACTACCCCTTTTCACCTGGCTTCTGTTTCCAAAACCATTACCGCAACAGCTATATTAAGATTGGTACAGGAAGGAAAAATAAAATTGGAGGATTCTGTTTTCGCTTATTTGCCGGGGTTTCCTAAACCCGCCATAACCGTTAAGCTATTATTGAATCACCGGAGTGGCTTACCCAACTATGTGCATTATATGGAGCGGCTGGGGTGGGATAAAAAGAAGAGAATTTCCAACCAGGATGTTTTAGACTTTATTATTACGAGAAATAATGATATTGATATTGCTCCTGCCGACCGGGGCTTTAGTTATTCCAATACCAATTACGCTTTACTGGCACTCATTATAGAAAAAGTTACCGGTATTTCTTATAGCGCGTATTTAAAACAAACAATTTTTGATCCGCTGGGGATGAAGAATACCTACGTATTTTCATTAGCCGATAGTGCCCGATCAATGCCTTCTTATTTTTACAGTGGCAAACAATATGCATTCGACTTTCTTGATCTTGTATACGGCGATAAAAATATTTACAGCACGGCGCAGGATCTTTTGAAGTTTACTGTTGCTTTATCGTCTGGTACTTTTCTCAATCTAAATTTATCGGAGGCCGCCCTTACTCCCTATAGCTTTGAAAAACCCGGTACCCATAACTATGGATTGGGTTGGAGAATGCTGTTACTCAAAAACGGGAAAAAGCTGATTTATCACAATGGCTGGTGGCATGGCAGCCGCACCGCCCTTTACCGATTGCCCGATGAAAAAGTTACCATTATCGCTTTGTGCAATAATGATTCTAAAAGAATTTACTCAGTTAAAAAACTTGCCGACCTTTTTGGTGATTATTTACAAAATGGAGACAAAGAAGAAGACCTTGATAAAATGATGGTGAGCAACCATTCACCCCACAGAAGGCATAAAAAGAGTACAACAGCAAAACTACATTCAAAAATAAAACATAGTCGGCCCATTGCATCGAAAAACTAGCTAATTTCCAGTATGCAAGTTCTGGATATTGACCAAATAAGGGCCTGGGATACGTTTACAATTATTCATGAACCTATCAGTTCTCTACAGTTGATGGAACGCGCCGCTTCGGCCTGTTTTCAATGGTTGATGGATAACGGTTACAAAGGAAAACAGTTTGCCGTTTTTTGTGGTAAGGGAAATAATGGAGGCGATGGATTATCCCTTGCACGGCTACTTTCTGAAAAAGGCCATTCGGTTTCGGTTAATATAATGGAGTTGAAAAAAATCGGTACCGAAGATTTCCAGTCAAACCTAAAAAGTGTACTAACAGCTCCCTCTTCTATCAATTTTATTTCAGAAGAAACGTCTATCGCGGTAATACTTGCGGGTACAATCATTATCGATGCCTTATTCGGATCAGGATTAAACAAGCCCCTGGAAGGATTCAGTAAAATACTGGTGGATCAAATCAATGCATCTGGTAATGAAATAATTAGTTTAGACACCCCCAGCGGGTTGTTCGCTGATAAGAGTTCGCTTGGTAATACAATAGTGAAGGCAAGTCATACGCTGAGTTTTCAATGTTATAAGCTTGCCTTTTTGATGGCCGCAAACGAACCATATATTGGTCAGCTTCATATACTGGATATTGGATTACACCCTGACTATCTTCAAACAATTATGCCGACAGGGCTACTTATTGATGAATTATTGATCCGGTCTCTTTTTAAAAAACGAAAATTGTTTGCGCACAAAGGGCATTTTGGTCATGCCGCCCTCCTCGCCGGAAGTTACGGAATGATGGGAGCCGCGGTTCTGGCTGCAAAATCATGTTTGCGTAGTGGAGTGGGAAAACTCACCTGCCATATCCCTGCTTGCGGATATACCATTATGCAAACGTCAATACCCGAAGCAATGTGTGTGGTTGAAGGTAAAGAAGAATATATTAGTTCATTTACTTCTCCTGAAAAATATGATGCGGTTGGAATTGGACCCGGACTGGGGTTAAGAGCCTCCAACAGCTCCTTCCTCTCCTCTTGTTTTCTTGGCAGCCTCAAGCCCATGGTGCTGGATGCAGATGCACTAAACAGTATCAGTGAAGATACTACCCTGCTTGAGAAGATACCGGCCAACACAATTATAACACCCCATGTAAAAGAATTTGAGCGACTGTTTGGAAAGGCGGCAAATGATTTTGAAAGAATGCAGTTGGCCATACAAAAAGCAAACGCTTTGCAAATTGTCATCGTATTAAAGGGAAAGTATACACTTGTCGCAACACCTGGAGGAAACTGTTATTTCAATTCTACGGGAAACCCGGGTATGGCAAAAGCGGGAAACGGAGATGTACTTACCGGTATGATATTGGCATTTCTTGCACAAGGGTATACAGCAGCTGCCGCGGCCTGCATAAGTGTTTACTTGCAGGGTTACGCAGCCGATTTAGCAATAGCCGAAATAGCCATGGAAGCGCTGATGCCAACAGATGTGATTGAATTTATTGGAGCAGCTATAAAGAAAAAATTATACTGAAGGGCCCATACCTTACTGTGAAATAAATTAATAGGCATTTTTTCAATAAACAGTTCTATTTTTGGACGTATTTTATCCGTTCCCTTAGGAACTAAACTCAATCCGGATCTCTATATATCTCTGAACAAAAAAAAAAGTGTATGAAGAAAAATTACAAACCTTTCATCAGGCTTGCAGCCGCAGGCCTGCTTAGTACCATTTCGTTTTTCTCATTTAGTGCTCAGTTCCCTGTAACCAATACTAATAACAATGGGGCGGGTTCTTTGTCTGATGCCATTAACCAGGCAAATGCCACTCAAGGGCCAGACACCATTTCATTCACTTTACCAGAAGGGGGGTCTATGACTATAGCACCTACCACGGCATTTCCTGCTATTACTGACACGGTTTATATTAACGGTTATTCACAGCCGGGAGCCTCTCAGGGTACTATTGCCGGCAGAACCATCCGGGTAAATATTGACGGGGTTGGCTTACCAATAACCACTGATATTTTTTTTATCAGCTCCCATAGAGTTCAAATAGCCGGACTCGCTATTTACCGGGCTCCTAATTTTAGTTCGGGAATTCGGATTGATCTGGCGATAAACAATGTATTTATCTGGGGCAATTATATAGGGACGGACAGTACTGGTTTATCCACCGGTTTGGGTAATACCTACGACGGGATTGCCTGTAATACTTTCAACGGCACCACGGCCAGTTCAGGAATTACGATTGGCGTAAAGGGGGATGGGTCTAATGATGCGAATGAAGGAAACCTGATCTCCTGTAACGGAGAAGATGCAATCATATTCTGGCGAACAGTAAGTTCGACAATTGCCGGCAATATTATTGGCTTTAATAAAAATGGAGCAGGCGCAGGATTTGGAAACGCAAGAAACGGCATCCTGGTAACAACATCCTCTAATTCAAATACAATTGGAACAAATGGCGATGGTATTGCGGATAACGTAGAGGGTAACAAGATCGGTAATAATGCCGGTCGGGGAATTTTTATTGCTTCTGTATCCAATTCAAATATCATTGCAGGAAACGTAATAGGATTAGATATTAGCAATGGAGCCGCAGGAAATGGCAATCATGGAGTGGAGATCAACCCCGGTTCCGGTAATCTCATCGGCACCAATGCCGATGGTACTTCCGATGCGTTGGAAAGAAATACTATCTGCGCAAATACCGGGGATGGCATTCGGATAGTAGGCGGTGATTTTTTTGGTTTATCCAATTCAGATGGCAATACCATTTCCGGAAATGCGATTGGAACCAATGGGGCCGGTACACTGGTACAGGGCAATTCTGCCTATGGAGTCGTACTATTAAGTAACAACGATCAAAATGCAGACAATAATATTATCGGTAGCAACGGAGACGGAACAGGAGACGACCTGGAAGGAAACCTCATTGCGAACAATAATAAAGGAATCGTTATTGCGGCCCCTGCTGGAGCCTCTACACTCCTCGGTAATAGAATTTCCCGTAACTCGATTTATGATAATGCACAATTGGGCATAGATTTCCTGAATGACGGAGTAACTGCTAATGACAATGGAGATCCAGATACAGGACCTAACGAATTATATAATTTCCCTTTTATTACCCGCTCGAATGTACAGGGAGGAAACCTTGTTGTTTCCGGCATTGCTCCTGCTGATGCTGTTATCGAGTTCTATATCGCAGATGCAGGCGGCACCGAAGGAAAAACCTATTTATTCACCGCTCAGGTAAATACTACTTACCTTGGAATTAATGATGATAGCACCGGTACTGCTTCATACAGCGATGTGACTTATGGAACAGGCACAGACGAGAAATTTGGTTTTAGTGTTCCCGTAGCCGGACTACCCGCTCCCGTAACATCTGGAACAATAATTCTGGCCCTGTCGATAAAATCAACGCCATCAGTAAACAGTACTTCTGAATTTGGACCTTCTTTTATTTCTACGCTGCCGGTTCGCTTGGTGCAATTTAATGGTTCCGTTGATAAAGGAATCGTTAGCCTTGTATGGACCACCAGCCAGGAAATCAGTAACAGTCATTTTGAAATTGAGCGAAGCAGTAATGGAAGAAGCTTCGAAAAATTAGGAAGGATAGCTGCCCTTGGAGGATTGAGCAATTCCTATAACTTTATCGACAGCAAACCAAATGTGGTGAATTTTTATCGCCTCAAACAGGTTGACAAAAATGGCAGTATCAGTTACAGCAAAGTATTACTGATCCGTGGCGACCTCGACAAGATTGCAGCCAAAGTAACTCCGAATCCATTCCGGAATGCGCTAAATATTTCTTTCCAGTTAGCAAAAGAAGAGGCCGTTAATATCCGGTTATACAATCAAACCGGTCAGTTGGTGAAACAACAAACTTCCAATGCAAGCAAAGGAATTAATACCATTAACCTTGGCGATCTCAATAATTTACCTGCAGGCAATTACACTATTGAATTGCGGGGAGAAACCGTCAATTTCAGGCAACAGGTAGTTAAGCAATAAGATTCTTTTGGTAGAATAGATAAAAAAGGGTTCTCCAAAAAGAACCCTTTTTTTAATGAACCAGGGCCGTTGAGTATAATTTTGTTTACATTTGCTCCCCTAAATGTTACGGGTGGTGGCGCAGCCCGGTAGCGCACTTGCATGGGGTGCAAGGGGTCGCTGGTTCGAATCCAGTCCACCCGACTAAAAAAGCAACTTCAATAGAAGTTGCTTTTAAATTTTATGCTTTCCCTTTTTCCCTCTCCGCAGAGTCTCTCCCGTGGCCCTGCGCGTTAGCCGAGGACTCTTCTGAAATTAGTACTGCAATAAAAATAGTATCCTCTAATATCATAAATCGGGGTATACCATTTCCCCTATTTTTTCCACTGCTGCCCCTTTTTGTATCTTGCGCCCTCAAATTGATTCTATGAGTATAGATTTCTTAAAAGCACTTCGTATTGAGGCTAATAATAAGGGAGTGTCGACCGGTCAGCAATGGATGGAAAGTAAAGGGGAAAAGATCGAATCTTATTCACCGGTGGATGGCAAATTGATCGGATCGGTCAGCTCTTCAGATAATGAAAGTTATGAAGCAGTGATAAAGAAAGCCACGGCGGCTTTCAGTGAATGGAGAAATTGGCCCGCCCCCAAACGGGGCGAAGTGGTTCGTCAAATCGGTGAAGCATTACGTAAACAAAAAGAGCCATTGGGCAAACTGGTTTCCTATGAAATGGGTAAAAGCTTACAGGAAGGGTTGGGCGAAGTACAGGAAATGATCGACATCTGTGATTTTGCTGTGGGCCTATCCCGTCAGTTACACGGATTAACCATGCATAGTGAACGTCCCTCTCATCGGATGTATGAACAATGGCACCCGCTCGGTATTGTTGGAATTATATCCGCGTTTAATTTTCCGGTAGCAGTATGGAGCTGGAACGCCATGCTGGCCTGGGTATGTGGCGATGTATGCATCTGGAAGCCTTCTGAAAAAACTCCCTTGTGTGGTATCGCCTGCCAGCATATAATAGAAGAAGTATTTGCAAAGAACAATGTGCCGGAGGGAGTAAGCAATGTTATCATTGGAGGTCGCGAAGTGGGTGAATGGATGAGTACGGATTCACGCATACCATTGATTTCCGCAACCGGCTCTACCCGAATGGGCAAGGCCGTGGGCGCGGCTGTAGGTGCGCGGCTGGGAAGAGCGTTATTAGAACTGGGTGGCAACAATGCTATAATTATTTCTAAAGAGGCCGATCTGAATATAGCGATTACCGGGGCAGTATTTGGCGCGGTAGGTACCGCGGGGCAGCGATGCACTTCTACCCGCCGGTTGATCATCCACGAGAGTATATATGAAACGGTCAGGGAGAAATTAGTAAATGCCTATAAACAACTGCGTATCGGTAATCCGCTCGATGAAAAAAATCATGTAGGTCCGTTGATCGACAAAGAGGCAGTGAACCTTTATTTATCTTCCATCGAAGCGTGCAAAAAAGAGGGTGGCCATTTTGTTGTCGAAGGCGGTGTACTGACTGGTGACAGCTACGAAAGCGGTTGTTATGTCAAGCCCTGCATTGCAGAAGCCAAACCAGGCTTTGCGATTGTACAACACGAAACCTTTGCCCCCATTCTCTATTTGCTGAAATATAAAACGATGGGCGAGGCGATTGCCACACAGAACGAAGTGCCGCAAGGACTCTCCTCCTCTATTATGACGTTGAACCTGCGCGAAGCAGAGCAATTTCTTTCAGCTTCTGGTAGTGATTGCGGTATCGCCAATGTTAATATTGGAACTTCAGGTGCTGAGATTGGTGGTGCATTTGGTGGTGAAAAAGAAACCGGCGGTGGGCGTGAAAGCGGCAGTGACGCCTGGAAGAATTATATGCGCCGGCAAACTAATACTATTAACTATTCTACCAGTTTGCCACTAGCGCAAGGGATAAAGTTTGATTTGTAAGAAAAGTCAGGGCCAGGCTTTAATACTACCTGGCTACAGCAGGAATTTCAAATTGATATTTTAAATCTTAATGCAAGGGAAGAAATATCATTATCGGGATTTACCGGCAATTATTTCCCTGCAATCGAAAATCCAAAACATACTCCTGTATTATTTATTCACGGTGCTTTTGCAGACCACACTGGATTTAACAAATTAGCTTCTCAATTTGCAAACAAGGGATATAACTCCTATTCATTTTCGAGAAGGGGGCAGTTAGGACAATTACCTCATAACGCAATGGGTTTGATATTTGCTGACTATTTAAATGATACGATAACAATAATTAACAATTTTCAACCAACTCCTGTTTTAGTTGGTCGTAGCCTGGGCAGACTATTAGCAATGAAAGCGGCGGAAGAAAATCAAAGCATTCCGGCGCAGGTATTAATTAATTCTGCTCCACCAGCCATGTTAACTGCTTAACCTGTAGCATTACTGTATTTTTTTCCCTTTGCTTCCGAAAATATTTTTAGGCCGGCCTTTTAAACCGTCTCTAAACGCATTCAAGATGCTTGCCCCGCAAATGATAAATAAAGACGAACAGGAAAGTCTCGCCAATAAATCAGTGCCTGAATCGGGTATAGTGTACAAACAGATGATGTTGGGTCAAATTCGGCTTGTGGCAAACAGAAAGCAAATTCCCACTTTTGTTATTGGTTCCTCAAACGACAGAATAATTTCAAAAGGACATAATAAATTCGCCGTTCGGAAGACAAATGCAACATTCAAAGAATATCTTAACCACGGACATTGGATTATCGAGGAAAATGGGGTTGATCTACTTGCTGCAGACATTGTAAATTGGCTAAATAGCTTATCCTGAACAGGGAAAAACCTACCCCATTGAACAGGGGTGGCAGGATAAACATTCAAACAACTGCCTCTCACAAAAATATACTTTTTGCTGTTTGCTTATTCCTTCTTTGACCAATAGGATAATTTAGTTTAAATACAGAAAAGAAATGCGGGTTCTTAATAATGTGGTGAATTAATAATAATCGTTTCGAAAACTTTTGTATACCTAATCAACTCGTCGCACTTCCCGAATACCCTGGATAAAAATACATTTATCATTTCTTTTATAAATTCCACCAATACGTAAACTTCAACACAATGGCCCGGTTGCGTACAGAGAATGGGGATGGATAATAATTGTCGGTATACACGATAAACAAATCTGAGGCCGGCCGGTAGCGCCACTGAAACCGTGTATTTACATTCATATTCTTCTGTTGGTTATTATACTGCAAAAAAGTAGTGAAGAATATTTTATTGGTCATGGTGATATCTACGCGGGGGCCCACCAACCAAAAACTGGTATGCTTCCAGGGTTGAGGTAAATCAATATAATTATAATTGGTGCTAACTGCAATGTTTACATACGGCTGAAAGCGATATCCCAAGTCTACGTTGATATTCGACCGGCTGCCGTCGGCATAATAACCACCAAACCGGGTGGAAAAACTATAGGTGAAGCGACTCTGTGGTTTGGAGAAGAACTCCACTCCCACTGCTTTCCAACTATGCCGGGTACCCCGGGCCAATGTATCTTTTCCCGAATTGGTGGGATCAAATGGTTGCTGCAATTCTACAAATACTTCCCCTGTCCAAACATCAAATACGCTTTGATTTCGAAAGTTAACTAAATAGAACAGCAGGTTCTCATGATCGGTTTCTTTCAGAGAAGGTGTAAAGTAATAGGTAGAAAGTAACCGCGGGCCATGACTTACTACCTTGCCTTTGCCGGGGAAAAACAAGCGACTGACAACCGGGTTTGTCTTGATATAATTTTTACGCGGTATGTATCCCGACTCAGCGATAAAATTCTTTCCAACATATTCATGTTGCCAGGATATGGTCCAATGACGGCTGGAATATTGCAGGTTGCCCGCTTGAATCCAGCTACTACCGGGTTCGCCCGGACTAAATGATTTTATTATCAGCATCTTGCCTGTCCATTGATTATTCGTAGAAGCAAGATTGTATTCTATTCCGAAATTACGGTTGTACAAACTGAAAGCCTGTTTACCTGAATCAGGACCGCTATAATTAACCGATTGCTTATTGATAAAAAGAAAACCAATATTGGACCGGGAGAACACTCTTCGTTGTATTCCAATCACGGAAAAGTTTTGAGCCGGCAACCCTAAAGAATCGACTTTGCCGGTTTGCATATTCATGAGGCCTACTCGCCAGTTTTTATCTAATTTCCCACTCAACCGGGCCCCGAAAAGAATAGGAGCGTTCAACCCAATACGCCGGGAGAAAAAAGGACGAACGTTGGTATAACCAAAGTTGGAAAAATGATCGCCGTTTTCTAAAAAGAACTGCCGACGTTCCGGAAAGAATAATTCAAAACGATCTAGATTGGTAATTTGCCGATCCACTTCTACCTGCGAAAAATCAGGATTCACTGTAAGATCAAGATTCATAGCGGAGCTTATTGCAATCTTCGCGTCAACGCCTATGTCTTTCCGGTATTCGGCCCGTTTATTGGATTCATAATTTTTTGAGACGCCTCCTAACACATACGGTATAACTGAAATATTAGAACCTGCTTCAGGGGGCGGTTTATCCCAAACGAGTGTACCGGTATGAGCAAGAGAAGCTGTTGGGAATTGTCTCGGAATAGGTGTCCAGCTTGATTTTTCAGCTACCGTAATGTCCAGTCGGCTGAAATTGATGCCCCATTGCGTAATGCCTTTTTTATAGCGGATCGACTTAAAAGGAATAGCCGCTTCAAATATCCAGCGATCCTGGTAATTCTTCACAACGGAAATCCATTTATTATCCCAGCTCAAATCAACTTTACCCCCTTCGTACATGGTTCCGTCCCATTGGGCACCGGCCGCGCTTCCTCCAAAAGAAAAACCATTGGTGAGATCATCAAATGGATCCATAAATAACAGGAAATTATCATTCTTGCCGAAATTAAAATCGCGCTTCAGCGATTCCACCATATACTTTTGATTCGGCTTATGAAAACAAACTGCTATGAGGTAAAGATTTTCTTTGTCGTAGGTCATCCGCACTTCGGTGCGAACAGTTGCCAGACTGGTATCCATGGGCAACACCATATTAAAATTACCCGCTACTTCCGCATCCTTCCAGGTATCCTCTTCCAATATACCATCGACCTGAATAGCGTTTTTAGCCTGATGAATGTGCAATTGATAAGAAGCATTCTTTTTCTGGGCAAAAAGAAAACAAGAGAGAGTGATAAAAATGGATAGTGTAATAGTATTTTTCAAAAGCAGTTGGTTATTGATTCATGAGGCTTGTAATTCGAAAAAATCTAAAATCTAAAATATAAAATATAAAATGTAAAATGACGACGGCCGCTTTTATATTCAAAAATCAAAAAGTATTATTCCGAAGAACCAGGAAATATCCCAGATCCAGGATTGCTTAATTTATTCCTTCTAATAGTTTTTCCCTGAATTCCTATTTCCGGCCTCCCGATCTAAAATATTATTGGCTGCCAAAGCGTTAGTGTTTTGTGAAAAGCCTGATTATATGAAGAAATTATACCTGCTAGCTACTGCCCTATTGCTTAGTATTTTATCCTTTTCCCAGTTGCGGGTGGCACTGGTGGGAGGACCTCATTGGGCCTCGGTATTAGAAACTAATAGTATACCCGGATGGGATACAGCCACCAAACCGAATTATAAAAGCCGTACCGGTATTAATATTGGTTTTTTAGGAGAAGTTCAGTTGGGAGAATCCGGCCGCTGGTTCTTTCAACCCGGTTTTATTTTTATGAGCAAGGGCCGTAAGTATGCCCAATTAAATGATGAAGCAACGGCCACACTTAATGACACTTTGATTTACAATAGCAGCCTGGTTACGAACTATATCGACTTGCCTCTCAACCTTTCGTATAAATTACCGCTTGGGAAAAAGACCAGTTTCTTACTTAGCGCAGGCCCCTATCTGGGATTTTTCTTTAAAGGAAAAATAACGGATGAAACAAGAGCCTTTTCCACCAATAAATTCAAAAAGGAAGAAACAATCCTCGAAGTGGGTAAAGGCGCCAACAAAGCCAAGACCTTTGACTTTGGAGTAAACGCCCGCGCCGGATTTGAACTGGGTTCGGTTCTCATTACCGGTTTCATAAGCCAGGGCCTTACTGATTTTTATTCTGCTTCCTATGACGGAAGTTTTAAACACCGGGTAATTGGAGCATCAGTGGGTTTTATGCTTAATAAACCCGCCATACGTAAGCCCAAAGACAAAGATAAAGACGGAGTTCCTGATGATCAGGATGCCTGTCCAACTATTGCCGGAACTGCAGCCTCCAACGGATGCCCGGATAAAGACGGTGATGGAGTAGCGGATAATACAGATAAATGCCCCGAAGTAGCCGGACTTGCCAAATATAAGGGTTGTCCGATACCCGATACCGATAAAGATGGTATCAATGATGAGGAAGATAAATGTCCCGATGTAGCAGGAATCAAAAAATACCAGGGATGCCCCATTCCCGATACGGATGGCGATGGAATTAATGATGAATCCGATAACTGCCCTGACAAAGCTGGAACAGCGGAGTTCAATGGTTGTCCAATACCAGACAGTGACGGGGATGGGATAAACGACAAAGAAGATAAATGTCCCACCGAGGCCGGAACCAGAGAAAATAGTGGTTGCCCGGCAATCAAGAAAGAAATAGTAGAGAAGGTGAACTATGCAGCAAGAAATATCTTTTTTGATATGAACAGCGATAAGATATTGGCAAAATCCTTCACTTCAATCAACGAAGTGGCTCTTATATTAAAAAATAATCCGGCGCTGCGGTTGTCTATTGAAGGCCATACTGATAATGTTGGTAACCCCTCCTACAACCTGGCACTTTCACAAAAGCGGGCTGAGGCGGTTAAAGATTACCTGGCAAAGCAGGGTATTGAAACAGGGCGAATGAATGCATTGGGTTTTGGACAGGAAAAACCAGTAGCTGACAATAGAATAGCGGACGGAAAAGCTCAGAATCGAAGAGTGGAGCTAAAATTAGCCCAGGATTAGTAACAACTAATAAACAATTTTAGGCCCCATGCGTATTTAAAGATCACACGTGGCCTTGTTTTAATATATTTGCCGCTTGGCCCCGATCTGGAATGGCATTGTTGTTAATGAATAACTAAATACGATAAACCAAGTACTCTCTGCAACGTATTAAACATAGTTGAGCATCTTATAAAGAATAATCACCAACAATTATGATCAAATTCACCCGGGTTTTATTTTGCTTGCTAATTGCAGTACCTGTTCTTCAATCTGCCCATGCGCAATCTACTAATAGGATTAGAAGCAGAGAAGTTCCCAAAGGATGGCACACATTGGATAAAGAAAAAGACGGTTATTATGGTATTAGTCTTAATAAAGCTTACGACTTTATTCAATCCAAAAAATTAAAAGGAAAACCGGTAATCGTAGCGATCATTGATTCGGGCATTGATACCCTGCACGAAGACCTGAAAGAAATTATCTGGCACAATCCCGGGGAAATACCAGGCAACGGTATTGATGACGACAAGAATGGATATGTGGATGATATTTATGGCTGGAACTTCCTGGGTAATAAAGATGGGAAAAATGTAGAAAATGACAGCTACGAAGGGGCCCGCGTGTACCATGGATTAAAGGACAAGTATAAAGACAAGAAAATTGATACCGCGCAACTAACAGCTGATGAAAAACAGGAATACGAAATGTGGAAGAAGGCTAAAGCAGGTATCATGGGTGATGAATCGGAGTATATTGACTTATTAGAATTAAAGCAAGCTATCCGCATTGCCAAAAAACAAGATAGCATTTTGCGCAAAGGCATGAATAAGGAAATCTTTACGGGAATTGAGTTGGAGAAGTATGAGCCCTCTAATCAAAGCGAACGGGTGGCAAAGAATTACCTTTTGTCGCTTATGAAGACAAACAATATGATGGATATTTCCAACAAAGATTTTGTGGAGGGTTTTGAAGAATTTGCTAAGAACGAAGAAAAAAAAGCAGAGCAGCGGGAGAAAGCGCCTGTACCTTACCGGGCAAATATTGTTGGGGACAATGAAAACGATATCAATGATAAATATTACGGCAATAACAATGTAATGGTAAGCAAAGATGCGGCCGAGCATGGTACCCATGTGTCGGGTATTATCGCCGCTGTCCGTAAAAATGGAAAAGGAATGGACGGTATTGCTGATAATGTAAAAATCATGATGGTAAGAGCGGTGCCAGATGGTGATGAACACGATAAAGATATTGCACTGGCCATCCGGTATGCCGTAGATAATGGAGCCAAGGTGATTAATATGAGTTTTGGGAAAAGTTTTTCACCCAACAAAAAATGGATCGATGAGGCCGTTGAATATGCCAACAGCAAAGGAGTATTATTGGTTCATGCTGCCGGCAATGATCATAAAAACATAGACAGCACCGATAATTTCCCCAATAATATAATGCTGGCAAATCATACAAAGGCACCCAACTGGATTACCGTTGGTGCCAGTTCTGCTAGTGAAGGGGTAACCGCCTATTTCTCCAACTATGGCAAGGAACAAGTGGACGTGTTTGCTCCAGGCACTAGTATTTACGCAACTTTCCCGGGGGGCAATGTATACCGTAGTCTGGATGGCACCAGTATGGCAGCCCCGGTGGTAGTAGGTTCCGCGGCATTGTTATTTTCCTATTTCCCTTATTTAACCCCGGAACAGGTTAAGTTATGTATCGAAAAATCAGCTAAATCTCCCGGAGTTAAAGTGTACAAACCCGGTACGGATCAATTGGTTGACCTTTCGGAAATATCAAAAACGGGAGGCATTCTTAATACCTATGAAGCGGCAAAGATGGCGGCATCACTCCAGCCAGGAGCTGTTCCTGAAATCAAGAGGAAATCTTCTAAGCCTATCCTGAAAAATAAAAAAGGATAACGCATTCCTTATATTAAATTTTAGCCGTTCTGCCGATCAGGACGGCTTTTGTTTTATATTAGCCAAAATAGATCACAATGATTTCACGTAAAGAAGTAACAGTTCCCGAACCATTTCAGAATTATGTAAACAAAGCGGTCAGCGATGATCTGTTAAAATCATTAAACAGCAGTACCAAACGTTTCTGGAAGCTGATAAGAAATATCCCCAAGAAAAAAGTGGATTTTGCTTATGCGGCCGATAAATGGACAATTAAGGAACTATTACAACATGTTATAGATGCGGAAAGAGTTTTTGTGTTGAGAGCCCTGTGGTTTACGCGCTGTGATCCATCGCCCCAACCCGGTTTCGAAGAAAATATATGGGCCGCCAATGCAACCGTTTCCAATCGTAAATGGAAGAATATGGTGGAAGAATTTCTGGCTCTCCGCGAGGCTAACACGCTTTTCTTTGCTTCCTTAAATGATGAGGAATTGAACAGAAGCGGCACAGCAAGTAATAAAATCATAAGCACAGCGGGCCTTGGTTTTATAAGTGCGGGCCATTTGGAACATCACCTGGATATCATTGAAGAACGTTACCTGGCTAAGCCGGCAAAAGAAAAAAAGAAGGCAAAGAAGTAATCTATTTCCTTCTATAATATTCCTGTATGCCTTTTGTAAATAAGGCATACAGGTTTTTAATTTCCGGGTAATCGTTGAGCAGGGTTAAATGAGTATCTATGGTGACCTGGTCGTTCCGAATAGCCGGCCCGGTTTGTAATTCCTGCGGAGAATAATCATTCAAGCGTGGCGGTAATTGTTGAATTAATGGCAGCAACAAATTGAAATCTGTTTGAGTGCCCGCACAAAAATCTTTAGCTAATGTATAGAGATGATTGCTGAAATTATTTACTAATACCGCCGCCAGGTGATATTTTTTTCTAACCCCATCGCCAGCTTTTTGAACCAGGGGTGAAAGTGTTTGCGCAAAATCATACAACAAGGTCAAATCATCGCCGGTATTTCCGTCTACCAGGAATGGAATAACCGGCAAGCTCCCCGCTTCTTTACGCAAACTTTGTAAAGGATATAATACTCCATAGTTCCTACTGGCTTCTTTCAAAATATCTATTGAAACAGATCCTGCGGTATGCACCAACAATTTAGTATGAAAAGAAAATTGTCCGGCTATCGTTGCAATTGCATCATCGGATACAGCCATTAAATATAAATCCCCATTTGGATCGATCGATTTCATTGAAGTAGCGTACGCCGCATCTAAAGATTCTGCTAATGTTCGGGTAGCTTCCGTTGTACGGCCACATACCTGGAGAACGGAATGTCCTGATTGTTTTATCAATCGCCCGAGCGCGGTGGCGGTATTACCCGTTCCAATTATTACGACTTTCATGCCTTATTTTTGGGTAGTATGAAATTAGCACAAAAGATCGCAGTAAATTACCTGAGAGCCCGGCTTAATATTATCGCTGTTGTTTCCACCAAAAGGGCCGCCAAAAAAGCCTTCGAAATTTTTAGTACGCCGTATTATAAGTCGAAGAAGAAATATCCTGCTATATTCGACAGAGGTGAAAAAATCGCTTTCGAACTGGATGGCCTGGCAGTGAAAGGTTTCCGCTTCAATCATCCGCAGGAAAATAAAGTACTTATCGTTCACGGGTTTGAATCTTCCATAAAAAATTTTGAACGCTATATCAACCCGCTAGTAAGAAAAGGATATGAAGTGATTGCCTTTGATGCTCCAGCCCATGGCAGATCAGATGGCCAACGCATCATCCTGCCTATGTATATAAAAATGCTTCAGGAAATATGCGAGCGGTTCGGCCCCATCAATCGCTTCATGAGCCATTCATTTGGGGGACTAGCGTTGGCGCATTTGCTGGAAACCCTCCCTCATACGAATGCAACCAAAGCGGTTTTAATAGCTCCGGCTACGGAAACTACCACTGCCATTGATTCCTTTTTTAAGTTCCTCGATTTAAGCAAAGAAATACGAGAAGCATTTGACCAATATATATTTGATCACAGTGGGGTGCATCCGTCCTATTATTCCGTTCGCCGCGCCATCAAGAATATGAAGGCCCAAATTTTATGGATTCATGATGAAGACGACGAAATAACCCCGTTAACAGATGCATTAAATATAAAAGAAGAACATCATCCCAATATAGAATTTGAAATTACAAAAGGGCTGGGCCATCGGAAAATTTATCGCGATAACAAAGTGGTGAAGCGGATCATTGATTTTTTATAAAAAAGACGGAAGTTCCGGAACTGCGAAAGTCAGGGAGAATGGCAGAATCCACGAATGTTTGGCTTTTCTTCCATTCACGTTTGCAGATAACCGGGCTTCCCGTTTTTCAGACTCTCGGGCTTTCGGACTTTCACCTAACTTAGCATATATTACTTGCCAACTATGCAATATATTCAACAGGCTTTATTTATTTTGGTTTCCGGGTTTGCGATTTGGTTCTTCTCCAAAAAAGTAAAAGAAATTCACCGGAATATTTTACTAGGGAAAGAGGAAGACTTTAGTGATAACCCCTCTGCGCGGTGGCGCAATTTATTGTTGCTGGCACTCGGACAAAAGAAAATGTTCAAGAACCCGCTGGTAGCGGTGATGCACCTGGTGATATATGCCGGCTTTATTATTATTAACCTGGAAGTCTTGGAGATTGTTCTCGACGGTATACTGGGTACCCATCGCTTGTTTTTATCCCCGCTGGGTGCTTTGTATAGTTTCCTGATACATTCTTTTGAAATACTGGCGTTGTTAGTGTTGATTGTGTGCGTGGTTTTTTTAGCACGACGTAATGTGATCAAACTAAAACGTTTTATCAGCAAAGACCTGAACGGTTGGCCCCGCACTGACGCTAATAATATTCTTATTACTGAAATTGTATTGATGAGTTTGTTCCTGCTAATGAACAGTACTGACCGCGCTCTTCAATTAAACCAGGCAACCGGTTACCATGAAACCGGCCGTTTTATTATTTCTGGTTTATTGGCTCCCCTGTTAGGTAATTTACCGGTTTCTTCCCTTGTTATAATTGAACGTACTGCCTGGTGGTTACATATATTGGGCATATTTGCCTTCCTGAATTACTTACCCTGGTCGAAACATTTACATATCCTGCTTGCATTTCCCAATGCATATTATGCGCGATTGCAACCTGCTGGTAAAATGATCAATATGCCGGCTATTCAAAAGGAAGTGTTATATGCCATGCAACCTGAACAGGCACCCACCAATGCGCAGGTGCCCGGAAAATTTGGCGCCAAAGATGTGATGGATCTTAGCTGGAGAAATCTATTAGATGCCTATAGTTGCACCGAATGCGGACGATGCACCGCTGCTTGCCCGGCTAACCAAACAGGTAAATTATTATCACCCCGCAAAATAATGATGGATACCCGCGACCGTCTCGAAGAAGTGGGAAAAAACATCAATACTAATAAAAATTTTATCGACGATGGAAAAACGCTATTGCATAATTATATATCGGTAGAGGAACTGAGGGCATGCACCACCTGTAATGCCTGCGTGGAAGAATGTCCAGTTTCTATTTCACCGATGGAAATTATTTTAGAGTTACGACGTTCGCTCATTATGGAGGAAAGCAGCGCTCCTCCGGAATGGAACAGCATGTTTAGTAATGTCGAAAACAATTTTGCCCCCTGGAAATTCGCGCCGGATGAAAGAGATAAGTGGAGAGAAGAAATTTAAACGAAGATTTAAAGAAGCATTTAGGATAATAACTTTATTAATTATACTATAACCAGTTATTATCCTCCATCAATACGCATTGAATATCCTGGTCTTGAACTGGCCCTTTTTCTCCTGATAAAAATATGGTCTGTCCCAAATCACCTATTTTTACCTATGAAAAATGTTTTATGAAGCGTATAGCCTGCCTTTTACTATTTATCGGGATGATTACCCTTATCGCTTCCTGTTTTAAAGAAAAAAGCCTGGAAAACGGAAATACTACCACAGCTAAAGGATCTTTGCAGCGTGATGGGAATGATGATTGCCTGCCTAAAACGGTTGTGGACGTTTATGAAGCAGGGACCTCATTAACTATAGCAAATTTTATTTCCGTCGATGTTAATGTATCCACTGCGGGCACTTATTCAATTGTCTCGGATGTAGTGAATGGTTACTCGTTTAAGGGCAGCGGCACTTTTTCTACAACGGGAATACAAACAATTAATTTAACAGCCACCGGCAAGCCAATTTCCGCGGGTACTAATGATTTTACCATCCGCTTCGATGGTACTGTTTGTATGGTACAGGTGGAAGTATTACCCAATGGTTCAGGCGGGCCGGCCACCTTTACTTTGCAAGGCGCAGGGGGTGCATGTACCAATGCAACAATTAGTGGTACGTATGTAGTTTCAACTCCTCTCAATGCTTCTAATACCGTTACGCTTACTGTTAATGTAACCAAAATAGGAACGTATAGCATAACAACTATTGCTGCCAATGGAATTACTTTTTCAGGATCAGGAGTATTTTCTTCAACAGGGGCTAAAACAGTAACATTACGGGGTACCGGTACTCCTGCCATCAATTCTTCGACATCGGTTAGCGTAACAGCCGGAGGAGGAAATTGCAGCTTTGTAGTTCCCATATCATCTCCTGCTTCCCTGACTATTGATTGTGCCAGTGTGATACTATCTGGTACATTCGCTGCGGGAACTGCCTTAAACGCCGGCAATATGGTTAGTATTGGCGTCACGGTTATTTCACCCGGTTCTTATTCTATTAGTACGGCTCCCGTAAATGGTATTGTATTTTCCGGATCTGGTACCTTGGCGGCCGGGGCACAAACAATAACGCTAACCGGTAGTGGTACGCCAACAGTTGCCGGCAACTTTAATATTGCGATTAGTTTTGGCGCCTCCACCTGTTCCTTGCCCATAACAGTTACCGGGGTAATTTCAACTGATTGGACATTCACTCAAGGAGCCACTATTACGTATAAGGGCGTTACGGATACAGCCAAAATGAATGTAGTGGCCAGCATTAATGTTTTTAGTTATGCCGGATTAAATTCTACTGATAATATACTATTAGTGCTTACCGATTTGGCAGGTGGCATACAAGCCAACGAAATCTATAATACGAATGCGGTTAACAATAATTCAGCCGGTTTCGTATTTGTGGGAGCAACGGAGACTTATGCAGCGGACAATACTTTAGGAAATGTGAATCTCATATTTAAAGTTACCATACATGATGCTGCCACTAAAACGATCCAGGGGACCTTTAGTGGAACCGTATTAGACACTAATAGCTCCATTAAAAATATTACCAACGGGCAATTTAAGGGAACCTATAAATAAGTAAGGGTAAAAGGGTATATCTGAAATTATGAAATGAGCCAGTCTCAAAAAGATTGGTTTAGAAAAATTGTCACGAAAGCACGAAGACTCAAAAAAGTTTGAAACTCAATTTCTCTTTGTCTCGTGCCTTCGTGGCAATACATTTACATGACAGACTACCTCACTGTAATAGTGATAATCTCAAATTTTATTGTAACACTACCGGGTAGCTTACTCCCAATACGGAAATGGTAGCGTTGGCATCGCAACCGGTATTTCCATAATCCATGGTAACCTTTGGTAATCCTGTTTGAGTGAGCTCTAAGGTCCCGCTTTCGAACCAACGGCAATTCATTTTACGCACCAGTTCTTTAGTGGCCAAAATGGTATAGCTGCTGCCATCGGCATTGGTACCACTGGCATCGCCTGTAATACCATATACATCATCTAGTATATTCAATGGTGTACCAGCTCCAGCTTTCCATTCACGGTAGCGGGTACTGGTCCAGGTAACCGTTCCACCATTGTTTGCTTTTACTATCTGGCCGTTCACTTCCACTTTATATACGAGGTTGCCGGCCTGGTTATTTCCCTGGTTGGTAACCTTTTTTGTTCCGCTGATTTTATTATCATTCACGAAATAGTTATCAAAACTGATATTAATAACGGTTCCTGTCTCGCGGTAACGACCAGTATACGCTGCAATGATTTTTCCCCGGCGATTTCTTTCATCCAAACACATGCAATTAGTGCTGCCAAAATCAATAGTGATAGAATGCGGGTTAGCTACAGTATCAATAGTTACTGTAGCGCAGGACGAACCGCCAATCCCCAATGTTCGGATCTGGCCATCTCTTGGCTCAGTTCCTGGTACCCCAAATGTTACGTTGCTATTAATGCCTGCCTGGTCTATCATGGTGGTTACATCGTTATAATTGGCCTCGGCAAAGGCGTTGTTTTCGGCAGCTTCGGTTGTATTGCCCTTTTTCTCCTCTGTACTTTTCTTACAGGAGGCAGTCCAAAAAACACAGGAGAAAAGAATGAAATTACTAATGAGCTTCAGGGAGTTGCGATTCATAAGGTATGGTTTTATTAATAAAAATGAAAATTGCCCCTTAAAAACGCACCGAAGGGTAGTTTTCTTATAGCTGAGCTGTTAAAAATTGAATCCTTTTCTGGCTGTAACCCGGGTGGCAATTTGGCCGTCTGATTAGCGTTTTAGGTTGAATTCTAAACATGCGATCTATGCGATATTGTTTGTTTCTATTTTCTTTTGCCGCCATTCTTTTTTCCTGCAACAAGACTGATTCCGTTCCGGAAACCCGTTCTTTTTATATGGGGGTTACACCATGGCCAGCCGATTTTACGGTTGATGAGGTAAATAATTCCTACGAATTCATAAATAATCATTGTGACATTGTTTCGCATCATTTTGACGACGGAATACCTTACGAGGAAGCATTTCGACTTCAACCAATGCCCGCTGCATTTCAACAAGAGGTACAAACAAGAAAAGCAAAAACCGCCATCGGAAAAAAAATATTCCTGAGTATATCAGCATTAAATCTCACCCGCAAGGAAAAAGCCGATTATTACCGGGAAGCAACAGTAACCGACAGTATAAAGAATTACTGGAGTCAGTTACCGGTTAATGATCCAAAAATAATTACGGCATATGTAAACTATGTAAGTTGGCTCATCGATCAGTTTCAGCCGGTATATGTAAACTATGGAGTAGAAAGTAACGTCTCGCTATGGAATGCGTCCGCATTTAACTTATATAAAGACTTTCTTAGTAAAGTATATCCACCATTGAAAGCAAAATACCCTTCTCTCCCTTTCTTCATAAGTTTTATTGTTGATGAATCAAATGATGGGTTTAACAACGCTGCCCAATTATTGCCTTATACCGATTTCATTGGATTGAGCGCTTATCCTTATGTTACTGTTAGTTCTTCAGCAGGGGGCAACACGGATCCCAAACTATTCCCGATCAATTATTTTGAAAAATTCATCCACCTCGCTCCATCCAAACCATTGGCTATTGCCGAAACAGGGTATATCGCAGAAGACCTGGTGATCCCATCTTTTAACCTCACTAAACAAGGCAACGAAAACTGGCAGAAGGATTATCTAGAAATGATTTGTCAGCTCTGCAATAAAAATAAAGCAACCCTCCTAATTTGGTTCTGCCATAAGGATTACGATGCAGGGAACATTTATCTTCGTTCACATGGTCTTTACATGGACCTGTTTGGATTGTGGGAAGATACCGGACTGTTGAATGAAGCTGGAAAAGAAAGGCCTGCTTATCAGAGCTGGCTGCAATGGATAAACAAACAACGGAAAGAATAAAGTCTGGCAACTCCAATATTACAAGAAGAAAAAGGGCAAATAAAAAGTCAACAGTAAGATCAGGAATATGAATATTGGTTATCGGGTAAATTTTTTATTTTTTATTAACCAACTCGTGCATTGATAATAGGCAATAGCCTGTTTTTGGAGGCTATCAGTAATAGTTGTTTTTACAGCCTTCCCATTGGTAAAATCAGGAATAAATTCTTCTATCATTTTTACCGGAGATTGAATGATAAGTCTGCCCGCTTTTAAATATCCCAATCCCTGGTAAGTACTAATGAATGCTCTTTCCCGGCCAGCTGGTAAAGCAAATATATCTTGCCCAATAAATTTACTGGTATAGTCTAATTTGAGTAAGCCCAAAATAGTTGGCGCAATATCGATCTGGGCGGTAAGCCGGTCAATTTTTTGGGGTTTAATAGTACCCGGCGAGTAAATAAGCATAGGGATATGATACCCCGTAACTGGTAATTTAACACTGCCGGCGCTACCTGCACAATGATCAGCCACCACCACAAAAATGGTATTGCTGAACCAGGATTTTTGTTTAGCATCCCGTAAAAATTTGCCGATAGCATAATCAGTATATTTTACTGCCCCCTCTCGTACCTGGCGGGAAGAAGGAATATCAATCCGACCATCAGGATAAGTAAATGGCCGGTGATTGGATACCGTCATGACCTGTGCAAAAAAAGGTTTTCCTTCTTTATTGTTTTTGTCCATTGTTTGTAATGCCAATGAAAAGAGATCTTCATCAGCCACGCCCCATATATTCGCATAATGAATTTGATCCGGCAACAAGGCACTGCGGTCGATAACAGTATACCCATTGTTACTGAAAAAATAATTCATGTTATCAAAATACCCATACCCACCATAAATATATTGTGTGATATACCCTTTTGACTGCAATACGAAACCCAATGAAAAAAGATTCTCATTTTCTGGTCGCTTTACAATGCTTTGTCCGGGGGTAGGTGGAATAGATAAAGCCAGTGCTTCCAAACCCCGAACGGTCCTGGTTCCGGAAGAATAGAGATTAGTAAAGAATAAGCTCTCATTCGACAATGAATCAAGTTGCGGGGTAATTCCTTTGTCGCTGCCGAACGCCTGCATAAAGTCCGCGCTTAAACTTTCAACACTGATCATTACCACGTTCATTCGCTTTTCGGGCTCCGAATACCGAATCCTTCGTTCAATATTGAATACACTACTGTCGGTAAATTCACTGCCGGGTTGGCTAAGTTCTTTTCGAAGTATAGTGAATGCTTCCCTATCGGGCAGTGTCTGGTAATATTTAAAGAAATCAAGTTCATTATGCCAGAAAGCAGTACCAAATTCGAAAATACCGTTACCGGCCAATTCATTTACATATTCGTTCTTGCTGAACTCTCGGTACTTGCTGTTCCCCAGGAAAAAACCGGCAATAGGAATCAATAAAATTAAGAGGGCAGAAAAGGAACGCTTAATAAAAACCGGACGGTGATTTATTGCCTCGGATATAGGCTTTCTTACAAACCAAAGCAGGATTAATACTACCAGGAATATACCCGCCAGCAGCCGTCCGATCGGATACGATTCCCGGATATTCCCAATCACTTCATTGGTATAAACAAGATAATCTACAGCGATAAAATTATAGCGGGCAGAAAATTCATCCCAAAAAAACCATTCACTAACGGCATTGAATACCAAAATATACATGACGAGGAATAGGTCGAACAACAGAATGACCTTTCTCCACTTATTGTGGAAATTGCTTCCGGCGAATGCCAGCCCCAGGTAAATAAGTAACCGGATAACAAAATAAGCGATTACGCCGGTACGTAAATCTTCATTAAAATCCTTTGGAATAAGATCCGAAAATACCAGCACCAAAACAATGATCAGGAATACGGCCATCATCCATTTCTGCGCTTTTTTAGCATACATCCTGTCATTCATCCACCATAAATGAAGTACCAGCGGAATCATGAAATAGGCAGCGATAACTATATCGAATAAAAGTCCGATACCAAATAGCCCGATAATATTGGCAATATTCCAATCCACGCCGGCCGAGGATTTAAAAAGCAACAATAGCCTGGTTATAAATGAAATGCTTATTGCAAAGAATCCGGCAAAAAAAGCAGGATAATAATAACTGTTTACAATTCGGTTAATGATGGCCGGTCTCCTCATGATCAGGCTTTGTTCAAATTAAAAAGACTGTCTACAAATTCGTGCTTATCAAATACGAGTAAATCTTCCATCCTCTCCCCCATTCCTATAAACTTTACCGGTATTTTAAATTGGTTAGCGATCGCCAGAACAACACCTCCTTTGGCCGTTCCATCTAATTTAGTAACTGTAATCGCAGATACTTCGGTGGTAGCGGTAAAGTGCTTAGCTTGTTCCAGCGCATTTTGACCGGTTGATCCATCCAGAACCAGCATTACTTCATGGGGCGCCTGTGGTATATGCTTTTGAATTACTCTTTTAATTTTATTGAGTTCCTCCATCAGATGCGCCTTGTTGTGCAGCCGGCCTGCCGTATCAATAATGACTACATCCACATCCCTGGCCACTCCACTTTGTACAGTATCAAAGGCTACGGAAGCGGGATCGGCCCCCATCCCCTGTTTCACAATAGGAACACCTACCCGCTCGCTCCAAATAGTAAGTTGATCAACGGCAGCGGCCCTAAAAGTATCCGAAGCCCCCAGCAATACGGATTTTCCGGCTTTCTTAAAGTTATAGGCAAGTTTACCGATGGTAGTTGTTTTTCCAACCCCGTTAACACCCACTACCAATATCACAAAAGGCTTCGCGGGAAGCGAAGAACTGAATGTGTATGCCTTCGATTCAGGAGGGTCCACCAGCATATTCTCTATCTCACTTTGAAGTACGGTATTAAGTTCTGTCGTGCTTACGTATTTATTCTTTGCAACGCGCGCTTCAATACGATTTATGATCTCTACGGTGGTTTCAATTCCCACATCGGCGCTTACCAATGCTTCTTCCAGGTTATCCAGCACTTCTTCATCTACCGTACTCTTACCGGCAATAGCCTTTGTTATCTTTGATAAAAAACTTTCGGAGGTCTTTTGCAAACCCTGGTCGAGTGTTTCTTTTTCCTGCTTACCAAATAATTTTCCTAAAAAACTCATACCGTAATAATTGAAAAGCTAAAATACAAAAAGCTGTTCCCTTATTAAGAACAGCTTTCCAGCAAGTACTGTATTAGTCCTAAACTTATTTCTGAGCCAGGAATTCTTTAATTTTTTCTTTATGTACAATCGCTTCCTTGAAGGTGTATGCCCCTGTTTTAGGACTGCGCACTGCCTTAATTACTTTAGTCCAGTTTTTTGCTTCAGCGGCTGCTTTCTGATCCTTTGTTTTGATCGCCGTTTTTGCTGCTTTTGCCATAATAGAATGTTGATATGATGATGAGTTGATAAGGTTATAAGCTGAAGAAGCTGAACAAGTCAACTTTTCAACCTTTCAACCAATTACTTAATTTCTTTGTGAACAGTAACTTTTTTCAAAATGGGATTGAATTTCTTCAACTCCAGGCGTTCAGGATTATTTTTTTTATTTTTGGAACTGATATATCGGCTGGTGCCGGGCTTCCCGCTGTTCTTGTGCTCGGTACATTCCAAAATCACCTGAACTCTATTACCTTTTTTTGCCATTGTTATAGCTTTTAAAACTTATTGTTAGATTTTTTCTCCGTTTTTACGCAATTCCTTTACTACAATATAAAGACCTCTTTTATTGATAGTACGGATACCTTCAGTAGACAATTTCAAGGTTATCCACTTATCTTCCTCAGCCAGGAAAAAGCGCTTGTTTTGCAGGTTAGGCAAAAAACGGCGTTTTGTCTTGATATTAGAATGCGACACCTTGTTGCCCGACACGGGAACCTTACCGGTCACCTGACATACTCTAGCCATGATTAAAAAAATTTTGGACGGCGAAGGTCGGGAAATATGCCTTAACAACAAAGTAAAATGGAAGATTTTTTAGCAAAATTCTTAACAACTGTGGATTGTAAGTAGTTGGGCATGATCTGTTTTTAGGTAAGAAGTTTACAAAAGAATGAATAAACTTCCTATAAATCCCCAAACCATCCTGATAATAGCAACCATTTGGTCGCTCAAATTAATAATTCCTTAATTTGAACTCCTTTTTAATTGCGCTAATTTAGGCGCAATCACCTCGTAAATAGCTGGGATGAAACGAAAAACGATTGCAAGGGACATTAGTTGGTTATCATTTAATGGCAGGGTTTTGCAGGAAGCCGCGGACCCAACGGTGCCCCTGAAGGAGCGAATTAAATTCCTGGGTATATTTTCAAATAACCTGGATGAATTCTTCCGGGTACGGGTTGCCACCCTGGGCCGAATGGTGGAATTCGGCAAAAAACTAAAGAATATCCACCTGGAGCATGCTCCCGGAAAGATACTGGAGCAAATACAGGAATTGGTATTGGAGCAACAGGAAGAATTTGGCAGGGTCTGGCGAAGTATCCGCGAAGAAATGGAAAATGAAAATATTCACCTGGTAAACGAGAAACAGTTAAATAAAGACCAGCAAAAATTTGTTCAATCATTTTTTGAGGAAGAGGTTCGCTCTAATATTATCCCCCTGATGGTGGAAAGCATTCCCACTTTTCCTTATTTGCGGGAGAAATCTATTTTCCTTGGTGTTACCTTATCGAAAAAGGATAGTAGCCAGAAAAGGAAACTGGCTATAATTGAAGTGCCTTCAAGGGTTTTAGGCCGCTTCATTATTCTCCCCTCCCCGCCCGGAACCCGCTCAATTATTTTGCTGGAAGATGTAATCCGGTTTAACCTCCCTAATATATTCTCTTATTTTGGTTACGACCGGTTCGAATCCTGGTTGTTTAAAGTAACCCGCGACGCGGAATTTGACATTGATACAGATATTTCAACATCAATCATTCAAAAAATTGAGAAAGGTTTAAAGAACCGGCGCAAAGGAAAACCCGTACGGTTTTTATACGACCAGCAAATGAATCCTGAACTGCTCAACTATTTATTAAAAAGATTAAATCTTACCCAAAAAGACAATGTAATTGCCGGGGCGCGCATTCATAATTTCCGTCACTTTATGGATTTTCCGGATGTGTTTCAGAAAAAGGGCCAACGAAAAAAACCATTCCCCCATCCCTTGCTTAAGAATACCCTGCGGGTTACTGACGTTATGCTTGAGCAAGACATCCTGCTCAACTTCCCATATCATTCCTTTAATTCAGTTATTGACTTGTTGCGGGAAGCAGCGATCGACCCTGATGTAAAAGCAATCAAAATTACCGCCTATCGGCTGGCCGGTAATTCTAAAATTATAAATGCCCTTATCAACGCGGTGCGAAATGGTAAGGATGTTACAGTAATGCTCGAACTGCAGGCACGTTTTGAAGAAGAAGCTAACTTGGAATGGAAAGAGCGACTCGAGGAAGAAGGCGTAAAAGTGCTTATTAGTATTCCTGATATGAAAGTGCACGCCAAAATATGCCTTATCAAGAAAAGAGTAAATAACCGAACGATCCATTATGGTTTCGTAAGTACCGGTAACCTCAATGAAAAAACAGCCGCTTTATATGGTGACCATTGCCTTATTACGTCGGATAGATTTATTATGGCGGATGTTAACCGGATTTTCAATTATCTCGAAAACTGGAAAGACGGACAGCAATTTTTAAAAGCATGCAAAACCCTCATTCTTTGTCCCGGGGGACTGCGAAAAGAACTAAACAAACTGATCAGTAAGGAAATTAAGAATTGTAAAGCCGGAAAACCTGCTTCCATTCTACTTAAAATGAATTCGCTTTCAGACGAAGAATTGATCGCGCGGCTTGCCGATGCCGCCAAAGCAGGAGTTGAAGTAAAACTGATCGTAAGGGGAATCTTCTGTATGCTGTCTGAAAACAAGAAGTTTCCCATACCGGTAAAAGCCGTCAGCATAGTGGATGAATACCTTGAACACGCCCGAGTATTTATATTTCACAACGATGGAAAAGAAAAGGTTTTTATATCCTCCGCTGATTGGATGGTACGCAATTTGGATCACCGTGTAGAAGCCACCTGTCCTATTTTAGATGACAATATTAAGAAAGTGTTGAAAACTATTCTGGAGATTCAACTCAGCGACAATGTAAAAGCCAGAATTTTGGACAATGACCTCAGTAACCGGTATGTGAAAGACCGGAACCGGAAAAAAATACGTTCGCAGGTGGAGATATATAATTATTTGCATCAGAAAACAATTGATAAGGCAATGATCTCTTCTCCCGAACCGGCTGAAAGTATTACCGCCTGAGGTAGTAAAAAAAACTAACTAACCCAAATGAGACTGGCAGCAATTGATATTGGCAGTAATGCAGCGCGACTTCTGATCTCCGACGTTATCAATAACGAGAACGGCTCGATTCAATTTCAAAAAATCAACCTGATCAGAGTACCATTAAGACTCGGGTTTGATGTGTTTGAGCGAAAAGAAATTTCGGCGGAAAGAGAAACTATGATCATGAATACAATGAGAGCCTACCGTCATTTACTCGACGCATATGGGGTGCCATTGAAACATCTAAAAGCGGCCGCCACTTCCGCCATGCGCGACGCGGTAAATGCCGCTGGTATTATTACAAGAGTGAAAGAAAAAACGGGGATTGATATCGAAATAATTACCGGCGACGCGGAAGCCAATCTGATTTATGAGAATCATGTAGCAGAAAATATGGATAAGAATCATGCCTACCTGTATATTGATGTGGGAGGGGGCAGCACGGAGCTTACCTTTTTCGCGGATGGCAAACTGGTTTTCAAACGATCTTTTAATATTGGCACAATCCGGATATTAAAGGATCAGGTAAATGACGCGCTATGGGACGAAATGAAGGACTTTATAAAGAAAGAAACCCGCGGACACGATAACGATATAATTGCTATTGGTTCTGGTGGAAATATTAATAAAATTTTTTCAATCTCCAAACGAAAAGAAGGGAAACCGTTGCTGTTGGAATTACTGAAAGACTATTACAAAGAATTCAATAATTTTTCAGTGCAGGAGCGAATACGCATCTATCATATTCGCGAGGACCGCGCCGACGTAATAGTGCCGGCTTTGCAGATTTATATTAACGTGATGCGCTGGGCTAATATAGAAGAAATTTATGTGCCCAGAATCGGTTTGGCCGACGGGCTAATACAACATTTGTATCAGGAACTGATAAAAGTGGAAGCAGTGAGTTAATATTAGTGAATAACTTACTGCTTGATTGGCAATGCCCAACTATGGCATGCTCCTTTTTTACGGATGTTATTTAATCACCCGGATAATTTTCATTTTAATAAGCATAGATTTAACCGGCTTTTCTACTTCAACTTTTTACATCCGGGTTTTATTATAAAAGGTAATCAGGAGTATCCGGTTGGATGGATCTAAATATTTTAATGGCATTACTTGCTTCTTCAACACATAATTGAAAAAGCTCTTTACTTTTTGTAACGATCGGTATTTTCGAACCAACCTGGCAAAACAGGGTATCCCTTCCCATCAGTTACATTTTCAAAAACACTAGGTATCTTGCACCTGGTGCCTCTTTTCAATTTCAAAATTTAAAATGGAACTATGTCGACTCATAAAGAAGTAAAAAAGATAACCACTCATACCCTTCAGAAGATGAAACAGGCGGGGGAGAAAATATCCATGATTACCGCCTACGATTATTCCTTTGCGAAAATAATGGATGGAGCGGGTATCGATGTTATATTGGTAGGTGATTCCGCCTCGAACGTAATGGCAGGCCACGAAACAACCCTGCCCATTACACTGGACCAGATTATCTACCATGCTTCTTCCGTAATTCGGGGTGTTAGTCATTGTCTGGTAGTAGTAGACCTGCCATTTGGCTCATACCAATCCAATCCAAAAGAGGCATTAAATTCGGCCATCCGTATCATGAAAGAAACAGGAGCCCATGCCATTAAATTAGAAGGTGGAGAAGAAGTAGTTGAATGTATCAACCGGATTGTGGCCGCCGGGATTCCGGTTATGGGGCATTTAGGATTAACCCCTCAGTCCATTTATAAATTTGGCACTTATACCGTTCGGGCGAAAGAAGAAGCAGAAGCGAATAAACTACGGAGCGATGCAAAAAAGCTGGAGCTAGCCGGCTGCTTTGGTATTGTATTGGAAAAAATTCCGGCAACGCTTGCCAAAGAAGTTTCTGAAAGTGTACAAATACCAACCATTGGTATCGGGGCGGGTCGTTATTGCGACGGACAGGTACTGGTCATGCACGATATGCTTGGTATTAACATCGAATTTAAACCCCGTTTTTTGCGTCAATACCTGAATCTGCACGAACAAATTACCCAGGCAGTACAGCATTACATAAAGGATGTTAAGAATAATGATTTCCCAAATGAGCAAGAACAGTATTAGACTAATAAGATGGTCGGGATACCTTTTTTATTCCTGTTTATCAGTTAACCAGGTCATACCTATTCAAAGACACTTCAAAAGGGCTCTTTCAAAAATCTGACGTATTATTTCCGGGATGTCACGTAAACACTTCCCAGAATATCCGCATCCAGGATTTCATATACTTTCAGGGTTCCATTCTCAGATTTTAACTGACCGGCCAATGTTTTACAACTGCTGAAGACCGTAATTTTCTTTACCACTTTCATTTTAGAGTAAAACAGGTTCTTCATCTGCTTTTTTTCTTTTTCCAGTACACTGATGGCTACTGAAAAGGAATTGTTTAATTCACCATAATTAGTTTTCTCAGCAAATACCGCCACATATTCCATCTTCTCGTTATTAGAAGCCACATTTAGAATTTGGCAGGCACATAGCTTGGCAGCAGTGGCTGCAGGCAAATTGTTATTAACTGACTCCTCTTTGTAATTGCTATGAACCAGTTTAATGAAGTTTGCAGAACGAATAAAATAAGGATGACTGTTGTTGCCCGGATCGGCAAAAAGAGTGCTAACAGGAAGAAGAAATGCCAATAAAAGGCTTAATCGGTTTAAGGGTTTCATGGTACGATAATTAATCAAGTAAATAATAGGGTTACGGTTTCTAGGACTATCAGAACTTGATTAGGTACCGGATTTTAGACTGGCAGGAAATAAAAAAACCTGCTCAACACAGGTCTTTCATCTGGGATAGGATTGTGAGGTAAAAGTTGTCAATGATTTTTGAAAATGCAAGTGTTTCGGAGATTATTTTTTCTTTTTAAAATTCTTTTATTGAATATGAATGAATTACCTGATGGCATTTGATTCCTAAATTAATTATACACCTCTTCATGGGAAAAATAATTATTTATTGAAATTTATTTGCTTTTGTAGATATCATACCATTCCATACCCAAACAACAGCGATGATAACAACATGGCCAAAAATTACATTCATCCCTTTTATCGAATAGTAAATTTCATTAATGACCTGTACCGATTATTCCAATTCGGGATGACAGAAAAACCACTTCACTTCTTATTTTCTGTTTTCTAACACAACCCTTATCTTCGCTCAACTTTTCTTCAATGAAGGTTCTCATTCAACAGGCCCAGATAAATGACCCCGGTTCTCCACACAACGGAAGCAGATCAGATATTCTAATTGAATCAGGTTTTATTACAGAAGTGAAATCCACCATTGCCGAAGCGGCCGATACCGTTATCAGCGGGAATGATATTCATATATCTCCAGGCTGGGTGGATGTATTTGCCAATTTTGCCGATCCCGGCCAGGAATATAAAGAAACCCTGCTCACCGGCTCCCAGGCCGCGGCAGCGGGTGGTTTTACGGATGTGTTTGTTGTACCTAATACCAACCCGGTGATCGATAGCAAGGCCCAGGTGGAGTATATCCTTCATAAATCAGTAACGCTCCCTGTAAATATTTATCCTATTGGCGCCATTTCAAAAAATACCGAAGGAAAAGATCTGGCAGAAATGTACGACATGCGGGAAAGTGGCGCTATTGCTTTTAGCGATGGACTTCACCCGGTGCAGTCTTCCGGAGTATTGGTAAAAGCCCTTCAATATGTAAGAACCTTTGATGGAATCATAATCCAAATACCCGACGATAAAAGTATTGGCACGAACGGATTAATGAATGAAGGAATCGTATCCACTCAAATGGGTCTTAGCGGTAAACCTATGATGGCCGAAGAATTGCTGGTAGCCAGAGACATTAAACTGGCCAGGTACGCAGGATCAAGAATTCATTTCACCGGTGTTACTTCTCCCAAATCGCTGGAATATATCCGAAGAGCGAAGGAAGCTGGTATTGCAGTAACCTGTTCGGTAACTCCCTATCATCTTTTCTTTACCGATAAAGATATCGAACAATACGACACGAATTTTAAAGTATATCCGCCATTACGCACAGAAAGAGAAGTGAAGGCCCTTCGAAAAGCCGTGAGTGATGGAACTATTGATTGCATTGCTACGCATCACCTGCCCCACGAAACCGATAGCAAGGTAGTGGAGTTTGAAAATGCGGCCTATGGGATGATTGGATTAGAAACATGTTTTGCCGCGTTAAAAACCGCAATGCCGGATCTGCCCGAGAGCAAATGGGCTTCCTTATTAAGCCTTAATGCCCGTAAAATTTTTGGATTGGAACATCGGGTAATCCAAAAAGATTTTCCGGCTACTGTAACAATTTACCAACCTTCCGAACTAATAGAAGTGAATTCCTCCTTCTTTCGCTCAAGATCCCGTAACTCTGCTTTTATAGGAAAGCAACTTACTGGTAAAGTTCTCGGGATAATTAACGGAGAGAAAGTATTTTTAACCAACTAAAACTACCATTATGGCTTCTGGAAAAACAAATGCGGGTCTTTCATATGGATTATTGAGTGGGGGCGCTGCTATTCTGCTTACCCTGGTTTTGTACCTGGGCGGCGCAAAAATGTTTGTAAACCCCATAGCTTACCTGGGGTTCGCGATGCCCATTGTATTCGCGGTATTGGGTGGACTTGTACAAAAAAAAGCAAATGGTGGGTATCTCGAATTTTCTGAAGCATTAAAAACAGTTTTTACCATATTTGTAATCGGTTCCTTTTTAAGTACCGCATTCATGTTTTTATTGCTGAACGTTATTGACGTTCCCTTTCGCCAGGCTTTATCGCAGGAAACGGCCCAGGCATCGGAAAAAATGATGGAGAAATTTGGAGTGCCCCAGGATCAGATAGACAAATCGACTGCAGAAATACTAAACGGAAACAGCTATTCATTGGGCAAACAGTTTCTAGGATTTGCCTTCGGAACAATTTTCTGGTTTATAATCAGCCTGATTATTGCCGCCATCATCAAGAAGAAGAAACCGGAATTCGATAATAATTCATTCTCGCAATAATGGATGTATCTGTTGTAGTGCCGCTGTTTAATGAAGAAGAGTCTTTGCCCGAACTCTGCGCCTGGATTAAACGGGTGGCAGATGAACACCATCTTTCATACGAAATCCTGTTGGTCGACGATGGCAGTTCAGATAATTCCTGGGCCGTTGTTGAACAGCTTCGCTCGCTTAATTCCTGCATAAAAGGAATAAAGTTCCAGCGGAATTATGGTAAGTCAGCCGCGTTGAACGAAGGTTTTCACGTATGCGAAGGCGATGTAGTAATTACTATGGATGCTGATTTGCAGGATAGTCCTGATGAAATTCCCGCACTGCATAAAATGATCATGGAAGGCGGTTGGGATATTGTAAGTGGTTGGAAAAAGAAGCGGCATGATCCATTAGAAAAAAAATTACCCTCCCGGTTTTTCAATTGGATAACCGCCAGGATTTCCAAAATTCCCCTGCACGATTTTAATTGCGGTCTGAAAGCCTACAAAAATAAAGTGGTAAAGAGTGTTGAGGTGTATGGAGAAATGCACCGGTATATTCCGCTCATTGCCAAATGGTCGGGCTTTAGAAAAGTAACAGAAAAAGTGGTAGAGCATCGTGCCCGTAAATTCGGGAAATCTAAATTTGGGTTTGAACGGTATATTAATGGCTTTCTTGACCTCGCCACCATCATGTTCCTGGGTAAGTTTGGCAAGCGGCCCATGCAATTTTTTGGATTATGGGGTACGCTTTCTTTTTTAATAGGTTTTTTCATTTTTACTTATCTCACCATTTCAAAGTTCTTTTTTGATCAAACCGGTTTAACACAACGCCCGCTTTTTTTTGTGGCTATAACAATTATGATCATCGGTACTCAATTGTTCTTAACTGGTTTTATTTCTGAACTGGTGGCCCGGAATGCCCCCGGTAGAAATAATTATCTCGTTGAGAAAAGAATCGGAGTGGAAGGATAATCCGAAAGTCTGAAAGTCGGGAAGTTGGGAAGAATTACCCATATTTCGAGAGATTCTTCCAGACTTCCCGACTTTCGGACTACCGGACATACGGACTTGCGGACTTTCGGACTTTAGAATAAACCCCAATGCCCAAAAAAGTAATCATCATTGGTCCAGCGCATCCATTAAGAGGAGGGCTAGCCACTTTCGATCAGCGACTGTGTAAACAATTTTTGGATGAAGGCTATGATTGTTCCATTTTTTCATTCTCCCTCCAATACCCTTCATTCCTATTTCCTGGAACAACTCAATACTCATTGGAACCACCACCCCCGGGTTTAAAAATTTATTCGGTTATCAATTCCATTCATCCGCTTAACTGGATACATAACGGCAACCAGATAAAAAATCTGCGACCCGATATCGTAGTTGTCCGTTTTTGGTTGCCGCTGATGGGGCCTGCTTTGGGTACTATCTTAAGGCGTATTCGAAAAAATAAACATACGCGTATAGTAGCCATTACCGACAACATTATACCCCACGAAAAGCGAATGGGCGATATTCCCTTTACCCGTTACTTTCTTAAAAGTTGTGATGCGTTTATTACGATGAGTGAAAAAGTAATGCTGGACCTTAAGAATTTTGTAACTGATAAACCCGCCAAACAGGTATTTCATCCACTCTATGATAATTTTGGAGAGCCGGTATCAAAAGCAGAAGCAAGAATAAAATTAGGCATTGAGTCAGGGATACCGGTTATTTTATTTTTTGGTTTTATCCGTAAATATAAGGGGCTTGATATACTTCTCCGGGCCATGAAAATACTCAGGGATCAACATCACAAACTACAAACCTCAAACTACAAACTTCTCATAGCCGGTGAATTCTATGAAGACGAAAAAACATATACTCAACTGATAGACGAACTCGGAATAAAAGATAGCCTAATCATACGTACTGATTTTATTCCTGATAGCGAAGTGAAATATTATTTGAGTGCTGCCGATGCAGTGATACAACCTTACCGGAACGCAACCCAAAGTGGTGTTACTCCCCTAGCCTATCATTTCGAAAAACCTATGATCGTAACGAATGTGGGAAGTTTGCCCGACCTGGTACCTCATGAAAAAGCAGGTCTTGTTTGCGAGCCGGAGCCTGCTGCTATAGCCACCGCTATTGAGCGGTACTTTCAATTAGGCGAAGATTATTTTTTACCCCATCTTCGTATCGAAAAAGAAAAATATAGCTGGCACAAGCTGGTGGATTCAATTACTGAAATAGCTGGAAGTAATAATTTTAAATAAAAAGATCGGAAGTCGGAAAATCCGGAATTCGGAAAGAAAAATGACAATTACCAAATGATTCTTCCCGACCTACTTGCCGACGGGCAGGCTTTCCGACTTCCTGATTTGCATAACCGAATAAAAAATGATCTACCGAAGTAAAGCACCCTTACGAATCGGTTTAGCCGGAGGCGGCACGGATGTGAGTCCGTACAGCGATTTGTATGGTGGCGCCATTCTCAATGCCACCGTTTCTTTGTATGCATACGCCAATATTGAACCCATTGCTGAGAATGCCATCATTTTGCACACTATGGATCGCAAAGAGGAACTGCGCTACGAATGGAATCATCAATTACCCATTGACGGAAAGCTCGATCTTTTGAAAGGAGTATATAACCGCGTTCAGAAAGAATACGGTTTACCATTAACCGGATTCCGGCTTTCTACATTTGTAGATGCCCCGGCGGGATCTGGCCTGGGAACTTCTTCTACCCTTGTCGTAGCCATTGTGGGGGCTTTTGCTGAAATGCTCCGGTTACCCTTAGGCGAATACGATATAGCCCATCTTGCCTATGAAATTGAACGGAAAGATTTAAATATGGCAGGGGGCAGGCAGGATCAGTATGCAGCTACTTTTGGCGGGGTAAACTTTATGGAATTCTTTGCCGGAGATAAGGTAATAGTTAATCCACTCCGTATTAAACAGCAATATTTATTTGAATTGGAAAATAACCTGGTCTTGTATTATACAGCCACCAGCCGTGAATCAGCCCGAATCATCGAAAAGCAAAGTGAGAACGTTGTACAGAAAAAGGGAAAATCAATTGAAGCCATGCACCAGTTGAAGCACCAGGCGCAATTAATGAAAGAAGCCTTGCTGAAAGGAAGAGTGAATGAAATTGGCGAAATACTTGATTTTGGATTTCAGCAGAAAAGGCAGATGGCAGAAGGGATCAGCAACGATTTGATTGATGAAATCTATATGTCAGTTAAAAAATCAGGCGCCTCCGGCGGAAAAATTTCTGGTGCAGGGGGCGGTGGTTTTATGATCTTCTATTGCCCGGATAATACTAAATATGCAGTAATAGAAACCCTGTCGAAATTCGGGGGCTATGTAAAAAATTACCAATTTGTTGATCACGGAATGACATGCTGGACTATTTAGTCGGCAGTAGCAAACCAGGAGCCAGTAGTCGATATCAATAAAGGATTCGATCGCTGCAATACAATATAACAGATACTGGATTCACCATTCCAAAGGGCCCATGCCCATTTATTACTCAACTCTTTCAACACAGGATACTCGTTGGATGATCCATAAAATACCATCGGGTAATTTAGTCAGGCACCAGGATTACTACTAAAAGCCGACTATTGGAGCAAATTCAGATTACAGCAGGTTTCTCACCACTTACGATTGCCGTATATTTGCCCCATGGAAAAGATTAAAAAAATAATCCGCGATTCCATTGCGGTAAAGCAGCAGGTATTGCAGAACGATACCCTGATTAAAACTACCGCAACGATTGCAGAAAAAATGGTAGCTGCCCTGAAGAATGGAAACCGCATTTATTTTTGCGGCAATGGTGGCAGTGCGGCTGATGCGCAGCATTTAGCCGCTGAATTCAGCGGGCGTTTTTATACCGACCGCGATGCATTACCCGCCGAGGCATTACATTGCAATACTTCTTACTTAACGGCCGTAGCGAATGATTATAGTTTTGATGTGGTATATGCCCGCCTGGTGAAAGGAATTGGAGCCAAGGGCGATTTTTTGGTTGGATTATCTACCTCCGGTAATTCCACTAACATTATCAAAGCCTTTGAAGTGGCGAGGAGCAAAGGTATACATACTGTAGGCTTCACCGGGGAAACAGGGGGCAAAATGAAAGACCTCAGTGATTACCTCATAAATGTTCCTTCGATGGATACTCCACGCATACAGGAAAGTCACATTATGCTGGGACATATAATATGCCAGTTAGTAGAAGAACAATACTTTTCAGCTATATCCTCATAATAATAAGGCAGCAAGCCGATGCATGAACTATACCTCCACTAAAAACTATTTTCCTGAGTGGCCTTTTGCTACGGGCATTCCAGTAGAAGATTCCCGTATAAAGGAAGCCATAATTCTGGCAGGAGGGTTAGGGACCAGGTTGCGTTCTGCCGTTCCTGATCTACCCAAATGCATGGCCCCGGTGGCCGGTAACCCATTTATTTCTTATGTGATCGATTATTATTTAACGCAGGGTATTGAAAAATTTATCTTTTCATTGGGCTTCAAACACGAACAGGTTGAAAATTACCTCCACGACAAATACTATCCACTCAATATGGAATATGTTATTGAAGAAGAGCCGTTGGGTACAGGCGGCGCCGTTCAACTGGCCTGTTCAAATACCAATGGAAAAAATGTATTGGTGCTGAATGGGGATACTATTTTTAAAATTGACCTTGGAGAGTTGGAAGCTATCCATCACGAAAAGAAAGCGGAGTGCACCCTATGCCTGAAGCCGATGCTGAATTTTGATCGGTATGGAGTTGTAGAAATCAACAAGTATCTTACAGTGAGAAAATTTTTGGAAAAAAAATTCTATGAAAAGGGAACGATCAACGGAGGAGTTTATGCTCTAAACGTTGAGGCTTTCCTGGAGAAGAAATTCCCTCCAAAATTTTCTTTTGAAAAAGATTATCTCGAACGCTACTACGAAAGCGGAAAATTGTTTGGAATTATTCAGGATGGTTATTTTATTGATATCGGAATTCCGGAAGATTTCACCAAAGCACAGGAAGAACTGGCTGTTAGGCACTAGCTTGAGGCAAACCGCTATCAATATATTAAATCATTGACCTAATTATCGGATCCGTTGAATGTAACGTTGTTTTTGACCCTTAACCACTGACTACTCACTATGCTCGATCTGCAATCAATAAATAAAAGCTGGACCGTTTTCCTCGACCGGGACGGAGTTATTAACCATGAGAAGTATATGGATTATGTGTACAATTACGATGAATTTATTTTTTATGAAGAAGTACCGGAAGCAATAAAATTAATTTCTTCCCTTGTTGGGCACATCATTGTTACTACCAACCAACGGGGAGTGGGAAAAGGATTAATGACGGAGGATGCACTAAAGAGTATTCATAAGAGAATGGTAAAAGATATTAACGCTGCTGGTGGCCGCATCGATAGAATCTATTATTGCACGTCCGTAAATAATGATAATCCAAACAGGAAACCAAACCCGGGCATGATTTGGCAGGCACAAACCGATTTCCCCGACATCCAGCTTAAAAAGTCGGTGATTATTGGCAATAACCTGAGCGATATGGAATTTGGCCGTAACGCTGGAATTCATACTATTTTTGTTAAAACTACCCAACCGGAACAGGTGCTGCCTCATCCCCTGATCGACCGGGCATATGATTCGTTAAGCGATTTTGCAAAAGCTTTACAAGTCCGTTAAAATTTTGTCTGAATAGCAACGTTTATCGATGTAAAGCGCAGGGCGTTGTACCTTCGCCAGCAGAACAAACAACCAATTTTAATGTTGAATCAACGTCGGCATATAATTCTACTGTTAACCGGATTTTTTCTAGCCGGAAATATTGCTCCCTTACTGGCGCAGGAGATTCCTGCTTCCGCCAAGGAAGAATTACTGCGTAAAGAAGATACCTTGAAAAAGTTTTCGCGCAAAATGACATTCAGCGAAAATCCGGCGGAGAGGTTCCGGAGCGATAGTGTTTTTGTTCGGGCATTTATCCGGGCCCTGAAAACTCCGCATTCCTTTTATTTTCCGTTCGATTCGCTGAATATTTCAAAGGTATATGCGCCGGATAGCAGTTTCCGCATTTTTACCTGGCAAATGAAAAAAGACGAATATGTTATTATTCAGAAAGGTGCCATTCAAATGAACACGGCTGACGGATCATTAAAGCTATTCCCTTTGTTTGATTATTCTATGTTTACACCCAAACCTCTTGATTCGGCCCGCGGACGCAATAACTGGATTGGAGCAATTTATTACAAAGCGATCATGAAGGAATACAATGGTAAACGTTATTATACTTTAATTGGATTTGATGATTTTAGTGTGAACAGCAATAAGAAATGGATGGAAGTGTTGCATTTTAACGAGGCCGGAGAGCCTGTTTTTGGCGGCCCGTTTATTTCTTTTAAAGAAGATACAGCTAAAAGACCTAATCAGGCCCGATTTTCAATTCAATATAAAAAAGAGGCCAAAACCTTTTTCAATTATGATCCTGAACTGGATTTGATCATTGTGGATCACCTAATATCCGAAACAGATGAGCCCGAGAAGAAATTTACCTATGTGCCGGATGGCGATTATGAAGCTTTTAAATGGAAAGATGGCCAATGGGTTCACATTGACAAACTGTTTAATGAAAAATTAAAGGATGGAGATTTCCCAAGAGATGCCCTGCTGATGGATGATGAAGGTAATGTTGATGAAAAGAAACTGGAAGAATCTTCTCAAAAAAATATCGATAAGAAAAGTGCGCCAAAAACTCCTGCAAAAAAAATAGATCCACCGAAGAAAAAAACGGGAGGAAACTAATTGGGCTCCGGAATCCCGCATCTCAGCTTCGCAAAGCTATGGTGCGTAATGCCAGTATCGAATATCCAGAGTCTCCCATCCAGAATCTAACATCTAACATCCCGTATCGAACATTATGCATCCCCCCTACTTTTCAAAATCCTTTTTAATTTTATTCAATATTTCTTCCGCAATTCTTCTGTGAATACGGGGTGCATAGTGAAATCCATCAACAAAAGGATATCCGCTCTCTTTTTCTAACATTCCTCCGAGGAAAGAAAAATTTTCAACGCTATCGGCCCGCTTTTCAATTATAGGGTAAATATAATTGAAGCGGGTGTTGGTATCTTTAAACACCATCGGATCCTTCATTTGGTTGGGATACTTGTAGAAGGGTATCGGTTGGCAGAAGAAATAGGATTTGGTGCCGGTAACTTTTGACATTCGCTTTGCACTTTCTATATTTCTAAAATAGTTACTGATTAATTTATCACTGAATTCCTGTTCCGGCATTCCCGCAGGGGTTCTGAACAAATTCTGCAGGGAATCAATAAACCATTTATCACTGGTAGAAGGCGGTCGGGCAGCAAAATACGACTTACGGAAATAGAACGAATAGAAGGATTCACTGGAGTAGTTCATTTTTCCAAACCAGAAATCATTGAGGCCATCGAAGAAGATTGCGATATCCGGCTGGTGACCGTCTACCAATAGTTTTGTATAGAGAATCAGCTCCTGGTAGCTATAATAATTTGGACAACCCCAGTTTACTACTTTTATTGACTTGGCATTTGGATATTTCTCCTTGTATACTTGAACAAAATAAGAAGGTATAGTTTCAAAATCGGCCACGTTAAATCCAAAAATGGTAGAGCCGCCAAAAAAATACACAAGTAAGGTATCTGAAGAAGAAGGATTGATATAACTATCCGGAATGGATTTACGGATATTATTAGAGACGTTCATATACGAACCCGTGTAATCTATATTTTTGAATTCTATCCAGGGTTGGTATTCGTATTGGTTGCTTAAGGCAGTTTCCCGGGTAACCAGGTCGTTAAAGGCATCGGAAGAATCGGGTCTTACTTTTTTCTGATGGTCAGGGTTATAAGGGGTCATTTTAGGTCGAAAGCGGTTACGGACATTACGGAGAAATTCGACGGAAGCGAGTTTGCTGTTCCCATATTGATGATAAAAATAAACACTCAGAAATATTTCCACTACCAGGAACAGGAATAAAAGCAGCACCCCTGTAAAGAGCAATCGCTTACCAAAAGAAACCATTTTTTTTTCTGCCATGAAAATGGGTTTAGGCTATGAAGCTCCAAATATAAAATTCAAAACCGGGAGAAACAATTTTAGAGGTCCTATATTCTAATAATAGAAATGCCGGCTATTACACCGGCATTTCAGAGATAAGCAAGTAGTTTTGGGTAAATGATTACCCTTTGTACTGTTTTGGTAATAGAACGGGTAATTAATATCGCTAGAAAGCCTAAAACAGGTAAGTTTCTGGTATTTGATGGAGCGTTCTGGGGGTGCGGATTATAACTTAGACAATACTAATACTGAATATGATGCTTGCCTATTTTTTTTTAGGCCCCATGCAAAACCCAATAGCCCCATGAAAGATTATTTCAAATGGCCGGCTACTAATAAAAATTGTATTTCAAGCTTTCTTTTTATTTCAAGTGGCTTATTCATCAAGCTTTAGCACAGCCAAAAAGGCCTCCTGGGGAATATCAACGTTTCCAATCTGGCGCATACGTTTCTTACCTTCTTTTTGTTTTTCCAGTAGTTTACGTTTACGGCTAATATCACACCATAACATTTTGCAGTTACATCTTTTCGCATGGCAGATATTGTTTCCCTGGCTACTACTTTAGCGCCGATTGCTGCTTGTATGGCAATCTGGAATTGTTGCCGGGGTACCAGTTCCTTTAACTTCTCACAAAGCTTACGACCAAATTCCTGCGCTCGGCTCCGATGAATCAGCGCACTTAATGCATCCACCTTATCACCGTTCAGCAGGATATCCATTTTTATAATATCCGCCTCACGATACCCAATGGGATGGTAATCGAAGGAAGCATACCCGCGGGTTTGGCTTTTCAATTTATCGTAGAAGTCAAAAACGATTTCTGTTAAGGGCATTTCAAAAATAAGCTCTACCCGGGTGGGAGTAAGATAGCTTTGATTGATAAGAATACCACGCTTACCTAAACAAAGAGTCATGATATTACCGATATAATCTGGCTTGGTTATGATCTGCGCTTTTATAAAAGGCTCTTCAATGCGATCCATATAGGTGGGCTCAGGCATTTCAGTGGGATTATTCACGATGATCTTTTCTCCCTTTACGCTATAGGCAATGAAACTTACGTTGGGCACCGTAGTAATTACGGTTTGATTGAATTCCCTTTCTAACCGCTCCTGGATAATTTCCATGTGCAACAATCCCAGGAACCCACAACGAAAACCAAACCCCAGGGCTTGAGAAGTTTCTAGTTCAAAGGTCAGGGAAGCGTCGTTCAATTGCAACTTATCCATACAGTCACGCAACTCTTCAAAATCCTCCGTCGCTACCGGGAAAATACCAGCAAATACCATTGGCTTTACTTCCTGGAATCCATGGATCATTTCCTTGGTAGGATTGGCTGCTAATGTGATGGTATCACCCACTTTAACTTCCTTTGCATTTTTTATACCCGTGATAATATAGCCTACATCTCCACAGCTCACTACACTTTTTTCTGTCATCTTTAATTTTAGAATGCCTATTTCATCGGCTTCGTATTCCTGGTCGGTGGAAACAAACTTAACCTTCTCCCCTTTTCTAATACTACCATTTAATATCCGGTAATAAACGATAATTCCACGAAATGAATTGAATACACTATCAAAGATCAACGCCTGCAAAGGTCCGTTTGGATCTCCTTTGGGAGCCGGAATTCGGGAAACAATTGCTTCAAGAATAGCTTCCACTCCAACACCGGTTCTTCCACTGGCATGCAGAATATCTTCGCGTTTGCAGCCAATCAAGTCAACAATCTGGTCTTCTACTTCTTCAATCATTGCGCCGTCCATATCAATCTTGTTGATTACCGGAATAATCTCGAGATCGTTATCAATGGCCAGGTATAAATTGGAAATTGTTTGTGCCTGAATTCCCTGGGTAGCATCTACCAGTAAAAGAGCCCCTTCGCAGGCGGCAAGGGCGCGGCTTACTTCGTAACTGAAATCTACGTGGCCCGGTGTATCAATCAGGTTAAGTATATATTCCTCCCCGTTCTTATGGTTATAGTTAATTTGAATGGCATGGCTCTTAATAGTGATTCCCTTTTCTCTCTCCAGGTCCATATCATCGAGCACCTGGTCCATCATATCTCGCTCACTAATAGTATTTGTAAGCTGCAAAAGGCGGTCGGCCAGGGTTGATTTACCGTGGTCAATATGCGCTATTATGCAAAAATTACGGATGTTCTTCATGATCCCCTGTCCCCAAAAGGAGGACTACTTTTTTTAAAATTTTCGAGGGGCGAAGGTAGGCTTTTTAGGTGGTTTCTGGTGTACGTTGAGAAGTCAGTAAGCCGGGAAAAAATTCGATTATAATGAAGTTTTGTTTAATGAAAGGAAGCTTGTCTGGTAAATCAGCCATACCGCCTCTATTGTTTTGTTGTATAGTGATATCTTTTTACAGGAAGATCAAAAGGGTGCGCCGGGAAGGTTAAATCGTTTTTAATACTATCCCGCATACGATGGTTTGGCAGTAAAATACTACCTTAGCTTCCATTAAATTATTAATTTCCTGATGATTCCTTTTAGTTTAACAGTTTTCACAGCAGGCAAATGGAGAGGAAGCAGAATACATAAGATGGATGAATCTATCATTCCCCCTTTATCAGGTAGCCGTTTATGTAACAGCACGGAGAAATTATCTTCCTCATTTGGCCAACAATTGATCCACGATATAGCTTCTGAAAATCGGGTGGATGGAGCCATAACGGGCATTATTGGAACCAGAAGCCGGCAATATGAACGTTTCGAATGGCTAAAAAATAATGCGCAAGAACAGGAACTGATCGCCTTAACCGATCACAGTAGTCCGGTAGTGCGTGTATATGCCTTTTATGTATTATACGAAAAAAGATCATTAGCACTGTCTGAAATATGTCAAAAGCACATTAAGGATAATGCTACCTTCCTGGCAGTAAATGGTACTAACAAATCAACCCGTCTGGTAAATGAATGTTTTAATCATATGCTTCAGTATACTCAGTAATGTCTGCCCCTTTTGATTGTATGAATCATCATTTTTGAACGATGTTATAAACTTTGAGAATTAAATCCAGCAATACATTACAGCTTTTGATTCCCTTTGCCGGCATTTGCCTTTTTGTCTTCTTTTATTTGGGTGCTGCTTTTTTGTATCCAGGAGGTTCGCATAAATATGAATCAGCTACTGAATTTAGCTGGATATACAATTACTGGTGCGACTTGCTGGATATCCATGCTAAGAACGGATTACCCAATACAGCACGGCCTGTTGCCATTATGGCCTTGTTGATATTATGCATCAGCATGGGTTATTTCTGGTATTATTTTACTCTTGTTTATAATTCAACAGGACGGCTAATCATCCGATACAGCGGAATAATTTCTGTGCTCTTCATGATGTTTCTTTTTAATGGTCCTCACGACCTGGTAATTAATTTGGCCTCCCTGGCTGCCCTTATAGCCATTACCGGTACATTATTGGTATTATACCGTGAGAAAATGTTCAATTTATTTTCGCTGGGCATATTTTGCCTGGTACTCTGCCTAATAAATAACTACATTTATTATACTGGTAATTTCCTTAATTCATTGCCGGTTGTTCAAAAAATTAGTTTCTTTTTTTTCCTGTTATGGTTTTGTTTAATAGATATTCAGATTTACAAGAAATCCATTGCCCTGGAAAAGTTAAGCTGAAGTCAATAAAATAACCGACATTTCTATAGAGTAAAACCCGAATTTTAAATACTAAAAAATTACTATGCAAAATTGGCTTCGTACATTATTAGCCGGCTGGGGAGCTTACAAATGGGGCGGGGGATGCCTTGGTACTATTATTTTATTCATGTTTTTTTATTGGCTGCTTGGCCATTGTTAACAGCCCTGTTAGGTAATATTTATTACTCAAAAATTTATACATGAACCTCTTTGGAAACCGGGTAAATATTATTTCGCATAAAAGGCTTGGATAAAAGACAAATGATAATTTTGCTCCATGACCGATAATAATAATATTTCAGAAGCAGGTGAAGAAGATGTTCCAGCCCTCGTATGGCTGGTAAACAACGCCTACAGAGGTGAATCATCAAAAAAGGGGTGGACTACCGAAGCCGATCTGCTGGATGGATTGCGCACGGATCAAAAAGCCTTGGAGCAATTAATTCGAAAACCCGGATCGGTTATTCTTAAATATACGGATGAGAACAACCAGATTATTGGTTGTGTAAATCTTCAAAAACAAAATGATAAACTCTATCTCGGGATGTTAACGGTTTCCCCTACCCTGCAAGGAGAAGGCATAGGAAAAAAATTATTATCTGCCTCCGAAGCGTATGCGTCAAAAAATGATTTTTCCGCTATTGCCATGACCGTGATTTCTGTACGGCAGGAATTAATTTCCTGGTACGAACGACACGGGTATATTCGCACCGGGCAAACGAAACCTTTTCCAACAGGCGATCCGTCATTTGGTATCCCCCGGCAGCCACTGGAGTTTACTGTATTAGAGAAAGAAACCTAACGCCAAAAGGATTGATTTACCGTACGTTTCCGCTAACTGCCAACTTATCCTTACATTCGCAAAAAAATTACCCCCGTTATGGATCTGAAACAATTGTTTGAAGAAGCGGCCGCAGATAGTAAAGATCTTCGTGAAAGACCCAGTAATGACACCTTGTTACAACTTTATTCGCTTTACAAACAATCTACGGAGGGTGATGTTAATGCAGATCCTCCTTCAAACCCATTTGATTTTGTTAGCCGGGCTAAATACGATGCCTGGGCAGGGCTAAAAGGCAAGACCAAAGAAACGGCTATGCAGGAATATGTGGACCTGATTAACAAATTGAAAAACTGATTGCTGTTGCATACAGGTCAATGCTTATCTTGAGCAGATCAAATAAAAGTTGCCTGTCTGAATAATTTGCATTATACCACCCATCGCTTTCTTCCTTTCTTTATAGGAATTTTATACCTATTATTAGCCATTAGCAGTGTACAGTTTGATGATATTACCTACGATGAACAAGATCACCTGAATTATGGAATCCGCCTGCTTAAAGGTAAAAGCAGCCGGCAACAACCAGGTGCAGATTTTAATACAACCATGCCCGTAAGTATATTGAACGCGTTACCAAGAGCGGCAGAGCAACTGGTTCATCCAACCCTTGAAAAAAAAGACGGCGGCGAATCTGACGCAAAGCAGGGAAGATATATCACTATACTGGCAACACTTTTATTACTGGCTTATCTGTATTTCTTTGGGAAAGCAATTGCCGGCCACGTGGCCGGATGCTGGGCAATGTTGCTGGCCGCTTTGGATCCAAATATACTGGCGCATAGCCGGCTAGTGACGACGGATTTGTATGGCACGCTCGCATGGATAGCTACCCTTTTTCATTTGCATCAATGGCTGCATAAAAAAGAAAATAATCATTTCTATTATTGGTGTATCGCATTGGCCATTTCGCAATGCTGTAAAATAAATAATATTCTGCTCTACCCTATTTGCCTGCTGTCCATCCTGGGGTATCAATTTTACAACGGGTTTCGTTTATCCGGTAAAAAAGTGTGGCTCCCTTTACTTTCATTTGTTTTAATTCAATTGTTCATAATCAATATCGCTTTTTTATTTTACCATACAGGAATGCCACTCGATGCCTATGCTTTCAAGAGTAATTTCTTCCGTGAATTGCAGCATCAATGGATTAGCGTCATTCCTATTCCTTTACCACAATCGTTTATAGATACCTTTGACCTTACCCAATATGAGAGGGAAAGCTTTACAGGAACAGCACAAAATTATCTTATAGGTGAATGGCGCTACCAAAAAGGATTCTGGAATTATTACTTTTTTTGCTGGATGGTAAAAACCCCTTTACTTACGGGGTTGCTGGTATTCACTTCAGCAATAACCTCATTGGTTAATAAACAATTCCGGAGGCAGTCAATCTATTTCCTGATTATCCCTTCAGCTATTGTGCTATTATTGCTTAGCAGTTCTTCGGTACAAAGTGGTTATCGTTATTTACTACCCGTGTTAGCAGCTTCATTAGTTTCGGCAGGCGTATTTATACAAAAGACTATGAGCCGCTTGCCAAAACATACTGGCATTTTGATCTCCATTGGATTGGGTACGGCGGTCCTGCTCAGTTTTCCGAATTATATATCGTATACCAGTGAATGGCAATGGCCCAAGAAAAATGCCTACCGGTATTTATCCGACAGCAACCTCAATTGGGGACAACGGCAAAAAAAGATTCAACAAATTCTTCAACAAAACCCCGACTACCACTTTGAACCTCCAACCCCGGTAACGGGCCAAATTGTGGTAGATATAAACAAGGTTACAGGAATTATAGATACTGAGAAATTCGCCTGGCTTCGGAATAATTATTCCCCCATAGCAGTTATCGAAGGATGCTATCTTTTATATGAAGTGAAGGAATTACCCCGTTAAAAATCAATCCTCCGAACTGATTTTTTTGTACCACCTGGAATATTGAGTACCTATTGCCGAATAATTATACTTCTTAATAGCCTCTTCCGAAATGGCTTCCCGGTTGTAGTTAGCATAATTATCCATCATCTTTTTCATGGCAACGGCTAATTCCACCTCATTTTCATTGCCTACTAGTATTCCATTTTTTTCATCTATCACTTCAGCAATACCCCCCACCAGGCTGCTGATAACCGGTAAACCACAACATAACGCCTCCAGAATAACACAAGGCAGGTTTTCAAACCTACTGAACATCAACAAGGCGGATGATTGCTTCATTTGAACGGCCACTTCCCCATAACTGACCGCAGGTTTAATAAAAACACATTTATTTAATAAGCCCTTACTGCTCGCAAGTGCTTCGAGTTTTTCATCCTGGTTACCCAGTAAATGCAGTTCAAAAATATATCCCTGTGCCGAAAGAATGGAGGCTGCTTCTATCATTCCTCCGGGATTCTTCTGATAATTTAGGTAAGAAGCATGAATGAAACGGAATACCATTGGCGAAAAGGCCTGGTAATTGAAATGAGAGGTATCGACTGTATTAGGTATCACTTCATATTTTACCGGAGTAATATTTTGTTGAATGGTTCGGCCCAGATCATCGGAGACAGTAATAAGTAATGAAGCGTTTTTGATTATTCTTTTTATCAATCGTTTCATCAGAGGACTGGCTGTATAAAAATTAGGAGTACTTGCTTTGTAATAACCCGTCCAATGTTCGGAAAGTAAATAGGGAATTTTATTTTTTTTAAATAACTGTAAGGCAAGCAATCCGGCTTTCATCGCAACGTGAACATGCACCAGCCGGGGTTCTCCATATTCCCGAACAATCGAATTGAAATTACGTTTTTGAAGTTGCCGGTACTTAATAAATGAAAGTAATTTTTCCAAAGGTCCAAAGCGGCTGCTTCGTCCATAATATGCTTTATAAACAATAAACTCTCCTTCTTCTTTTTTTTCTACTATTGTTTCACCATTTTTTAACGACTTGTCCTTTTCCACCAGTAACACAATTATCGGCGTAAATGGAGCAACTGCCCTGGCATGACGTTCTATAAAATCGCCATTACTGGGTTGCACCCGGTTGGGGTACCAACTTGTTAACCATAATACATAACTATTCATTCCTGGTACAAAATATCATAATGGAATAACCTCCCCATAATTTTATACTCAATTCCTTCGAAATAAAAAAGGAGAAACGTCTTGCCTGTTTCTTTATATAGTCTTTGAAAGATCGGGGGGTGTTTCTGTCTGTTTCTGAAAATGTATATTCAACATCCACTATTGTAAAGCCATTATCATTCAACATCCACAATACATGTTCTTTGGAAAAGTAATGCAGGTGTCCAGCGTCTTTTCTTTGTTGCCAGATCACCTGTGGTTTTAATAAGGTCCGGCAGGAAAGATCAAGCGGAACATGAAAAATAAAATGCGTTGATTTACTCCGAAGCTTTTGTAAAAAACTATAATAGTCAGGAATATGTTCAATAACATCGATTACCAGCAGAAGATCTGTGGGCGTTTTCATAGCTTCACCAAAATCGCCCAGGTAAAAGTGTACTCGGTCTGTTTCTTTTTTACGGGCCGCTTCAATTGCGAAAGGAGCAATATCATAACCGGTAAAAGAATCTGCCTCTTTAACCAGTTCGGCCAACTGCAATAAAATTTCACCCACCCCGCAGCCTACTTCTGTTATATTAGCAGGGCGTAGCCTGTTTTTTGTTATCAGTTCATTAATAGCCTTCGCCTTCCAGGCGCTGTCTTCCCTAAACCACCCGGGGTTTTTGTATTGGTAGGTTCCGTTAGTATAAATATTTTCACTGGAAGTATCCATAATTCGCTTATAATATCGGCTTTGTAACAAACCGGAATCCGAATTTTCTTTTTGCAATGATAATATATAAGATCATCATACTCATAAAACCTGCAGAAGAAGCAATTGCCGCTCCGCGAATGCCCCATAAAGGAACAAAGATAAAGCTGCATACAGCCACCACTATCAATGCCACCAGGCCGATCAAAATATTATAAATTACTTGCCCCTTTCCGGCAAATAGAGGAGAAAACAGGTATGAAATCGCCAGGAAAAGAACGCCGGGGATATAAAATAACCAGGTGCCATACATTTCATCATATCCTTGTCCCCACAAAAAAGATATGATGGGTTTTCCTACCAGAACAGACAATAGCATGGCTGAAACATAAATTATGATCAGCGAGCGCCACAGAAGAGAAAAGGAGTTTGATTGAAAACTGATTTTTTCACCGGCTGTTTGAGGGAACAATGAGCCTGCAATGAGAACAGAAGGCAATATAAATATCTGCCCAAGCCGCGAAACCTGGATATAATTTCCTAATAAACCATCATTACAATAATAATCAACGAACCAATAACCCGCCCTGTTTACCAGGAAAAAAACAATATTGGCGATTAGAGACTGTCCTGCATATCGGAGCAATAATTGCATTTCTCCCACGGATGGCAATTCCCATTTTTTTAGGGATAGTTTGCCTCGCGACACTATCACCAGTATGATTCCCTGGACAAAAACAGTTATATAATATCCCCATTTAATTCTTTCCTGAACCAATAATGTTTTACTTGCCGGGTTATCATTTTTATCGAGGGGAAAATTAACGGCAACTAATATATAAGAAATAAAAAAAACATTAACCAGCGTCAATACCTGGTTGCCGGTAGAAAAGTTCTGATGAGCATGAAATAATCCTGAAAAATTATTGATCAAAAGAAAAGAGAATACATAAACCATTATAAATACCAGTCCCGGAGCATTCATTTGCGGTGGCCATCCGAACCAAAAAAAAACAGCTGTAATAATGGGTGCAGGCAATGACCATAACAAGGCAATTCCGGCTAATTTATTGAAAGCAATTTTTCCCGAGGCCCCATAAAAAACAATGGCTGCTTCGAGGCAAAACCCGATGACCAGGATTATTAATGCAAGGTTGTTGATGAGTAAAAAAAACTGGCCGCTTTCGCCCGCTCCCAGTATTCTTGCCATCAGCAGGTTAATTAAAAATAACGAAGCCAGGTACAGTCCCCGCCAAAAAATATTCTCCCCTATCTTTTTTGCCAACCCCATCTTTTGTCTTTTTATTGATAGTAACCTCTGAAATATGTTCTGTATTTTTGAATATAATTGAATTCGTCAAAAATATAACTTTAAGATTGGAATATGGCTTTATTACGGCGCATAAATAGCAAGGCGACAGCCGATGAGAATACCGGTTTTGGTACCAATAGTTCTATGTATGGTGGAAGATTAGTTAATCGTGATGGACGAGCCAATATTCAAAAAACCGGGTTAAATATTTTTAGCCGGCATAGCTGGTACCATACCCTTATCGAAATGCCCATCTTCAAGTTCCTGGCATTTATATTTATTTCTTTCCTCCTGGCCAACTTCTTATTTGCCATTGCCTATTTTTTAATTGGCGTTGAGCATCTGGGCGGGATGGATGCAACAACTACGGGAGAAGAATTCATTGAAGCCTATTTCTTCAGCGCCCAAACTTTTACTACGGTTGGATATGGACGTATCAATCCTACCGGTTATATTACCAGTTTCCTGGCCGCATTCGAAGCCTTCACGGGTTTGCTTTTTTTTGCACTGGCAACAGGCTTATTTTATGCCCGCTTTTCAAGACCGGAAGCATTTCTGAAATTCAGTGACAATGCATTGATGGCCCCGTATAAAGATGGTGTAGCGCTGATGCTTCGAATGGCTCCATATAAGAATACTCATTTAACAGATGCTGAAGTGAAGGTAACCATGGCCGCTTCGGTAGAAGAAAATGGTAAACAGGTAAACAAATTTTATACGCTTGACCTGGAGCTTTCGCGCGTAAATGCGCTCAACCTTAGCTGGACCCTGGTGCATCCGATTGACGAAAGAAGCCCATTGTATAATTTATCAAAAGATGATATCATTAAAGATAACGCGGAGATAATGGTTTTTGTAAAAGCGTTCGACGAAACATTTTCCAATACTGTAGTGGCCCGTACTTCGTATACAGGAAGCGAAATCGTTTTTGGGGCAAAGTTTATTCCTATGTACCAGCGGGCTCCCAATGGTAAGTCCACTATCCTGGAGCTGGATAAATTAAATGCCACCCAACCGGTTGATATAAGTTTTGCCGCCAGGGTGTTTGCCGCGGAAGGTAACCAATGAGTTATTCCCAAAACTTATGCGGATAGTTCATGCAGTTTTTTGATCGGTCCTCATGTAATAATCCGCCAATCTGTATTAATTCGGTTTCATGTAAAGCTTCTTCAGCACGGGGAAAGTATATCTTTTCTTCAAACCGGATATGTTTCTCCAGAAGAGATGCAAAAGCAGAAATATCATTAACGGTAGCAGAATGATCGATCGCTTTTTGTACGAGAAGGCGCAATTGACGATGCTCTTCCAATAATTGCCGGGTAAGGGCAGGATAAAAGGATTTTTTTTCCAATGCAGGAATAAGAACAGACTCTTCCATTTCAAAGTGTTCCTTTAATTCATCGCGCCAGCCCCGGGAAATGAAATCCCGCATCAAATCAGGCGATGCATTTTTCTTCAACCCCTTTGTTAACAGCATCGCCATCAGCAACCCGTTATGATGTTGCCTCGACAATGGCTGAAGCTGCTCATGTCTTTTCATTATTTCAAACTTCGGATAATGCTGGCAAATTCATCCACATTCAGTGAGGCACCACCTACCAATCCTCCATCCACATCGGGTTGTGAGAATATTTCACTGGCATTACTGCCTTTCACACTTCCACCATATAAAATAGAAACAGTGCCGGCGATCGCTGCACCATATTTTTTTGCCAGGATACTTCGGAGATGCGCATGCATTTCCTGTGCCTGCGCCGAACTCGCTGTTTTACCAGTACCAATCGCCCAGATGGGTTCGTAGGCTATAATAATTCTTTGGATATCTGCGGCAGGTAAATGAAAAAGGGCTTCTTCCAATTGTACTTCCACAAAACTATTTTGTGTGCCGGCTTCCCGGATATTCAGGGGTTCGCCGCAACAAAACAAAGGTGTTACATGATTTTCGAGGCATAAATTTATTTTTTCGGCAAGAACTGCATTACTTTCATTAAAATACTCCCGGCGCTCACTGTGACCCACCAGGCAATAGTTAATTCCGATGGAATGCAACATTTCAGCGGATACTTCGCCGGTATACGCGCCCGATTTTTTATGATAACAATTTTGTGCAGCCACCTCATAGCCCTGCTCCTCTTCCACTTCACTTTTTGCCATTACGAGGTAAGGATAAGGAACGGAGAAAAGTACCTGCTGATGAGCGGAAGGTAAAATCTTGTTTTTTAAAATATCCGATAGCAATTTCTCTCCCTGCTGATAGGTGCAATTCATTTTCCAGTTAGCCGCTGCTATTTGTTTTCTCATAATTAACTATTAAGTGTGGTCAAAAATACCTTTCAATATTTGAATATCCTGATCAGTGAGGATTTTATTCTTTAATTTTTTCCAATTGCTGATATCCAGCAATGCTTTTTCAAAACGGTATCGCTCCTTCCCGTCACTACCCCACGAAAAATCCGGAATATATTTGGATGTTAGCCCTTCGCCAAACACATGGGCGGCGATTCCGGTTACCGTTGCTGTATTAAAGGAAGTATTAATGGCGCAGCGGGAATAGTCGCCCATCATTACTCCGCATTTTAATCCGGCATTCAGAAATTCTTTGGCGGGTTGGTGCCAGAGTTTTACATCACTCGCCGTATTTTTTAAATTTGAATTAGATGTTCCCGCGCCGATATTGCACCATTCCCCAATAACAGAATCTCCTAAGTATCCGTCGTGCGCTTTGTTGGAATAACCAAAGATTACAGAGTTCTTGATTTCTCCGCCCACCACACTATGAGGCCCCACGGTGGTAGCACCGTAAATTTTTGTTCCCATCTTAACCACCGATCCTTCGCATAAGGCAAACGGTCCACGAATAATAGCTCCTTCCATAATCTCCGCATGTTTCCCAATATAAATTGGACCAGTTGTTGCATTGAGGATGCAATACTGCATACGAGCACCTTCCTCAATAAATATCTGTGTCGATTTAATCGCCTGAACCGTTTCAGGTATTGGTTGCGAATACCTTCCCTCCGTAATTAATTTAAAATCTTCACGAAGGGCCCAATCATTATATTCGGCAATATGCCAGGGGAATTCTAATAGCCGATAAGACGAATGCCCTTGATAATTAGCCGGGCTGATTATTTCTTTCAAATAATCAACTGCAAAACTTTTGGAAGGAATTAAGTTACACGGAAAACTATTTAATACCGGTTCATCCGACAAGGCTGGCTGCAGGTGAACACTGGGGCCAAGTAATTTTTGCCATTTTTCTTTAATCGTTAAAATACCTATGCGAATCTCCACTACCGGGCGGATCTGCGCAAATGGATAAAGCTGATTCTTGATCTTTGGATCGTCGGAAATGGTTAGCATCATTATTTAAAACTACAATAAAAATCCCCTTCCTGTGAACAAGAAAGGGATAGTATAGCCATGAAAAACAAAAAATATCCTATTGAAAATACAACTTCTTTATTTTTTCTTTTCGTAACGTTTATTGAATTTATCGATACGCCCTGCCGTATCCACTAACACTTTTTGCCCGGTAAAAAAGGGATGCGAAGTATTGGATATCTCCAACTTGATTAATGGATACTCCTTGCCATCTTCCCAGGAAATCTTTTCTTTCGTTTGAGCGGCTGAACGACTAAGAAAAGCAACGCCATTGCTCATGTCCTTAAAAACTACAAACCGATAACTTTCGGGATGGATACCTTTTTTCATAACTCTTTGATTTAAAGGTCACACGGGTTTTGCCGTATGATTGATAATTAATAAATGAGGCGCAAATTTAGGGCAATATCCTGGTCGAACCAAATGAAAATGTGGCCAAAACACCTGAAATTCATGACCATTTAATAAATTGAATCCTTTCAGTGTAAATCGGGTGGTAAATCAGTTGCTGGTCCCCTGTCCAAACCTTTCACTAATTCTTCCTGCAGAGGCAAATCGTTGGGCAAAATAAGCCTCGTTCATATCACTGATCATTACCCCCGAAGAGGTAGAGGCATGTACAAATTTATTATTACGCAGGTAAATGCCTACATGAGTTATTCCTTTCTTACGCTGGGTGCGAAAAAATACCAGGTCGCCTTCCTGCAAATCACTCTTCAATATTCTATCACATTGAAAGTATTGCTCCCTGGAAGTCCGCGGCATAGAGACGTTATACATAAACATCATAAATGTTTGAACAAAGGCAGAACAATCAATCCCTGATTTGTCAGCACCCCCCATCCGGTAGCGGGTACCATACCAATTTTCCAGAAAACCAATTAGTTTATGATCCTGCATTTCTTCGACAGGGGCATCTAACAAAATAGCATATTTGAACTGCAGAATATATAGCTTTTCTGCGCTGTTAATGGTTTCGGTTTCAATATCCCGGGCCACTGGGTCGGAAGCGGGTAGTTTTGAATTATTGGTGGTAGAATGGCTGGTGCGGACCGATATATTCTCAATAAAGACGGGAGACGAGTTTCTAGTGTTTCCTTCGTTGCCGGCATCTGGTTTTTTAGCGGGGCTGCTCTTAAACACACTACATCCTACCAATGAAAAGGTTAGGAAATATAAAATAAGTATCTGTTTAAATTCTATCATAAAAATGATGGTTCTATTGCCGCAAATACAAAGCCAAAAATGATTGTGGAAAGATTGTGTTCAGATTCGCATTTATTGGAGGAATTTTAGGGGCTAAGTTTGTAGAGGCCGTTTATGGTTTGTTGGTTATAGTTTGTGGATGTTGTGGCAGTAATATCCATCATTAATACAAAGAACCTGATCAAATAAGAGCGATTAAATTGAAATGACTACAGGAATGTAGGAACTACAAACCATAAACCACAAACTTCTCTTTAAATATCAAGGTAAAAAAATGTCAAAGTTTTCCCATGTTCATTGCCATACCCAATTTTCCCTGCTGGATGGGGCCGCCTCCATTCAAAGTTTATATAAAAAAGCGGTAAATGATAATATGCCTGCTATTGCCATAACAGATCATGGTAATATGTTTGGCGCCTTTGAATTTGTAGCCGAAGCCTATAAACATAAAAACGAAGACGGAACGCTGAAAGTGAAACCTATAGTTGGATGCGAATTTTATGTTGTTAAGGATCGGCATATCAAAACATTTACCAAAGAACTGAAAGACGAACGTTTTCACCAGGTATTACTGGCCAAAAATAAAGTGGGCTACCAGAATCTAATTAAGCTTACTTCGCTGGGATATATTGAAGGACTCTATAGCAAATACCCCCGGGTGGATAAAGAATTGATTGAAAAATACCATGAAGGCTTAATCGCTACTACCTGCTGCATCGGAGCATATGTTCCTCAAATCATATTACATGGAGGTGAAGAAAAAGCAGAAAAAGAATTTCAGTGGTGGCTTAACCTTTTTGGAGAAGATTATTTTATAGAGCTGCAGCGGCATAACATCAAAGAACAGGAACTTATCAATCAAACCTTATTAAAATTTGCAAAAAAGTATAAGGTGCCGGTAATTGCTACCAATGATAGCCATTATACTGATAAGGACGATTATAATGCACATGACATTCTACTTTGCATCAATACCGGGGAAAAGAAAGCTACCCCGGGTTATGACGATTTTGTAAACGATGACGTTCATCTGAAGGACCGCCGTTTCAAGTTTCCTAACGACCAGTTTTATTTTAAAACTACGGAAGAAATGAAGGCCCTCTTCAGGGATATTCCGGAATCCATCGACAACACCAACCGCATTGCCGAAAAAGTGGAAGTATTGAATCTTAAGAAAGATATCCTGTTGCCGGCATTTCCCATTCCCGAGGCATTCCAGGTTCATAAAGATAGTAATCTAAATCAATGGGAATACTTAAAACATATTACCTACGAGGGTTCCCGTCTGCGTTATAACGAAATTACCCCGGAAATAGAGGAACGTATAGAATTTGAATTGTTTACTATTAAAACGATGGGCTTTGCCGGATACTTTCTGATAGTAAGTGATTTTATTAAAGCAGGAAAAAAATTAGGTGTTTTTGTAGGACCGGGCCGTGGTTCCGCTGCGGGTAGTGTGGTAGCCTATTGTATTGGCATTACCAATATTGATCCGATTAAATATAATTTACTCTTCGAGCGATTTCTGAATCCAGATCGTAAATCAATGCCGGATATCGATACTGATTTTGATGATGAAGGGAGACAGAAAGTAATTGATTATGTAGTGCAAAAATACGGGCAGAACCAGGTAGCTCAAATTATTACCTATGGCACGATGGCCGCCCGGATGAGTATTAAGGATGTAGCGAGGGTCCTGGATCTTCCACTGGCCGAATCGAATGCATTGGCCAGGTTGGTGCCCGACAGACCCGGTATTGAGTTACGCAGGGTATTGCACGCTCCGTTAAATGCGAAGGAAGGAGAAAAATCACTGGAAGAAAAAGATAACGTTGGACCTGATGAACTGGAAGGAGTAAAACGCCTTCGCGAAGTGTACAAAAAGGAAACTACGCTCGAAGGGCAGGTGCTACACGAAGCGGAACGGCTCGAAGGGTCGGTACGCAATACCGGTATTCATGCAGCAGGGATTATCATTGCACCTAAAGATTTAACTGAACTGATTCCGGTATGTATTGCCAAAGACTCCCCTTTATGGGTAACCCAAATAGAGGGAAATATTATTGAAGACGCCGGGGTAATTAAGATGGACTTTCTAGGTTTGAAAACACTTACTATCTTAAAGAATGCCTTGCGGCTCATAAATGAAAATCATGGAGTAGAAATAGACATTGACTCAATCACTCTTACAGATGAGAAAACATTTCAGTTATACCAGCGGGGTGATACGATTGGTACATTTCAATTTGAAAGTCCCGGGATGCAAAAATACCTGCGCGACCTGAAGCCGGATAAATTCGATGATCTAATTGCTATGAATGCACTGTACCGGCCTGGTCCTATAGCTTATATTCCTAATTTTATTGATCGCAAACATGGCCGGGAGAAAATTAGTTACGATTTACCCATCATGGCCGAATATCTCAAAGAAACCTATGGCATTACCGTATACCAGGAGCAGGTGATGTTATTGGCGCAAAGCCTTGGTGGTTTCAGCAAAGGAGACGCGGATGTATTGCGAAAAGCCATGGGTAAAAAGCAGAAGTCGGTGCTTGATAAAATGAAGAGCCAGTTTATTGCTGGTGCCACCCAGAAGGGTTATGAGGCTGGAACACTGGAGAAAATTTGGACCGACTGGGAAGCCTTTGCGCAATACGCGTTTAATAAATCGCACTCTACCTGCTATGCAATGGTGGCTTACCAAACAGCCTACCTGAAAGCGCATTACCCAAGCGAATACATGGCGGCTGTATTGAATAACGCCGGCAGTATTGAAAAGATCACCTTCTTTATGGAAGAATGCAAGCGAATGGGATTAAAAGTGCTGGGCCCCGATATCAATGAATCGAAAAAAGGATTTGCAGTTAATAAGGCGGGCGATATTCGCTTTGGGTTGGGTGGATTAAAAGGCGTGGGAGAAGCCGCGTTGGAAAGTATTATTGAAGAAAGGGAGAAGAAAGGCCATTTCATTTCCATCTTTGATATGATAAAGCGGATCAACCAGCGAACCGTTAATAAAAAAACGCTGGAAAGTCTTACGTATGCCGGCGCCTTTGATTGTTTTAAGGAATTGCACCGGGCGCAGTACTTTTATCTTGCCCCGGGAGAAATGCGCACCGGAATAGAACGTCTCATCAACTGGGGCCAGGCCCAGCAGAGTTTAACAGCCGGAAGCACGAATACACTTTTTGGAGATCTGCCCTCCGTGATGGAAGTACCGCCTCCCAAATTTCAGCCTTGCGAACATTGGACGCTTACCGAATTACTCGATCACGAAAAGGAGGTAACGGGTATGTTTATGAGCGGGCACCCGCTCGATCATTTCAAATTTGAAATTCATCATTACGGGATAACCGGTATCCAGGATTTCAATGAGATAAAAGAAGCAGTAACCTTGCAGGCAAATCCTAACAAAATCATTCGTCTCGCCGGCTTGGTTATTGACGCGCAACACCGGGTAACCAAAACGGGAAGAAATTTCGGATCATTTGTGCTGGAAGATTTCAGTGGTAAGAGCGAATTTCTATTATGGAGTGATGACTATGTAAAATTTTCCAACTACCTGGAAAAAGGAAAGAATTTGTTTATTACCGGTTATTTTAAAACCCGATGGGGAAAAGAAAATGAGTTTGAATTCAAGGTTTCTTCGATTATGTTATTGGAAAGTATCAAACAACAGTTAACAAAACAATTGATCATTACTGTAGAAGCCCGGCACATTACATCCAATATGGTGAATTTCCTGGAGAAGAATTTAAAGTATCATCGGGGGCGCAGTGGTATCAAGTTCACCATAAAGGACCTGAAGTTGCAGCACAAGGTGAGTTTATTCAGTATGGACAACGGATTTGAAATGAATGAAGACATGGCCACGTTCCTTACCAATAGCCCGGAACTGGAAGTACAGGTAGTAAGTAGTTGACAAGTTGATAGGTTAAATAGTTAATTGCCCGGCACAATCGTTAAGCAGATGGTAAAAAATTGAATTTTCCAAAAAGGAGGCCAATCATTCAACTGCCCACCATCGAACGAATCAACCTATCAACCTATCAAACACCGCCTTTTTAACAGGAATGTAAGCGGGCCGACTAAAACAAATGACAAGTTTTACACAACTTTGTGCCAGCATTGCTTGTTTAGGTAGATGGTAGTAAATTTGCAGCTTCCTATAAACAAACAAAAGTCACTGATAAAACATTTTTAAACTTAATTATTATGGCGTTAGAACTTACTGATTCAAATTTCCAGGAGAAAGTAATCAGCTCCGATAAATTAACCGTAGTGGATTTTTGGGCTGAATGGTGTGGTCCCTGCCGCGCAATCGGGCCTGTTATTGAAGAATTATCAAAGGAATACGATGGAAAAATAAATGTAGGTAAAGTAAACGTAGATCACAATCCCCAACTTTCCATTAATTATGGTGTTACTTCCATTCCGGCTATTCTTTTCATCAAAGGGGGCAAAGTAGTAGATAAGCTAATAGGGGCGCAACCCAAAACAAACTTTGTAAAAAAGATCGAGCAGCATATTTAATAAGATATATAGTTTGATGCCACACCCCATCCTCCCGATGGGGTTTTTTTATTTAATTAAAAAAACAGCCGTTCACCTGCGCCCGGCAGATTTACTTTTCAATCTCCAACTTTGTTCTTCAACATCTAGTATCTAAAACTCTGCATCAAATATCCTGTATCCAGTAACCAGCATCCTGTATCCCATCTGCGTTAAAGCTTAGGTGAGTAGTTCCACATCAAGTATCCCGTATCCAGTATCCAGCATCATGTATCCATCCTCCCCCATCCCGCATCCCATATTCATTATCAAGCATCCCTGCTTCGCAAAAGCTTCAGTGGGCAATGCCCGTATCACCATCAAACATCCCTTATCGCGTATACCTCTTCTCCCTATTTTCCTTTATATTGCCAAGTCTTTCTACAACCAAAACCATCTTAAATGAATGCTTCAATTGAAAATCTGCTCCGGGGCGCATTAGGCATGTTTTTCCTGATATTCATTTGCTGGATTTTCAGCAACAACCGAAGAGGCATTAACTGGAAACTGGTATTAATAGGTGTAGTAGCCCAGATCAGTTTTGCGCTTGGTGTGTTAAAAGTAAACTTCATTAAAGTGGTTTTCGGCTGGCTGAGTGAAAAATTTGTTGAACTGATAAATATTGGTCACAAAGGCATTGAATTTATTTTTGGAAACCTGGCCAATGATAAAGGAAGCTGGGCCTATATTTTCGGTGTACAGGTGTTACCCAATATCATATTTTTTGCTGCGCTATCCGCTATGCTTTATTACCTGGGTATTTTACAAAAAGTAGTATATGTATTTGCATGGTTGTTAAAGAAGATAGGCGTTTCGGGACCTGAAAGCGTATCCACGGCTGCGAACATCTTCCTTGGACAAACAGAAGCTCCATTGATGATACGGCCCTTTCTAGATAAATTAACACGCTCGGAAATGTTGTGTATTATGGTGGGAGGCATGGCCAACACGGCCGGCAGTGTTTTAGCCGCTTATGTTGGATTTTTAGGAGGAAGCGATGTTGTTCAGCAAAAGTTTTTTGCTCTGCATATGTTAAGTCAATCCATTATGAGTGCACCGGCCGCCATAGTAGTGTCTAAAATTTTGTTTCCACAAACAGAACCCACTATGGAGAAATTAGAGGTGCCCAAAGAAAAAATCGGAGATAATTTACTGGATGCAATTTCTCTTGGCACCACCGATGGACTAAAGCTGGCCGTAAACGTGGGGGCTATGCTGATTGTATTTACCGCTTTAATGTATTTGGGTAATTGGATATTGGGTTCAGTGGGTTATCATCTTGGATTAAACGCCCGTATTGATGCAGCAACCGATGGAAGGTATAATTCCCTTTCCCTTCAAATGATTCTGGGATATATATTCTCACCCATTGCCTGGATGATTGGTGTCAATGCGAACGAAATGGTGCAGGTGGGGCAATTACTGGGCGAAAAAACAATCCTTAACGAATTTGTAGCTTATATCTCTTTTGGAGAAATGAAGAATACCGGAAAAATTGCTGATCCCAAATCGATTATTATTGCTACTTATGCCCTGTGTGGTTTCGCGAATTTCGCGTCGATCGGTATCCAAATTGGGGGTATAAGCCAACTGGCGCCCAACCAACGGCGTAACCTTACCGAACTGGGTTTAAAAGCATTGCTGGGAGGTACCATTGCCTGTTTAATGTGCGGAAGCATTGCTGGTGCATTGCTGTAACTGATTCCTGCCGTAAATTTGCGGAAAGTATTACCAAGTGAAGACCTTAGCCCCGGTTCAATTCATTATAGCCAACGAATCAAACGAGCTGCTGAAAAGAATAGCGGAAAAAATTATAAATAAAGAGCGCATTAATATAGAGGAAGGATTGCTGCTTTTTGAAAAAGGTAGTCTTTCTTATTTGGGCTCGCTCGCTAATTTTGTACGCGAGCGCCTGCACGGACACACCACGTACTTCAATCGTAATTTTCATATAGAACCCACCAATGTTTGTGTATTCGCCTGCAAGTTTTGTTCGTATTCCCGTTTGTATGCGCATAAAGAGGAAGGATGGGAATTAAGTACCGAACAGATGCTGGATATTGTAAAGAAATATGATGGCAAACCAGTTACGGAAGTTCACATTGTAGGAGGCGTTCATCCCAAAATGAACCTTGCTTATTTTGGAGACCTCTTACAAAAAATAAAAGCACACCGCCCGGATTTGCATATAAAAGGTTTTACTGCGGTAGAGCTGGATTATATGTTCCGCAAAGCAAAGATGACAGTTGAAGATGGTATGCAATACCTGCACACGGCCGGTTTAGATTCTTTACCAGGTGGGGGAGCCGAAATATTTGACGAAACTATCCGGCAACAGATTTGCGCAGATAAAGTGGATGCGTCCGGTTGGTTAACCATACACGAAACTGCGCACAAACTGGGTATGCACAGCAATGCCACCATGCTTTACGGCCATATTGAAAAATACGAACACCGCATCGATCATATGGAAAGGCTTCGTTCGCTACAGGATAAAACAACAGGTTTCAACACATTTATTCCACTCAAATTCCGCAACCAGGATAATGAAATGAGTCATATCGCTGAAAGCAGTCTGATTGAAGATCTGAAAGTATATGCTATCGCAAGGTTGTATATGGACAACTTTCCCCATCTAAAGGCATATTGGCCGATGCTGGGCAGGCAGAATGCCCAGCTAACGCTTTCCTTCGGAGTAAATGATATTGATGGTACGATTGATGATTCCACCAAAATATATTCGATGGCAGGCTCTGAGGAACAGAATCCTTCTATGACTACCGCGCAATTGGTTACGCTCATAAAACAAGCTGGTAGAAAACCGGTGGAAAGAGGAACCTTGTATAATGTGATCCAAGATTATTCTGATATGGATACAAAAGAAATGGAGGTTAATCCTTTAATGAATTAAATGAATATATTACCGTAGTGCCCCCGCGGCCCATTGAAGTCCCGCAAGATTTTTATAAAATTTTGTTTTGAGTTCCATTAATTTCTGAAGAGATTCCAGGGTTTTATTTTCCCTTGTATTTAAAATAAACAAGGTACTCTCCCCTATTCCAAACCTGGTTTCTTCTCCTTTTAATAGGCGCTCATTATTCATTAGCATTTTTTCGCTGATTAGTACCTGTTGCTGCAGCGTTAATACTTCATTGAAATAGGATTTCACTTTATTTTCAATCTGCCACTGTTCTAATTTTTGTTCGAGGGATGTTTCAGCGATTTTTAATTTAGCTTGCCGGTAGGCACCCCTTCCTTCTGATAACCGCAGCGGCATGCTAAAACTGATTCCGTATTTGTAATTATTTTCCAGGAATGTGGTATTAACTTTTGATAATACATTATATCCCTTATTTAAGAGGTTTGCCTTTACATCCAGTTTAGGAAGTACACTTTGAAAATTTAATTGCTGGTCGATTCGCAGCCAGTCAATCTTGAAATTATAAGCCTGCAATTTAGGATGCTGAAAACGGGCCGCTTGTAAAACTGAATCCAATACTGGTGCTGGCTGACTTCCTATCATTTTTTTCCACGAGGAATCGGGTGTAATGGATTCGGGTATTACGTAGGGTGTTCCGTTTTCCAACCAAAGATAATTTGACAATTCAAGAGCAGCATTCTGAAACCGAAGAAAGGCCTCCTTTTCCAATAATTGAAAACTCTGCAGCTGTACGAGGGCTTCCGTTGTATCGATGGCAGGTCGGCTGCCCTGCTGGTATTCAATGGCTACAAAACTTAAGCGTGTTTCATTTACTTTTACCATATTATTGATTACCTGTAAAACCTCATATTCACGCACCCAGTTCCAGTAAGCGGTTATTCCATCGAAAAAAAGATCATTCAGGAGAAGAGTTCGCTCGGCAGTTACCTGACGATTGAAAATCTTAGCCTGCTTCAGGACCGCTCTTCTCTTGTCAAGCAGGAGATCTTTCAATATAGGAACACTAACTCCAATATAACTGGTTTGACCAAGTGTACTTTCGCTGTTTATGCGGCTTCCTCCAATTTCTTCAGCGCCGGCATATAATTCGATTCCATACCATGTTGGAATAGTGAGTTGCGGCTGGTAATAGCTATAGTATGGTGTTCCATCGAAACGCTTACGGTTGAAATCGACGGAAAGTAACGGATCAAAATCACCTTTTGCCCGGGTAATGGCCGCGGAAGCGCGTTGCACCTTGTATCCAGCCTGCTTTACCACCGGGTGATAAGCGCGCAGGATATTCAGAAAATCCTGCTCGCCTAACACTTGCCTTATGCTAGTATCACTTCCTTTTTCAGCGCATAGAATTCCAACGGAATGAAAAACAAAGATTAGCGAAATACCCAACCTTTTAAGGAAAAATTGAAATAGTGATTTCATTGGAAGCTTTACTTTTTACTGCCTGATGATGAACTTGTAATGGATGGTTTATAATAATCAGGTGGAAATCCATTGATATTTCTCCATAACTCATACCATATCGGTACATCTTTCAGGAGGGCAATACCAGAAGCCCCCGTACCCATGCGCAATTGCAGGGGCCACGGTTTTTCTTTTTCATCTTCAGCCACCAGGATGCGGAACAACCCGTTCTCATTTAAATTATTTTCAATTACCACTACCTTACCTGAAAATATTCCATAGGATGCTTCGGGCCATCCACTGAAAACGATAGCAGGAAAACCATCAAAAATAAAACGTACCAGCTGCCCCGCAGAAACCAGAGGTAAATCCACCGGGCGTACAAATAACTCCACCGCGTATTGCTGATTGTCGGGAACAATTTCAACCAGCATTTCTCCTTCTTTAATAATTTCATTAATCCCCTGCCGGCGCGCTTTTACGACCTGGCCATTTTGTGGTGCCTTTATATAGTATTGGCCGTTGCGGATATTATAATTCATATACTGATTCTGCAACTTTGATATTTCCCCTTCCCCTGTAGCTATTTGCGACAAAGACTGGTATCGATCTGACCCCGCCTTGGAAATTTTTTCGAGATATTGTTGTTGCTCCCCGTTTAACTCCAGCTGCAAACGCATCATTTCCTGTTTGGCATTATTTAATTTTATTTCCGCACTGGTTTGTTTAGCCAGCGCATCCTGTTTAGCCTGGTTTCGTTGTTCTAATTGAACCAGCGATACAAGTCCGGAATCATACATAGCCTGTTGCCTCGATAGTTGCAGTGATTTAATAGAATAGTCGTTCAGAGCGGCAACTACGTCCATACTATCACTACGGATCTTCATTTTCTGTTGGTCAATTTTATTTTCCAGTTCCAGCAACTTCAACCGCTGCCCAGTTTGTAAAGCATCAATCTGCTGATCTACCGCTCCAATTTTGTTCTTATAATTTTCAACGGCCGATTTTTTTGATTCCAACTGCTCCTTCGTCCGGGTTAGTAATTGGGGATCGAGGTAATCGTCTTTTACTTCCGCCAGTTGAACAATAGTATCACCTTCCCGAACAAGATCTCCTTCCTTTATATGCCATTTAATAATCCGGCCGGATATGATGGTATTCAATTCCTGCGGGCGCTCTTCCTGTCGCAAGGTGGTAACGGTACCTTTTGCCCGAATATTCTGAGTCCATGGCAAAAACAGGATGATCCCCATCACAATAAAAATACCCAAGAACCAATAGCGTACACGACTCTTGTGATGCACCCGGTATACACTGTTAAAGGACCGAAGTTTTTCCGGCCCGCCTATAATAGATTCCACCAATTGTTTTATTGCATCCATAACAAGGAATAATTATTTTAATTTAATTGCTTCTTTCCATTACTCAATCGGATTTGCTGATCGCAGGTACGTGCAAAACTTTCATCACTGGTACTGATTATAATAGTAACCTGTTTCATCTCATTGAGCAGAAAATTCTTTATTTTTTCCGCTTCCGCCGATTCTAATCCAAGCCAAGGTTCTTCCAGTAATAAGAGACGAGGCTGAAGTACCAGGGCGCGAAGCAAGAGGATACGATGAGTTATTTTCCTTGAAAGCTTTTTACCCGCGGGATGCAGTTGTAAGTTCAATCCTTCTTTTTCGGTTTCGAAAAATTCGAGTAAACCAATTTTGCCCGCCAGTTCCATTATTCTTTCCAATGGAACCTCCTGGTTGCCCATTGTAATATTCTCAAGAAGAGTACCTTCAAATATATCCTGCATTCCAAAAAGAACCCCTGTTCGAGAACGAAGAAAATTAAGATCATAGTTATTCAGTGGAATATTATCGATCGTAATCGTACCCTGGTAAGGTTGATAGGAACCGGTTAATATTCTCAACAAAGTTGATTTGCCCGATCCATCTTCGCCAGTTATACAAAATTTCTCCCCTGCTTTTACACTAAAAGAAATATCCTGTATAATCATTTTATCTTGTTCATACCCAAAACTCAAGTCTTTAACGGTAACCGACATACCCTCCAGCGACTTTTGAATAATCTTATAACCACCATTTATTTCCAGCGGCTTATCCGTTAGTTTAGCCAGTTTTTCCACGGAGGTCAGTGCATCATATACACTATCGAGATTCCCTATCAATTTCTCTACAGATGACATCACTATAAGAATTACTATCTCTGCGGCAATGAACTGGCCAATATTCAATTGCTGATTTACCAGGAGGAAGCTGCCAACTATCAACATGGAAGCAGTGATAATAACTTTAAAAACAATGAGACTCCAATATTGAAAAAGCAGAATCTTAAAATGATGCGTTCGTGCAGTCAGGTAGCCGCTCACCTCTTTATCCGTTTTAAGCAGGTGCAGCTGCGATGCCAGGGAGAATTTAAAGGAGGTAGCTACCCGGGCGATTTCCTGGAGCCAGCCTGCTACTTTGTATTTATAATTACTTTCCTCAATGCTGGTTTGCAATCCCCGGTTTCCTGTAAAACGGAGAATGAGGTATAATAAGCTTACCAGGCTTATCCCAAAAAATATAAATACCGGATGATAAAAAGAAAGAAGGATAAGGCCAAAGAGAATTTGCAGCGTAGCAGCAGGTACTTCCAGCAATAATTTAGCAAGGCCTTTTTGAAGAGAAACAGTATCAAAGAACCTGTTTACCAGTTCTGGCAAATAATAACCGTCCACCGCCTTCAGGTTAATGCCCGGGATGGTGTACGCGTATAAAAAAGAATAACGCACAAATAGTTTTTGCTGAATTTTTTCAATAATCTTCATCTGGTTTACCTGCAGCAATCCACTGATAAATACGCCGATTACTACAAGAATGATCAGTATCACCAGCGAGGTAGACAGGGAGCCACCCAACACGAAACTGATTATTGATTGAATACCCAAGGGAAGAGAAAGCTGAACCAACCCACTCAAAATAGCATAGAAATAAATAGCGGATATTTCCTTTTTTTCAAAACGTAATATGTCCAATATCCGCGCAACAGCGTTTGTTTTCATACCAATTAGAAATTGCAGGTTAATTCAAAGAGAGTTCCAAATAATCCCTAAACAAAGCTTTCCCTGTTTAGGATTTCTACTTTTAAAAAATGATAAATATAAACAACTAAAAATAGTGGGGAAAGGTTGTAAATAATAATAAAATAAAATGTTGCAGAATTCTTAACATTCACTCAAGCTGATAGGAATGTGTACGGCGAGCCCGCCCTCGGAGGTTTCTTTATATTTAAAGCTCATATCTTTTGCAGTATCCCACATCGTTTTAATAACTGTATCAAGCGATACCCGGGCAAAATCGGGGGTACTTTGCAGGGCTAATTGAGAAGCTGTAATAGCCTTAATGGCTCCCATGGTGTTTCGTTCGATACAGGGAATCTGAACAAGCCCACCAATTGGATCACAGGTTAATCCAAGATGATGTTCCATTGCTATTTCAGCAGCCATCAGTGCCTGCCTTTGCGAGCCACCCATGGCTTCCGTTAGTCCGGCCGCAGCCATCGCGGAGGATACACCAATTTCAGCCTGGCATCCACCCATCGCCGCGGAAATGGTGGCGCCTTTTTTAAAAATACTTCCTACTTCTGCTGCCGTAAGCATGAACTGAACAATTTTATCTTCGTTATTTCCATTGCAGAAAGTAACAAAATAATGAAGCACAGCCGGAATAACGCCGGCTGCTCCATTAGTAGGCGCAGTAACCACCCTGCCAAAGGAGGCATTTTCTTCATTAACGGCCAATGCAAAACAACTAACCCAATCCAGGATATAATTGAAATCATTTCCTCCTGAGCGAATACTCTTATTCCAGCTTTCAACATCCGTGTACGATTTCCCCTGCAACAATTTAGTGTTGAGTTCAGCTGCCCGGCGCGTTACATTCAATCCACCGGGTAATATTCCACTGGTATGGCATCCCCGGTAAGTACATTCTTTCATGACCCTCCAGATATTCAGCATATCCTTTCGGGCTTGCTGCTCCGAACGCCAGCATTGTTCGTTTTCCATAACCACTTCACTGATGCTCATTCCGGTGGTGCGGCACCAATGCAAAATGTCTTCCGCTTTATCGATAGGAAAAGGCAACTGAATATCGTTAGCCGCGATAGAAACTTCTCCTTCTTTCTTTACAAAGCCGCCACCAATAGAATAAAAAGTTTCCGCCATCGGGGAACCATTAGAAAAAGTAGCGAGGAATGTTAACGCATTAGGATGAAATGGCAAGGATTCGGAAATCAAAAATTCAATATCCTCCTGCGGATCAAAGTCTATTTCGTGCAAGCCGTGCAGCAATAACTTCTTCATACTTTGTATGTCTGCGATTCTTGCATTTATACTGTTGACTGCAATGGTTACCGGGTCCTCTCCGCTCAACCCGAGTTGTACGGCTATATCCGTTCCGTGTCCTTTTCCTGTTTTAGCCAATGATCCATATAGCAAAACGCGCAAAGATTGAACATTGTGCACATTTCCTTTGGAAAAAAGTGATTCAGAAAAACGCTGAGCGGCACGCCAGGGCCCCAGCGTGTGCGAACTGGATGGGCCTACCCCTATTTTAAAAATGTCGAAAACAGAGATCGCTTCGTGTGCCAAGCAAAAAAGGTTTAAAACAAAAGTAACAGAAAAGAAATGAATACTCCTGTAATACTAATTTTCAGAAAGAGCAGGTGCTACTGAACATCGGAGAGGGTAATATCAAAAATGAGGATTGAATTTGCGGGTACAACGATGGCGCCGGTATCATTTTTTACATCAACCATACCATACCCTAAAGTAGGTGGAATATATAAGCGAATGCGTCCTCCCTTTTTAATGAGGGGTAAACCAACTTTCCAACCCTCAATAAGAGAACCCAATGTAAATGCAGCCGCATTCTTCGAGTCGAAAATGTTTCCGTTAGCAAGCTTTCCGGTATATTGAACGATGACGTTTGAGCACATACCTGGCGTATTACCGGTACCACCCTGCACTACCTCATAATACATATTGCTGCCATGTTTGGTAGCGGTAAGACTATTGCCGGATAAGTAATTCAATATAGCCTGTTCTTCTGAAACCGGTGCAATCTTATTTTCCACTTTATAAGGACATCCTATATCTTTTTTTAAACATCCGCAAAATACTACCGTCAACAGCAAGCATCCAGTTATTAGTTTCATCATACCTTTCGCAAATATAATTATTCGGTATATAGACAGGGTATTTCTACTTATTGCTGCTTTTCTTCTATTAAATTTGATTGTTTCGCCTCTTTATTTTTGAGTTCCTGGTACTGCTGTTCCTTCATTTCCCATTGATGCCGTTTATAAAAAACAGCGACAAATGCCGTGATAATAATTACAGCAATAACCAATACTACCGGACTTGCCTGTGTATTAGCAACTGCGTCAGCCCTTTTGTACCAGAGTTTACCCGAAAAAAGCAAGATCAGGATGGGTATTGCAAACAATAATCCTACTGGAATGCCAAAAAGTAACTGCCGAAAAAGCTTTTTCTCCCGATCCCGATGGGTCTCCCAAAAAGTCATAAATCGCCTTTCGTTCTCTGTAAGCATTTTAAAAAGTTTTATGAGAAGCCTACTCGCCTGGCAAAAATAATGTGCTAAGTCCTACGTTAGTAATTAATCAGTAAATTGTGCCAAAACTCATATTATCTTGAAAGTATCAGGTTTATTAACTCAATATTTATACCAGCATAAGCAATTAAATTTCCCCGGTATTGGCCGGTTTTCCATAGATAAGGAGGTAACTATTCCAGAACAAACCGATAAAAACTACCAGGAATTCTTACAACAAATCCTGTTTACCTCTAAACCAGTTGCAGGTCCGGATCATGAGCTGATTGAATATATCCGGGAGAAAACCGGAAAAATCAAGCCATTGGCTGAATCTGATCTGGAATCCTATTTTGCGGACTGTAAATTCTTACTCAATATCGGCAAACCCGTTTATCTCGAGGGAATAGGTACCCTGCAAAAGAATAAAGATGGGGGTTTTGATTACATGCACGGACAAGCAATGAGTGAACGCATGGAAGGCCTTCCGCCGGAAAAAAGTGCCGAAAAACAAGGAGAAAGAAGATTTTTATACAATAATGAATACACGAGCCAGAGCGGGCAGAGTAACGCACTCAGAAAAGCCCTGATTTTTGGAGGAATCGTCTTGGGCCTTGGAGTTATTGTTTGGGGAGGTTATTTGTTATATTCTAAAAAGACAAGTAATAGCACTGAAAATAATGAATCTGTCAATATACCCATAATCGACAGCAGCAATGCAGTGCCGATCAAGCCGGATTCGTTAATGCAATCCACCAATCCCGATACGGCAACAAGAAAAAAAATAGCGGAGGTTATTCCACCGGTTGGTTCCTATAAATTCATCTGCGAAGAAACAGAAAACAGGCAACGGGCAGTAAAGAGGTTCCAGGCGCTGCAACAAGTGAGCAATCAATTCAAGTTGGAAACAAAAGACTCGGTGCATTATACGATCTATGTAGTTTTGCAATCCTCCCCTTCCGATTCTGCCTGGAAAAAAGATTCGCTGAAGGCCTGGTATTGGGGAACCCGAAACCGCAGCATCCGAATTGAACAATAAAGTTTGAATGGTTATGCCCTGTTCCGGCATGATTGTTTATTACCCAAGAGCAGGCAATTTTTATTTAAACAAAATATATCGCTCAAAACATAGTTTGCCAAGGAAAAATTATTTTCCCTTTCACTTTAATTGCTCATTAAAATAATTTGTTCCTGCCTGTAGTTCTAAACAAATAGCGTCGGTAATATTTTACCCTCTCCTATTGCATCTGCTCTTGCTATGATGCCTAAAACAAATAAAGGAGATAAAATCAATAATATGGAAGAATAAGAATCCAATAGGATGATCAGGTCAAATAAGAATTACGTACTTTTAATAAAACTGCCATGAAGTACTTTCTTACTTTTTTTATTTTTTCCCTCTCTATCTCCGGCTCGATTGCTCAAAAGAAGTTATTTAACGGAAAGGATTTACGCGGATGGACCATACACGGCACAGAAAAATGGTACGTCGAAAAAGGAGAACTGGTGTGCGAAAGCGGCCCGGATAAACAATACGGTTATCTGTCAACCATCAAACCCTACAAGAATTTTATTCTTACGCTGCAATTCAAACAGGAGGCCAATGGAAACAGCGGCGTTTTCTTCCGTTCCTCTATTGAGGGAGTAAAGATAAGCGGCTGGCAGGTTGAAGTAGCTCCCCTCAACAACCATACAGGAGGTATATATGAATCCTACGGAAGAGGATGGTTGATACAGCCTATTCCGGAAGATGAAAAATTCTTAAAACCAGATAATTGGAATAATTTAAAAATACAGGTAAATGGAGATGAAGTAACTACCTGGCTGAATGATCACCAAATGGTTTTTATTAAAGATGAAAAAATAGGACAAGGGACCGGGTTTATCGCTTTGCAAATACACGATGGCGGGGGTATAAAGGTCCGCTGGAAAAAATTCCGGATTAAAGAGCTGAGATAATTTCCCGGTTGAATTACTTAAAGAACGCACTCTCTTTGCAGCCCTTAACTAAATTTCTTTACATCAGTTGCAACCCCTACTCCTCAGAACCCGTCAATACATATACTTTTAGATGTACCCGCCCTTTTTATCTCTGTAACCCGGTTTTTGGTCCGTCATTTACGTCTTTGGCCTTTGTGCCAGAGACTTTTTTGGTTGAAGTAGTTACAGGCTACAAAAGCGAGTTATAATAAACAATTAATTTTCTAAAGTCTTCTGCATTTCGAAATTTGATTTGATGTTCGTTGATAAATTGCTGAATTTTCTCCGATTGATCATTCAACGTTTGGATGATGGATGATTTGTCAGTAGGCAAAACAGCCATCGCTCCGTCTTTAAGCAGGTAGTACTCTTGTTCATCCCGTATCCGGCGATAAATTACCTTAGAGGCAATTTGCTGTTCTTCGGTAATTTGCTTAATGTGCAACAAAAGCAGCATCGTTTTCCCTTCAGCCAATACCTGATAAAAAGTTTCTTCGTTCGCTTTTTTAGTACCGGGAAAACCTTTTCGAAATACCATAGAGTCTTTCCCCGCACCCGATTTGCTATACATTACAAACTCCCTCACCTTGCTTTCCGTGGCAAAACTGCTTCCCTTAAATTGAAGCATCAAATGATTCGTAATACAATCAAATTTTATTTTGAATTGGTCGGTCACGCGACCACTACTAAACCGGATTACTCCCTCACTCCAATCTCTTATTACATACGGAGTGCCGGATACATCATTATAAATGGGAGGATCATTGTTTGATCCGGTGTTTTCTGTAGTTTGAGCTGATGCCCATCCGAAACTGAGTACCATTATCACAGATGCCAGCACTTTCATACATCCCATTTTAATAAAAGGTACAACTAGTTCGGCAGCTATAGATGTTAATTTACGGAAGCCGTTACCTGGTATAAAGAATAGTACAGGAAAAGGGCTTCGCATTTACATCACCGAAATTATTTTTACCGGCTGAAACGAATGAATTATCAACCACATATGTTTTCCATGCCAGGGGAGGAAGTGCTATGGTTTGCGTTGCTCCGCTTCCATTATATATTACAAATATATTTTTCCAGGCATCCTTAACGGCGGCCCCATTAATCGTATACGCTACCACACCTGGTGGAAGTTCGTTCATGAACGATATATTTTTGGCTACCAGTTCCGCAGTAGTTTGACGGAAAGCGGGATGCGCCTTCCTCATTTTTATAAGTCCTTTCACATACCCGAATATCTCCTTATTTATTGTTTTTAGATTCCAGTCGATCGCATTAATACTATCCCCAGCATTGAATGAATTCTCCGCTTCATTCTTGCTACGGAGGAATTCGGTACCTGCATGTAAAAAAGAAATGCCCTGCGAAGTAAGTACAATTGAAAGGGACAGTTTATGCATCTCCTTCCTTTCTGCTACCGTATTATTTTTAGCAGAAATAGCAAGTTTGTCCCATAGCACATGATTATCGTGACACTCGCAATAACTAATGGTATTATATGGTGCTGCCGCATAGGGTGCTTTGGAATAATTCACTTTTTCATAATTGATTTGGGGATGCTGAACGGCGGCCACCACCCCAAACTTTATACTTTCTTCCATCCCTGCTTTTCCACTGGCAAAGCCGCGATCATTGTGATCAAACACACTTCCTTTAATCCCATCGCGCAGGTCGTCGCTGAAAACAGCAATCTTATCTAACCGGTAAGCGTTTTTTTTGAGGGCTCTTACCGAATCGGGCAGCGGGCAGGAACCAGCCGTCCACCCTTCTCCATATAATAAAATATCCGGTTTTATTTTATGCAGTGCTCTAGAAATTACATTCATCGTTTCTATATCATGTACGCCCATCAGGTCGAAGCGAAAACCATCCACATGGTACTCCTTTACCCAATACATCACAGATTCAAGTATAAACTTTCGCATCATGGCCCGCTCACTGGCTGTTTCATTTCCGCAAGCCGTGGCATCTGAAAAACTGCCATCCGCTTTTTGCCGATAATAATAACCGGGCACCAATTGATTAAAATTAGAATTTGATGAGAACATGGTGTGATTGTATACTACATCCATCACCACCCTCAACCCATTGTGATGAAAACTTTGGATAAGCTGTTTGAATTCTTGTATTCGATTGCTGCCATCGTAGGGATTAGTAGAGTAAGATCCTTCGGGTGTATTGTAATTAAGCGGATCATAACCCCAGTTATATTGTGGTTTATCGAGCCTGGTTTCGTCGACTGTAAAAAAATCATAAGCCGGCAGCATGTGTACATGCGTAATGCCTAATTCTTTTAAATGATCAAGACCTGTTGATAGACCTGCTGCATTATGAGTTCCTTTTTCTGTTAACCCTAAAAATTTCCCCTTATGAGCAATACCTGAACTGCGGTGTATACTTGCATCGCGGATATGCATTTCATAAATTACAGCATCCGTTTTGTTTTTGAAGGCTGTGCTCTGATCAGCACTCCATCCGGGTGGATTGGTAGTTGCCAGGCTTCCCACCATAGCCCTTTTGCCATTTACTCCCACTATTTTTGCATAAGGATCGGTCACTTCTTCCATCCATTTATCTTCGATCTTTGACCTGAACACATAGAATTTTCCATTCTGATCTCCGATTACTGTGGCAATCCAGGTTCCATTTATTCCTTTCTGCATGGAAAAAGTTGAAACTGGCATTCCACCAATTCCCGCTTTATAAAAAATCAATTGAACTTCAGAGGCGGGTGGCGACCAAATCCGGAATATAGACCGATTGGCAGAATAAGTTAAACCAAGATCATTCCGCTCATAAACCGGGTAACTGTTATAATCTATTTTCTGACTATACCCGGATTGAGCGATAAAGAATATAAAGAGAAATAAAGAATACTTCATGCGAATAATTTCGCCATAAAAGTACAGATTATTTCAGGAAACTGAAGCATGGGAAGATGCTGGGTTTGGGAATGAGAAATGTAAAATAGTCAATGTAAAATCTAAAAAAGTAAAATCAGAAGGTAGTAGGGAGAAGATAGAATATTGAATATAGAGTAAGAATACAGAATGAAGGATACAGAATTAAATAACTAGATTTTGTAAAAAAAGTTATTTGCCGATTCAATCATATATTAAATGGTCCAAGGCATTCGCTTGGGACCATTATAAATTAATGCGTGCTTTTTAATTCTCGAGTTGCGAAAAATAATATAACTCTTCCCTTAATACATGAGACGCGGGAATGAAAGTGAAAAAGGAATTACGGATAATTTCTTCTACCGACTGCAGGTAGGTTAATCCAATCTCCGGTGTTTTTACCGCAAACTTCCAGCTTTGAATTTTAAGCATGGCAATTTTGCTGGCGCTGTTTAAATGATTGTCGGAAATGCGGAATTTTTCGGCGATAAAATCCTGATCGTTACTTAGGAAAGTTAAACGGGGTTTCATAGGGATTAATTTTAGCTTTCAAGAGACTACGGTATTCTTAAAACGAGGAAAGAAAGAGAAAATTGTATAGAAGGCTGCATGAGGGAAGCCCTTACTTCAGGCATTAGCTGTTTGTTGTCAACCAGTTGGGGAAAATATATTTTCTGTAATGAGGAAAAAAATAATTATACCTCAGCAAGGCCTAAAATCTGAGGCTACTATTACTTATTGCCAGGCAAGAGAGAAAAAATTGCCTTCGGCAAAACAGGAATTAACCATAGTTACATCGATCGCATGATAATGCAAAGAAAAACATTGTCAAAGAATTCTTACTTCCAAAGCCCGGGTAAATCGCTGAAAAGCGCATTCGCTCCCATCCAACTCATGATTACTACCACCATCCAGCCAATCACACTCATCCATACCGGGTGTTCATAATTACCTATAATTTTCTTTCTCTTTACTGCCAATAACATCAACCCCAGTGATACTGGTAATATCAGCCCGTTTAATGCCCCCACCAATACTAATACTTTTACCGGTTTACCCACCAGGGCAAAAATGAACGTGGAGAAAATAATAAAACCCGTAATAATCCATCGTTTGTTTTTTTCAAACCAGGGATGAAAGGTTTGCAGAAATGAAACAGAAGTATAAGCGGACCCAACCACAGAAGTAATAGCGGCGCTCCATAGCACAACGCCAAATATCTTGTATCCTATATTACCAGCAGCGATCTGAAAAACAGAAGCCGCCGGATTTTTTGCATCCAATATACCACCGCCCGTTATTACTCCTAAGGCGGCAATGAATAGCAGTATACGCATTACAGAAGCCAATAGAATGGCGCTGACACTGCCTTTGGATACCTGCTTTATTTGCTGAGGGCCTTTTATACCGGCATCCAGCAAACGATGTGCACCCGCAAAGCTGATATAACCTCCTACGGTTCCCCCAACGAGTGTAACAATTGCAGTAAGACTTATTTTTTCGGGGAAAAAAGAATGCTGTATAGCTTGTAATACGGGTGGATGCGATTGAAGTGCCACCCAAAGCGTTAAGCCAATCATTACAATACCCAAAATTTTCGAAAACCGGTCCATAGCTACCCCGATCTCTTTCACCCAAAAAATTACCACGGAAATAGTGGCACTGATGATAGCTCCGTATACCGGGTAATCAAGATTTTCATCCACCGGAAATAAAATATTAATACCCAGACCGGCGCCTGCCACATTTCCGATATTAAAGGCAAGACCCCCTAAAACAATCAAAAATGCAAGGAAATATCCCATTCCGGGTAATAGGTCGTTGGCAATATCCTGAGCCCTTTTTTCTGCGATGGTTATAATTCGCCAGGTATTTAACTGTGACGCAATATCCAATAGAATTGACAGCAGTATTACAAATCCAAAGCTGGCTAATAACTGTTGGGTAAATACAGTGGTTTGTGTAATAAACCCTGGTCCAATGGCAGAAGTAGCCATTAAAAAAGCGGCACCTAAAATAACAGAGGTTGTTTTGCCTTTTGTCAAGTGTTGAATAAATAGACCGTCAATTTACGGCATAACGGTGGTAGTTCATGAAATCAAGAAACCCGCAGGCAAGCAAGCTATTTGTGTGGCAGGCCGGGGCAGATTAAAAAATAAAAAATGATGAAGTGGTGCCCAGGTTAGTCATTCGTTTAAAAATCCAGGATAACTAATTCTAAATTCTTTATTTTTCATTTTAAATTTTAGATTCCCAGAATATGTTTATACCGTGCTGAACCTTGTATTTATCGCATAAATCATTCCTGTATCCTGCATAACCTGGTTGGGCCGGGGAAAAACAGTGGTACAAAAATTATTTTCAACCAGCGTATCATTGAGCGATTGAAATCCCTTCATGTGCCATTCAATTACAATCACACTGATCTTTGGAAGCAGACCTATTTTATTCAATTGGTAAATGATATCGTATTCGGCACCTTCGCAATCCAACTTAAGTAAAAGCGCTTCCCCCGAATGTTGAAGAAGTATTTCCGGAATTATTTTTTTAATATCTGTGATTCCCACCTTCACCATGTGCGATTTATCTATTTCCATCTGCTCAATAAAAAAATCGGATGTGCTCATTACGGCGCTTTCTCCTTTTATCATAGGAATTTCCAGCAACGCATCGGAGCCCCCTACACCCGCATTGTGTGGAATAATTTTATTTGATAAAGAAGAATTCAGGGAAAAATTTACCAACGCCCGCTGGTAGGTTTCCGGAAACGGCTCGTAGCTATATACTTGTGTTACATTTTTGAGCCCGGCGAAGTATAAAGAGGCAATACCTACATTCATCCCTACATCGCACACAACTATTTTTTCTGTATTTAGGTGTATACTATATACTCCCTCCGCAAACAACTCTTGTACTACATAGAAATTATCAAAAGTGTCGCCGCTGATGCGCGTGTTTCCGCAAATAATGGTAATTTCTCCTGCCTTGGAATTATCGAGTTTTATGTCGCGATGAGTAGCAATAGTTAAGAAAAGATTCAGGCTTTCTTTACAATGCATCAGCTGCGCAATACTAAAAAGCTGCCCTGTTTTCCGAACGATTAATTGACCGTTCGTAACTCCTACTTCTCGAATCCTTTCAATAGGGAAACCATGTTTGGATAAAAACCAGGCCATGCGGAAACTTCCAAAACGTAATAAATAATAGCCGAGGTTCAGTAGCTTATAAATCTTCTGCATATCAGTTCCAAATTGCGGGCAAATTAATTTAAAAAACAATAAACGGTTTTAACGTATTAAGATTGCGGCAAAGGACGGGTTATTTTGGCCATTCCGGAGCGCCTATTTTTATATTTTCTGCTTTAAATGTTTCGCTAATCAAGCGGGCAAAGTCGACCGCCTTGCTACCATCGCTATGCAGGCAGATCGTTTCAGTTTGTACGGGAATATGGACACCCCCTATGCTGGTGACGAACCCTTTCTTTACAAGGCTTAATACCTGCTCAATAGCCTTCCTTTTGTTTTCAATAAGCGCATGGGGTTGTGAACGCGGCGTTAAGCTGCCCCCTTCCTGGTATGTTCGGTCGGCAAATACTTCGCTTACAAATTTCAATCCGCAGATAGCAGCTTCGCTTTTCATCTTACTTCCACTTAAACCATATAACATCAGCAATGGATCAATTTGTTTTACCGCGGCACAAACAAGGGCGCTGATTTCGATGTCTGAAGCAGCCAGGTTGTATAAGGCTCCGTGAAGCTTTATATGATGTAATGATGTGCCGAACTCGAGGCAGATTTTTTTTAATTGAAGTATTTGTTCCGTAATAATCGCCGGTATATCTCCTCGCCGAAGGGATAAACCTATCAAATCCTTTCTGCCGAAATTTTCCCGGTCGGGATAAGAAGGATGCGCCCCGATTGCTACATTAAATTTCAATGCCAGTTCAATGGTGCGTCGCATCGTGTCGGAATCGCCCGCGTGTCCGCCACAAGCAATATTAGCTGAACTGATCAATGGCATTAAAGCCGCGTCATGCGGCATTCCCTCACCCATATCGCAATTCAGATCAATAGTCAACATACTAGTTGTTTCAGGTGATCAGCACATGCTCTCTGTAAAATTTGCAGTTCGTTTTGTTGTGCACAATACAACTCTTCTGCGTGTTCAATAGTTGTCATCGTAAATTGAATACAATCGCTGGGTCTAAGTTGCGCCAGTTTTGGCAAATGGGCGGCAATCACATGGGCTATGCGGGGATAACCGCCGGTGGTTTGATGATCTGCCATCAAAATCACCAATTGCCCATTCGGTAATAATTGGATGGTTCCAAAGTTTACACCCGAAGAAATTAATTCAAGAGACTCTATTAATTGTAAAGGTTCTCCTTTCAGTTGGTATCCCATTCTATCGGAGGAGGGATGAATAATAAAATTACGAGTAAGCAGTTCCTGTTTTGATTCAACAGCGAGTTGCTCCCATTCCTTTCCCGTTGTAATAAATATTTCATGAGCCAGGTCGTATACCTTATTGGTGGCGGCCCGCCAGGGCAGGATGGTTCTTTCTTTTTCCTCCTCTAACCAAGCTGAGAAATACAGGGAGCTCTCTCCCAGGAAAAGTCGATCAAGCTTCTCTAATTTTCTTCCCTGGTAACCACCCGCTCCTGCTTTAAGATGCGTACTGTAACTATCCAGCCATTTCTCTATTTCAATGCCTCCATGAATTGCCAGGTAACAGGACCCTCCGTTATGCAGTCTGTCAAAATGTAAGGCCGTATTCCGTCGAACAATAATGGGTTGCCACAGGGGTATGGGTTCATTATCGATCATGGGCGTAAAGTCGCTTCCGCAAATGCTTATTAAGGCGGATTGCTCAAATAAAAGTTGCGGGCCGGGAAAATGTATTTCAACAACTGCCTGATTCGTTTCATTTCCCACCAGCATATTCGCTACCTGCGCCGCATAAGGATCCATCGCTCCTCCCGGGTTTATTCCCAGGTTGCTGTAACCATAACGACCCAAGTCTTGCAGTGAGTCTAATAAACCGGCTTTTAGTATAAGAATCGACATAGTGAACAGTCAATAATTAATAGTAAACAAACTACAGAGTATAAATTCAATAATATACTTAAATACTTCTTTATCCTCAAGGTCTTTAATTCCT